>NZ_JBFAPV010000007.1:114434-437840 GCF_040676925.1 Nonomuraea sp. NPDC049486
CTGTCGCAAGCTCACGAAGGTCCCGTCGTCTAGTGGCCCAGGACGCCGCCCTCTCAAGGCGGTAGCGCCGGTTCGAATCCGGTCGGGACTACCACTGTCGCAAGCTCACGAAGGTCCCGTCGTCTAGTGGCCCAGGACGCCGCCCTCTCAAGGCGGTAGCGCCGGTTCGAATCCGGTCGGGACTACCACCTTTCATGAAGACCCGGTCTGCCGACCGGGTCTTTTCGCATTTCGGGGCATATGCCAGAAAACGCCGCCTGCCCTGTTGCTTGGGCAGACGGCGTTTCCCGGAAACGTCACTGACTGGCGGAGCGGGCCTTGAACAGCGCCCTTCGCGCCGCCTTGGCCACCTGCTTGTCGGGGTGGACCTGGGAGATCCGGTCCAGCAGCTCCTCGACGTGCGCGTGCGGGATCTTCCAGATCACCTCGAGCAGGTTGTTGATCATCTCCGGGTCGATGTCACGCAGGCTGCCCACGAACTCCGCCCGGCCCAGCCCGGCCGAGATCGTCCACATGTCGAGGATCAGCCAGTAGGTGTCGTCCTCCGTCGGCTGCGGCGCGCCCTCCACCCCCAGCTGGCTCAGGTGGGTGGCCGCGTACGGGCGCAGCGACGGCTCCTTCAGCGCCGCCTGCCAGGCCGGGACCGCGTCGGCGCCGAGCGTGCCGACCACGCTGGCCGCCTGCACCCGGATCAGCGCGTCGGCCTCGTCCTCGGCCGCCGCCTGCAGCAGCTCCTCCGCCGCCTTGGCCGGCTCGCGCAGCCGCATCCACGCGGCCAGCTCGGCGTCGGCCTCCTCCTCGGGCAGCTCGGCGCTGAGCACCAGCAGCTCGTGGGCGCTCATCGACTCGATCGCCGGGCGGGCGTCGATCTCGATGTCGGAATCGTCCACCAGGTGGACGACGCCTTCGGTGCCGAGCGCGGTGAGCCTGAGCGTGTCGCCGTCGAGCTCGACCATGCCGTAGCCGGTCAGCCAGTCGAGCACGGGCGCCAGCGGGTCGCCGGTCGCCGCCCAGGCGTCGCCGCCCAGCTCGTCGTTGTCGGCGACGGCCTCCGCCAGCTCCTCGCGGAGCTCGGGCAGCAGCCGCGAGCCGCCCCCGAGCAGCAGCCTGACGAGCAGGTTGCGGGTCAGGCCCGCCAGGGCCATGGCGAGGTCGTCGTCGGACGGCTCCGGATCGCCGTAGTCGACCGAGTGGAGGCCGAGCATCCACGCGTCGAGCACGTCCTCGTCGTCGTCGAACGGCCACTCCGAGGTGTCGTCCTGCACCGCGACCGTGTTGCCCTCGCCCGGCTCCAGGAACTCCAGGTCGACGGCGAGGTTCCAGACGTTCCACAGCTGCGGGACGGACTCCGCCAGCGGACCGGACGTCTCCGGCCTGGGCAGGCCGACGGTCGCCAGCGCCTCCTCGATCTCGGCGTCGCTGAGCAGCGTGTCGTCGCCCATGCGGCGGCCCGAGCCCACCCACAGGGCGAGGTCGCGGGCCTTGGCGATCAGCGGCACCCCCCGGGCGGCCGCGGCCAGCTCGGAGTCGGGGCGCAGCCGGATCGTCGGGAGAGCGGCGAGCTCGTCGGCGAACGGCTCCAGGTCGCCGAGGTCGCCGAGGTCGTCATCGTCGTCCTCGCCCTCGTCCTCGTCGACGTCGTCGATGAGGTCCTCCATGAGCTCGACGAAGCGGTCCTCGACGTCGTCGAGCTCGGCCCGCAGATCGTCGAGGCCGTCGGAGCCCGCGGTCAGCCTGCCGGTCTGCGCGAGGAACGTCAGGTAGGCGTCGACGGCCGGCAGCATGCCGTCGGCCGCGGCGTCAGGATCATCCACGACCTCCGGCATGCGGTCCAGCAGCAGGTCGCGCAGGTCGGCGCGCTTCCACGTGCCGAGGTCCGGCGAGAAGGCGAGGCGGTGCCAGAGTGCGGCGGGCCCCACCAGCTCGGGGTCGCTGTCAGGCGCGTTGGTGCGCGCCCACAAGATGAACTCTTCGAGCAGGGGTCGCAGCTCAGTGGCGGCTACCTCGATGCGATCGGTCACGCACTCAGGCTAGTGCTCCCGCGAGACACTCGGCTCCCGAAATACGAAGGGGAAATGTGCTATAGGAACCGCTGGCGGCGGGCCGGTGGGCCGGTTTCCCGTTCGTCACGGCTTCGACCGATCACGAGGTGCGCCGCATCGCCTCGGTGATCCGCTCCGCCGCGGCCACCACCGGCACGGCGTGCAGCCGCCCGGGTGCCCTGGTCAGCCGCTCGATGGGGCCGGACACCGAGACGGACGCGATCACCTTGCCGCCGTTGCCCCTGATGGGCGCGGAGACGCTGGCCACCCCCTGCTCGCGCTCGCCCACGCTGTGCGCCCAGCCCCGCCGCCGCACCGACGCCAGCGTCGCGGCGGTGAACTTGGCGCCGCGCAGCCCCCGGTGCAGCCGGTCGGGCTCCTCCCAGGCCAGCAGGATCTGCGCCGCCGAGCCCGCCGTCATGGGCAGCGCCGAGCCGACGGGCACGGTGTCACGCAGGCCGCTGGAGCGCTCGGCCGCGGCCACGCACACCCGCTCGTCGCCCTGGCGGCGGTAGAGTTGCGCGCTCTCGCCCGTGGTGTCGCGCAGCTGGGTCAGCACGGGCGACGCCACCGCCAGCAGCCGGTCCTCGCCGGCGGCGGTGGACAACTCCGAAAGGCGAGGGCCGAGCACGAACCGGCCCTGCGTGTCACGGCTCACGATGCGGTGGTGTTCGAGAGCGACGGCGAGCCGATGGGCCGTGGGGCGGGCCAGGCCGGTCGCCTGAACGAGCTGCGCCAGGGATGCCGGTCCGGCTTCGAGGGCGTTGAGCACCAGAACGGCCTTGTCCAGTACTCCGACTCCGCTAGAGTTGTCCATGCATCGATACTGCAGTCTCGCCATATGAGAAGGCAAGTCGGGGGCAGCCCCGCGAGGGAGCGGCGGTGCGACGAGGCATCGCAGGCAAACAGGAGGAGATCATGGGCCGCACACTGGCGGAGAAGGTCTGGGAGCAGCATGTGGTGCGCCGTGCCGACGGCGAGCCCGACCTGCTCTACATCGACCTTCACCTCATCCACGAGGTAACGAGCCCGCAGGCGTTCGACGGGCTCCGGCTCGCCGGCCGCAAGGTGCGAAGGCCCGAGCTCACGATCGCCACCGAGGACCACAACGTGCCGACCGTGCTCGGCCCGATCGCCGACCCGGTCTCCAAGACCCAGGTCGAGACCCTGCGCAAGAACGCCGCCGAGTTCGGCATCCGGCTGCACCCGATGGGCGACGCCGGGCAGGGCGTGGTCCACATCATCGGCCCGCAGTTCGGTCTCACCCAGCCGGGCATGACCATCGTCTGCGGCGACTCCCACACCTCCACGCACGGCGCCTTCGGCGGCATCGCGTTCGGCATCGGCACCAGCGAGGTCGAGCACGTCCTGGCCACCCAGACGCTGCCCGCCTACCGGCCGAAGACCATGGCCATCGAGGTCTCGGGCGAGCTGCCCGTCGGCGTCACGGCCAAGGACCTGATCCTGGCCATCATCGCCAAGATCGGCACCGGCGGCGGCCAGGGCCACATCATCGAGTACCGCGGCGAGGCCGTGCGCAAGCTCTCCATGGAGGGCCGCATGACCGTCTGCAACATGTCCATCGAGGCCGGCGCCCGCGCGGGCATGATCGCCCCGGACGAGACCACGTTCGCCTACCTCAAGGGCCGCCCGCACGCCCCCTCCGGTGAGGCGTGGGACCAGGCGGTGGCGTACTGGAAGACGCTCAAGACGGACGACGACGCCGTGTTCGACCAGGTCGTCGAGATCGACGCCACGACGCTCACCCCGTTCGTCACCTGGGGCACGAACCCCGGCCAGGGCCTGCCGCTCGGCGCGAGCGTGCCCGACCCGGAGAGCTTCGCCGACCCGGTGGCGCGGTCCGCGGCCGAGCGGGCGCTGGAGTACATGGCGCTGACCCCCGGCACGCGACTGCGTGACATCGAGGTCGACACCGTCTTCGTCGGCTCGTGCACCAACGGCCGCATCGAGGACCTGCGCTCGGCCGCCGAGATCCTGCGCGGCCGCAAGGTCACCACCCGCATGCTGGTCGTGCCGGGCTCGATGATGGTCAAGAAGCAGGCCGAGCAGGAGGGCCTGCACGAGGTGTTCAAGGAGGCCGGCGCCGAGTGGCGCGAGGCCGGGTGCTCCATGTGCCTGGGCATGAACCCCGACACGCTCCAGCCCGGCGAGCGCAGCGCCTCCACCTCCAACCGCAACTTCGAGGGCCGCCAGGGCAAGGGTGGCCGCACCCACCTGGTGTCGCCGCAGGTCGCCGCCGCGACCGCGATCACCGGCCGCCTGACCGCGCCCGCCGACCTCTAGGAGACCCCGTACCGATGGACGCTTTCACCACGCACACCGGCAAGGCCGCGCCGCTGCGCCGCAGCAACGTCGACACCGACCAGATCATCCCGGCCGTCTGGCTCAAGCAGGTCAGCCGCACCGGGTTCGAGAAGGGCCTGTTCGCCGCCTGGCGCGAGGACCCGTCGTTCGTGCTCAACGACCCCGTCCACGCGGGCGCCTCGATCCTGGTCTCCGGTCCCGACTTCGGCACCGGCTCCTCGCGCGAGCACGCCGTCTGGGCGCTGCAGCAGTACGGCTTCCGCGTCGTCATCGCCGCCCGGTTCGGCGACATCTTCCGCAACAACTCCACCAAGATGGGCCTGCTGCCGGTCGTGCTGCCGGGCGAGCGGGTCGAGGACCTGCAGCGGGCGATCGAGGCGGACCCCGAGCTGCAGGTGACCGTCGACCTGGCCGAACGCCAGGTCCGCTGGGCCGGCGAGACCGTCGCGTTCGAGATCGACGACTACACCCGCTGGCGGCTGATGGAGGGCCTCGACGACATCGGGCTGACCCTGCGTCACGCCGACGACATCACCTCGTACGAGAATGGTCGGCAGCCATGGTTGCCGACCACCGTCTAGAAGACGACGAACTGGCGCGGCGGCTGCGCGAAGCGCACCGCCGCGTCCGCATGCTGCCCGCCGCAGACCGGGAGCGGCTGGGCCGCCGCTACCTCGCCATCTGCGATCTCGCCAAACGTGATCCTGGGCGGGCCGCCGCCCGCCTCGAAAGCCTGATGGCGCTGCTCGACACGCCACGCGATGCCGAAAACACGCATGGTGATTGAGTTCACCCGCGATCCCGCCTACTTTCGAGCGCGTACGGGGTTTCTACGCCGGACTCGTGAGCTGGAACCCCGAGCCGCAACTTGGGGGGAAAGAACTTTCATGAACAAGCGGGAGCTCGTCGACGCCATCGCGGACCGCGTGGGCGACAAGAGGACGGCCACCGAGGCCGTCAACGCGATCATCGACGCCGTCCAGAAGGCCGTGGCGAATGGTGACAAGGTCTCGATCACCGGCTTCGGCGCCTTCGAAATGGTGCACAAGCCCGCCCGCACGGCGAGGAACCCGTCGACCGGTGCCGAGATCAAGGTCGCGGAGAGCTGGGGGCCCAAGTTCCGGCCCGGCTCCGACTTCAAGGAGCTGGTGAACGAGGGCGGCAAGAAGGCCGCGAAGAAGAAGTAAGCGCTGACGGCGAAGGCCCGGGTTCCGCGATCGCGGCCCCGGGCTCTTTCATGGCAGCGGGAACGTCGACAGCGTGATGTAGGTGATCTCGCCGTCCGTCACCGCGATGTTGACCCGCTGCCCGGTGCGGAGCAGCCGGAGCGGGCCCGCGTCGAAGGCGCGCGTGGGGAAGGCCAGCACGGTCCCGTCGTCGAGGAAGACCGTGCCGGACCGGGTGCCGGTGTCGAAGCTGCGCACTGTGCCCTGCACGTGAACCAATCTAGAGGGTCAGCCCGAGCCCGGCCACAGCTCGGCCACCACCGCGGCGGTGTGCCGCCCCAATCCCAGCGCCAGCGCCGCGCGCAGGTCGTCGGGCGTGTCCACGTCCCGCCTCAGCGAGTCGATGCCCTCCAGGCACAGCTCCTTCGCCCCGCCCGCCAGGTGCCTGGCCCGCGACTCCCCGCCGAACCGGGGCAGGAACGGCCGGCCGGGCCGTACCCCGTAGAAGGTGGTGCCGACGTCCAGCGCGTCGGGCACGAACGCCTGGTCGAACTCGGCGGCGGCGGCCAGCGCCGTGGCCAGCTCGGCCGGCCGCAGCGCCGGCAGGTCGGCCTGCAGCGCCCCCACCGCGTCACCGGGCGCCAGCCGCGCGGCGTGCGCGGCGCCGGTGCGCAGCGCGGTGTTCAGCCCCCGGTCGGGGTCCTCCACCACGTCGGCGCCCAGGGCCGCCAGCGGCCCCGCGGCGGCGGGGTCGGCCGTCACCACGATCACCCGCGCCACCGGCGGGCAGGCGAGCGCCGCCGTCACGGTGTCGCAGGCGACGGCGACGGCCAGCCGCGTCCGGTGCGGACCCGTGGCGGCGGCCAGCCGGGTCTTCGCCGCTACCAGCGTCTTCACCGGGATCACCAGTGACCAGCGCAAGCTCATAGGCTAAGCATCGCGCCTCGACATCCCGCGCGGCCAACCGGGACACTTGGGCGCATCCGTCGGTGCTGGAGGAGCCCATGAGCCGCTTTACGCGTCCATCGCGTTTCTGGGAGACGCTGGCCGTCGTGATCGTGAAACCGCTCTCGACGCTCCTGGTCAAGCGCGACTGGCGCCGGGGCGACCGCATCCCCCGCACCGGAGGCGTCATCATCGCGGCCAACCACCTGTCGTGGACCGATCCCGTGCTGCTGGCCCACTTCCTCTACAACAACGGCCGCTGGCCGATCGTCCTGGCCAAGTCCACCCTGTTCAAGGTGCCGTTCCTGGGTCACGCGGTGCGGTCGCTGCGCGCCATCCCGGTCAACCGCGGCAGCAGCGAGGCGGCCAGGTCGCTGGAGGCGTCGTCGGAGCGGCTCAGGGCCGGCGGGGCGATCCTGTTCTACCCCGAGGGCACCTGCACCCGCGATCCCGGGCTGTGGCCCATGGTGGGCAAGACCGGCGTCGCCAGGCTGGCCCTGGAGAGCGGCGCGAAGGTGATCCCGGTGGCCCACTGGGGAGCCCAGGAGCTGCTCCCGTACGGGGAGAAGAAGCCCAGGCTGTTCCCGCGCAAGACGTTCCGCGTCATGGTCGGCGAGCCGGTCGACCTGTCCGGATACGCGGGCCTGCCGCCGCACGCTCAGGTGCTGCGCGAGGCCACCGCCGACATCATGGCGGCGATCACCGCGCAGCTGGCAGAGCTCCGGGGCGAGAAGGCGCCGGAGACTCCCTACGACCCCGAAGGGCGGTGACGTGATGGCGAAGGTCGCGGTGTTCGGCACCGGGTCATGGGGCACCACGTTCGCGATGATCCTGGCCGAGGCGGGAAACCGGACCACCCTGTGGGGGCGCAGGCGCGAGGTGGTCGAGTCCATCGACCGCACCCACATGAACACCGACTACCTGCCGGGCATCGCGCTGCCCGCCTCGCTGCGCGCCACCACCGACGTGGCCGAGGCGCTCGACGGGGCCGAGTTCGTGGTGCTCGCCGTGCCCTCCCAGACGCTGCGGGCCAACCTGGACGCCTGGCGCCCGCACATCCCGCGCGACGCGGTCCTGGTCAGCCTGATGAAGGGCGTCGAGCTCGGCACCTCCAAGCGGATGAGCGAGGTGATCCGCGAGGTCGCCGGCGTCCCCGACGAGCAGGTGGCCGTCGTGTCCGGGCCCAACCTGGCCAAGGAGATCGCGCTGCGCCAGCCCGCCGCCGCCGTCGTCGCCTGCTCCGACGAGGGCGTCGCCGCCCGGCTGCAGAAGGCCTGCCACCTGCCGCCCTGGTTCCGCCCCTACACCAACACCGACGTGGTGGGCGTCGAGCTGGGCGGCGCCGTGAAGAACGTCATCGCGCTGGCCGTCGGCGTGGCCGCCGGCATGGGCATGGGCGCCAACGTCAGCGCCATGCTCATGACCAGGGGGCTGGCCGAGATCTCCCGCCTCGGGGGCGCGCTCGGCGCCGACCCGCACACCTTCGCCGGCCTGGCCGGCATGGGCGACCTGGTGGCCACCTGCATGTCGCCGCTGTCGCGCAACCGCACCTTCGGCGAGAACCTCGGCCGGGGCATGACCCTCGACGAGGTCATCGCCGCCACCCGCCAGACCGCCGAGGGCGTCAAGTCCTGCGAGTCCGTGCTGGGGCTGGCCAGGAAGCACGAAGTGGAGATGCCGATCACCGAGGTCGTGGTGGGCGTGGTGCACGACGGCATGTCCCCGACCGAGGCCGGGATGCTCCTGATGTCGCGTTCGCCCAAGCCCGAGCGTTACGGAGTCTGACCCGTTACCGCGTGCTCGGCTCGCTGTGACGGGAACGCGCCCGGTAGATTCGGACGACATGAGCAAGCCACGCGTCGCCGTCGTCTTCGGAGGTCGCAATTCTGAGCACGCCGTGTCCCTGATGGGGGCGGGGAGCGTGCTGGAGGCGATCGACACGAGCAAGTACGAGGTGGTCCCCATCGGGATCGCCCAAGACGGCAGATGGGTGCTGGCCGCCGGTGACCAGCGGTTCCAGATCGAGGGCGGCGAGCTGCCCTCCGTCGACACCTCCGGCGCGTCGCTCGCGCTGCCCACCGGCGGCACCGGCCTGGTCGCCTACGACCCGGGCAGCATCCCGGTCGAGCTGGGGTCGGTCGACGTGGTCTTCCCGGTGATGCACGGGCCGTTCGCCGAGGACGGCACGATCCAGGGCCTGCTGGAGATGGCCGGGGTCCGCTACGTCGGCTCCGGCGTGCTGGCCAGCGCCGTCGGCATGGACAAGGGCTACATGAAGGCCGTGCTGGCCGCCGCCGGCCTGCCGATCGGCCGCTACCTCGCCGTACGCGACCGCGACTGGCGGCTCGGCCGAGACCGGATCATGAAGGAGGCCGAGCAGCAGCTCGGCTGGCCGATGTTCGTCAAGCCCGCCAGGGCCGGGTCCTCGCAGGGCATCTCCAAGGCCCACGACAGGGCCGGGCTGGAGCGTGCCGTCGAGTTCGCCCGCCAGCACGACCCCAAGGTGCTCATCGAGGCGGCGGTCGGCGGCAGGGAGATCGAGTGCGCGGTGCTGCAGTCGCTCGGCGACGACCCGCCCGCCGCCTCCAGGCCCGGCGAGGTCAAGGTCGAGGGCGGGCAGGAGTTCTTCGACTTCGAGGCCAAGTACTACCCCGACCAGATGTCGCTGACCGTGCCCGCCGACATCCCCGCCGAGGTGGCAGAGGAGGTGCGCGCGCTGGCGGTGCGCGCGTTCGAGGCGCTGGAGTGCGAGGGGCTGGCCCGGGTCGACTTCTTCTACACGCCCGAGGGCGAGCTCGTGCTCAACGAGATCAACACCATGCCGGGCTTCACCTCGCTGTCGGTGGCGCCCCAGCTGTGGGCGGCGTCCGGGCTGTCCTACCCGGAGCTGGTCGACAGGCTCATCCAGCTCGCCCTGAACCGGTCACCCGGCCTGCGGTGAGACCTGCCCGATCGGGCCCGACAGCAGGGCCAGCACCTCGCCGGCCACGTGCGAGCCGCCGACCGCGACCTCCACGTAGAGCGGCGCGGCCACGGCCGTGAACAGGGTGGGCGTCTCCGGATCGGCGAACCAGCCCACCCCGTCGATCTCCTGGAGCTGGTCGGTCGGCGCCATCCTGGCCGGGCGCGGCACACCGCAGCGCAGCGCGATGGCGCCCTCGCCCCACACCGCGACGTACGGGGACTCGGGCATGGTCGCGGTGCGGCCGTCGCCGTCGAGGGTCTCGGGCAGCAGCCCGGCGAGGCGCTCGCAGGCGGCCACCGCCTCACCCTCCGGCACCGGCGGCTCCACCTGGACGGCGCCGCACCCGGCGAGCGTGAGAAGGACGAACAGGATGGAAGCCGCACGCATCGATGGGAACCTCAGATGTGGACGATCGGACACGTAAGAGTACGTGTGATGCCCTCCACCGCCTGAATCTGGGCCACCACCAGCTTGCCCAGCTCGTCGACGTTGCGGGCCTCGGCGCGGACGATCACGTCGTACGGTCCGGTCACGTCTTCCGCCTGAGTCACCCCGGGGATGCCGGAGATCTCGTGAGCCACTGCGGCGGCCTTGCCGACCTCGGTCTGAATAAGGATGTAGGCCTGCACCATTACGTCCTCCCAGGCGATTGGATCACGCCGAAGGGCCACCGTACCCTGTGTGCGTCAGGAGGTGCGTCATCACAGTCGGAGATCTCGGCGAGTTCGGTGTCATAGCACGTGTTTCGGGGCGGCTGCCCCAGGGCGAGACGGTGCTTCTCGGCCCGGGCGACGACGCCGCCATGGTGAGCGCGCCCGACGGGCGCGTGGTGGTCTCCACGGACGTCCTCATCGAGGGTAGACACTTCCGCCGCCACTGGTCCAGCGGCTACGACGTCGGACGCAAGGCCGCCGCCCAGAACCTCGCCGACGTGGCGGCCATGGGCGCGGTGCCCACGGCCATCGTGGTCGGGCTGGGCATCCCGGCGTGCCTTCCCGTCACGTGGCTGGACGCGCTGACGGACGGGTTCCGCGACGAGTGCGCGCTGGTGGGGGCGAGCGTGGCGGGCGGTGACATCACCCGGTGCGACCTGGTGGTGATCGGGGTGACGGTGCTGGGCGACCTTCAGGGCCGCCCGCCCGTGGAGCGTTCCGGCGCACGGCCGGGGCACGTCGTCGCGGTCGCCGGCCGCCTCGGCTGGTCGGCCGCCGGTCTCGCCCTCCTCGAATCCGGCCGCGTCCCCCCACCCGCGACCTCCGCCACGTACGAGGAACCCCAGAAGACAGAGGTCACCCCGGACGAGCCCGCATCCCCGTCCGACCCTTCCGCCCCTGGGAGAGCCGCCTCCGGGGGAGGCGCTCCGCCCGGGCCCTCCGCGCCCGGCGCGTACGGCGGGATCGCGGAGCCGGAGGGTGCACCGCACGGGGCCTCTGTCGCGCCCGGTCCGCCCACCCCGGGGTCCGGTGGGGGAGCCGCCGGGGAAGCGCTTGAGGATCTGCTGGGGGAAGTTGTGGGGGCGCATCTGCGGCCGCGGCCTCCGTACTCGTGCGGGGTGGAGGCGGCGCGGCTCGGGGCGAGCGCGATGATCGACGTGAGTGACGGGTTGCTGCAGGACCTGGGGCACGTCGCGGAGGCCGGTGGAGTGCGGATCGACCTGGACCCCGGGGCGTTCGCCGTGGCGGAGGCCATCGCGGCGGCGGCCGGGGAACTGGGCGCCGATCCGCTCGACTGGGTGCTCACGGGCGGGGAGGACCACGCGCTGGCCGCGACCTTCCCTCCGGAGGTGTCGTTGCCGGCGTCGTGGCGGGTCGTGGGCCGGGTGTCCGAGGGGGAGGGCGTGCACGTGCGGGGACGCGCGCCGGGCCGCGGCGGCTGGGATCACTTTCGGTGATCGACTGTCCCGATTTGAGTAATAATTTCCGGATTTGGGCTGTGACTATGGAGATTGATGGGACAAAGACGTAGCCGAGGTGTTATGAAGATTGGCGGCCAACCGTAACCGGCAGAAAGGGCTGTTATGGGCCGCCACGGGACAGGTGGATCCGAAGACGCGCACGATCGGGGGGACAGCGCCTTCTGGGGCCCTGACAACCAGCAGTCCGACAGCTTCTGGAGCAGAGGCGAGCAGCCGGAGCCTCCGGGCTGGCCTGCCCTGCCCGATCAGCCGGAAGTGACCGGTCAGTGGGCGCCGATGCCGAAGCAGGACACCCCGCCGCCGGCCGGGGGCTACCAGTCCGCGCCCTTCGAGACCACCGGCGCCTTCGCGGTGCCCCCGCGCCCCGGCGGTGACCAGGGGCACCCGCAGGACGAGCAGCCGTACGAGACCACCGGCGCGTTCGCCCCGCCGCCGTCCTGGGACGACGTCCCGGAGAGCACCCAGACCTTCGGCCGCCTGCCGGACCAGGACCACGCGTCCGGACACGCCCCCGCCGACCCCCACAGCGCCTACCGCGCCCCCCAGAGCGACCCGTTCGCCCCCGCCGACCCCCCGGGCGGGTTCCGCTCCGCGCAGGACGACCCGTTCGCGAATCCGCGCGGTGATTTCCGGTCTCCCCAGGACGACCCGTTCGGCCCCGGCGATCCGCAGGGCGGGTTCCGTTCCGCGGAGGGCGACCCGTTCAGGAATCCGCGCGGTGACTTCCGGTCCCCGCAGGACGACCCGTTCGGCCCCGGCGATCCCCAGGGCGGGTTCCGCTCCGCGCAGGGTGACCCGTTCGGCGCCGATCCGCAGGGCGGGCTCCGTGCGCAGGACGACCCGTTCGGGAATCCGCGCGGCGACTTCCAGGACGACCGGTTCGGCCGGGAGTCCGCCGGGGAGCAGGGCGATCCGTTCGGGCAGGAGGCGACGGGCCGGTTCGAGCCGCCCAGCCTCCCGCCCGAGCCCGGTGACGTCAAGGTGGCCGGCGAGCCCACCATGGTCGCCCGTACCCCGGCCTGGGCGGAAGCGGAGACCGGCTTCCTCGACTCCGGCTGGTCGGGCCAGGAGCCCGCCCAGGAGTCCCGCCGCGGGCGCGGCCGGCGCAAGCAGCAGAAGGACCCCGACCGGCTCGACGCCCCGTCCGGCGGCGGCAGGGGGAAGCTGGCCCTGCTGTCCGTGGCCGCCGTGGTGGTCGTGCTGGGCGGCACGGTCGCGGGCGTCAAGATGATGAGCTCTCCCGGGGCCGAGGCGAGCTGCCCCGGCGGCAAGTGCGCCGCCGTGCAGGGCTCCAGCCAGCCGGGCCCGCAGGCGTCCGAGCCGGCGGTGGAGGAGGAGTCCGAGCCGCTGGAGGAGGACGAGGCGACGCCGGAGGAGGACCCCACGGAGGAGGAGTCCCGGCCCGAGCCGACGCGGGCGAACACCCAGGCGCCCGCCCCGCGCCGCACCGCCACGCCCACGCCGAAGCCGACCAGGACCAAGTCCAAGGCGCCCGCCGAGGACCTGATCGACGAGCCGGCGGTGGAGATCTCCGAGGAAGAGGTCACCCAGGAGCCGACCGACACGCCGCTCGACGTCGACAACGGCTCCATCCCGACCCAGGGCGTCCCCCAGCCGGAGGACACGCCGCCGTCCAGCGACACGGGGAGCTCGCGCCGGCCGCTGTCGGGCGGGGCGAGCTCGGTCAACGTCCAGTTCAACGTGGACCGGCAGCGGCTGACCGGCTACACGGCGACGATGAGCGTGACGAACGACTCCCGGAAGACGCTGAGCGTCTTCACCCTGTCCATGCCGGTCAAGGGCAAGGTCCTGGACGTGGAGGGCGCTGACTGGACGCAGGACGGCAACTTGCTGATCCTGGACATGACCACGCCGATCGCCACCGGCGCCACCGCCGACCTGACGATCTCGGCCACCGGCAAGGCGGGCGCGCCGAAGAGCTGCGGCCTCGTCGGCGGGGAGTGCGCCGTCGCCTGATCGGAGCGCGGCCGCTGCGTCGCTGGTCAAGTGGTTGGATGGGGGACATGACGGATTCAGCTTCCCCCATGAGTCCCGCACGCGTCCTCACCGTCGCCGGATCCGACTCCGGCGGCGGCGCGGGCATCCAGGCCGACCTGAAGACCATGCTGGCCCTCGGCGTGCACGGCATGAGCGTGATCGCGGCCGTGACCGCGCAGAACTCGATCGGCGTCCAGGGTTACTGGGAGCTGCCGCCCGAGGCGGTGCGGGCACAGCTCGACTCGGTGCTGGGCGACATCGGCGCCCAGGCGGTCAAGACGGGCATGCTCGCCTCGCCGGCCCTGGTGGAGACCGTGGCCGAGGCGCTCGGCGCGTACGCGGCCCCGGTCGTGGTGGACCCCGTGGGGGTGTCGAAGCACGGCGACGCGCTGCTGGCGCCTGAGGCCGTGCAGACGGTACGGGCGCGGCTGATGCCGGTGGCGACCGTCGTAACCCCGAACCTGTGGGAGGTGGAGCAGCTCACCTCCGTCAAGGTCGAGGACGAGGACGACCTGCGCCGCGCCGCCGACGCCGTGCTCGCACTCGGGCCCAGGTGGGCGCTGATCAAGGGCGGCCACCTGCCGGGCGCCCCGGTGGACCTGCTGACGGACGGCGTCACCGAGCACCGGTTCACCGCCGAGCGTCACGACAACCGTCACACGCACGGCACCGGCTGCACGCTGGCCTCGGCGATCGCCTCGTACCTGGCTCTGGGCGAGGACGTGCCGGGCGCGGTCGGCAAGGCCAAGGAGTACGTCACGGGCGCGATCGCCCACGGCTTCCCGCTCGGCGCCGGCATCGGCCCCGTGGACCACGCCTGGCGCTGGCGCTGACCCGCCGGGCCCGTACGCGCGAAAGCCCGCCACTCGTGGAGAGGCGGGCGCGGTGAAAGCGAGAAGCCCGCTACCCCTCGCGGAGTGCGGGCTTCTTCGTCAGGTGTGGCTCAGCGGGTGACCTTGCCGGCTTTGATGCAGGAGGTGCACACGTTGAGCTTCTTCGGCGTCCCGCCGACGACGGCGCGGACCGTCTGGATGTTGGGGTTCCAGCGGCGGCGGGTGCGGCGGTGGGAGTGGGACACGTTGTTGCCGAAAGTCGGTCCCTTGCGGCAGACATCGCAGACGGAAGCCACGGTATCGCTCCTTAAAACAGTCGATGTAGCCCTGTCCGCTGATGCTGTGAGGGCGGAGGGCATGCCGGGACAACCGGCTAGCCAGGCAAGAATATCGGATCGCCACCAGTGCGTGCGAACCGATCACTGGGACCGGGCGTGACGCGACGATATTCTCCTCTGTGTCGAAACTGTAGCACCGGGAGGTCGGGGCGTGCCCATGGACGTTCTCGATCCGCCCTCGGTGCGGCGGTGGGCGCGGCTGGCGGCCGACGCGCTGGGCAGGGCCAGGGCCGACATCGACGCGCTGAACGTGTTCCCGGTGGCCGACGGCGACACCGGCACCAACCTGCACCTCACGATGCTCTCGGCCGCCGAGGCGGTGGAGTCGCTGCCCGACGACGTGGACGCCGGCGTGGTGTGGCAGACGCTCTCGTACGGGGCGCTCGTGGGCGCGCGCGGCAACTCCGGGGTGATCGTCAGCCAGGCGCTGCGCGGGCTGGCCGAGGTCCTGAAGGACGGCGCCGACCTGCGCGCGGCGCTGTCCAGGGCCGCCGACCTGGCGCGCGGGTGCGTGGCCAGGCCCGTCGAGGGCACCGTGCTGAGCGTCCTGACCGCGGCGGCCGCGGCCGTGCAGGAGGTGGAGAGCGGGCCGGCGGAGGTGGCGCGGCGGGCCGCCGAGGAGGCCCGCGCCGCGCTGCGCCGTACGCCCGACCAGCTCGACGTGCTGGCCCGCAGCGGCGTGGTCGACGCGGGCGGCGCGGGGCTGGCCATCGTGCTGGAGTCGCTGGCCGCGGCGATCACCGGCAGCCACCGCGAGCGCTACGACGTGCCCGCGCCGACGGCGAGGGTCACGCCGATGACCGAGGTGGGCGCCGGCTACGAGGTGATGTACCTCCTCGACGCCGACGACGGCGCGGTCGGCAAGCTGCGCGAGGAGCTCGACGCGATGGGCGACTCGCTGGTCGTGGTCGGCGGCGACGGCCTGTGGAACGTGCACGTCCACGTCGGGGAGGCCGGGCCCGCCATCGAGGCGGCGCTGCGGGTGGGCAGGCCGCACCGCATCAGGGTCACCTACCTCGCCGAGCGCGTCGCCAGGGGCGTGGGCGACGGCAGGGGAGTGGTGGCCGTGGCGGCGGGCGAGGGCATCGCGAAGCTGTTCGAGGAGTGCGGCGCGGTCGTGGTGCGCCGCGAGCCGGGCGGCCGGCCCGCGCTGCCCGCGATGCTCGCCGCGATCCGGCAGGCGGGCCGCGAGGTCGTGGTGCTGCCCAACGACGAGGACGCCGGCGCGGTGGCCGTGGCGGCGGCGGAGATCGCCCGCGAGGACGGCGTGGTGGTGACCGTGCTGCCCACCAGGGCGACCGTGCAGGGGCTGGCGGCGCTGGCCGTGCACGACCCGCTGCGGCGCTACGACGACGACGTGGTGGCCATGACGGGCGCGGCCGGCCACACCCGCTACGGCCATCTCGCTGTCGCCGACCGCGAGGGGGTCACCAGCGCGGGCCTGTGCCACCCCGGCGACGTCCTGGGGCTGATCGACGGCGACGTGGCGGTGATCGGGCGGACGCTGGAGGAGGTCGCCGCGCTGGTGGTCGACCGGATGCTGGCGGGCGGCGGCGAGCTGGTGACGCTGGTGACCGGGGCCGGCGCGCCGGCCGGGCTCGCCGACGGCGTGGCCGCTCACCTGCGGCGCGCCAGGCCCGACGCGGACCTCGTCGTCTACGGCGGTGAGCAGGGCGGTTACCCGCTTCTCATCGGTGTCGAGTGATTCCTGTCGGCCGTACGCGGTAGAACTAGGTGCCGTGAGCCGTTTCGACGAGCCTCTGACGAAGGCGCTCGACCCGAAGACCGCCAAGCTGCTGGGCGGCGTGCTCGGCCTGGAGACCGTGGGCGACCTGCTGCGCCACTATCCTCGCCGCTACGCCGAGCGCGGCGAGCTGACCTCGCTCGACGCGCTGTCGGTCGACGAGCACGTCACCGTGGTCGGTGAGGTGACCCGGCTGATGCGCAAGCCGATGCGCAACCGCGGCGGCACGTGGCTGGAGGTCGAGGTCGTCGACGGCACCGGCAACAAGATCTACCTGTCGTTCTTCGGCAAGGGCTCCCACGCCGCGGAGTCGCGGCTCAAGGCGGGGCGGCGCGGCATGTTCGCCGGCAAGGTCGGCCTGTTCGGCGCCCGCGCGAAACCGCGCTGGCAGCTCGCCCACCCGGAGTTCGAGCTGTTCGAGGAGGGTGAGGCGAGCGCCGAGGAGTTCGCCGCCGCACCCGTGCCGATCTATCCGGCGGGCAAGGACATCACGCCCTGGGCGATCAGGCGGGCCGTCGGCGTGGTCCTCGACACGCTGGGCCCGCTGGACGATCCGCTGCCCGGCGAGCTGCGCGCCCGCCACCGCCTCACCGGCCTGGCCGACGCGCTGGAGGCGATCCACCGGCCGAAGGACCTCGCCGACGTGCAGCGGGCGCGCAATCGGCTGAAGTTCGACGAGGCGTTCGTGCTGCAGTCCGTGCTGCTGCAGCGCCGGCAGGCGGCCGTCGCCTGGCCGGCCAGGCCGCGGCCGCGCCGCGACGACGGCATGCTGGCCGCCTTCGACGGGCGGCTGCCGTTCGCGCTCACGGAGGGCCAGGCCCAGGTCGGCGAGGAGATCGCCGACGACCTGGCCGCCGCGCACCCGATGCACCGGCTGCTGCAGGGCGAGGTCGGCGCGGGCAAGACCGTGGTGGCGCTGCGGGCCATGCTGCAGGTGGTCGACGCGGGCGGCCAGGCGGTGCTGCTCGCCCCCACCGAGGTGCTCGCCCAGCAGCACCACCGCTCGATCACCTCGATGCTGGGCGACCTGGCGCAGGGCGGCGTGTTCGGCGGCACCGCCGTCACCCTGCTGACCGGCTCCATGGGCGCCCAGGCCCGCCGTGCGGCCCTGCTCGACGCGGCCTCCGGCACGGCAGGCGTGATCGTCGGCACCCACGCCCTGCTGCAGGAGCACGTCCAGTTCGCCGACCTGGGCCTCGTGGTGGTCGACGAGCAACACCGCTTCGGCGTCGAGCAGCGCGACGCGCTGCGCGAGAAGGCGGGCGAGGCGCGCCCGCACGTGCTGGTGATGACCGCCACCCCGATCCCTCGCACGGTCGCCATGACGGTCTTCGGCGACCTGGAGGTGTCCACGCTCTCGCAGCTCCCCTCGGGCCGCGCGCCGATCACCACCCACGTGGTGCCCGCCGCGCAGAAGCCCCACTACCTGGAGCGCACATGGGAGCGGGTCCGCGAGGAGGTCGCGCTCGGCAGGCAGGCCTACATCGTCTGCCCGCGCATCGGCGACCTCGAAGGCGACGAGGGCGACCTGGCGGCCCAGGAGACCCCGGCGGCCGACGACGAGCGCCGCCCGCCGCTCGCGGTGCTCGACGTGGCCGAGCTGCTCGGCCAGGGGCCGTTCCACGACCTGCGGCTGGGCGTCCTGCACGGCAAGCTCCCGCCGGAGGAGAAGGACGCGGTCATGCGCGCCTTCACCCGCGGCGAGCTCGACATCCTGGTCGCGACCACGGTCATCGAGGTCGGCGTGGACGTGCCCAACTCCTCCGTCATGATCATCATGGACGCCGACCGGTTCGGCGTCTCCCAGCTCCACCAGCTCCGCGGCCGCGTCGGCCGGGGCGGCCTGCCGGGCCTCTGCCTGCTGGTCACCGACTTCGCCGACGGCACCCCCGCCCGCGCCCGCCTCGACGCGGTCGCCTCGACACTCGACGGGTTCGAGCTCTCCCGGGTCGACCTGGAGCAGCGCCGTGAAGGCGACGTCCTGGGCGCCGCCCAGTCGGGCAAGCGCTCGTCCCTGAAGCTGCTCCAGCTCCTGAGGGACGAGGACGTCATCGCCGCGGCCCGCGAGGAGTCCGCCGCCCTCCTCGCCGAGGACCCGGAGCTGGCCTCCCACCCCGCGCTGAGGGCCGAGATCGACAGGCTCCTGGAAGACGAGAAGGCCGAATACCTGGAGAAAACCTGACCGGGCGGCGTCGAGGCGCCGCGCGCCGGAGAAGGACGAAGTAAGAAAAGGACCCAGCCGCGGGGACGGCCTCCCCCCGAATGCCGTCCCCGGCTGGGCCCATCCCTCGGGTCAGGTGCCGAGGGTACCGACGTGCGGAAGGGCTCACGATCACGCCGGTCGGCCTCCTCTGGGTCACCTCGAAGGCCGCAGAACTCATCTTGCTCACTGAGCGCACCGGTGTGAATCACCCTTGCGCAGTCGAGGCCGACACTTGTCCACTCTTGACCTGCGTGAACATGGGGAACAATGGCCCACATGACTCGTATCATCGCGGGCGCCGCAGGTGGACGGCGGCTGGAGGTGCCGCCGGGCCGCGGCACGAGGCCGACCAGTGACAGGGCGCGCGAAGGCATCTTCTTGACGCTCGACTCGCTGTACGGGCTCGCGGGCTCCCGGGTGCTGGACCTGTACGCGGGTTCGGGGGCGGTCGGGCTGGAGGCGCTGTCGCGGGGCGCGGCGCATGCGCTGATGGTGGAGTCCGACCCGAAGGCGGTGCGCACGATCCGGGCCAACATGGTGGCGCTCCGGCTCGACGGCGCCGGGGTCGTGGCCGACCGGGTGGAGCGGGTGCTGGCCAAGCCGTGCGCGGAGCCGTACGACATCGTGTTCGCCGATCCTCCGTACGCGGTGGGCGGCGAGGAGGCGACCCGGGTGCTGGAGTCGCTGCGGGACAACGGGTGGTTGCTGCCTAGCGCTTTGGTGGCTTTTGAGCGGGAAAGCAGAGGAAAAGCCCTGGTGTGGCCGGATGGTTTCATTGAGGAGAGGGTCCGTCGTTACGGCGAAGCGTCCGTTTGGTACGGTCGCGCCGCCGGGGAATGATGACCGTCCGTAGACCAGAGGAGGCGTCTTGCGCCGCGTAGTCTGCCCGGGGTCGTTCGACCCCATCACCAACGGCCACCTCGACATCATCGCCAGAGCCGCCCGGTTGTACGACGAGGTCGTCGTCGCCGTGCTCATCAATATCGAGAAGAGCAGCCTGTTCACCGTCGACGAGCGGATCGAGATCCTGCAGACGGTGACCAAGGAGTACTCCAACGTCAAGGTGCTCAAGTTCCACGGCCTGCTGGTCGACTTCTGCAAGCAGAACGACATCCCGGCCATCGTCAAGGGCATCCGGGTGGTCAGCGACTTCGACTACGAGCTCCAGATGGCGCAGCTCAACTACCGGTTGTCGGGCGTGGAGACGCTGTTCATGCCGACCAATCCCGAATACTCGTTCCTGTCGTCGAGCCGGGTGAAGGAGATCGCCCGGTACGGTGGAGACGTGTCGGGCCTGGTCCCCGACCTGGTCCACAAGCTGCTCGTCGAGCGGCTCAAGGGCTGACGGCGACCTGGTATCCTTTCTTTTCGGCCCTGTACGACAGCGATTTCGCCATGCCTAGCGAGAGCAGGATGACTCAGCACCTCGACCCCCGCTCCCCTTGGGTGATCTCCACCCATGACCTGGGAAAGCGGCCGGGCACGATGCGCGAGCTCTCCCTGGTCCTCCCTACGCCGGCGGATCTCGGCGTCGACATGATCGGCGTCCCCAAGGACGCCGAGGTCGAGCTGGCTCTCCGGCTCGAAGCAGTGATGGAAGGCGTGCTCGTCTCGGGCACGGCGCACGCCCCGTTGTCCGGGGAGTGCGCGCGGTGCCTGGACCCGGTGTCCTCCGACATCGAGGTCGAGCTGCAGGAGCTGTTCTTCTACTCCGACGAGGACGCCTCCGAGGACGACTCGCTGCTCGACGGCGAGTTGTTCGACCTGGAGCCGACGTTCCGCGACGCGGTGGTGCTCTCGCTTCCGCTGAGCCCCGTCTGTCAGGACGACTGCCAGGGGCTGTGCACTGAGTGCGGGATCAAGCTGGCCGAGGCCGGTGACGATCACCGTCACGAGAAGGTCGACGCCCGCTGGGCGTCGTTGCAGGGTCTGATGACCGAGAACGATAACGATCAGGAGAAGTGACGTGGCCGTCCCGAAGCGAAAGATGTCGCGGAGCAACACCCGCGCCCGTCGCTCCCAGTGGAAGACGACTGCTGTCGCCCTGGTGAGCTGCCCGCAGTGCCGGTCTCCGAAGCAGCCGCACATCGCGTGCCCCACCTGCGGCACCTACAACCGTCGTCAGGTCGTCGAGCCGTCTGCCTGATCCACCGAGTTGACGTGATTCCGGCCGGGTGCCATTGTGCCCCGGTCGGCGTTACCGTCTCAGACGTGTGCGGTGGCGGTCTCGCCCGCGGCCGTGGTGGACGCCGGGGATCCGATCCCCCGACGCCCACCACGTTTTCGGGCATCATCCGCGGCCGTCGCGCCATGTGGAGATGTCCGAGGAGGAAAGCACGTGGGCGCAGGTCCTAAGCCGGTGGCCGTGGAGGTCGCCAAAGACGAGCTCGAGCGAGTCCTGTCGGTGGCTCTCGGCCCCGACATCCTGGAGCGGGCGCTCACGCACCGCTCCTACGCGTACGAGAACGGCGGCCTGCCGACCAACGAGCGCCTGGAATTCCTGGGCGACTCCGTGCTCGGCCTCGTGGTCACCGACACCCTCTACCACAACCACCCCGACCTGCCCGAGGGCCAGCTGGCCAAGCTGCGGGCCGCGGTGGTCAACATGCGTGCCCTGGCCGACGTGGCCAGAGGGCTCGGCGTCGGCCGGTTCCTGCGGCTGGGCCGGGGCGAGGAGGGCACCGGCGGGCGCGACAAGTCCTCCATACTGGCCGACACCCTGGAGGCGCTCATCGGCGCCGTCTACGTCGACAAGGGGCTCGACGAGGCGTTCCGGGTCGTCCACCACCTCTTCGACCCGCTGATCGTGCGCTCGGCCTCGCTCGGCGCGGGGCTCGACTGGAAGACCTCGCTGCAGGAGCTGACCGCCTCGGAGGCGCTCGGCGTGCCCGAATACCACGTCGAGGAGAGCGGCCCCGACCACGCCAAGTCGTTCACCGCCGAGGTGCGGGTGGGCGGCGAGTCCTACGGTTCCGGCACCGGCCGCAGCAAGAAGGAGGCCGAGCAGCAGGCCGCCGAGGCCGCCTGGACCCGCATCAGGGCCGGCCGCGAGCAGCGCGAGAGCCAGCCGGCGGGCTAGGTTGCCGGAGCTGCCCGAGGTCGAGGTCGTCCGCCGCGGCCTGCGACAGTGGGTGATCGGGCGGGAGATCGACTCGACCGAGGTGCTCCATCCCCGCGCGATCAGGCGCCACCTGCCCGGGGCCCTGGAGCTGGCCGCGCGGCTGCGGGGCCGCACGCTGGTCTCGGCCGAGCGGCGCGGCAAGTATCTCTGGCTGCCGCTGTCGGGCGACGAGGACGCGTTGATGGCCCATCTCGGGATGAGCGGCCAGTTGCTCGTGGTGGAGCGGGACGCGCCGCCGGAGAAGCATCTGCGGGTGCGGATCCGCTTCCGTGACGGCGGCCCCGACCTGCGCTTCGTCGACCAGCGGACGTTCGGCCACATCATGGTCAGCCCGCTGGTCGCCGGCGTGCCTGAGCCGATCACGCACATCGCGCCCGATCCATTTGAGGAGTCGTTCGACGACGCCCGCTTCGCCGCCGGCCTGCGCGGGAAGCGGACCGAGATCAAGAGGGCGCTGCTCGACCAGTCGCTGATCAGCGGCGTCGGCAACATCTACGCCGACGAGGCGCTCTGGCTGGCCCGCCTCCACTGGGCACGGCCCACCAACACACTGACGCGCCCCAAGATCACTGAGCTGCTGGCGGCGGTCCGCCAGGTCATGGGCGCCGCGCTGCTGCAGGGCGGCACGTCCTTCGACAGCCTCTACGTCAACGTCAACGGCGAGAGCGGCTACTTCGAGCGCTCGCTGGAGGTCTACGGGAGGCAGGACCAGCCCTGCTCGCGCTGCGGCACCCCGATCAGGCGCGAGCCGTTCATGAACCGCTCCTCCTACTTCTGCCCCCGATGCCAGCGACGGCCACGCTGACGGCGGCGAGCGCCGCTCCCAGCCACATCACTGCGGCGACGGAGACCCCGTCCGCCACCCGGCCGCCGGCGAACGCGCCGAGCGCGATGGAGACGTTGAAGGCGCAGACGAAGAGCGCGGTGCCGAGCTCGCCGCCGCCCGACCGCATGATCCACAGCTGCAGGGTCACGCCCACGCCGCCGTAACCCACGCCCCACACCACCAGCGCGGCCAGGGGCAGGTCGATCAGCGGCAGCGCCGCGGTGGCGACGGCCATGAGCGCGGCCAGCGTGACGAGCACGGCCCTGGGCCTTCCCGCCGCTTGCGCGCCCGCTGCGAAGTTTCCCGCCACGCCCGCGGCGCCGTACAGGAGGAGCGCCGCGCCGACGAAGGCGGGGCCCGCGCCCGCGACCTGCTCCAGGAACGGCCGTACGTAGGTGTAGGCGGCGAAGTGGCCGGAGACGATCAGCACGGTCAGGACGAGAACCACCTTGAGCGGCCGTGAGAGCTTCCCTGGGCCACCCGCCGCGGGCCCGGACGGGCCGGGCTTGGTGGGCGGTTCGCCGGGCAGCGGCGGGAGCGTCGCGGCCAGCAGGGCGACCAGGGCAAGCGCGGCCACCCCCAGGGCGGCGAACGCCGCTCTCCAGTCCGCGAACGAGGAGAGGAACGCCGCCGCCGGCACGCCCAGCACGGACGCCACGGACACGCCCGCCAGGATGATCGATGTGGCCCGGCCGACGAACCGGTCCGGCACCAGCCGCGGCCCGAGAGCGGCCGCGAAGGCCCAGAACCCGCCGATGCTCACTCCCGTCAGCACCCGGGCGGCCAGCATGAACGGATAGTCCTGGGCCAGCGCGCCCGCCAGGTTGGCGACCCCCAGCAGGGCCATCAGCCCCAGCAGCGTGACGCGCCGGTCCAGCCGCCGGGTGGTGATCGCCAGCACGGGCGCCGCGACGGCGGCGACCAGGCCGGGCGCGGTCATCATCAGGCCGGCGGTGCCGTCGGACACGCCCAGGCTCGACCCGATCGACGTCAACAGGCCGACGGGCAGCATCTCGCTGGTCACGAGGATGAAGGTGCCCGCCGCCAAGGAGGTCACGGCGAGCCACCGCGCCCGGTCGGCGGCGGATTCGGAGGCGGGCTCAACGGTCGTCGTCATGCCGCTCAGACTCGCCGCCGGCCCGCCCCGGGAACAATGACGAAGGCCGAAGGCTTGGTTGAGTCAGATTAAGCGATCAGCGGAGGATGGGATGGAGTTCAAAGAGCTGGAGTGCTTCGTCGTGCTCAGCGAGGAGCTGCATTTCGCCCGTACGGCGGAGCGTCTCTACCTGTCGCCGGGCCGGGTGAGCCAGCTCATGCGCTCGCTTGAGAGCCGGATCGGCGCCAGGCTGTTCCACCGGACCAGCAGGCGGGTGCGCCTCACGCCTCTCGGCGAGCGTTTCCTGTCCGATCTGCGGCCCGCCTACGACGGTCTGGCGAGCGCGGTGGGCCGGGCGAAGGCGGCCGCCCGGGAGGTCACCGGCGTGCTCAGGGTGGGGTTCCTGGCCAGTCCCACAGACGTCGTCACGGGCAGCGTGCGGGCTTTCGAGAGCCGCCATCCCGGGTGCGAGGTCGAGTTGGTGGAGATCCCGCTCTCCGACCCGTTCGGGAGGCTACGGGAGGGGCGGATCGATCTCGCGTTCACGCTGCTGCCGGTGGACGAGCCTGACCTGGCCACGGGTGAGGGCCTGAACCGGGTCTCCTACGAGCTCGGCGTCTCCGTCCGTCATCCGTGGGCCGGGCGGGCCGGGATCGACGCGGAGGAGCTGGCCGGCATCCGCCTGATCGGGCTCGACGGCCCCGCGCCCCGCGCCTGGCTGGAGCGGATCACGCCCTCCCTGACTCCGCGCGGGCGGGTGATCCCCAGGGCGGGTACGGTGTCCACGGGTCAGGAGGGGCTGACCCAGGTGGCGCTCGGCCGGGGTGGCATGCTGTTCTGCGCGCCGACGGCCGCTCACCACCGGCGCCCCGACGTGAGCTTCGTGCCCGTCACCGGGCTGCCTCCGTCGATACTCGGGCTGGCCTGGGTCAAGGAGGCGGAAACAGCGGTGATCCGGGCGTTCGGCGCCGCGGCGGCCGGGCAAGCGGCGGTGGCCGGGCCGATGGTGGCTTGACGGCCCGGCGCGGGAGGAGCCGCAGGAGACGCGGCTGAGGACACTGGTGGAGACACAGCGGGTGATATGGACGACGTGCGGCTGACGGCCTGGGTGCGGGGGCGGGTGCAGGGAGTCGGGTTCCGCTGGTGGACCAGAGCCAGGGCGCTGGAGCTCGGCCTGGCAGGATGGGCCAGGAACACCGACGACGGCCGGGTGGAGGTCGTGGCCGAAGGGCCGCGCGACGCCTGCGTCAAGCTCCTGGAGCTGCTCCGAGGTTGCGACACGCCGGGAAGAGTCGATGGAGTAGTGGAACGTTGGAGCGAACCCCGAGGTAGTTTGGGCGGTTTTGTGGAGAGGTAGGCGGTTTCGTTAAACCGCGCAAATAGGGTATAGTTATATGTCGGGAGTGCCTGCGGGTGGGTTCCAACAGTCGCTTCGACTTGACCGCCCACACTGCCGGTGCGACTCTTGTTAGGTACCACGCGCACCCCTCCCGCGGAATAAAGAAGTGCGCGAACCAGTCTGGTCACTCAGCGTGGAGGACCCTTTACCATGGCGAAGGCTCTACTCGGCCACGTCGGCGGTCCTGACCCTCGTATGGTCTCGGAGATGCGCCGCCTGCAGCAGCGCATCCGTGACCTGGAGGCAGAACTCATCCGACTTCAGGCCCAGAATGACGCTCTTGCGGCGCAAACCCGCGATGAGGCGCTCAGTCGCATGCAGGAGCGCGAGCCGGCACTCACCTGAGAGTGATCGGAGCGCAAGATCCAGGGACGTCTCGGAGAGGCGTCCCTCGTTATTTGGTCTAATTCGACACAAGTTCTGATTCGAGACAGTTTCGTACCTTCTCGACAGGGATCCGGCTGGTCTCGACTGCACCCGCGAGCGACGGGCAGTCGGGACCAGTAGTCTTTCCCGGAGTCCGTCCAGGGAGAAGGGGGCCCGCGCTTGTATTTGAAGACCCTCACGCTGCGCGGATTCAAGTCCTTCGCCTCCGCGACCGCCCTGCGTTTCGAGCCCGGCATCACCTGTGTGGTCGGTCCCAACGGCTCCGGCAAGTCCAACGTCGTCGACGCCCTCGCCTGGGTGATGGGCGAGCACAGCGCCAAGTCGCTGCGCGGCGGCAAGATGGAGGACGTCATCTTCGCCGGCACCTCGTCCAGGCCGCCGCTCGGCCGCGCCGAGGTCACGCTCACCATCGACAACACCGACGGCGCGCTGCCCATCGACTACACCGAGGTGACGATCAGCCGGCTGATGTTCCGGTCCGGGCAGAGCGAGTACGCGATCAACGGCGACACCTGCCGGCTGCTCGACATCCAGGAGTTGCTGTCCGACTCCGGCATCGGCCGTGAGATGCACGTCATCGTCGGCCAGGGCCAGCTCGACGCCGTGCTGCACGCCGGGCCCGAAGACCGGCGGGCGTTCATCGAAGAGGCCGCGGGCGTGCTGAAGCACCGCAAGCGCAAGGAGAAGGCGCTGCGCAAGCTCGACGCGATGCAGGCCAACCTGACCCGCGTCCAGGACCTCGCCACCGAGCTGCGCCGCCAGCTCAAGCCCCTGGGCCGCCAGGCCGAGATCGCCCGCAAGGCCGCCGTCATCCAGGCCGACCTGCGCGACGCCCGGCTGCGGCTGCTCGCCGACGACGTCTGCACGCTGCGGGCCAGGCTGGAGCGCGAGGCCGCCGACGAGGCCGCGGTGCTGACCAGGCGCTCCCAGGTGGAGACCGCGCTGGCCGAGGCCCAGGAGCGCGAGACCGCGCTCGACGCGGCCGAGGCCGAGACCCAGCCGCGCCTGGCCGCCGCCCAGGAGACCTTTTTCCGGCTGTCCTCCCTGCGCGAGCGCATCTCCGGCCTGGAGCAGCTCGCCGCCGAACGCCACCGCCACGCGCTCGACGCCGCCGCCATCGAGCGCCGCGGCCGCGACCCCGAAGACCTCGAACGCGAGGCGGCCGAGGTCCGCGAGCGCGAGCTGATCCTGCGCGCCGAGCTGGAGCAGGCCCAGGAGCTGCTGGAGGAGGCGGTTCAGCAGCGGTCCGACGCCGAGGCCGAGCTGGCCGCCGAGGAGCGCCGGCTGGCGATGGCGGCCAGGGCCGCCGCCGACCGCCGCGAGGGCCTGGCCAAGCTGCGCGGCCAGGTCGACTCCGTACGGAGCCGGACACGGGCCGCCGAGGAGGAGATCGGGCGGCTGGAGCGGTCGGTGGCCGGGGCCGTCGAGCGCGAGCGGCTGGCCCGCGAGGAGCTGGAGGCGCAGCGCCTGGAGCAGCCCGAGATCGATCCGGCGCTGGCCGAGGAGCTCGCCACCGCCCAGGAGCGGGTCGAGCAGGCCAGGGCGGCCGCCGAGGAGGCGCGGGCCGCCGTCATGGGCGCCGAGGCCGCGCTGGAGGGCCCGCGAGCGGCGCTCAGGGCCGCGCGAGCGGCCGTCGGCACGGCGAGGTCCGCCGACCAGGAGGCCCAGCAGGCCGTGGCGGCGCTGCGCGCCCGGCGCGACGCCCTGGAGCTGGGCCTGGCCAAGGGCGACGGGGGCGCGGCCCTGCTGGAGACCGACCTGGCGGGCGTGCTCGGCCCGCTGGCGGCGGTCATGCAGGTCACCCCCGGTGCGGAGCCGGCCGTCGCGGCGGCGCTCGGGCCGGTCGCCGAGTCCATCGCCGTCAAGTCGGTCGCCACCGCGGTGAACGCCCTGGAGCTGCTGCGCGTCAAGGACGCCGGCCAGGCCACCCTCCTGGTGGCGGCCCCCGACGACACGCCCTCCGTCCGTGGGAGCGCCGTGGCGCTCTCCGCGACCGGGGAGAACGGCGGTGCCGGGCCAGGCGGTTCCGAGGTGCTTTCCGCGTATCCGGAGAGCGGCGAAGGCGTGAGTGACGGTGGAGCGGGGGAGGCGCCGGGTGGGGGGCGGTGGGCGGCTCAGCTCGTCACCGTGCCCGCGCATCTGCGGGCGGCGCTGGACCGGGTGCTGGCGGGGGTCGTGGTGGTGGCCGACCTCGAGACCGCGCGCCGGGTGGCCGAGGAGCATCCGGGGCTGCGGGCCGTCACGACGGGCGGCGACCTGGTGGGGGCGCACGTCGCCGCCGGCGGGTCCGAGGGCGGCACGTCCGTGCTGCAGGTCAGGGCGGCACTCGACGACGCCGTCGCCGATCTGGAGGACGCCGGGACACGCGCGGGCGAGACGGCCGCGGGGCTGGAGGAGGCGGTCGCGGCCGAGCACGCCGCCCAGGCGGCTCTGGAGGCCGCGCAGGCCGCGGTGAGCGAGGCGCAGTCCGCCGCCGGCGCCGCCCAGGGGCAGGCGAACGCGGCCCAGGGCATGCTCGACCAGGTCAGGGCCCGCCAGCGGGAGGCCGACCAGGCCACCGCGGCGGTCGCCAGGCGGCTGGCCCAGCTGGAGGCCGCCGCCCAGGCCGCCCGTGACGAGGCCGAGCGCCTCGGCCGGAGCGTCGCCGCCGCGCAGGAGGCCCGTGCCGAGGGCCTGGAGGAGCTGTCCGAGCTGGAGATCCGGCTCGCGGAGGCCGAATACGCGCAGGAGCTGGAGAGCGAGCCGACCACCGACCGGCGCGACGAGCTCGCCACGGTGTCCGAGACCGCCCGCCGGCGCGAGATGGAGAGCCGCCTGCAGGTCCGCACCGCCGAGGAACGCGTCAAGGGCATGGAGGGCCGCGCCGACGGCCTGCTGCGGGCAGCGCAGCGCGAACGCCAGGAACGCGCCCAGGCGGCCGCTCAGCGCGCCAGGAGGCGTGAGCAGGCGGCGGTCGCCCAGGCCGTCAGCACGGGCGCCAAGAGGGTCCTGACAGCCCTGGCCGGCTCCGTCGGGCTGGCCGCCCGCGAGCGCGACGAGGCCGAGCTGGCCAGGGTGGCCGTCGACGCCGAGCTGAAGCAGGTCCGCCTGCGTGTCCGCGAGCTGGGCCAGGAGCTCGACAAGCTGGTCAACCGCGTCCACGGCAACGAGGTGGCCCGCACCGAGCAGCGCATGCGCCTGGAGCAGCTGGAGCGGCGGGCGATGGACGAGTTCGGGGTGGAGTCGGAGGCCCTGGTCGCCGAGTACGGCCCCGCCGCTCCGGTGCCGGGCGACCCGCCCGTCCCGTACGTGCGCGAGGAGCAGGAGAAGCGGGCCCGCACCGCCGAGCGGCAGATGAACCAGCTCGGCAAGGTCAACCCGCTGGCCCTGGAGGAGTTCGCGGCGCTGGAGGAGCGCCACGCCTTCCTCAACTCCCAGCTGGAGGACCTGAAGAAGACCCGGCGCGACCTGCTGACCGTGGTCAAGGAGGTCGACGAGCGGGTGGAGCTGATGTTCGCCTCCGCCTACGAGGACGTCGCGCGCGAGTTCGAGCAGATCTTCACCCGGGTCTTCCCCGGCGGCGAGGGCCGGCTGGTGCTCACCGAGCCCGGCGACATGCTCACCACCGGCATCGAGGTCGAGGCCAGGCCGCCGGGCAAGAAGGTCAAGCGGCTGTCGCTGCTGTCGGGCGGCGAGCGGTCGCTGACGGCGGTGGCGTTCCTGATCTCGATCTTCAAGGCGCGGCCGTCGCCGTTCTACGTGATGGACGAGGTCGAGGCCGCGCTCGACGACACCAACACCCAGCGGCTGCTGAAGCTCTTCGAGGAGCTGCGGCAGAGCTCGCAGCTGATCGTCATCACCCACAACAAGCGCACGATGGAGATAGCCGACGCGCTCTACGGCGTGTCGATGCGCGGTGACGGTGTGACGCAGGTGGTCAGCCAGCGCCTGCGGGAGCGAGAGCCCGCCTGATCGGCGCGCCCTTGGTCCTGACCATGCCGGTCCATCTGGAAAACTGACATCTTGTGGATGGTTACCTCGGCGTGATCGTGATCGTGGTCCTTGTCGCCCTCATCGCGGCAGGTGGCCTGTTCCTGCTCTTCCGGCCGGGAGGCAAGGCGGCCCCGCCGCCGCCCCCGGAGGCACCGCCTCTTCCCGAGGAGGAGGAGAAGCGGCCCCCGGCGGAGGAGGCCGAAGGCGCGACCACGACCATTCCGCCGCCGGCCAAGCCCGCCGAGCCGATGGTCAAGGCGCCCGAGCTGGAGGTGCCGCCGCCGTCGGCCGGCCGGATGGTGCGGCTGCGCTCCCGGCTGGCCAAGTCGCAGAGCGCGCTCGGCCGCGGCCTGCTGGAGCTGCTGTCCCGCGACCGCCTCGACGACGAGGTGTGGGACGAGATCGAGGAGCGGCTGATCACGGCCGACGTCGGCGTCGCGCCGACCCAGGCCATGGTCGAGGAGCTGCGCACCAAGGTCAAGGTGCTCGGCAGCCGCAGCCCTCAGGAGGTCCGCGAGCTGCTGCGCGAGCAGCTGCTCATCCAGATCAACCCCGACCTCGACCGTAGCCTCCACATCGCCAAGCACGGCGAGCGGCCGGCGGTGGTGCTGGTCGTGGGCGTCAACGGCACCGGCAAGACCACGACCACCGGCAAGCTGGCCCGCTCGCTGGTCGGCGACGGCAAGAAGGTCGTGCTCGGCGCGGCCGACACCTTCCGCGCCGCGGCCGCCGACCAGCTGCAGACCTGGGGCGACCGGGTGGGGGCCGACGTGGTGCGCGGCCCCGAGGGCGGCGACCCGGCCTCGGTGGCGTTCGACGCGACCGCCAGGGGCATGGAGGAGAAGGCCGACGTGGTGATCGTCGACACGGCCGGCCGCCTCCACACCAAGACCGGCCTGATGGACGAGCTGGGCAAGGTCAAGCGGGTCATCGAGAAGAAGGCGACCGTCGACGAGGTGCTGCTCGTCCTCGACGCGACCACGGGCCAGAACGGCATGCGCCAGGCCCAGGTGTTCGCCGAGGTGGTCAACATCACCGGCATCGCGCTGACCAAGCTCGACGGCACGGCCAAGGGCGGCATCGTGATCTCCGTCCAGCGGGAGCTGGGCGTCCCGGTCAAGCTGGTGGGTCTGGGCGAGGGGCCGGACGATCTGGCGCCGTTCGACCCCGAGGTGTTCGTGGAGGCCATCCTTGGCGACTAAAAGGTCACTAATTAGGAAATAATCCTTTTCACGTTAGCTCTTGTCGTCCGACGGAAGCCGTGTTGATATTGGACGATCTGTCTGTCATTGATCGGGAAAGGCCGAACATGAAGAAGGTCGTGGTCCATAAGCCGGGGACCGTCAAATTGGCCGGGGCGGCGACGCCGAAGCACGCCGCCTGACCTCCTCCATGGCAGAGGGCGCGGCGCCAGCGGACGGGGGCGCCGCTCCCGCTTTTTCTCGCGATCCGGTTTTTCGGACCGTGATTGCGGTGTTTTCTGCTCGCCAGGGGAGCGACGATTCTGAAAAGGATCTTTTTCGACGCCCATCGTGGTCTCCGGGGCCCTTACACCTTCGGAGCCGCGCTCATGCACGCGCTCGTCCCCGAGGCGGGGGACGAGCTGATCGCCGCCTACGACATCGAGATCAGGACGGTGGCGCCCGCGCTGCGCGACCGGGTGCCCGCCCGGCGGGTGACGCTGGCCGACCGGCTGCCCCAGGGTGAGCGCATCCTGGTGCCCGCGCCGCTGCGCACGCTGCGGCTGGCGAACGGGCTGGCGGAGTTCGTCCGCGGTCATCTGACGGCCGCGGGGCCGATGGAGCTGCGGGTCGCCAACACCGCGCATGCCGACCCCACCGACCTCCAGCTGCTGGACGTGCTCGAACGGCGGGTGCCCGGCCTGGCGATCGTCCGCGAGCCGTCGGGGCCTTCGCACCCGGCTCCCTCGTACGCGCTCGGGCCCGAGCTGGACCGATACCGCAACGAGGGCTTCCACCACGCGATGGCCGAGGCCGGGGCGGCGCTGCTGCCCACGCTGCCTGAAGGCGGCGCGCAGTGGTGGACGCTCGCGCACCGGGCCGCCACCGCGCTGGCCGCGCTCGACCGCGAGGACGAGGCGCGCGAGCTGCTCGACCGCGGCCGGCGGGCGAGCACCGACCCCAAGAACCTCGCGACCGCCGCGTACGCGACCGCGATGCTGCTGGTCAGGCACCACGACCCCGGCAGGCGGGACCCTGAGGAGGCGCTGGCCTGGATCAACCAGGCCGTCGCGCTCACCTCGTTGCTGCCCGACCGGCGCGAGCGGGCGTTCCACCTGGGCTTCGACCTGAACGGCAAGGCGCTCGTGCAGGTCCGCCTGGGCCGCGCCGGCGAGGCGATGCGGCTCGTCCAGGAGGCCATCGACCTGGGCGAGCGCGACCTCGCGCCGGGCCATCCGATCCACCGGCTGGTGCTGCGGGCCAACCGGGCGCAGCTGCTGGCCGTGCTCGGCGACCCGGAGGCGGCGCTGGCCGATCTGGACGCCGCCGTCGCGGCCGATCCCGGCTATCCCGACTACTACGTGGACCGGGGCAACCTGCGATACAGGCTGGGGCGGCTGGACGAGGCGGAGGCCGACTACGAGAGCGCCATGCGGGCCGGGCCGCCCTTCCCCGAGCCGTACTACAACCGCTCGGAGGTGCGGTACGGGCGCGGCGACCTGGCGGGCGCGCTGGCCGACCTGGACCACGCGGTCGAGCTGGATCCCGGCTTCACCGACGCGTACGTCAACCGGGCCGGGCTGCTGGTGGCCATGGACGAGTTCGACCGGGCCAAGGCGGACGTCGAGCGGGATCCGGGCAACCCGTTCCTGCTCAGCGTGCTGGGGCAGATCGAGACGGCGCAGGGCAACCTGGTGGGCGCGCGCAAGGCGTTCGACTCGGCGCTGGAACGGGCGCCGGAGCTGGCCGCGGCCTGGGCCGGGCGCGGGGCGCTGGCGTTCGAGGAGGGCGACGCGCACGCGGCGGTGGCCGACCTGACCAGGGCGGTCGAACTGGAGGACGGGGCCGAGGTGCGGTTCAACCGGGCCTACGCGCTGCGCTCGCTCGGCGACGTGGAGGCGGCGCGCGCCGACCTCCGGCACGCCGCCGCTCTGGCTCCGGAGGACGACCAGATCGGCGAGGCCCTGGCCGAGCTCGCCTAGGACGGCAGGAAGGCGCGCAGGTCGGCGAGGTGGGGCTCGATGTCGAGGCCCTGGCCGGCCAGCCAGGCGGGGTTGCCGTAGGTGCCGCGGTAGCGGTCGCCGCTGTCGCAGATCAGCGTGACGATGCTGCCGCGCTCCCCGGCGCCGCGCATCTCCTTGATCAGCTCCACGCAGGCGGCGACGTTGGTGCCGGTCGAGCCGCCCACGTCGCGGCCGGTGACCTCGCGCACCCAGTGCATGGCGGCGATCGAGCGGGCGTCGGGCACCGCGATCATGCGGTCGATCACCGTCGGCAGGAACGACGGCTCGACGCGCGGCCGGCCGATGCCCTCGATCCGTGACCCCGGGGCAGTGACCTCGGGATCGCCGGAGACCCAGCCGGGGTAGAAGGCCGAGCCCTCCACGTCGGCGACGGCCAGGCGGGTCGCGTAGCGGCGGTAGCGGATGAAGCGGCCGATCGTCGCGCTGGTGCCGCCGGTGCCGGCGCCGACCACGATCCAGGTGGGTTCGGGGTGCGGCTCCATGAGCATCTGGTCGAAGATCGACTCGGCGATGTTGTTGTTGCCCCGCCAGTCGGTCGCCCGTTCGGCGTAGGTGAACTGGTCCATGAAGTGGCCGCCGGTCTCGGCCGCGAGCCGGCGGGACTCCTCGTAGATCGCGCCCGGATCGCCGACCAGGTGGCACTTGCCGCCGTAGAACTCGATCAGGTGGATCTTCTCGGGCGAGGTGGCGGCCGGCATGACCGCGATGAACGGCAGCCCGAGCAGCCGGGCGAAGTAGGCCTCGCTCACCGCGGTCGAACCGCTGGACGCCTCCACGATCGTGGTCGTGGGGCCGATCCACCCGTTGGCCAGGCCGTACAGGAAAAGAGACCGGGCGAGCCGGTGTTTGAGTGAACCGGTGGGGTGCACCGACTCGTCTTTCAGGTAGAGGTTTACCTCCCACTCCGAGGGAAGCGGGAACACGTGCAGGTGCGTATCACAACTCCGGTTGGCGTCGGCCTCCACCTTGCGGACGGCCTCGGCCACCCATTGGCGTGTCGCCGGAGCGTGGCGGTCCACGAAATCCATGCCCATACGCTATCCCATGTGATTCCCGCCACATTTTCCACGAAATTGAGCGGATGATGTTATGATTATGAAACTTGTCCAGCCGTGGACGTGATGTCGCACGCCGCGAGCGCAGGGACTGTTCACCTCTCTGACCAGCGCGGAACCCCTAACGCGGCCCTTACGCGGGGCCTGCGACGATGGAACCGCTGTCAGTCGGCTGGTGCCGAACGGGGGATAGCGCAAGGGGGAATGATTTGATCACGATGACCGAAGAGCAGCGTCAAGACTGGTTCGAGCGCGATGTCGTGCCCGTGACGTCGCAGCTGTTCGCGTCCGCCATGCGTCTGACCCGTAACACCGCCGATGCCGAGGACCTGGTGCAGGAGACCGTGGCCAAGGCCTTCACGTCCTACCACCAGTTCCGCGAGGGCACCAACCTCAAGGCCTGGCTGCACCGGATCCTCACCAACAACTTCATCAACGACTACCGCAAGAAGCAGCGTTCGCCCAAGCTGTCGGCCGCCGAGGACATCGAGGACTGGCAGCTGCACGCCGCCGAGTCCCACACCTCGACCGGGCTGCGCTCGGCCGAGACCGAGGCGCTCGACCGGCTGCCCGACAGCGTGGTGATGAACGCGCTGCGCTCGCTACCCGAGGACTTCCGGGTGGCGGTCTACCTCGCCGACGTCGAGGGGTTCGCCTACAAGGAGATCGCCGAGCGGATGGGCACGCCCATCGGCACCGTGATGTCCCGCCTGCACCGGGGGCGCAGGCAGCTGCGCGGCATGCTGGAGGAGTACGCCCGGGAGGAGGGCGCGGTCCGCGAGGCCGCGCCGAGCGCGGCCTGAGGTCGCGGAGCCGCCCGCGTGCTACGCGACGGCTATGAGCGCCACCGCGCCCAGCGCGCATGCCACGCCGGCGAGCTGGATCGCGTGCAGCCGCTCGCCGAGCACCCGCCTGGCCAGCAGCAGCGTGCTGGCCGGGTAGAGAGAGACCAGCACCGCCACGAGGCTCAGCATGCCCTGCCGCTGGGCCAGCAGGTAGAGCACGTTGGCGGCCATGTCGAGGACCCCCGCGGCGACGATGACGCCCAGCGAGCCGGACGCCGGCTTCAGCGCCCGCCGGGTGGCCAGCGCGAGCAGGAGCACCAGACTGATGGACGAGACCCGGGCGCCGGCCAGCGGCCAGAGCCCGGACTCCGCCGAGGCCATGGCGAGCAGGATGAAGAAGCCGCCGAACCCCGCGCCGGCGGCCAGCGCCGTGAGCACCGAACTCGCCGACCCGCTCGCGCTCCCGGACCGGTCCTGGCTGATGAGAAGCACCGCGCCCAGCCCCAGCGCCACCCCGAGCAGCGCCGTGGCCTCGGGACGCTCACCCTGGAGGAGCCCGAACCCGACGGGCAGCGCCGCGGAGGTCACGGCGGTGGTCGGCGCCACCACGGACATCACGCCGGTGGCCAGCGACCGGTAGAACAGCACCAGGCCGGCGGCGCCCGACAGCCCGGCGCCGAGCCCCCAGAGCACGGCCCGGCCGTCGAAGGCGCCGGGCAGCGCGGGCAGCAGGGCCAGGATCAGCGCGAGCCCGGCCAGCTGGGAGAGCGCGACCACGGCGAGCACCCGCGATCGTCGGGTGGCCAGGCCGCCGAAGAAGTCGGCCGTGCCGTAGACCACCGCGCTGGCGGTCGCGAGGATCACCGCGATCACGTCTCACCATCCCTTGGTTCAATATATTGCACTCCTAGTACACCACACAGAGTGCACTGTGGTGCAAACTCTTTCCACTACACTGCACAAGGGTGGAGAACACCGAGCTGATCACCCAGGCCATCGCCAGCAACGTGCGCGCCCAGCGGGCCCATCGCGGGCTCACCCTGGACGCGCTGGCCGCCCGGTCAGGCGTCAGCCGGGGCATGCTCGTCCAGGTCGAGCAGGGGAGGACCAACCCGAGCGTGTCGACCCTCACCCGGATCGCCTCCGCCCTGGGCGTGACCGTCGCCCGGCTGGTCGAGGTCGGCGACGTCCCGGTGGTCCGCATCGTCGGCAAGGCCGACGCGGTCACCTTCGACCAGGGCGACGTGCGGGCCAGGCTGCTGGTCGGCGCGGACTCGCCGATGATCCTGGAGCTGTGGGACTGGCGGCTGGCGCCCGGCGAACACCACGACGGCGACCCGCACCCGGCGGGCACCAGGGAGATGCTGACCGTGCTGCGGGGCGAGCTGACCCTGACCGTCTACGGCAAGAGCCACGTGATCGGCACCGACGACGCGGTGCTCTTCACCGCCGACAGGGCGCATCGCTACGCCAACGAAGGCGACGGCGAGCTGCGGTTCATCATGGTCGTGGCGGAGCCGCGCGAGGTGGCCGACCACTGACGCCGACTCCCGGCTGTGAAACTTCTTGACGACTGTGAGCTGTGGGTGGGTACACCTCTTCGTGTGCGACGGACCGTCGGCAGGGGGTAATGGGTGAGTGAGTCCCGCGCGGTGACGGAGAAGCTCCGAGCGGAGCTGCACGGCCTGGGCGTGACCACCTCGTACGAGATCGGCGACGGTGTGACCCTCTCCGTCTGGATCGGGCTCGTCGTGCGCTACCGGGACGGGTTCTACCGTTGGCGGGAAGGCCCGGTGAAACGCCGCCATCTCGGTACCGATCCGGCCGGATGTGCCCTAAGAGTGGCGCGTCGCTACAAGGAGTTGCAGGCTGATATCCCATCATGGTGGGAAGAGCTGGTCAGGGACTCGCGGGGGCGGCCTGCCGGCGACTATCCGTGATGCCCCCGTTGGCGTGCCACCGGGGGGAACATGCGCGCGTGGGGGGTGGCGCCGGTCTTGGTGCTGGCGGCGGTGACGGGATGCGCGGCCCAGCCACCCGCACGGGTGCCCCTTGCCGCGCCGGAGCGCCCCGCCGCCTCCGCCGACCCGGAGGCGCTGGCCAGGCGGCTGACCTCGATGCAGCGCGACTGGCCCGCCCGCCCCACGGAGTGCGGCCGGTGCGTGGCACTCACCTTCGACGACGGGCCTGGTGCCGACACCGCCCGGCTGCTCCAGGTGCTGCGCGAGCACGACGCGCGGGCCACGTTCTTCGTGGTCGGTCAGATGGTGGCCGCTCCCGGCGGGGCCGCCCTCCTGCGCCGTATCACCGGCGAGGGGCACGAGCTCGGCAACCACTCCTGGACCCACACCGAGCTCACCACCCTGCCGCGCCGGCTGATCGCCCAGGAGCTCCAGCGCACCGGTGATCTGGTGCGCTCGGTGACCGGGGTGCGCATGCACCTGATGCGGCCGCCGTACGGGTCCACCGACCGCACGGTCGCCGAGGAGTCCCGGCGGCGCGGGCTGGCGCAGATCCTGTGGAACGTCGACACCCACGACTGGCGCGACCGGGTGCCCGCCGTCGTGGCCAAGCGCGCGGTCCGGGCCAGGCCCGGCTCGGTGGTGCTGCTGCACGACATCCACCGCACCACCGTCGACGCGGTCCCGCGGATCATCGAGACGCTCACCCGCAAGGGCTACCGGCTGGTGACGGTGAGCGAGCTCTACGAGACGCCGCCGGAGCCGGGGCGGCGCTACCTGGCGGCGGAGCCGAAGCCGTGACCGCGGGCCCGGCATGGCAGGCTGGGCGCCATGGGTTTCACCGGCATCCCGGACGAGGCGTTCCTGTTCTACGAGGGACTTGAGGCGGACAACTCCAAGACCTATTTCTCCCGCCACAAGCACCTGTACGAGGACGCGGTGCGGGCTCCGATGCTGGCCCTGGCCGACGAGCTGGCCGAGGAGTTCGGCGACGCCAAGCTGTTCCGCCCGTACCGTGACGTCCGCTACGCCAAGGACAAGTCGCCGTACAAGACCCATCAGGGCGTCTTCATCGACCTGATGCCCGGCATCGGGTTCTACGCCGAGGTCAGCGCGGCCGGCGTCCAGGCCGCGGGCGGCCTGTTCTCGCAGGCGCCCGACCAGGTGGCCCGCTTCCGCGCGGCCGTCGACCACGACGAGACCGGCAAGCCGCTGGAGACCGTGGTGGCCGCGCTCGATGCCGCCGGCTACGAGCGCGGCGGCGAGCGGCTCAAGACCCGGCCGCGCGGCGTGCCGGAGGACCATCCGCGTCTCGACCTGCTGCGCCACAGGTCGCTCTACGCGAGCCGCCGGTTCGAACCGGAGCCGTGGGTGCACACCGCGCGGGCCGCCGACCGGGTGCGCGCCTGCTGGCGCGACTTCCGGCCGCTCATCGAATGGCTCTGCGCGCACGTACGGGGGAGCGAGCTGCCGCGCAGGCCCTGATCAGGGCTGCTGGGAGGTCTCGTCTCCCCTGAGGATGCGGTCGACGGTCTGGCCCGCGGCCGAGGTGGCGGCGGTGGTGACCGCCGCGATCACGATGGCCAGCAGCGGCGTCGCGAGGCTGCGCAGGCTGCGGACGTTGCGCACCCTGGCCCACGGCTCGCCGGCCAGGTGCATGATCCGCCACTCCCAGTAGAGGCCGAGCCCGATCGAGACCAGCGCCACCTTGCCCACGATGATGGCCACCACCTGCACCTTGTCCATCGCGCCCAGGTCGGGCTCCGCGAGGGCCGACAGGTAGCCGGACAGCTCGGTGGCCAGCGCGGCGGCCATCAGGTGAAGCGCCTTCGTCATCGGCTGGGTGCCGCGGACGCGCGGGTAGAAGTAGCCGAACAGGAAGCCGAACGCGGGCAGCGCGATCACCGAGCGGGCCTCGAACACGAAGCTGCTCAGGTCGGCCCCGGCGGGCACCCCGAACACGATGAGGAAGGGCAGGCTCAGCAGCAGGCTGACGACGAACCCGCAGACGCCGTTGTGCCAGGGGGAGCAGCCCGCGGCGGTGGCGAAGGCGGTCTCGGGGTGGCCGCCGTGCCGGCGCAGCGCCGCGTCGAGTCCGTCGCGCTGCCTGCCGAACTCCTCCATGGACAGCTCGCCGGTGCCGATGCGGCCCCGGCCGGCGCGGTAGAGCTCCTGCTCGGAGGCCAGCAGCAGCCGCCGGTGCAGCGCGGACCTGATCAGCTCGCGGTGCTCCTCCTGGTCGCCCGGCTCGACGACCGACGGGTGCGGATGGGTCAGCAGCCAGCGCGCCGTCACCCAGGCGATGAGCGCGGTGATCGAGAGCATCGGCAGCGGCACGTTGATGTCGCCCAGCGTGGCGCTGCCCTGCGGGGCCAGGTAGGCCACCATCAGGCAGATGATCATCGTGGCCTCGGCGGCGGAGCTCCGCGTCGCGTCCAGGGCCGAACCGAGCCGCCTGAGCCGGAGCACCAGCAACAGGAACCCGAGCAGCAGCAGTCCCATCACCCCGCGCACCGCCGGGGTCAGCTCCAGCTCGCCGATGTGGGGCACGACCCGGCCAGGCACCTCGCGGCTCCACGAGCCGGCGTCGAGCCACTCGCTCGGCCAGCCCTGCACCATCAGGCTCACCACGACGGCGACCACGGCCGCGCCGCGCGTCCACTGCTTGATGGCCACGGCGACGGCGGCCACCGGGATCAGCGCCCAGCAGAACGCCAGCAGCAGCCGGACGCTGTCGGGCGGGTAGACCTGGGTGGCCAGCGCCTTGCCCCACAGGGCCAGGGCCAGCAGCGCGATCGCGGAGCCGGCCGCGAAGGCGGCCAGCCGCACGACCACGATCCGCACCCCGAGGTCGGCGCTGAGCACCACCGCGGACCCGGCGGCCGCGACCGCGGCGACACCCGACCCGGTGAGCAGCGTGTCGCCGGGGAGCTGCCCGTAGCGGTAGGACCACGACAGCATGCCGACCGCCAGCAGGACGCCCACCCCTGTCGCGCCGAGCGCGTCACGTGGCGTCCACTGCGGCCCGGTCGGCAGCACCTGGACCGCGTGGCGCAGCGCGAGCAGCGGCAGCCCGCCGAACAGCATCACGTACGCGGGCAGCGTGAACTCCTCGGCCACGGCCGGCAGCAGCACCACCGGCACGGCCAGGGCCAGCCCGGCGGCCAGCTCCCGGTTGGCCGTCCGCTGCCACCACTCGCCGCCGAGCGCGCGCAGCAGCAGCGCCGCCAGCACGACCGCGGTGAGCACGCCGAGCGCGGTCGCCCAGGAGAAGTCGTCCTCCTCCCGCACGTCGGGGAAGCCGTAGGAGCCCTGCGCGAGCGTGACGCTCACGGGGTAGACGCCGACGGTGAACTCCAGCCGCTGCCGCTCCTCCCGGTCGGGCTCGATCGAGGCCGCCCGCAGCACGGTCCACTCGCCGGGCAGCAGGGTCACCTTGCGGTGGACGACCAGCAGCGGCCGGGCGGTGGGGGCGTTGAAGTCGACGCGCATGAGCTCTTCAGGACGCACCTGCCGCAGCAGCGTCACGGTGAAGCGCACGGTGGTGCGGCCGTCCTCGGTGGTGAGCAGGGGCGGCAGCCGGGAGGCCGGGGCCAGCACGGTGCCGTTGACCTTGACGGCGCCGAACCCGTCGTCGGTGAAGCGCCGCATGCCGCGCGGGAACTCGGCCCCCTGCCGGAGCGTGCCGGCCAGGCTGTCGGTGGAGTCCATCAGCATCCGGTGCACGATCGTCACCTTCACCTGACGCCGGCGCTCGTCCAGCCGCCCCTCGGGCACGCCGGCCAGATCGGCGGCGCTCGCCGGGGCGATGGTCACCTCGGTGAACGCCTCGCGGTCACGCTCGACGCCGGGCTCGGCGCGGGTGGCGGGGAGGTTCCACGAGTCGCCCTCCAGCATCGAGGGCGGGACCGCAGCCGGAGGCACGGGCTCCGCCGCCATGGTGCACCAGATGATGGCGCCCATCGATATGACGGCCAGCCCGAACCCGGCAACAGCTCGGAGCCTCTCCACAGTCTGGATGATTCACTCGCCCGGCCGATTGTTCTCTCCGATGGGGTAACGGTGTGATTACATTGCTCCGGTCTTGACATCTTCTGTCTATTTCCGGAGCGTAAAAGCCCGCCAATCCCTTGAATTCCCCTTCTCCAGGTACGGCACACCTCACTAGAGAGGTAAGCGGAAATGCGTGATTCCGCATCGTAGCCTCCGACCAGGGAACCTGTGCTCCGCTCCCGGATTCCCGAATCGCCGCCCGGAGAAATGACTACGGGCCACTCCGCCGTACCGGAGAAACAATCTCCACACGGCGGGGTGACCCGGAGTAAGGACGGTCAGGCGCGCTTGGCGCGGGCCGCGGCGCGGCCCCGCGTGGCGGCGTCGAGAATCACCTTGCGGATGCGCACCGCGTCGGGAGTGATCTCCACGCACTCGTCCTCGCGGATGAATTCCAGCGCCTGCTCCAGCGAGAGCACGCGCGGCGGGATCACCTTCTCCGTCTCCTCCGCGGTGGAGGAGCGCATGTTGGTGAGCTTCTTCTCCTTGGTGATGTTGACGTCCATGTCGTCGGAACGGGAGTTCTCGCCGACGACCATGCCCTCGTAGACCTCGGTGCCGGGCGAGACGAACAGGGCGCCGCGCTCCTGGAGGTTGAGCATCGCGAACGCGGTGACGGGCCCGGAGCGGTCGGCCACCAGCGAGCCGCTGCCGCGCGTGCGCAGCTCCCCGAACCAGGGCTCGTACGCCTCGAACACGTGGTGCACCAGGCCGGTGCCGCGGGTCTCGGTGAGGAACTCGGTGCGGAAGCCGATCAGCCCGCGCGCCGGGACCACGAACTCCATCCGGATCCAGCCGGTGCCGTGGTTGGTCATGTGTTCCATGCGGCCCTTGCGCACGGCCAGGAGCTGGGTGACGGCGCCGAGGTAGTCCTCAGGGCAGTCGACCGTGAGCCGCTCCACCGGCTCGTGCACCTTGCCGTCGATCTCCTTGGTGACCACCTGGGGCTTGCCGACCGTCAGCTCGTAGCCCTCGCGGCGCATCTGCTCCACCAGGATGGCCAGCGCCAGCTCGCCGCGGCCCTGCACCTCCCACGAGTCGGGCCGCTCGGTGGGCAGCACGCGCAGCGACACGTTGCCGACCAGCTCCCGGTCGAGGCGGTCCTTCACCATGCGGGCGGTGACCTTGGCGCCCTTGACCTTGCCGACCAGCGGCGAGGTGTTGGTGCCGATCGTCATCGAGATGGCGGGCTCGTCGACGGTGATGAGCGGCAGCGGGCGCGGGTCCTCGGGGTCGGCCAGCGTCTCGCCGATCATGATGTCGGGGATGCCGGAGATGGCGATGATGTCGCCGGGGCCGGCCTCCTCGGCGGGCTTGCGCTCCAGCGCGTCGGTCATCAGCAGCTCGGTGATCTTCACCCGCTGGATGCTGCCGTCGGTGCGGCACCAGGCGACCTGCTGGCCTTTGGTCAGCCGGCCCTGGTGGATCCGGCACAGCGCGATGCGGCCGAGGTAGGAGGAGGCGTCGAGGTTGGTGACGTGCGCCTGCAGCGGCGCGCTGGGGTCGTAGGTCGGGGCCGGGATCGTCGACTTGATGATGTCGAACAGCGGCTCCAGGTCGGCCGACGCGGGCATGGTGCCGTCGCCGGGACGCTCCAGCGAGGCGCGGCCCGCCTTCGCCGAGGCGTAGACGATCGGGAAGTCGATCTGGTCGTCGGTCGCGTCGAGGTCCATGAACAGCTCGTAGACCTCGTCGACCACCTCGGCGATACGCGAGTCGGGCCGGTCGACCTTGTTGATGCACAGGATGACGGGCATCTTGGCCGACAGCGCCTTGCGCAGCACGAAGCGGGTCTGCGGCAGCGGGCCCTCGGAGGCGTCGACCAGGAGCACCACGCCGTCGACCATGGACAGGCCGCGCTCGACCTCGCCGCCGAAGTCGGCGTGGCCGGGGGTGTCGATGATGTTGATGGTCATGCCGCCGTGGCGCACCGCGGTGTTCTTGGCGAGAATGGTGATGCCCTTCTCGCGCTCGAGGTCGTTGGAGTCCATGACCCGGTCATCGACGTCCTGGTTGGCGCGGAACGCCCCGGACTGCCAGAGCATGGCGTCGACGAGCGTGGTCTTGCCATGGTCGACGTGCGCGATGATCGCGATGTTCCTCAGGTCGTCGCGGCTGTTCAAAGGCATGATGAGTTCTCGCTCTGTATTGATGGGGCCGGCCGCGCGATCTCGCGACCTTATAAGTCTAGTTGATCCCCTCTGGTGACACGCGCGGACTGGAGAGGCCGCTTCCCTGAGGTGCTGACCTAGGGAAGGTGCCACACTGTGACGTCAGAGTGATCCTCTCGCCACAGATGGTGACCACATGCCGCAGTTCTTCGCCGGCGCGCCGACGGACGACGTCGAGCGGCTGTGCCGGCTGCTCGACGGGATCCCGCTCGCGCTGGAGCTGGCCGCCGGGTGCGCGCTGAGCCCCGGGCGGATCGCCGACCGGCTCGGCGGGCGCCACGGTCTCCTGCCCGCCTCCGCCGACGGGGCCGGCAAGGTGCTGGCCGTGGTGCGGCTCGGGCACGAGCTGCTGGCGCCCCGCGAGCGGGTGCTGCTGCGCAGGCTGGCGGTGTTCGCCGGGGCGTTCGACGCGCCGCTGGCCGGGGCCGTGTGCGGCGACGGCGGGATCCTGCGGCGGGCCGAGGTGCCCCGGCTGCTCGACCGGCTCGTGGCTGCGCGATTGGTGACGGGGTCGTACGCGCTGCGCGGGGTGGTCAAGGAGTACGCGGCCGAGCGCCTGCGGGAGGCGGGCGAGCACGACCTGCTGCGCGACCGGCACCTGAGGGCGCTCTGCGAGGCGTACGAGGAGTGTCATGAGGGGGCGTCACTGGCGCGGCGGCAGCCGTGGCCGGAACGGGTGCGCCACCTGCGCAGGGCGCGGGCACTCAGGGCGGAGTGCCGCGCCGCCCTGGGGCGGGCGGTGGAGCGCGGGGAGGCGGCGTGCGGGCTGCGGCTGGTCAGGGCCGCGATGGCGATGGGGGTGTCCTGCCCGGACGACGCGCTGGAGCGGCTGCCGGCGCTCGGGGCGCCGGGGGAGCTGGCCGACTGCGCGCAGGTGCTGCTGGGGTGCGCGCGCGGCGCGGTGGAGCCTGTCGTGGCGGGGGTGGACGGGCTGCGGGCGCGGGGCTACTCGTACTGGCTGGGGGTGGGTTACAACGCGGCGGTGCGGGTCTGCTTCGCGAACGGACGGTGCGGGCTCGGCTGGCGTTACCTGGGCGAGCTGGAGGCCGCGGCGGCGGCCGACGACGACCTGGTGGCGCTGGCGGGAGCGCGGATGGCGCGGGGCGACCTGGCGCTGCTGGCCGGTGAGGTGCACGAGGCGCGCCGCCACGCGGGTGCCGCGCTGACGCTGGCGCGGGAGGCCGGTGACCCGCGCGCGATCGTCGCCGCGCTCCGCCGCCTCGCGGCCGTCGCCGACACGGTGGGCGACCACGACGAGGCGGCCCGCCACCGCGCGTGCACCCTGCCGATCCTGCACGCCATAGGGGAGGAACCGCCGCACAACATCCTGTCCCAGGCTTGAGCGGGCGCGACAGCTTCTCGCGCGGCCTGAAGGGCCGCGGCGACAGCCTCACGTGGGCCTGATCGGGAAGTCGCGCGTTGGCACGCGCCGGTGCCGACGGTCCGGTTCTCGCCCTGGTCGGCGAGCGCAGCGGGCCGGAGGCACGCATGACGGCGGCCGGCCCGAGGGGTTTCCCGAAAAGCCTTTGATCTTGTCTTCTACGGGAAGATCCGTCAGATACAGGAGAAACGCCTCAGGGGAGGTGGGCGGCGAGATATCCGTGGGCCAGTCGCTTGCACTCGGCGATCAGGTCGGGGTCGCCGTCGGGGTCGACCCGGAAGGCCAGCTTGAGTACGGCGTCGGCGGCCTCGACCGTGACCAGGACCGCGCGGTCGAACGCCGGCCCGGCCGGGGCGTCGAGCAGGTCGACGGTGATGGCGCGCAGGCGGTCGGCCACGATCGCGTTGTTCTCCAGGGCGGTGTCGAGCATCCGGTTGGTGCCCTCGATGGCGGGGCCGCCGGGGGCGCGCAGGATCTCGCCGAAGTCGACCACCGCGAACCCCGGGGTGGTCCGCTTCATGGCCACGAACTCGTCGATCGCCAGGTCGACCAGGTCGGTCCAGTGGCCGAGGTCGGCGGCGGTGATGCGCTCCTTGATGCGCTCGGTGACGCGGCCGAGGAACGCTTCGAGGTTGCGCAGGGCCAGCGCCCGCACCAGCCCCTGCTTGTCGGGGAAGAACTGGTAGAAGGTGCCGATCGGCACCTCGGCGCGGCGGGCGACCTCCTTGGTGGTCAGCGACTCGTAGCCGATCTCGTCGAGCAGGAACGCGCACTCGTCGAGCATCCGCTCCACCCGTTCCAGGCTGCGGCGCTGGGCCGGCCTGCGACGCAAGGTACTCGTCATGTCCCCATCCTGGCGCATTACCCGCAGGTAGCGGGCGTCTCGGTTAACATGAGCCGGACTCAAGCAGAGGGAGCCGGGCATGTTCCTGTGGGGTACGGCGACGGCCGCTTACCAGATCGAAGGCGCCGCGGACGAGGGCGGCCGGGGGCCGTCCGTCTGGGACACGTTCTCCCGCGAGCCCGGCCGCACCAGGAGCGGCCACACCGGCGACGTCGCCTGCGACCACTACCACCGCTGGCGGGAGGACGTCGCGCTGATGGCGGGGCTCGGGGTGAACGCCTACCGCTTCTCGCTCTCCTGGCCCCGGATCCAGCCGTCCGGGAGCGGGCCGGTCAACGCCGAGGGCCTGGACTTCTACGACCGGCTGGTGGACGCGCTGCTGGCGGAGGGCATCACACCGGTGCCGACGCTGTTCCACTGGGACCTGCCGCAGGCGCTGGAGGACGGCGGCGGCTGGCTCGCCCGCGACACGGCGCACCGCTTCGCCGAGTACGCCGCGCTGGCCGCCGGGCGGCTGGCCGACCGGGTGCGGATGTGGATCACGCTCAACGAGCCGTTCGTGCACATGGCGTACGGGTACGCGATGGGGATCCACGCCCCTGGCCGCGCCCTGATGCTGGACGCGCTGCCCGTCGCGCACCACCAGCTGCTGGGCCACGGGCTGGCGGCGGGCGCGCTGCGGGCGGCGGGGGCCGAGCAGGTGCTGATCACCAACAACTGCACGCCGGTCTGGCCCGCGTCGGACTCGGAGGCGGACCTGGCGGCGGCGGGGGCGTACGACGTCCTGCACAACCGCCTCTTCAACGACCCGGTGCTTCTCGGCAAATACCCAGATTTGTCGGCGTACGGGATGACAAACCTGGACTTCGTGCACGACGGGGACCTCGACGTCATCGCGACCCCGCTGGACGGCATCGGGATCAACTACTACAACCCCACCCGGATCGCCGCGCCCTCCTCCGAGGGGCTGCCGTGGGAGGACGCCGGGATCTCCGGCTACCCGACCACCGCGTTCGGCTGGCCGGTGGTGCCGGACGGGCTGCGGGAGCTGCTCGTACGGCTGAAGGACCGGTACGGCGATCGGTTGCCGCCCGTGTACGTCACCGAGAACGGCTGCTCCCAGGAGGACGTGCCGGGGCCGGACGGCGTGGTCGACGACCGGGGCCGGATCGCGTTCCTGGAGCAGCACATCGAGGCGATGCGCCGGGCCGGGCGAGAGGGGGTGGACGTGCGGGGATACTTCGTCTGGTCGCTGCTGGACAACTTCGAGTGGGCGGAGGGCTACCATCAGCGGTTCGGCCTGGTGCACGTCGACTTCCCCACCCAGAGACGCACCCCGAAGGCGTCCTACGCCTGGCTGAGGGACTTCCTGTCGTCAGAACACTGAGACGTGCACGTGGTCGTAGTGGTTGGCGGTGGCCCCGCCGCGGTCGGACATGGGATCCCAGCCGCCGCCCGACCTGATGTCGTAGTAGCGCTGCTTCCAGATGATGTACATCACGCCCAGCCGGTCGCCGTTGCGGATGAGCCACTCCGCCAGGGCGTCGCCGCGGTCGGCCTCGCCGCCACTGGCCATGCCGCGGGAGATCATGAAGTCGCAGGCCCGGCCCTTGCCGTGTTCGCCGGGGTCACCGGGGCGCAGGCAGCCGACCCCGTACGGCATCGGGAAGTTCTGCATGACCTCGGCGCGCACGTTGACCATGCGCTGGGTCAGGCCGCCGGCGCTGCCGGGCTGCTGGAAACCGTACTTGGCGAGCAGTTTGTCGAGGTCGCGGCGCTTGCTCTGGAGGGTCTTGATCTCCTTCTGGAGCTTCTTGATCGTGGTGTTGGCCCGCAGCTTGGCCTTCTGGGCGTCCTTGATGAGCCTTTCGACGCCCGCGACCCGGTTGGCCCGCTCCTCGATCATGTGAGTCATGTTGGCCGCCTGGCCGAGCGCCTTGTAGGGGTCGATCTCCGTGCCGAAGAGGCGGGTGGTGTCGAGTGGGCCGAGGATGTAGGAGGTCTCGGCCAGCGCGGCCAGGTCGGACTGGGCCTCCGCCAGGCGCCTCTGCAGTGAGCCGGAGGTGTCGACGGCCTTCTTGGCCTGGATGCGGATCTCCTCCAGGCTCTGGATCGAGCCGCGGTAGCGCTCGTTGAGCTGGGAGGCCTGCTTGGTGAGCTTGCGCAGCTCCGCCGGGCTGGGGTCGGCGGCGGCCGGCCGCCCGGAGGGGAGCGCGAGCAGCCCGGCGAGGACGATGGCGAACACGGCCACGCGCCCGGCTTTCACGCCCGTCCTCCCCTCGTAGACGACCGAAACTATAGAAGATGATCTTGAAAGCTGTCATCTTAACGGCTCAACTCGCGACCGTTTAGTGAGGATTGTCCTGGCTGTCCGGAATAAGACAGGAATAAAGATTGGGTCTTGCCGGGATCGTCAAGTCCCATTGAGATGGCGATCGTACGCGTCTCTGCGAAGGGGCAGGAACCTGTGTCTCGTTCACTCACCCTTGTCACGGCCGTGATCCTCGGCTTAGGCACGTCCATGGTCGCGCTGCAAGCCCAGGCGTCCGTGGACCCGCTACCACCCGGCGACCGGATCGAGCTCTACCAGCTCGACAGCCCGCTCGGCACCGCCCAGGCCCTCAGGGAGAAGGGCTTCGACGTCGTCCAGCAGGAGATCCGGAACGGCAAGGAGCACATCGAGCTCACCGCCGCCCAGAAGGATCTCGAAGGGCTGGAGAAGCTCGGCCACGAACCCGCGCCCGTACGCAACCCGCAGGGCCAGACCCAGCTCCAGGCGGCCAAGGCCCAGGCGGCGAGCGGATACACCGTCTACAAGTCCTACTCCGAGAGCGGCGGCATCGCCGACCAGCTCAGGAAGATCGCCGACGAGAACAAGGACGTCGTCAAGCTCCAGTCCATCGGCAAGACGCTCCGCGGCCAGGACATCCTCGCCGCCAAGGTGACCTCGCTGGCCAGGGTGCTGCCCGACGGCATCAAGCCCGCCACCCTGTACTCCGCCACCCAGCACGCCCGCGAGTGGATCGCCACCGAGGTGGACATGCGGCTGCTCAAGCACGTGGTGGCCAACAAGAGGCAGCTCAGGAGCCTGCTGGACCGGACCGAGCTGTGGTTCGTGCCGGTCGCCAACCCCGACGGCTACGACTTCACCTTCACCGAGGGCAACCGCCTGTGGCGCAAGAACCTGCGTGACGTGAACGGGGACGGCCAGATCACCACCGGCGACGGCGTCGACCTGAACCGGAACTTCCCCACGAACTTCCACTACGACGAGGAAGGCTCCTCCTCGATCCCGAGCAGCGAGACCTACCGCGGCGCCGGCCCGGCCAGCGAGCCGGAGACGAAGGCCATGGACGGCCTGCTCAAGCGGGTGAAGTTCGAGATGCAGCTCAACTACCACTCGTACGGCCCGCTGCTGCTCTACCCGTCGGGTTTCCAGATCGCCACGGAGACCGCCGACCACCCGATCTACCAGGCGCTGACCGGTGACGACGAGAACCCGGCGGTGCCCGGCTTCGACCCGGACCTGGGCGCCGAGCTCTACACCACGAACGGCGAGACCACCGACCACGCCCACTCCACCTACGGCACGCTGGCGTGGACGCCCGAGCTGAACGAGGGCTGCGACGGCTGCGGCTTCGTCTTCCCCGACGACGAGGCGCTGGTGCAGGCCGAGTTCGAGAGGAACCTGCCGTTCGCGCTCGACGTGGCCAAGTCGGCGGTCAACCCGGTCGAGCCGGTGAGCCACCTGGGCAACACCACGCCGGACTTCGTCCTGGACCCGTTCGACGTCAGCTACGGCAAGAACCAGACGGTCCAGGTCAACGCCAAGCGCAAGCTCGGCCCGGTGTTCCTGAACTACCAGGTCGACAACGGCCGCACGCGGGTGAAGCTGACCAAGGAGTGGAAGGGCGGCGAGCGGTACGGCAAGGGCTACGACCGCTACTACCACCGGTTGCGCGGCGAGGTCACCGGCACCAAGCCGGGCGACACGGTCAAGGTGTGGTTCAGCTCCCTGGGCAAGAAGAGCCAGTCGTTCACGTACAAGGTGCACGACGACATCGGCGGCAAGGTGCTCGTGCTGGCCGCCGAGGACGTCACCGGCCTGAGCCCGGCGCAGGGCGTCACCGAGGCGAAGTACGCCGGCGCCTACGCCCAGGCGCTCCAGGCGGCCGGTTACAGCTCCGACGTGTACGACATGGACAAGATGGGGCGCAAGGCGCCGCACCCGCTGGGCGTGCTCAGCCACTACAAGGCCGTCATCTGGGAGACCGGTGACGACATCATCCCGCGCAGCGCGGGCCAGGTGCCCGGCACCACCTCCCTGGCGGGCGTGGACACCGAGCTGGCCGTCCGCGACTACCTGAACGAGGGCGGCAAGGTCATGCACGCGGGCAAGTACCCGTCGTACGCGGCCAACGCCAACGGCGCCTACTACTACGAGCCCGACCAGCCGGGCCAGCCGGAGTGCTCGGCGCCGAGCGACCCGCCGTGCATCCCGGTGTTCAACGACTTCCAGCAGTACTGGCTGGGGGCGTACGTGTACTTCGACAACTCGGGCAGCGACCCGGTCACCGGCCAGCCGTACCCGGTGAAGGGCGTGAACGGCGGGTTCGACGGCTTCGCGGGCACGCTGGAGCCGGACGTGCACACCAACGCCTTCGTGGCCACCTCGGCGATCCTGCCCGCGGACAAGTTCCCGCTGTTCGCCAGCTCGGCGCCGATCAAGTGGGAGCGGCCGGGCGCCCCGTTCGACCCGCACACCGGGTCCTGGGACGTCTACAGCGGCATCGCCGACGTCTCGTGGAAGCGGCTGAGCAGGACGGTCGACCTGACCGGCCGGTCGAGCGGCGAGCTGACGTTCTGGGCGTCGCTCGACACCGAGTCCGACTGGGACTTCTTCATGGTGGAGGCGCGCACGGCGGGCGGCGACGACTGGACGACGCTGCCCGACGCCAACGGCCACACCTCCCAGGCGACCGGCAGCAGCTGCCAGTCCGGGTGGAGCAGCATCCACCCGTTCACCCAGCGGTACCAGGGCCCGAACTGCGAGCCGACCGGCACCTCCGGCTCCTGGAACGCGGCCTCGGGCAACTCCGGCGGCTGGCAGCAGTGGCGGATCGACCTGACCCCGTACGCGGGCAAGCAGGTCGAGGTCTCGATCTCGTACGTCAGCGACTGGGCCACCCAAGGCGCCGGCATCTTCGTCGACGACGCGGTCGTCACGCTGGACGGCGCGACGGCGGAGGAGACCTCGTTCGAGTCCGACCTGGGCGGCTGGACGGTGGCGGACCCGCCCGAGGGCACGTCCGCCTCGGTGAACAACTGGGCCCGCACGGACCAGGTGTTCGAGGAGGGCGCGGGCATCACCACCCGCGACACCGTCTACCTGGGCTTCGGCGCTGAGAGCCTGCTCGACCAGGCCACCAGGACCGACCTGGTGAAGCGGTCGATGGCGCACCTGCTCAACGGCCGGCGCTGACGGTCTGAAGAGGGGCACGGCACCGGGTGCCGTGCCCCTCTTGCGTGCCCGGACAGAACATGATTCGGTCCTCTTGCGAAGAAAGCATTCGGTTCCGGCAGGAGGCTCACGACATGCGCCAGCACGACAAGCTGTTCATCGGGGGCGAGTGGGTGACCCCGGCGGGCACCGGCACGATCGACGTGATCAGCCCGCACACCGAGGAGGTCGTCGGCCGGGTCCCCGACGGCACCGCCGAGGACGTGGACCGGGCGGTGGCCGCCGCCCGCGAGGCGTTCGACCACGGACCGTGGCCGCGCATGACGTTCGCCGAGCGGGCGGCCGTCATCGGCAGGCTGGCCGAGATCTACGCCGAGCGGCAGGGCGAGATGGCCGCGCTCATCACCGAGGAGATGGGCTCGCCGATCACCTTCTCCAACCTCGCCCAGGCGCCGCAGCCGCTGGGCATGCTGCAGTACTACGCCCAGTACGGCGCCACCTTCGAGCAGGAGGAGCAGCGGCCCGGCGTGTTCGGCCCGGTGACCGTCCGGCGCGAGCCGGTGGGCGTGGTGGCGGCCGTGGTGCCGTGGAACGTCCCGCAGTTCGTCACGATGACCAAGGTCGCGCCCGCGCTGCTGGCCGGCTGCGCGATCGTGCTCAAGCCGGCCCCCGAGACGCCGCTCGACGCGTACGTGCTGGCCGACATGGCGCGCGAGGCCGGGGTGCCGGCGGGCGTGCTCAACATCGTGCCCGCGGGCCGCGAGGTGAGCGAGCACCTGGTGTCGCACCCGGGCGTCGACAAGGTGGCGTTCACCGGCTCGACCGCGGCCGGCCGGCGCATCGCCTCCATCTGCGGCGAGCAGCTCAAGCGGGTCAGCCTGGAGCTGGGCGGCAAGTCGGCCGCGATCGTGCTCGACGACGCCGACCTGGCCTCCTCGATGGGCATGCTGGCCATCGCCTCGCTGATGAACAACGGCCAGGCGTGCGTGGCGCAGACCCGCATCCTGGCCTCGCGCAACCGCTACGACGAGGTCGTCGAGGCGGTCGTGAACATGGTCAACTCCCAGCCCGTCGGCGACCCCGCCGACCCGGCCACCGGCATCGGGCCCCTGGTGGCCCGGCGGCAGCAGGAGCGGGTCGAGGGCTACATCAAGATCGGTATGGACGAGGGCGCCAAGGTCGTCGTCGGCGGGCTGGAGCGCCCGCACGACCGCGGCTGGTACGTCGCCCCGACGGTGTTCGCGAACGTGACCAACGACATGCGCATCGCCCGCGAGGAGATCTTCGGCCCGGTCCTCGCGGTGATTCCGTACGAGGACGAGGCGGACGCGGTGCGGATCGCCAACGACAGCGACTACGGCCTGGCCGGCACCGTCTGGACGGCCGACACCGAGCACGGCATGGACGTGGCCCGCCAGGTGCGCGCCGGCACGTACGGCGTCAACTGCTACATGATCGAGACGGGCGCGCCGTTCGGCGGCTATAAGGCCAGCGGGCTCGGCCGCGAGCTGGGCCCCGAAGGGCTGGCCGGCTACCTGGAGTACAAGACGATCGCCCGGCTGGGCTGACGTCACGACGAGGGCCCCGGCGACGCGCCGGGGCCCTCGTCGTGACGCGGATGGCACCCAGCGCGCCCCCGCGACGCTAGGTGCCCACCCTGCGGTGGACCACCTTGGGCAATCAGCCGACTACGAGAAGTATGAACCACGCCCATCGCCTGGGCGGATCGCTTACCCCTGAGACTTCTCCCGGCGGTTTGCTGCTGTCCGCCCTAGGTAGACGTGTTTTATTCAGGAAAAGTTCGAGGAGATCCACTTTCCGATCCTGCGGACCAGTTCGGGGGTCGCCGCGGACTCCGCGTGGCCGTACCCGGGCTCGATCCACAGCTCCTTCGGCTCCCGCGCGCCCTCGTACAGCTGCCGGGCGTGATCGAGCGGGAAGAACGCGTCCGCGTCACCGTGCACGATCAGCAGCGGCGTCGGCGAGATCAGCGCGGCGGCCTCGTGCGGCGGCATCGGGATCGGGTCCCAGCGGCCGACGGCGATCCTGGTCCGCTTCGCCATCCTGGCCGCCCAGCGGCCCAGGGGCTGCTCGATGATCCAGTGGACCTGGCGCATCGGCTTGGTGCCGCGGTAGTACCACCGGGCCGGGCCGCTGACCGCGACCACCGCGTCCGCGCCCTCGCACAGCCCCGCGTGCCGCACCGCCACGGCGGCCCCCATGGAGAAGCCGACCACGGCGACCCTGCGGTAGCCGGTCGCCCGCGCGTGGCGGACGGCCGCGGCCACGTCGAGGATCTCCTTGTCGCCCACCGTGCTCTCGCCGCCGGACCTGCCGTGGCCGCGGAAGTCGAAGGCGATCACCCCGCCGTACGCGCTGAGCACGTGCACGATCCGCCGGGCGGGCCGCTCCCGCCACGAGCCGGTGAACCCGTGCGCCACCACGATGCCGACGTCCCGCGCCGCGCTCCCGGTGGGAGGGGTGTGCGCGGCGTCGATGCGCACGCCGTCGTCGGTCCTGAGCATGACGGGGAAGCTGGGCGCGAACTGCATCCTCCGAGCTTAATTTCCCTCCCCGGGCCGCCCGCGTTCAGCTGGGGGTGTCGAGGCGGGACTTCAGGTCGTCGTCCAGCTTGAGCTCCGTCGCGGCGATGGCCTCCTCCAGCTGGGCCATCGAGCTGACGCCGACGATGGGCACGTGGCCGTCCGCCAGGAGCCAGGCCAGCACCACCTGGTTGGGGGTCGCGCCGAGCTCCCGCGCCACCTGGTGCAGGACCTCCAGGCGGCGGGTCGTACCTGGGTGGTGATAGATGTCGGGGATCGGCCGGTCCTCGCGGGTGTAGGCGCCGAACATCAGCGTGTTGTACGCCCACAGCGTCACCCCGGTGTCCTCCAGGTAGCCCAGGTGCTCGTCCGTGGTGAGCGTGTGACCGCTCTCGACGAGCTTCGTGTACGGGCGCGGGCGCAGGTAGGTGTGCCGGAGCTGCAGGTGCGTGTACGGGGTCCAGCCGTGGGCCGCCGAGACGTTCCTGGCCCGCTCCAGCCGCCAGGCCGGCAGGTTGCTGGCCCCGATGGCCAGCGCCCGCCCCGCCTGGACCAGTTCCTCGAACGTGCCCAGCGTCTCCTCCAGCGGCACCGACCTGTCCTCGATGTGCGCCCAGTACAGGTCCACGCGGTCGGTGCCCAGCCTGCGCAGGCTGCCCTCCATCGCGGTACGGATCGCCGCGGCGGACAGGCCCTCGGCGGAGTCGAGGGTGACGTCGCCGGGCACCGTGGGGCGCGCGCCCACCTTGGTGCTCAGGTACACCTGGTCCCGGTTGCCCCGGGCGGCGAGCCAGGCGCCGATGGCCAGCTCGCTCTCGTCGCCGGTGCGGCCGGGCACCCAGAACGGATAGTTGTCGGCCGTGTCGAGCATCCGGCCGCCGGCTTCGACGAAGCGGTCGAGGATGGCGAAGGTGTCCTTCTCGCTGACGGTCGTGCCGAAGGGGATGGTGCCGAGTGCGATTCTCATGGCTATGACGATGGAAGCTGGAGCGCACTCCATGTCAACCGCCCACTTTTATCGGATTTATCGGCTTATTTCGGGCATTTCGACCTGGAGCTTGACCTGGAGTCCGCTCCAGGTGGCATGCTCTTTCGCGTGAGCGTCTACACCCCCGCCGAGGTCGTCGAGGAGACCGGCTTCACCCTCGACACGCTGCGCTACTACGAGAAGATCGGCCTGCTCGAACGCGTCGAACGCAACGCCGCCGGCCAGCGCCGCTTCACCGAACAGGACATCGGCTGGCTGGGCATGCTCCGCTGCCTCCGCGACACCGGCATGCCGATCGCCCAGATGCTCCGCTTCGCGGAACTGACCCGCGCCGGCGACCACACCATCCCGGACCGCATCAAACTCCTCGAAGAGCACGACCGCCGCGTCGAGGGCCAGATCGACAACCTCCAGGAACGCAAGCGCTACATCAGAAACAAGATCTCCTACTACCGCAGCGTCCTCTGACCGAGCGGCTTCAGCCGTCGGGGTAGAGCACGCGAACTGCCATCACTTTCCGTGCTCATGATGTAACGGTAAGTTCATGGCCGCCCCCGCGATTCGCCGCCTCATGGAGGAGATCATGACGTCCACCGACTGGCCGGTCTACACGCCGTGGGCCCGCGAACACTACGGCCGCGGCCTCCAGGAGGGTGTGGCCGAAGGGAAGGCTGAAGAGGCTGCCAAGTCGGTGCTGCTCTTCGCGGCCACCGCCCAGACGCTCCGGGGCATGTTCGGCGACTGAACCGGCGGGTCAGCGGTAGGCCGAGGCCTGGAGGGTGTAGAGCTCGGCGTAGAGGCCGTCGAGGGTCATGAGGGTCTCGTGGTCGCCCTGTTCGGTGACCTCGCCGTGGCGGAGGACGTAGATGCGGTCGGCGTAGCGGACGCTGGCCAGGCGGTGGGTGATGAGCAGGACCGTGCGGCCGTCGGAGTGGTGGCGGATGCGCTCGAAGAGCGCGTGTTCGGCGCGGGCGTCCAGGGCGGCGGTCGGCTCGTCGCAGATGAGCAGCTGGGCGTCGCGGTGGAAGCCGCGGGCGACCGCGATGCGCTGCCACTGGCCGCCCGACAGCTCGTGGCCGTCCTTGAAGCGGCGGTCGAGGAGGGTGCGGTAGCCGTGGGGCAGCTCCGCGATCACCTCGTCGGCCCCGGCCACCGCGGCCGCCGCGTGCAGGGCCGGCTCGCCCTTGCCGGTGCCCATGGTGATGTTGTAGCGGGCGTTGAGCGGCCAGCGGGTGTGGTCCTGGGCGATGACGGCGGTGCGCAGGCGCAGGTCCTCCGGGCTGACGAGGCGCAGGTCGACGTCGTCCCACAGGACGCTGCCCGTGTCGGGCTCGTACAGGCCTGAGAGGATCTTGGCGAGGGTGGTCTTGCCGGAGCCGTTCTCGCCGACGAAGGCGATGACCTCGCCCCGCTTGATCTCCACGCTGACGCCGCGCAGCGCGGGCTCGTCGGAGCCGGGGTAGGTGAAGGTCAGGTCGCGGGCGCTGATCCGTTCGAAGCGCTCGGGGGCGGGGGAGCGGCTCGGGTCGGGCTGGCGCCGCTCGGCGTCGGCGCAGAACTCCACGAAGTCGGTGAAGTAGAGGCCCTCCTCGTAGAGCCGGTTGGTGGCGTACATGAGGTTGGCCAGCGACTGGGAGCCGGAGCGGATGGCGAGCACGGCGGTGCCGGCGACGGCGAGCGGGATGGCGCCGAGGGCCAGCAGGATGCCGAGCGCGACGTAGACCAGGCCGCTGCCGAGCCCGCCGAGCGCCTCGCCGACCAGCTTGGCGACGGTCTGCCGCCTGGCCAGCCGGAGCATCACCTCCTGCTCCGCCCTGGCGACCGCGTCGTACATGCGCAGCAGGAAACCGCGCATGGTGAACGAGCGGACCTCGGCGGCGGGGTCGCGCTCGGCCAGCAGGTCGGCGGTGATCCACTTGCGGCGGATGACCGGGATCAGCGCGAACATGGTCGTGTAGCGCATCCTGGCGCTGCGCACCGCGGCCCACGCGTCGGGCAGCACCGCGAGCAGCAGCAGCGGCAGCAGCACCGGGTGGAGGACACCGAGCACGCCGGCCACGGCGGCGATGCCCACGGCGGCGGTCACCACGTCGATGGCCGAGGTCACCACCGTGTCGGCCACCGACACGCCGCGCAGCCTGGCCCGCTGGAGCGAGTCGTGGAACGCCGGGTCGTCGTAGGAGACCAGCTCCACGCGGCTGGTCAGGCCGTAGAGCCGCTCCTCCGTCAGCCGGGCGACCTGGGGGGTGAGCCGGGCCTGCGCCCAGCCGGCGCCCGCCGTGACGGCGGTGCGCAGCGCGGCGGCGGTGGCGACCAGGATCAGGCTGGGCAGCGCCGCCCGCACCCGGTCGGGCGTGGGCCCCTCGCTGAACAGGGCGTTGAGCACGCCCGTGGTCGCCAGCAGCCCGAACGCGGTGAAGACGCCGCCTAGCAGGTTGAGCGAGACGGTGGCCAGGGTGTCGCGGGGGCTGGCCCGCCAGGCCATGCCCATCGCCTGGCGGATGAGGGAGGGGAGGCGCCGGGCGATGGTCAGGAACCCCACCTCGGCCATCTTGTCGGTGTGCGCGTGCCAGTCGGAGAGGGATATCTCGCCCAGTTCGAGGGGCTCGTCGGCCATACCTGGTGTTGTTCCCGCCCGCACCGGCGAATCCGCATGCGATGTTCCTTCGCGTTGCCGGGGGAGTATGCCGACCTGTTATCCGCACGTCCTTGACGCATCAGCGGGCGAGATGGGTTGATGGCCCTACTGACAACGTTGTCAACTCACCGAAGTTCGGGGGCTTCTCGAAGGGATGGTGTGCGATGAGACGACGGTGGATGGCAGCCGCCGCGATCACTTTTGCGAGCGTGCTGGGCCTTTCCGCCTGCGGCGGCGGCGGTGGTGACACGGCCGGCGGCCAGCCGAGCAGCGGGAAGCAGCAGGTCGAGGTCTTCTCGTGGTGGACCGGCCCCGGCGAGGCCGACGGCCTGCAGGCCATGCGGCAGATCTTCGAGCAGCAGAATCCCGGCCAGACGTTCTTCGACGCCGCCGTGGCGGGCGGCTCGGGCGACAAGGCCAAGGCGCTGCTCGCCTCCAAGCTGCAGGCCGACACCCCGCCGGACACGTTCCAGGGACACGCGGGCGCCGAGCTGCAGGGCTACATCAAGGCGGGCGACCTGGAGGAGCTGAACTTCCTCTACGACGAGCTGAAGCTGCAGGACGTCTTCCCCTCCCAGCTCATCGAGCAGATCAGCGTGGACGGCAAGATCTACTCGGTGCCGGTCAACATCCACAGGTCGAACGTCCTGTGGTTCAACCCGGCCGTGCTCAAGGAGGCCGGCGTGGCCGGCGCGCCGAAGAGCATCGAGGAGTTCCTCACGGCCCTGGAGAAGGTCAAGGCAACCGGCAAGATCCCCCTGTCGATCGGCTCCGAGTGGACCGCGGTCCACCTGCTGGAGAGCGTGCTGCTCGGCTCGCTCGGCACCGACGCCTACAACGCCCTGTTCCTGCCGGGCGCCGACTGGAACAGCGCCGGGGTGACCAAGGCGCTGGAGGACTTCAAGAAGATCATGTCGTACGCGGGAGACCCGCAGGACGACTGGCAGCCCGCCGCCAAGCAGGTGGCCGACGGCGAGGCCGCGTTCAACGTCATGGGCGACTGGGCGTACGGCTACTTCCACAACCCGCCGGAGGGCGGTCTCGGCAAGACGTCGAAGACCGACTTCGACTGGGCGCCCTCTCCCGGCACCGAGGGCACGTACCTGTGGCTGTCGGACAGCTTCACGCTCCCCAAGGGCGCCAAGAACCGTGACGGCGCCGTCGCGTGGCTGAAGGTCGCCGCCAGCAAGGAGGGCCAGGACGCGTTCAACCCGAAGAAGGGTTCCATCCCCGCCCGCAAGGACGCCGACCAGGCGCTCTACACCGACTATCTGGCCGACGCGCTGAAGGACTGGTCGGCCGACAAGCTCGCCGGCTCCATCCAGCACGGCGTCGCGGTCAACCAGCCGTGGCTGGCCGAGATCAACACACAGGTCGGCCTGTTCCTCGGCACGCAGGACGTGGCCGCGCTGCAGAAGGGCCTGGCGGACGCCGCGGCGGCGAACGCCCAGTAGGACGACGGCACGGCAGGCGCGGCACGCGCCTGCCGTGCCTTTTCACGGAGGGAGTGGTCGGTGAGACGAGTGCGCGCCTGGCTCCCGGGGCTGCTCCTCGTCGCGCCGTCGATCGTGGCGATCGGCGTGTTCGTGTACGGCATGCTGGGGTGGAACTTCCAGCTGGCCATGACGGACAAGCACGACGAGGTGTCCGAGGGGGAGTTCGTCGGGCTGACGAACTTCATCGGCATCTGGGACGAGGCCCGATGGCATCTGTCGGTCAACCACGCGATCATGTTCACGGTCGTGTTCGTGGCCGGGGCGCTGGTGCTCGGGTGGTTCCTGGCGTTCCTGATGGAGAAGGGCGTCCGCGGCGAGGGCACGTTCCGGGCGATCTACCTGTTCCCGATGGCCGTGTCGTTCGTGGCCACCGGCATCGTGTGGCGGTGGCTGATGAACTCGGGCCAGGACGAGCGGGCGGTCGGGCTGAACCGGATGTTCGACTGGCTCGGGCTGCCGCAGTGGCAGTGGTTCCGGGACCCGGACTGGGGGATGGCGGCCATGGCCATCCCTGCGATCTGGCAGATGTCCGGATATGTCATGGCGTTATTCCTGGCGGGGTTCCGCGGCGTCCCCGAGGAGCTGCGGGAGGCGGCGCGGGTGGACGGCTGCACCGAGTGGGGCGTCTACCGGCACGTGGTGCTGCCCCTGCTGCGCCCGGTCACCCTGTCGGCGCTGATCATCCTCGGGCACATCTCGCTCAAGGTGTTCGACCTGATCGTGGCGGTCTCCGGCAAGCAGGTCATCACCGACGTGCCGGCGGTGTTCATGTGGGTGGCGGTCTTCGACTCCCACGATCCGGCCAAGGGGGCGACCATCGCCTCCTACATCGTGCTCAGCGTGGCCGTCTTCGTGATCCCGTACCTGATCTGGTCCGTACGTAAGGAGAGGCGGCCATGACGGCGGTCGCGGTGGCGGGGCGCAGGCGCCGGGCCTTCTCGCTCGCGAAGCTGGCGGTCCTGATCGCGTTCGTGGTGATCTTCCTGATCCCCATCTACGTGCTGCTGGTCACCAGCTTCAAGCCGCTCACCGAAGCGGACCCCGGCCAGGCGTGGAACCTGCCGCAGACGTGGACGTTCGAGGCGTGGCGGGTGGCGTGGGAGAAGCTCGCGCCCGGCCTGTGGAACAGCGTGCTGCTGGCCGTGCCCGGCTCGATCCTGTCGTGCGCGCTCGGCTCGATGAACGGGTACGTGCTCTCCAAGTGGCGCTTCCCCGGCGCGGACGTGCTGTTCACGCTGTTCCTGTTCGGCATGTTCATCCCGTACCAGGGCGTGATGATCCCGCTGGTGCAACTGCTCGTCGGGCTGAACGAGCTGACCGGGATGCAGGGCGTCTGGTACGGCGGCATCCCCGGGCTGGTGCTGGCCCACGTGGTGTACGGGATCCCGATCTCCACGCTGATCTTCCGCAACTACTACGTGACGATCCCGGACGAGCTGATCGAGGCGTCGCGGGTGGACGGGGCGGGGATGCTGCGCACGTACTGGTCGGTCGTCCTGCCGGTGTCGGGGCCGGCCATCGCGGTGGTGATCATCTGGCAGTTCACCTCACTGTGGAACGACTTCCTGTTCGCCGTCTTCCTCACCGGCCCGCAGAGCTGGCCGGCCACGGTGATGCTGAACAACATCGCCGGCGCCCAGGCCACCCCCTACAGCCAGCAGATGGCCGCGGCCATCCTGGCGTCGATCCCGACCATGCTCATCTACGTGCTGCTCGGCCGGTTCTTCATGCGCGGCCTGATGGCCGGCGCGCTGAAAGGGTGACAGCGGGGTTGGCGCAGTGCGCCGGCGGCTCACCGCGGACGTACCTGGCCACGTCGGCGGCCACGATGGAGGCGGCCTTCATGGCCGTCTCCTTGCTGGCGCCGGCCAGGTGCGGGGTCATCACCAGGTTCGGCGCGGCGAGCAGCCGCGAGCCGGCCGGGATCGGCTCCTCAGGGAAGACGTCCACGCCGGCGCCGAACAGGTGGCCCGACTCCAGCGCGTCGCAGAGCGCGTCGTAGTCGAGCAGCGCGCCGCGCGCGCAGTTGACCAGTACCGAGCCGCGCGGCATCAGCGCGAGCTGCTCGGCGCCGATCATGCCGGTGGTCTCGGGCGTGGCCCGCGCGTGCAGCGACACGAACCGGGAGCGGCGCAGCAGCTCGTCCAGCTCCACCTGTCCGGGCACGTCCACGTACGGGTCGTACACGAGCACCTCGGCCCCGAAGCCCTCCACCATGCGGGCCACCCGGCGGCCGATCGCGCCGTAGCCGACCAGGCCGACCGTGCTGCCTTCCAGCTCCGGGCCCACCCTGTCGTAGGTGTAGTAGTCGCCGCGCCAGACGCCCCCGGCCAGGTCGCCATGCGTCTGCGGGATCCGGCGGGTGGCGGCGAGCAGCAGCGCCATCGTGTGCTCCGCGGTGGCCACCGCGTTGCGCCCGGGGGCGAAGGTGACCGCCACGCCGGCCTCGGTGGCGGCCTCCAGGTTGGCGTTCACCGGGCCGCCCCGGCTGACGCAGAACAGCCGCAGGTCGGGGCAGGCGTCGAGGACGCGCCTGGTGAGCGGGGCCATCTGGGTCACGCACACCTCCACGCCCCGCAGCGCGGCGATCAGCTCGTCCTCCACGTCCGACGCCTCGTCGACCTCGCCCACGGGGCCGAACGGGACGACCGGCCACGGCAGGGTGAGCTCGCTGATCGCCAGGCCACCGGCGACCTCGCGGCGCAGCGCGCCGGCCAGCAGGTCGTTCCGGACGAAGTGGTCGCCGGCGGCAAGCACTCGGATGGTCAACGAACGGCTCCAATCGGGGTGTTGTACTGCAGGATCGCGGCCCGGGGCGCGTCGTCGCGCAGGCGCAGCTCGGTGAGGGCGCAGTTGTCCAGGCGCGGGAACAGCCGCCGGTACTCGCCGAGCGGCACGCCGACGAGGCGGCACAGGGCGATCCTGATGGCGGTGGTGTGCGCGACGACGAGCACCCGCCCGTCCGGGTCGGCGGCGGCGATGTCGCGCAGCGCGGCCGTGAACCGGTCCGCGGCGGCGGCCGGGTCCTCGCCGCCGGGCAGCGGGTTCGCGCCGGGGTCGGCCTCGAAGGCGGCGCGGGCCTCGGGGAAACGCTCGCGCATCTCGCGCGCGGTCAGGCCCTCGGCCTGGCCGAAGTCCAGCTCCCGCAGCCGCTCGTCCACCCGCAGCCGCACCCCGGCCGCCTCGGCGCTGGCACCGGCGGTGATCTGGGCCCGGCTCAGCGTGGACGCCCACACCGCGCTCAGTCCCGCCCCGGCGGCCCATCCGGCTAGCTGCCGCGCCTGCTCGTGACCGCGCGGGGTCAGCTCCACGTCGCTGATCCCCGCGTAGCGGTTCTCGGCGTGCCAGACGGTCTCACCATGCCGCACCAGCACCAGCGTCGCGGCCCTTGCGTCGGTCACCACGTCCTCCTCATCCCGTTCCCGACGATCCCCACCAGCCCCGCAAACCGCGCCCCGCCCTCGTCCGGCGCCACTCGCGGCGGTTCCGCTCGCGGGGGTCGTGCCGCCTGCGACGGCTGAGGCTCGGCCGCGGGCCGCACCCTTGCGGGCTGCGCCCCTGCGGTTGGCTGCGCGCCATGTGTGGGCTGCGGCTTGTCCACGGGGCGCGCCGCTCGCGGGGGTCGTGCCGCCTGCGAGGGCTGAGGCTCAGTCGCGGGCCGCACCCTTGCGGGCTGCGCCGCATGCGTTGGCCGCGCGCCCTGGGTGGGCCGCGTTGTGTGTGCGGGCGGGGTCATCGCTCGCTCCTTTGGCGGGCGTGGGCGGCGGCGGGGGTGGGGAGCCAGCCGCGCTCTTCCAGGGCGGTGACGAAGCGCAGGTACGGGTCGCGCAGGTCGGCGCCGGAGGGTTCGACGACCTCGCGGGTGCGGATCATGCGGGCGGCGGCGTCTGCGGCGCCGGCGGTTCCGGCCGTGTCAGTGGCTCCGGCTGCCAGGACGGCCATGCCGAGTGCCGGTTCGGCGTTCTCCCGGAGGGTCACCGGACGGCCGAGGACGTCGGCGCGGAGCTGGGTCCAGTACGCGCTGCGGGTGGCGCCGCCGGTGAGGATGATCTCGCCGTCCACGGGGGCGCCGAGCAGGTCGAGGTAGTCGAAGCAGAGCCGTTCGACGAACGCCGCGCCGAGCAGGATCGCGACGTACCGCTCCACGTCGTCGGCGGGGTCCCCGAGCGTGAAACCCTCGGCGTCCGGCGCCGCGAACGGGAACCGCTCACCCCGCGAGACCAGCGGATACGTGATCGGCAGCCCTGCCGGATCCAGCGGGCCGCCGCCTCCACCCCGGCCCACAGGGTACGCGCCCACGGTGGTCCCACGACCGTAAGGACTGTCCACGTCCGAGGAGTTCCTGCGGCCGTACGCGCCGTCCACGGCTGCGGAGTCCCGGCGACCGTACGTGCCACCCGGGGAGTCCACGCGACCGTACGTGGCACCTGAGGAGCCCGAGCGGCCGTGCGTGAGACCTGTGGAGGTTGCGGGGGCGTAGCGGGTGGCGGCTTCCAGGGACAGGGCGTCGAGGTCGCGGCCAGGGAGGTCGCGGGAGAGGACGCCGGCGCCGGTGCTCGACGCGCCGCCCGGGAGCCAGGACCCGTCCGGGGCGCGGTGTGAGTAGACGACGCCGAGCGGGTCGCGCACCGGCTCACGGGTGACGCCCTTGAGCACGAGGGTGGTGCCCAGGACGGAGTTCCAGCTCCCGGGGGTCAGCGCGCCCGCGCCGAGCTGGGCGGCGCACCCGTCGGTGGTCCCCGCGATCACCGGGGTGCCCCGCGGGATGCCGGTGGCCCTGGCCGCCTCCGCGCAGACCTCGCCGACGCGGGTGCCGGGACGTACCACGGCGGGCAGCACGCCGGCGGGCACCCCGAGCGCGGACAGGACGTCGGACGGCCAGCGTTCGTCGATCAGGTCCACCCCGGTCTTGAGCGCGTTGCCCAGATCGGTCGCCACCTCGCGCCCGGCCAGCCGGCGGTTGACGAAGTCGCTCTGGTGGGCCAGGCGGGCCCCCGCCGGGGCGTCGCCGAGCAGCCACAGCAGCTTGGGCAGCGCCCAGTTGGCCTGCATGCGCCGGTAACCCAGCCGCTCCCAGACCGGCGCGCCCACCTCGTTCACCCGGTCCACGAACCCGGCGGCGCGCCTGTCGTCGTACATGAGCGCGGGCGTCAGCGGCGTCCCGTCCGGCGCGGTGAGCAGGATCGTCCCGGACGTGGCGTCGACCGCGACCCCCTCGATCCGCCCGGCGGGCACGTCGCGCAGCGCCTCGCGGGTGGCCGCGGCCAGCGCCTGCCACCACTCCTCGGGGTCCTGCTCGTGCCGGACGCCGTCGCGGCGGCTGGTCAGCGGGCGGACGGCCGCGCCGAGCACCCGCCCGCCGGCGTCCACGACCATCGCGCGCACGCTCTGGGTGCCGAGGTCGATCCCGATCCACGCGCTCATGACCTGCTCCGCATCTCGGCGAGCAGCGGCCAGGATCGGGCCGCGTGCTCGCGCAGGGTCAGGAAGTCCCGGTACGCGCTCGCGTACGGGCCGGGCTCGGGCTCCACGACGTCACCGAGCCGCACGTGACGGGCGGCGGCGTCCTGGATCGTCGCGGCGCCGGTGGCGGCGAGCCCGACGAGGAAGGCGCCCCTCGCGCCGACTTCGGCGTCGGCCGGGCGCAGCACAGGCAGCCCGGTGACGGCGGCGATGAGCCGCAGCCACAGCCCGCTCGCCGAGCCGCCGCCGCAGACCCGCAGCTCGCGCGGGGCGGCGCCGGTGGCGGCCAGGCAGTCCTGGACGACGAGCGTGAGCCCTTCCAGCACGGCGCGGGCGAGGTGCTCGCGGCCGTGCTCGACGGACATGCCGAGGAACGCGCCCCTGGCGTACGGGTCGGAGAACGGCGCCCGCTCACCGGCGGGGGAGAAGTAGGGCAGGAACGCCAGCCCGCGCGCCCCCGGTTCGCTCCGCTCGGCCAGCTCGCTCAGCTCGGCGGGCCGGTCCAGGCCGAGCATCCGGCAGGCCCACTGGATCACCTCGGTGCCGGCGAACGTGGGGAAGGCGCGCAGGTAGCCGCCCGGCGCCGCGATCGTGATGCCGACCGGGTCGCCGTCCAGGTCCGGCCGTTCGACCAGGGTCTCCACGCAGAGCGTGGTGCCGAGGATGCCGCACGCCTGCCCCGGGCTGACCGCGCCCGCGCCGAGCGCGGTCGTGACGATGTCGTACGGGGCCAGCACCACGGGCGTGCCCTCGGCCAGCCCGAGCCGCTCCGCCGCCCGCTTCGACAGCCCGGCCGTGCGCCGGTCGTCGTCGCGGATGCCGGGCAGCAGCCGCTCCGCCCATTCCAGCCCGAACAGCTCAAGCAGCTCGGGCGCGTAGCGGCGGGCGCGCAGGTCCATGAACGGGGCGGAGGCGTCGGACTCGTCGGCGGCGAGCTCGCCGGTCAGCCGCGCGAAGATCCAGCCGCCGCAGGTGAGTGCGGCGGCGGAGCGGGTCAGTCGTCCGGGGTCGTGCTCCTTCAGCCAGGCGAGGATCGCGTGCGGCAGCCCGGAGGCCGCCGACGAGCCGTTGACCCGGAAGGCCCGCGCGGCCAGCCCGGACCGGGTCCAGCCGTCGACGATCCCGGCCGCGCGGCCGTCGTTCCACAGGATGGCCGGGCCGGTGGGCTCGCCGGCGGAGTCGACCAGCCAGCAGCCGTCGCCCTGCGCGGTCAAGGCCACGAAGTCCACCGGCTCGCCGAGCGCGGCGGCCACCTCGCGCACGGTCGCCTCGACGGCGTCCCAGACCGCGGCCATGTCCTGCTCGGCGTGGCCGGGGACGGGCCTGGAGACGGCCGTGGGCCGCCTGGACACCGCGGACTCGGCGCCCCGGGCGTCGTAGCCGACGGCTTTGATCACCGTGGTGCCCGCGTCGACGCAGATGGCCGCCATCATGCCCTGCCGTGCGAGGTCCTCGACCGGCGCGAGACGGAGTCGACGACCACCGCCAGGAGCAGGACGGCCCCGGTGACCATGAAGCGGATGGAGGAGTCGAGGTTCAGCAGCGTCAGGCCGCTGGAGATCGACTGGATGACGATGATGCCGAGCAGCGCGCCGAACGCGGTGCCGCGCCCGCCGAACAGGCTCGTGCCGCCGATGACCGCCGCGGCGATGGCGTTGAGGTTGACGTCGCCGCCGCCGCTGCTCTGGTTGGCCGCCGCGAGCCGGGCCGCGGCGAGGATGCCGCCGACCGCCGCGAAGGAGGAGCAGAGCACGAACACCGAGGTGTAGATGGTCCTGACGTTGATGCCGGCGCGCCTGGCGGCCTCGACGTTGCCGCCGACCGCGTACACGGATCTGCCCCACCGCGTCCGCGAGAGCAGGTAGTGCATGACCAGCACCAGCGCGACGAAGAACACGAACATCCAGCCGACGCCGCGCGTCTGTCCCAGGTACCAGACCATGAACAGCAGCGCCACCAGCAGCGCGGCGCTCCGCACCACCAGCGCCGAGGTGCTCTTCGACGACAGCCCGGCCTTGCGCCGCTCCCTGGCGTGCAGGTAGCCGCTCGCGAACAGCCACCCGGCCGCGACCACCGCCAGCGTGTACGACAGCCAGGCGGGCACGAAGGCGAGCTGGGCGAAGTTCACCAGCCCCGAGTCGAACGGCAGGTTGATCGCGCCCTTGGTGCCGAGCACGTACAGCTGCAGGCCGAGGAAGCCGAGCAGGCCCGCGAGCGTGATGACGAAGCTGGGCACGCCGAACCTGTTGAACAGCTGCGCGTACACCCAGCCGACGGCGGCGCCGATGATGACCGCGGCCGAGATCGCCACCCAGGCCGGCAGCCCCTGGTCCACGAAGAGCACCGCCAGCACCGCGCCCGACAGGCCGCTGACCGAGCCGACGGACAGGTCGATCTGGCCGACCAGCAGGACGCAGACGATGCCCAGCGCGATGACGCCGACCGCGGCCGACTCCATCGTCAGGTTCACCAGGTTCTGGCTGGACAGGAAGATCGGGTTGAGGATCTGCAGCACGCTCCAGATGACGATCAGCCCGACCACGACCGGGATCACGCCGAGGTCGCCGCCGCGCGCCCGCTCGACCACGTCGGTGAACGCGCCGCGCAGGCCCTCGCGCCGCTGCAGCCGCTCGTCCTGGTGGTCGACCGTGCCGCCCGTCGTGCTGTTCACCGTGTCCTTCATGACGGGAGCCCTTCCTGACGCCGGGACGCCCGCCGGGCCACCGCGTTGTCGGTGGCCCCGGTGATCGCGGCGATGATGTCTTCGGCGGAGACGTCGCCGACGTCGAAGACGCCGTTGTTGCGGCCGAGCCTGAGCACCGCGACCTTGTCGGCCACGGCCTTCACGTCGGCCATGTTGTGGCTGATCATGATCACCCCCAGGCCGTTCTCGCGCAGCCGCTCGACCAGGTTGAGCACCTCGGCCGTCTGGGCGACGCCCAGCGCGGCCGTCGGCTCGTCCAGGATGATGATCTTCGGGTCGCCGAGCAGCGACCTGGCGATCGCCACCGTCTGGCGCTGGCCCCCGGACAGCGCCGCCACCGGGACCCGCACGCTCGGGATCTTCGCGGAGAGCTGCCGGAGCAGCTCCCACGAACGCGTCTCCATCGCCACGTCGTTCAGGCGCAGCGGGCGGATCTCCTGGCCCAGGAACAGGTTCTGGATCACGTTGAGGTTCTCGCAGAGCGCCAGGTCCTGGAAGACGGTGGCGATGCCGAGCTTGTGCGCGGCCGCCGGGTTGGGGATGTCGACCTCACGGCCGGCGAACGTGATCGTCCCCGAGTCCGGCGGATGCACCCCTGAGAGGATCTTGACCAGCGTGGACTTGCCGGCGCCGTTGTCGCCGACCACCGCGACGACCTGGTGCGGGGCCACGTCGAGCTCGATGTCGGTGAGCGCGGCGACGGCCCCGAAGGTCTTGCTGATGCCGCGCAGGGACAGGACTGCGTCCGGCTTCTGTGTGGGCGACACGGGGACCCCTTACTTGATGTCGAGCGCGGCGCAGCCCTCGGCGTACTCGCCGGTGCACACCTCGGAGGCCTTCATGATGCCGCTGTCGAACAGCACCTCCTTGACGTTCTCCTTCGTCACGACCGTCGGGACGAAGAGCTCGGAGGGCGTGTCGTACAGGGAGTCCTTGCCCTCGGGCTTCTGGCCCTGCATGAACTGGTAGGCGACGTCGGCGGCGGCCTCGGCGACGATCTTGATCGGCTTGGAGATCGTGTTGTACTGGTCGCCCTTGATGATGCGCTGGGCGGCGGCGATCTCCGCGTCGTTGCCGGTGACCGGCGGCACGTCCTTGCCCGCAGCCTTGAAGGCGGCGATGGTGCCGCTGGCGGTGCCGTCGTTGGCCGCGACCACGCCGACGATGTCGTCGCCGAACTGGGTGATCTGGCCGCTGACCCAGGTCTGCGCCTTCTCCGGGCTCCACTCGGGCGTGTCGTACTCGGCCAGCAGCTTGAAGCCGCTGGGGTCGACGGCGCTGTGGATGCCCTTCTTGATCAGGCCGGCCGCGGCGTCCGTCGGGGAGCCGTTCACCTGGAGGATGCCGCCCTCGGCGTTCTCCGCCTTGAGGTGGTCGACCAGCGACTGGGCGATCAGCGAGCCGATCTTCTCGTTGTCGAACGAGATGTAGTAGTCGGCCGGAGTGGACGGGATCGGCCGGTCGTAGGCGATGATCGGCACCTGCTGCGCCTGCGCGGCGCGCACGATGGTGGCCGCCGCGGTGGAGTCGACGGGGTCGATCACGATCGCCTTGACGCCCTGGGCCAGCGCGGAGTTCGCCTGCTGCTGCTGCTTGGCGGCGTCGGAGTCGGCGTTCTGGTAGATGACGGAGCAGCTGGGGCAGAGCTCCTTCATCTTGGCCTCGAACAGCGGCTTGTCCTGCTGCTCGTACCGGGTGGAGGCGAGGTCGGGCATGAGGAACGCCACCTTGGCGTTCTCCGCGCCGCCCTCGGCGCCGCTGGTCGCCGCACCGTCGCCGCCGGTCGAGCCGCACGCGGCCAGCGCCGAAGTCGCGAGGACCGCCACGGCGGCGAAGGCGGACGTCCGCATCTTGATTCTCTTCACGGGTTCTTTCCTCACTCGCTACGTCCAGCGGACGATCTCGTATGCGTCGCGTCCCCCGAATGCGACCAATGACGCGCCTGTCGGGCCACGTCCTGTGGTGGGCATCACGCTAGCCGGGGCCAGAACATTTGTCCAGCACGAGTGTTCACACTCTAGGCATGCGGACGACGCCGGGTTCACCCCGGCGTGGTGCTCAACGCGTGGCGGCGAGGATGCTCTCGGCGGTCAGCGCGTCGGTCACGAGCCGGTTGAAGTAGCCGCCCCTGGCACCCGCGATGATCGAGGCCACCTTCTCCCCGCCCACGGCGACGGCGATCGAGTGCGGGATGCGCCGCAGCTCCTCCAGGCCGGCCGCGACCAGGCGTTCGCTGCCCGGATAGCCGACCGGCTCGCCGTCGCGGTCGTAGAAGCGCGAGCAGACGTCGCCCACGGCCCTGCGCAGGCTGGGCTCGTCGCGCGGCACGAACGCGGGCACGACCTGGCGCGTCAGCGGCGGCGAGCCGACGCCCACGACCGCGCACCTGGCCTGCGCCCACAGGTCCATCACCCGGCGCACCGACGGCTCGTGCTGCAGCGAGTAGAACAGCTCGGGGCCAGGCAGCGCGGGCGCGTACAGGTAGTGGGGCACGCCGCCGACCTGGTCGGCCAGCAGGCGGGTGGTCTCGTTGGTCTGGAACCAGGGCTGCGGGTCCTGCTGCCCGCCGACCGCCGGGGCGATCCGCACGCCGGGGAAGCGGCCGAGCCCTTCGCGCGCGCACTCGTACACGGTGCTGCCCGACGACACCAGCACCACGTCGCCCGACTCCAGCCCCACCGCCGCCAGCGCCTTGGCCAGGCCGGGGGCCAGCCACGGGCCCAGCGCGGGGCCGCTGACCTTGGGGACGAGGTGGACGTCGTGGAGGTTCAGCGCGGCGGCGACCTCGCTCGCCAGGTGGCCTCCGGCCAGCCGTTCGGGGCGGTGCACCTTGATCTCGACGATGCCCTGCCTGCGCGCCTCGGTCAGCAGCCGGCTCACGGTCGCCCTGCTGACGCCCAGCCGCTTGGCGATGTCGGCCTGGGTGGCGTCGTGGAGGTAGTACTGCGACGCCGCGGCGTACATCAGCTCCTGGGGGAAGCGGGCTTCCTGTGCGGCGTCGACATTCATGCGCGCGCTCCCTGGGGATTCTCTGAACAATTGTGCTGAACGTATGCGCTCGACTATACCTTCGCGCCGCCCGGAAGAAAGGCTAGCGATCCTGGCGCGAATCCGGGATGCCCGGCCGGATCGCGCCCGCGACGAGGGCGTCGCCGAGAGGGGTGCGCGCGTACAGGACGCTGCGGCCGGTCCGGGTGCCGCTGATCAGCCCCGCCTCGCGCAGCGCCGCCAGGTGGCCGCCCGTGGTGCCGAGGCTCTGCCCGAGCAGCGCGGCCAGGTGGGTGGTCGTGGCCGGCGCGGCCAGCTCCTCCAGGACGCGGGCGCGGGTGCGCCCGATCAGCCGCGCCAGGCCGGCCCCCGCCCGGCGCCGTCCGGCCGCGATCCCGCGGGCGGGGTAGACCAGCGCGGACGGCCACGCCTCCTCCAGGTACGCGCCCAGGTTGCCGATGAACGCCGACGGCAGGAACAGCAGCCCCTTGCCGCCCAGCCGGTACCACTCGTCCTGCGTGCCCATCGCGATCTCGATGTGGCCGTCGCCGTTCCAGCGCACCTGCTCGCTCAGGCCGTCGAGCGCCGCCGCCCACCCGTACGCCGCCAGCCGCCCTGCCCGGTGCACCACGTCCCGCTCCAAGATCGCCTGGAAGTGCGGCCACTCCCTGGACACGATCTCCGTCCAGAGCGCCTCGTACGCGTCGGCGATGAGCCGCACCACGTCGGCGCCGAGCAGCAGGGCTCTGGCCTCCTCGGCGGCCGGCGGGCGGCGGGCCAGCACCGCGGCGATCTCGGCGTGCGCCTGCTCGATCGGGGTCTCCCTGACGGCGGACAGCTCCGCCTCGAACGGCACGCCCACGCCGGTGGGCGGGGGCGCGATGAAGTCCACGTTCGCGTCGCCCCGGTTGCCGGAGATCACGGCCGTGGCGCGCAGCGCCGGGTGGCGGCGCGCCAGCTCCCGGTACGCCGGCCGCCACCGGTCCACCCACTGCCGGTGCACGCCCGCCGGTCCGCGGCCGTCGAGCAGCCACTGCGCGTGCATGGTCTCGATCAGCGGCGAGATGGCGAACCGGCTGGCGGCCACGTCCTGTGAGGTGACCTCGATCCTGTACACCATCTTTCGGTTATATCCGAAAGCTTCGCCGTGAGCTTGGACCCCGGCCACCATCGGATGAACAGACGAGGCGGCCCCGACCCTCCCTCCGGGGCCGCCCCTCCCACCCCTCCTGAGGAGATCCGCCTTGTCCACCGAACGCGCGGCGACCTACGGCGAGGTGTTCGCCGTCCGCGAGTTCCGGGTGCTGTTCGGCAGCTTCGCGCTGCTGGTGTCCGGCGACTCGATCAAGATGCTGGCGCTGTCGGTGCTGGTGTACGCGGAGAGCGGCTCGCCCGGGCTGGCCGCGGCCGCCTACATGGTGGGCTGGCTGCCGTACATCGTCGGTGGCATGTTCCTGCTGTCGCTGGCCGACCGGCTGCCCGCGCGGGGGCTCATGGTGGTGGGCGAGCTGGTCAGGGTGGTGGTGTGCCTGCTGCTGGCGTACGCGGGGCTGCCGGTCTGGGCGATGCTGGCGCTGGTGCTGGTCACGGGGCTGTTCTCGCCCGTCTTCGGCGCCGCGCGCAGCGCCATGCTGCCGGACGTGCTGCCCGGTGACGCGTTCGTCCTGGGACGGTCGCTCCTGGGCGTCACCTCGGCCGGAGCCCAGATCGGCGGCCTGGCCGTGGGCGGCGCCTTCCTGGCCGCCACCGGCCCCCAGGGCGCCCTCGCGGCCACCGCGGCGCTCTCCGCCTTCGGCGCCCTGATCCTCCGCTTCGGCCTTTCGTCCAGTCCGCCCCGCCAGACTGACCGGCGGGGCTCCGCTTCCGGAGCGGTGCGGACCACGCTGCGGGTCAACAGAGTGCTGCTCGCCGACCGGCGGGTGCGCGGGCTGCTGCTGGCGTCGTGGGTGCCGCCGCTGTTCCTGGCCGGGGGTGAGGCGATGATCGTGCCGTACTTGGGCGGGCAGGGCAAGGCCGGCGTGGTGCTGGCCGCGGCCGCCGCCGGGATGGCCGTGGGGGAGTTCGCCGTCGGCCGGTTCGCCGCGCCGGCGCTGCGGGAGCGGCTCTCGCTGCCGCTGGCGGTGCTGCTCGGGGTGCCGTGGCTGGGGTTCCTGGCCGCGCCCGGCGTCGGGTGGGCCGCAGCCCTCGCCGCCGTCGCGGCCGCGGGCCTCGCCTACCAGCTCGGGCTGCAGCGCCGGTTCGTCGACGCGGTGCCCGAGGACGTGCGCGGGCAGGCGTTCGGGCTGCTGTCGACGGGGCTGATGACCGGGCAGGCGGTGGGCGCGGCGCTCATCGGCGTCGTGGGCGAGGTGTTCTCGCCCCGGCTCGGGATCGTGGTCGCGGGCGCCGCCGGCGTCCTCGCCGCCCTGGCCCTGTGGCGGCCCCTCCGCCCGGAGCCTGCCCCGGAGAGAATCACCGCCGACCAGACCCCCACCCGAACCCCTTGATCCGTTGATCCCCTCTCGGGCAGGGCGCCGCAGTGCGTGCCTGAGGCCCGTCGGCCTTGCCGTAAGTTCAGAAAAATCACGACCTTTTGGGAAACCCCTCGGGCTCGGCGCCGTCATGCGTGCCTGACGGCCCGCTCAGCCCGCCGTAGGCCCGGGTTCGGGACCGCGTCCGCTGACGGGGCCGCCCGCGTCAGGGAGGGGAATCGTTCGGCCGAAGCTCTCTGGGGTGCGGCGCGTCGATCTCAGCGGGTCTCACGGGGGGCAGCTCGCCCGAGCCGCGGGGGACGAGGCCGACCGGCAGCACCGGGTGCTCGGCGGGTCCGGTGTCGCCCGAGAGCCTGCGGAACAGCAGCTCGGCCGCCACCCGCCCCATGCGCGCCGGATCCTGCGCCACCACCGTCACGCCGAGCAGGTCCGACAGCTCGAAGTCGTCGAACCCGACCACCGCCGGCCCGCGCCGCCCCGCCAGCGCGCGCAGGGCGGTCACGGTGAGCCGCCCGTTGCCGGTGAACACCGCCGTCGGCGGCCGGTCCAGGGCCAGCATCCGGTCGAGCGCCGCCCGTACGGTGTCGAGCGCGGGGGCCCGCATGCACACCAGCCGCTCGTCGTAGAGGTGACCCAGCGCGGTCCGGAAGCCGTGCAGCCGCCGCGCGGCCGTGAAGATCGACGGCTCGTCGCCGAGGAACGCGATCCTGCTGTGCCCGTGCGCGACGAGGTGCCGGGTGGCCAGGGCCGCGCCGCCCGCGTTGTCGGCGAGCACCGTGTCGACGTCGATCCCCGGCCCCGGCGGCCGGTCCACGAACACGGCCGGGGTGCCCGCGTCGAGCTCGGGCCGCAGGTAGGAGTGGTCCTCGCCGGCGGGCACCACGATCAGCCCGTCGACCCGCCGCGCGCAGAACGTGAGCACCAGCTCCCGCTCGCGCTCCGGGTCCTCGCTGGACGACCCGCTGAGCAGCAGGCACCCGTGGGCGGCGGCCACCGACTCCACGGCCCGGCTCAGCCCGGCGTAGAAGGGGTCGGCGACGTCCTCGATGACCAGGCCGATGGTGGCGGTGCGGCCCCGGCGCAGCACGCGGGCGCTCTCGTTGCGGCTGTAGCCGAGCCGGTCGATGGCGGCGCGCACCCGGTCGGCGGTCGCCGGATGCACGCCGGGCTCGCCGTTGACCACGCGGGACACGGTCTTGAGCGCGACGCCCGCGGCCGAGGCGACGTCCTTCATCGTCGGTCTCACGTCTAGGATCCTTTCTCACCTCGCAGTGCCGGACAACGTTGTCAAAGCACTGTGCGACAGGAGGAACCCGATGTCGTTCAGATCCGCACTGCTCGTCGCCGGCATCGTGCTGGCCGGGCTGAACCTCCGGCCCGCCATCGCCGGGGTCTCGCCGCTCCTCGACGAGATCATGACCGACGTCGGGCTCAGCCCCGCAGGAGCCGGCGGCATCTCCACGGTCATGGTGATCTGCCTGGGCGTGTTCGGGCCGTTGGCGCCGCTGCTCGCCCGCCGCATCGGGCTGGACCGCACGCTCCTGGCCGGCCTGCTGCTGCTCGCGCTCGGGGTGGTGCTGCGGGTCCTCGACGGCGCCCCGGTCCTGTACGTGGGCTCGGCCGTCGCGGCGACGGCCATCGCCGTGATGAACGTGATCATGCCCGCCATCGTCAAGCAGCACTTCCCCCACCGGCTGAACCTGCTCACCGGCGTCTACTCCTCGGCCATCGTGGGCGGCGCGGCGGGCGCCTCGGCCCTGGTCATCCCGCTGGAGAACGCCACCGGTCACGACTGGCGCGGCGTGTCGGCGCTGATGGCCGTGCCGGCCCTGGCCGCCGCCCTGCTCTGGCTGCCGCAGGTGTTCGGCAGGCAGGTGCTCCCGCCGCAGGGGCCGCGGCCCATCCGGGCGGTCCTGCGCAGCCGGGTGACCTGGCAGGTGACGGCCTGGATGGGGCTGCAGTCGGCGACGTTCTACATCATGCTGACGTGGCTGCCGAAGATCTTCCTGGACGCCGGGCTGCCCGCCGACCAGGCCGGTTACCTGCTCGGGCTGACGACCCTGGTCCAGGTGGCCGCCACGCTGGGCGTGCCGGTCGTGGCCGGGCGGCGGGCGTCGCAGGTGCCGTACGTGATGGCGGCGGGTGTGCTGACCGGCCTCGGCTACCTGGGGGTGCTGGTGGCGCCGACGACGGTGCCGTGGCTGTGGATGATCGTGCTGGGCATCGGGCAGGGCGCGTCGTTCGCGCTGGCGCTGCTGATCATCGCGCTGCGCCCGGCCGACCCGGCGGCGGTGACGGCGCTGTCCGCGGTGGCGCAGTCGCTCGGGTACGTGATCGCGGCGCTCGGCCCGCTGCTGTTCGGGTATCTGGGGCAGGTGTCCGGTGGCTGGTCCGTGCCGCTGGCGGCCGGGCTGGGCGTGGTGGGCGCGCAGCTGGTCACCGGATGGTTCGCGGGACGCCCTGCTACCTTAGGCAAGGCTAACCTTTAGCGAAGGGGTTCGGGGTGCTGACCGAGGTGCTGGAACGCGTCGCCGCCGAGCGCGGCGGCGTGCTGGGCGTGGAGCCGGGCCTGGTCATCGAGCCCGACGAGAGCTGGACGGCCGTCGCCGGTCTGGTGCGGGAGCCGTACACGGTGCTGGGCGAGCTGGTCGACGAGACGGCGGCGCGCTGGAACGCGCCACGCCACGTCGGCGCGGCGCTGTTCTGGAAGACCTACGGCTACTGGCACACGCTGCCGATGGCGCTCGGCTGGGCGCTGGACGGGCGCGTGCCGATCATGAAGCTGGCCGACACGTACGTCAGGCGCTCCGACGCCGGGGTGACGATCGCGGCGAGCCGGGTGAGCTGGACGAAGGGCGCCGGCGCGATCCGGGAGGCGCTGGCGGAGTCGCAGCGGCCCCTGGTCAAGGCGATCGGCTCGATGGCCAGGGTGGGCGAGCGGACCTTGTGGGGCTCGACGGCCGAGGCGTTCGCGCACCCTCTGATCTCGATGGTGCCCGGCGACTACATGGACCTGCTCAGGCGCGTCGGCGAGCCGGTCGACGGCCTGATCGAGCCGTCCGGCGACGGATACTTCCGCCGTACCTGCTGCCTGTGGGTGACGCTGCCGGACGCCGAGCTGTGCGGGAGCTGCTGCGTGCTGAGGAAGCCCGCCGCCTGACCACGGACCTGGGGACGGCGGCTTGGACGGCGTCTGATCGCGGGGACGTGAAGTGCCTGAACGCGCGGCGTGACCGGGGCGTTACCATGCGGTCACCGGAATGTCGGTGGCGGCGTTTATCGTGGCGGGATGCCCCGCAAGCGAGCGACGATCCGGGAGGTGGCGCGCGCCACGGGCCTGTCCCAGGCCGCCGTCTCCTACGCGCTGCGCGGCGTGCAGGTCGCGCCCGAGACCGTCGAGCGGGTCCGCGCCGCCGCGGCCGAGCTCGGCTACGAGGCCGACCCGATCGCCCGCGCCCTGGCCAGCGGCCGCACCGGCATGATCGGGGTGCTCTGCGCCTCGCTGGAGGACCTCTGGCAGCAGTCGTTGGCCGTGGGCATCAGCAGGGGCCTGCGCGAACGCGACCGCTACGCGCTCATCCTCGACGCCGCCGGCGACCCGGCGCGCGAGCGGGCGCTCGCCGGCCAGCTGCGTGACCAGCGCGTCGACGGCCTCATCGTGCAGCCGCTCGACCCCGCCGCGCCGTTCTGGCCCGAGCTGTGCGCGTCGCTGCCGGTGGTCGCGGTCGGCGACTCGCTGCGCGGCACCGCCGCCGAGGTCGTCTTCGACAACCGGCGCGGCGTCACGCTCGCGCTGGAGCACCTGCGGGCGCTCGGCCACCGCCGCGTCGGCGTGCTCACCCCCACCCGGCCCAGCACCCCCGACCGCCCCGCCGACGTGCACGTCCTGGCCGAGGCCGAGCGGCTGGGCCTCGACATCGAGGTGGCGAGCGCCGCGCACGGCCCGATCGCCGCCACGCGGGCCGCCCGCGACCTGCTCGGCGGCGCCCGGCCGAGCGCCGTCTTCTGCTTCGCCGACTCCATCGCCTACGGCGTCTACGCCGCCGCCCGGGAGCTGGGGCTGTCGATCCCCGGCGACGTCTCGGTGATGGGCTACGACGACCACCCGATGTCCGGCCTGCTCACTCCCGAGCTGTCAACCGTCGACTGGAACATCGACGGCATCGTCGGCGCGGCCGTCCGCCTCATGACCGACGCGGCCGACGGCCAGGGCGAGCGCCGGCGCGTCGTCCAGCTGCCCACCCTGCGCGAGCGCGAGTCGGTGGCCGACCTCAGTCGTCGGGGATGAGCCAGCTGAGCAGCCAGGTCACCACGCTGATGATGATCGCGCCGAAGAACGCGTCGGGCCAGAAGGAGTCGACATGGAAGGGGATGCTCAGCTGGTCGGCCACCCAGCTGGTCAGCAGCAGCATGGCGGCGTTGATGACCAGCAGGAACAACCCGAGGGTGAGCACGATCAGCGCGCACCCGAGGCCTTTCACGATGGGTTTGACGATGGCGTTGATGAGGCCGAAGATCAGCGCGACGACGAGGAGCGTGCCCCAGTAGCTCGCCGAATACTCCGGCGCCGTCACGTCGATGCCGTCGAGGAACTGGACCGCCACCCAGAGCGCGACCGCGGCCGCGAGGGTTCTGATGATGAATCTCACGCTGCTTGATCCTCCCACTGCCGTCGCCATACGGATAGGCCGGAGCGGATCCCGATGCGTTACCGCCCCGCTCGCCCGGGAAAGGGGGAGGTTACCAGGGAGGAGCGAGATGGACGCCACCGGACTCGAAACGCTGTCGGACAGCGAGCTGCACGAACGCGCCGTGCGCTACGCCGTCCGCCATGGGGACCTCGGGTTCCTGTGGAACCTGCTCAAGGTGATCCCCGCGGCCGAGGCGGCCACCGGCCACGCGAGCGAGACGACGGCCGACCTCACCCGCGTCTCGGCGCTGCTGAGCGACGCGATGACCGCGGGCGAGGGCAACCTGGGGGCGGCGCTGCGCCCCGTCTACCTTGAGTATCTACGCGAGCATCCCGACGCCTAGCCGGCCAGCTAGCCGGCCAGCAGGGTGCCCGCCCCGCTGTAGGCGGCCAGGCCGGGGGTGCCGAACTCCTGGCCGTCACGGGTCACGATCAGGCTCTGGTACGGGCCCTCGCCCAGCTCGGTCCCGAAGCGCCTGGCGAGCACCGGTCCCATCGCGTACATGGCGGTGGCGTAGGCGTCCGCCACTCCCAGGTCGGGGCCGAGCACGGTGACGGACGACAGGGCCTCCTGCCGTTCGCCCGTACGGGGGTTCACGATCTCGGCGCGGCCGGAGGTCGCGACGGCCAGGTCGTGGGCGAACAGGACCCTGCGCACCACCCCGGTCTTCGGGTCGCGGACGCCGATCCGCCAGCGCTTGCCCGGCGAGGCCGAGCCGCGCACCCGGATGTCGCCGCCGGCGTCGATGAGGTGGTCCACCGCTCCCGACTGCGTCAGCGCCCGTGACAGCCGCTCCAGCGCCCAGCCTTTGATGTAGCCGGACGGGTCGACCCTGCCGTCGATCCGGGCCTCGAACCAGCCGTCGGTCGCTTTGCTCAGTTCGTCGCACCGGTGGAGCACCTCGACGAGCTCCGGCACCTGACGCAGGGTCTGCCCGCGGTTGAGGCGGAAGATCTGGCTGTCCTCGTCGTCCGGGTCGAACGTCTCTTCCACCCACCGCAGCCACCTGAACGCGTGGTCGAGCACGGGAGTGAGCTCCCGCGTCGGCAGGGCGGTACGGATGTCGACACTGACGTGTGTGCCCATGAAGTTCCCGACACGGGCCGTTCCGGGGAAAGTCGTCACCTTCGCCTCCTTGTCCCCAGTAACACTCTCATAACGTCCGTAATGTCGGGTTAAGGGTATGCCGCAGCTTTACCGGCCTTTTACCGTGTCCTGGCCGTCCGCACCTGGGCGCCGGGGACGGCCAGCCGGGAGAGCGCGCCGCGCACGTACCGCTGGAAGTGCCGGGGGCCGGCGAGGATCACCTCGCGCTCGACGATGTCCGGAACCTGCCTGCTCAGGCCGGAGGCGCTCAGCCGCTCCTTCGTCCGCGGGTCGTGCTCCGCGCCGACCACCAGCACCAGGCCGTACCGCTGGTGAAGGTCGAGCAGCTCGGCGTCGACCCGCTCGGTGCGGTAGACGGCGACGGTGTCCGCGCCCTTGCCGGCCAGCAGCCCCCGCAGCGCGCCGGGCTCCAGCCCGGTGGCGATGAGCACGGTGCCCTTCGTGTGCCGGCCGTGGACGCGTACCGCCATGACGGCCGCCACCGCGTACACGGCCAGAGCCGCGCCCGTGACCGGGGACGCGTGACCGAGCAGGTACGCGGCCGGCGCCGCACCCGCTCCCAGACAGAAGAGCAGGGAACCGAGGAATTTCCGCTCACTAGCCATGATTGAACGATGCGTCTCGAAGATGAGAAGCGTCTGAGTAAGGTCTAAAACATGGCTAACGTGCGGGTAGAGCGGACCGAGGACGGCGGATTCCTGGCGACCAATGCCAGGGGCGCCCAGGTGCGGATGGGTGGTGCGGAGGACGGCGTGTTCACGCCTGTCGAGTTGTTGCTCGCGGCGCTGGGCGGGTGTCACATCGTCACCGTCGAGCCGTTGACCGCCAAGCGCGGCCAGCGGCTGGTGCGCCTGGCCATGGAGGTCTCGGCCGACAAGGTCGAGCCGAACCGTCTGGGTCCCGTCACCGTCCGCTACGACGTCGAGCTGCCCTCGGAGGAGGCCGACGAGGTGTTCAGGGCGGTGGCGCACCGGGTGCACGAGAAGTACTGCACCGTCGGCCGCTCGCTCGAAGAGGGCACCGAGGTCCGTTTGGAGATCCCGTAGCCCTGATTAAACGGATATTCGACTGCGTTATGACGCGGTCGTTGCATAGGCCCCGGTAGCGTCGTAGACAGGTCGGAAGCATGGTGACCGGCCGAGAGACCTACACCGAAAAGCAGGCAGCGGAGGGGGACCGCTCGTCTGCAGCGCGGGACCGCCGGGGCTTTTGGGGGAAAGCCGACCGGCCCGGACCGCCACCGGACCGGGGTCGGGCAGATTTGGGGGAACTGCCCGGCCCCGGTCTCATACCCACCGGAGCCGGGCGGCAGACCGCCCGGCTCCGACTTTTTGATCTTTGCGTATCGTACGGTTCCGTGACGAAGATCCTCATTGACTGCGATCCCGGCATCGACGACGCCATGGCCCTGGCCCTCGCGGCCGGCGCGCCCGGTCTGGAGGTCGTCGCCGTCACCACCGTGGGCGGCAACGCCGACCTGGCCGTGACCACCAGGAACGCGCTGGCGCTGCGGGAGTTCCTGGACCTGGGCGACATCCCGGTCGCCCCGGGAAGCCCCGGCGCCCTCCTGCACCCCGTCGTCCGCGCCGATCACGTGCACGGACCCACCGGCCTCGGCGCCGCCGTGCTCCCCGAACCGGTGCGCGCCGCGGCGGACGGGCACGCGGTCGACGTCATCATCGACACCCTGCGCGCCGCCCCCGGCGAGGTCACCCTCGTCGCGATCGGCCCGCTCGCCAACATCGCGCTCGCCGTCCGCAAGGAGCCGCGCGTCGTGGAGTGGGCCCGCGACCTGGTCATCATGGGCGGCTCCGCCACGCGCGGCAACCACAACCCGGCCGCCGAGTTCAACATGCTCGCCGACCCGGAGGCCGCCGCCATCGTCTTCAGGTCCGGCTGGACGGTGAAGATGCTGGGCCTGGACGTGACGCTCACCGCCATCGTCACCTCCGCGGTGCTCGACCGCATGCGGCCGCTCGGCCGTCTGGCCGAGTTCCTGATCCCCGCCGCCACCTCCTACGGCGTGGTCACCGCCGACGGCGGCCCCACCATCCACGACGCGTGCGCGGTGGCGTACGTGCTGGACCCGGCCCTGGTCACGATGACGCCGGCCGTGGTCGACGTGGAGACCAGGGGCGAGCACACCCGGGGCATGACCGTCGTGGACTTCCGGCCGGCGGACCGTGACCCCAACGCGCTCGTCGGCACCCACCTGGACGTGGACCGCTTCTGGGACACGATGCTGGACGCGTACGGCAGGCTGGCGGAGCGTCTGGGCTGACGCGCGCGTGGTGCGGGGAGTGTTCGGCGGCTGATACAGTTACACGTGTTGCGGGCGCCGCTAGCTCAGTTGGTCAGAGCAGCTGACTCTTAATCAGCGGGTCCGGGGTTCGAGTCCCTGGCGGCGCACCATCAAGAAACCCCGATTCGGTTCAGCCGGATCGGGGTTGTTTCATGTCCGGACCGGTTTCCGCGACGAGTCATCCTCCGCCCACCTCAGCCCGCGACAGGGCAGGAGTGAGTCTTTGCCTGTGAGCTGTCGAGGGTTGAGGGCATGGGGGGAAGAGGCCAACGGAGGAGAGGAACGGTGACATGACAGATGTTTCCGGACAGGGGTCCGGCACCGGTGACCAGCGGCAGATTCTGACGAACCGGCAAGGCCACCCCGTATACGACAACCAGAACCAGCGCACGGTCGGCGCCAGAGGCCCCGCGACGCTGGAGAACTACCAGTTCCTGGAGAAGATCAGCCACTTCGACCGGGAGCGCATCCCGGAGCGGGTGGTGCACGCCCGCGGCGCGACCGCGTTCGGCTTCTTCGAAGCGTACGGGAAGATCGGCGACGAGCCGATCAGCCGCTACACCCGCGCGAAGCTGTTCCAGGAGGCGGGCAAGCGGACCGACGTGGCGCTGCGGTTCTCCACGGTCATCGGCGGCCGGGACTCGGCGGAGACGGCCCGCGACCCTCGGGGGTTCGCGGTCAAGTTCTACACCGAGGACGGCAACTGGGACCTGGTCGGCAACAACCTGGCCGTGTTCTTCATCCGGGACGCGATCAAGTTCCCCGACGTGATCCACTCGCTCAAGCCCGACCCGGTGACGTTCCGGCAGGAGCCGAACCGGATCTTCGACTTCATGTCGCAGACGCCCGAGTGCCTGCACATGCTGGTCAACCTGTTCAGCCCGCGCGGCATCCCGTCCGACTACCGCCACATGCAGGGGTTCGGCGTCAACACCTACAAGTGGGTCAACCAGCAGGGCGAGACCGTGCTGGTCAAGTACCACTGGATGCCCAAGCAGGGCGTGCGCAGCATGACCGAGCTGGACGCCGCCGTCGTCCAGGCCCAGGACCTGGGGCACGCGACCCGTGACCTGCACGAGGCGATCGACCGGGGCGACTACCCCGAGTGGGAGCTGCTCGTGCAGATGATGAGCGACGACGAGCACCCCGAGCTCGACTTCGACCCGCTCGACGACACCAAGGTGTGGCCGGAGAACGAGTTCCCGGCCAGGCCGGTCGGGCGGCTGGTGCTCAACCGCAACGTGTCGAACAACTTCGCCGAGAACGAGCAGATCTCCTTCGGCACCGGCGTGCTGGTCGACGGCCTGGACTTCTCCGACGACAAGATGCTCGTCGGCCGGACGTTCTCGTACAGCGACACCCAGCGCTACCGGGTCGGCCCGAACTACCTGCAGCTCCCGGTCAACCAGGCGAAGAACGCGGAGATCCGGACGAACCAGCGCGACGGTCAGATGACGTACTTCGTCGACACCGCCAGCGAGTCGCCGCACATCAACTACGAGCCGTCGCTGATCGACGGGCTGCGCGAGGCCGAGTACCCGACCGTGGACGAGGAGGGGCCGGTCATCTCCGGGCGGCTGACCCGCAAGCGCATCCCGAGGACCAACGACTACGCCCAGGCGGGGCAGCGTTACCTGCTCATGGAGGAATGGGAACGCGACGACCTGGTGGCCAACTTCACGGCGAACCTCAGGCAGTGCGACCGGCGCATCGCCGAGCGCATGGTCTGGCACTTCCTCATGGCCGAGGACGAGCTTGGACTGCGCGTCGGCGAAGGGCTCGGCATCACGCCCGACGACGTGGCGCACCTGGAGCCGCTCGCGACCCAGGACCTCACCAAGGAGGAGCGGGAGCGCATGGCGAACCTCGGCAGGAACGGGCCGCGCGACGTGCAGGGCCTGAAGATGACGCACTGCGTGCCGAACGAGCGCGCCGCGCGCGCCGAGCAGTAGTCCCGGACAGTCCCGGAAGTCACCCCAGGCGGCGGAGCAGGGCCTGCTTCGCCGCACTGAACTCCTCGTCCGTCAGCACGCCTTGGCGGTGCAGCTCGCCGAGCTCGGACAACTGGCCCAGGATCGTCTGCGTCTCCGCCGTCGTGCTCGGCGGCGGGGGCAGCTCGGCGGGCCCGCGCGGGATGCGGGCCAGGACGGCCGCCGCGACCAGGCAGGTCGTCCCGCCGAACCGCTGCACCCCCCACGACAGGCAGCGCGGGTCCTTCTGCGGCGGCTTGAGCGGGCCCTCGTCCTTAGGGTGGAAACGCAGGACGCCGTAGCCCATGCCGCTCTGCGGCTTCCACTCCACGCCGGTCAGGTCGGCCACCGCGAACTCCTGCGGGCCCGCCTCGTCCTTGGCCGTCGAGGCGAAACCGGTCCACTCGACGCGCACGCGCTCGCCGTCGAAGCTCACCGTGCCGTCGCCCGCGGTCGCCGTGATCGGCACCTCCGGGCCGGGCAGCACGAAGTCCTCGCACGGCCCCGCCGCCGTCTGCCACACCGCGAGGCTGTCGCGGATCTCGTCGGCGAAGTACTCGGCCGCGCCGGTGCGGTCCTTCGGGATCTGCAATCGGTACGGGTCGGCGGGCGCGGTGAGCGAGCCCGCCACCGCGTCGGTCAGCGGGTCGGCCCCCTTGCGCAGCCGCAGCCTGAGATGGCCGCCCTTGCGCGCGGGCTCGAACGTGGCCCCCGCGATCGCCTCCAGCGGGATGACCAGCTCTCCGAGCGCCTTGCGGATCTCGTGCACGTCGCGCCCGCTGCCCGGCACGATCCGCAGCGTCTCGCCGTCGAAGGTCCACACGCCGTCGGCAAGCGCGATCTCAGCCATGCGTTCCAGCCTAGTGGCAAGGAAACAATCCGGTAACGGCATTTGACCTGCCAAAACCGGACAAACTAACCTCCTCCATATTCTATAGAAAGTAGAATGTGGAGGACGTGGATGGACGGGCTGGCACGTGCGGCGATCGTCACCGACGTCACTGGACCAGTGGAGGTGCGCGAGTACGCCCTGCCGCGGCCCGGCCCGGGAGAGTTCGTGCTCCAGGTCGAGCTCTGCGGGATGTGCGGCACCGACGCGCACATCTACCGCGGCAGGCTGGCCAGCGTGCGCTTCCCCGCTCTGCTCGGGCACGAGATCGTCGGCCGGCTGGCCGCCCTCGGCGAAGGCGTCGAGACGGACCACGCGGGCAGGCCGGTGGCCGTCGGCGACCAGGTCGGCGTCTTCCCGTCGCTGAGCTGCGGCCGGTGCTTCGAATGCCAGGTGCGGCACAGGCCGGCCAACTGCCCGGACCGCCGTCCCTCGTACGGGTTCGCCTCGCCCGCCGACCGTCCCCCGCACCTGACCGGCGGCTTCGCCACCCATCTGTACGCCTCGAACGCGGGCACGGTGTTCTACCGGACCGACCTGCCCGCCGAGGTCGCCGTGCTGCAGGAGCCCATGTCCGTGGCCCTGCACGGCGTGGAGCGCTCCGCGATCCGGATCGGCTCCACCGTCGTGGTCCAGGGCGTCGGCGCGATCGGTCTGATGGCCGTGGCCGCCGCCCGCGCCGCCGGCGCCGCCCGCGTGGTCGCCGTCGGCGGGCCCCGCGCCCGGCTGGACCTGGCCGCAGGACTGGGCGCCGACGCGGTGGTCGGCCTCGGCCAGAGCCCGGAGGAGCGCAGGCGGGCGGTCTTCGACGCGCTCGGACGCCAGGGCGCCGACGCCGTCATCGGCACGGCCGGCTCGCCCGAGTCGTTCGCCGAGGCGCTCGGCCTCGTCGCCGACGGCGGTGTGCTGGCCGAGCTCGGCAACTTCACCGACCGCGGCGCCATCCCCTTCAACCCCTACAGCGACCTGCTGAGGCGGGACATCACGATCGCCGGCGTGTACGGCGCCGGTCCCGACATGCAGCGCCGCTACCACCAGGCGCTGACGCTCCTGGAGCGCGGCGGCAGGCCGTACGAGCGCGTGGTGAGCCACCGCGTGCCGCTGGCCAGAGTCCGCGAGGCACTGGAAGCACTCGGCGGCGGCTACGCCCTCGACGGCAGGGACGTCGTGAAGCTCGCGATCGATCCGGTCGCCTGAACCCCCTTTCCCCCAAGGAGAAGTGTTGAGAAGCATTCGGCTCGTCGCGGCCACGGCCGTGCTCGGCCTGGCCGTCGCGGCCTGCGGTTCGTCGGCGGAGGAAGTCCCGGCCGACGGCGGCGGTCTCGGCACCGCGGAGAACCCGGTGTCGATCCGCGTCATCGCCAACGACGCGTTCGCCAAGCAGTGGCAGGACGGCCTCGTGCCCGAGTTCAACAAGAAGTACCCGAACATCAAGGTCACGATCGACGGCGTCCCGTACAACGACCAGCTCGCCAAGACGATGCTGGAGCTGACCGGCGCGAACGCCACCTACGACGCGGTGCTCGCCGACGACAACTGGCTGCCGCAGCTCGCCAAGACCGGCGCCCTGCACGACCTCAAGGGCACCGAGCTGGCGCAGTGGAACGATCCCGGGTACGACTGGGACGACATCCACCCGGCGCCGCTGGCGGCGGGGGAGTGGGAGGGCAAGCAGTACGCGGTGCCGGTCCGCTCCAACCTGCTGCTGATGTTCTACAACAAGACGCTCTACAAGAAGGCCGGGGTCGCCGAGCCGACCGCCGAGACCACCTGGGAGCAGTACTTCAAGGACGCCGAGAAGCTCGTCCAGGACACCGACGGCGACGGCCAGACCGACTCGTGGGCGGCGGCCACGTACTTCACCAAGGACCCGCTGACCCCCACGGTGTGGCAGACCGTGCTCGACTCCGACGGCGGTCAGCTGCTCGACGAGAACATGCGGGTCGCGTTCGACAACGAGGCGGGGGTCAAGGCTCTGCAGACGCAGGTTGACCTGCTCAAGTACGCGCCTCCCGGGGCGAGCACCTACCAGTTCAACGAGCCGCTGGAGGCGTTCCGCCAGGGCAAGGCGGCCACCATGTTCATGTGGGGCAGCGTCTTCAAGGGCACGGCCGTGGACAAGGAGACCACCACCCTGACCCCCGACGAGGTCGGCATCACCACGCTGCCCGCCGGGACCGCCGCGCCGGGCGCGCACCGCGGCATCTGGACGGCGGGCATCTCCAAGAAGTCCCAGCACCCGGCCGCCGCCTGGACGTGGCTGCAGTGGGTCACCTCCAAGCAGGGCGAGCAGTTCACCGCCAAGGAGTTCGGCACGTTCCCCGCGCGGGTCTCCACGCTCGACGGCGAGCCGCCGGCCGACTGGGCCGAGCCGGTCTACAAGGCGCTCAAGGAGGGCTACGAGGTCGTCACCAAGGGCGAGATGTGGCGTCCGAGGCTGCCCGAGTCCGACGCCGTCCAGCAGATCCTGGCACTGCACACCAGCCAGGCCGTGTCCGGCCAGTCGACCGCCCAGCAGGCGATCGAGGCGGCCGCCAGTGAGATCACGGCACTGCTGAAGTCCAAGGGCTACGGGCAGTGAGACGCGTTCGCCTGGGAGAGCCGGGCACCGCCTGGCTCTTCCTGGCACCCGCTCTGATCCTGCTCGCGGGCATGCTGCTCTACCCGATCTTCTACACCCTCTGGGTGAGCCTGTCCGACTTCGACCTCGCCACCTTCCAGCCCGCCGGGTGGGTCGGCTGGCGCAACTACGAGGCCGTGCTGAACGACCCCGGTTTCCTGGAGTCGCTCCGGGTCACCGCGGTCTACCTGGTGATCGCGCTGCCGCTGCAGATGGTGCTCGGGTTCGCCATCGCGTTCCTGCTCAACGTCGCCTGGCGGGGGCGGGGCGTGCTGCGCGCGCTGTTCCTCATCCCGATGGTGGTGGCGCCGGTGGTCGCGGGCGGCGTCTGGCGGATGCTGCTCGACCCTCTCTGGGGCGTCGTCAACTACGCGCTCGGCCTGGTCGGGATCGGCCCGGTCGAGTGGATCGGCGACCCGACGCTGGCCATGGCGAGCCTGATCATCATCGACACGTGGCGCTGGACGCCGTTCGTGGTGCTCATCGCCGCGGCCGGGATCATGGCGCTGCCGGGTGACGTGTACGAGGCGGCCAAGTCCGACGGCGCGGGCCGGTGGGCCACGCTGCGGCACATCACGCTGCCGCTGCTGGTGCCGGTGATGGCCGCCGCGTTCGTGGTGCGCTGGCTGGGCGCGGTCAAGATGTTCGACATCGCGCTGGCCGCCACCAAGGGCGGGCCCGGCAACGCGACCAACGTGGTCAACCTCTACATCTACGAGAAGGGGTTCCGGAGCCTGGAGTTCGGCACGGCCTCCTCGATGGCCACGATCGTGCTGGTCCTGACGATGATCATCACCTATGTCCTGTTCAACGTGACCCGGCGTCTGGAGAACCGATGGTGAGGAGGTACGCGGCCATCACCGGGGCGATCCTGGTCACGCTGCTCTTCCTGTTTCCCGTCCTCTACATGGTCAGCATCTCCTTCAAGCTGCCCAAGGACATCTTCACGGTGCCGCCGAGGTGGCTGAGCGAGTTCACGCTCGACAACTACGTCAGCTACTTCCACCAGGCGCGCATCATGCCCCGGATGGTCAACACGGTCATCGTGGCGGTGGGCGCGTCGGTCATCTCCATGGTCGCCGGATCCATGGCGGGCTACGCGCTGTCGCGGATGCGCATGCGCGGCGCGGGCGTCGTGGGCGGGCTCATCCTGGCCTCCCGCGCGGTGCCGCCGATCGCGCTGGTCGTCCCGCTGTTCCTGGTGGCCAGGAAGCTCGGGCTGACCGACCAGTACATCACGGTGATCCTCGCGTACGTGACCTTCCTCGTGCCGTACGTGGTCTGGCTGATGCGGGCGTTCTTCCGCGGCCTGCCGAAGGAACTGGAGGAGGCCGCGATGATCGACGGGTGCACCCGCTTCGGCGCGTTCTTCCGGATCATCGTGCCGACGAGCCTGACCGGGCTGGTCTCGACGCTGATCTTCTGCATCATCCTGGCCTGGGAGGAGCTGCTGTTCGCGCTCATCCTCACCAATGACAAGGCGGTCACCATCCCGGTGGCGATCGCCGGCATGGCGGCCGACACCGAGAAGGGCGGCATGTGGGGGCCGCTGGCCGCGGTCGGGGTGCTGACCGTGCTGCCCGTGGTGGTCTTCGCGCTGCTCGTGCAGAAGTACCTGATCAAGGGCCTCGCGGACGGCGCGACCAAGGGGTGATGGGCCGATGAAGATCACAGACGTGCGGGCCAGGGTCATCGAGCTGCCCTATCCGCGGCCTTTCGTGCCGTCGTGGGCTCCGGAGGGCGCCCACCGGGCGATGTCGGCGGTCATCGTCGAGGTCGAGACCGACGAGGGCATCGTCGGCGTGTCGGGCGGCGACATGGGGCACGGCACCGGTCCGATGCTGCTGGAGGCGATCCGCGGCTGGATCCGCCCGCAGCTCGTGGGCCTGGACGTGTTCGACACCACGCACGTCGCCAACCGGCTGCGGTACGTGGCCGAGTACGTCTTCCCCCGGCCCTGGGTCGTCGGGGTCGCGGTGTGGGACGCGGTGGGCAAGGCCTGCGGTCAGCCGCTGTACAAGCTGTGGGGCGGGCACTCGGGAGCGGTTCGCGCCTATGCGAGCTTCGGCGAGGTCCGCAGCCCGGAGCAGCGGGTGGAGGACAGTCTGAAGGTCGTCGAGGAGGGGTTCCGGGGCATCAAGCTGCGGGTCCACGCCGCGACGATCGCCGAGGACGTCGCCCAGGTGGCCGCCGTGCGCGAGGCCGTCGGACCGGACGTCGCGATCATGGTGGACGCCAACCAGGCCGCCGCCCGCTGGCGGTACGCGCCCGACGGCAGCCGGTTGATCTGGGACTACGACCGCGCCCTGACCACCGCCAGGGAGCTGGCCGATCTCGGCGTGGCCTGGCTGGAGGAGCCGATGCCCCGGCACGACTACCGCGCGCTGTGCGAGCTGACCGCGGCCGCGCCGATCCCGATCGCCGGCTGCGAGCACAACCGCGGCATCGGCCAGCTCGTGCGGATGCTGGAGGACGGGTGCTTCGACATCTTCCAGCCGGACGCCAACGAGAGCGAGGAGATCGGCGCGCTGCGCGACTTCGGCGCCATGGCCGCGGCCCGGCAGCGCAAGGTGATCCCGCACGCCTGGGCCACCGGCCTCGGCGTCGCGGGAAACCTGCAGCTCTGCGCGTCGCTGCCGAACTGCGACTGGCTGGAGTACCCGTACGACCCGCCGGTGATCGTCCCGGAGGTGTTCCACGCGATGCTGACGAAACCGCTGCTGCCGGACTCCTCCGGGCTCGTAGGCGTTCCGGAAGGACCGGGACTCGGTGTAGAGCTGGACCACGCGGCGATCGAGCCGCTCACTGTCCAGCGGGTCTGAAGGGCTCCCCCAACCATGGCCGAATCGCGTTCCCCCTTCCGCACCAAGGCGGATCTGGCAGCGGACCACATCAAGAATCTGATCATGTCAGGAGAGGCGCCACCCGGGATGAAGATCACCACCCGGATGGTCGCCGAGGCCGTGGGCATCAGCGAGACGCCGGTGCGCGAGGCCATCAAGCAGCTCTGCTCGGAGGAGTGGCTGGTCGAGCGCCCGCACGTCGGGGCCGTGGTGGCCGCGTACACCGTCGAGAACGTCCGCGAGCTCTACAGCGTGCGGGCCGCGCTGACCTCGCTGGCCCTGAAGCTGGACGGCCGGCCGCTGGCCGGCGACCGGCTGGCCGAGGTGGACGCGGTCCTCGCCGAGTGCGAGGTCGCCGTCGCGAAGCTGGACGTGGCCGCGTTCGCCCGGCTCAACCGGCGCTTCCACTCCCTGCTGTGCGACACCGAGAGCAGCAGGCTCACCCACCGCATGCTGCAGAGCCTGTGGGCCCGGACGGAGACCGCCCAGCGCGGCTTCCGCCTGGTGCCCTGGCGGCTGCCCGAATCGCACACCGAACACGTCGCCATCAGGAACGCCCTGGTGGCCGGCGACATCACCCTGGCCAGCGAGTTGCAGCACGCGCACGAGATGGCCGCCATGAAAGCGCTGATCGACGGATTGCGGGAGACAGATGGCTGACACGGGAAGGGCACTCATCGGGGCCGAGTGGCGGGAGGCGGACGGCACGTTCACCGTCTACGCGCCCGCCACCGGGCAGCCGCTGGGCGAGGTCGCCGACTGCGGCCCCGAGCTGACGGCGCGGGCGGTCGACGCCGCCGCCGAGGCGTTCCCGGCCTGGCGTGCCATGCCCGCGCACGAGCGGGCCGACCTCATGCGGGCCGCCGCACGGGAGCTGGCGGCCAGAGCGGAGACGATCGGCGCGATCATGACGGCCGAGCAGGGCAAGCCGCTCGCCGAGGCGACCGGCGAGGTGCTGTCGGGGGCCGACCACCTGCTGTGGGCGGCAGAGGAGACCCGCCGCCTCTACGGTGAGACCGTGCCGGGCGCGCACGCCGACAACCGCATCTGGCTGCTGCCCGAACCGGTGGGCGTGGTGGCGGGCATCACGCCGTGGAACTTCCCGGTCTCCATGATCACCCGCAAACTGGGCCCGGCGCTGGCCGCCGGCTGCACGGTGGTGCTCAAGCCGGCCGAGCTGACCCCGCTGTCGGCCATCGCGGTCGCCGAGGCGTTCGTCGCCGCCGGGCTGCCGGCCGGCGTGTTCAACCTGGTCACCACGTCCCGCCCGGCGGAGTTCGGCGCGGTCGTCATGGCCGACCCGCGGGTGCGCAAGGTGTCGTTCACCGGCTCCACGGAGGTCGGCAGGGAGCTGATCAGGCAGAGCGCCCAGGACGTGAAGCGGCTCAGCGTCGAGCTGGGCGGGCACGCGCCGGTGCTGGTCTTCCCCGACGCCGACCCGGTCGCCGCCGCCCGGGCCGTGGCCCGCAGCAAGTTCCTCAACGCCGGCCAGGCCTGCACCGCGCCCAACCGGATCTACGTGCACTCCTCGCTGGCCGCCGCCTTCACCGCCGAGCTGGTCCGCCGGGCCGAGGCGGCCGAGCTGGGGCCGCTCATCGACGAGCGGGCCGTGGCCAAGGTGACCAGGCACGTCGAGGACGCGCTGGCCCGCGGCGCCACGGCGCTGACCGGCGGCCGGGCCTCCGGCGGGCCGGGCACGTCCTACCCGGCCACGGTGCTGTCCGGGGTCACCGACGACATGCTGATCTGCCGCGAGGAGACCTTCGGGCCGGTCGCCCCGGTGCTGGAGTTCGACGACTGCGACACGGTCGTCGCCCGCGCGAACGCGACCCCGTACGGACTGACCGCTTATGTGTGGACGAACGACCTGAACAGGACCATCCGGATCGCGGAGGAGCTCCAGTTCGGGATGGTCACCGTGAACGGCGGCCCGCTGGCGCCGCCACAGGCGCCGTTCGGCGGGGTGAAGAGCAGCGGCTACGGCCGCGAGGGCGGCCACCACGGGGTGGCCGACTACCTGGAGTACAAGTACCTCAGCGTGGGGCTGGGGCGATGACGGAGAGCACGATGAAGACGAGCCCGCGCGCGGTCGCCGAGCGCGAGATCACCAGCAGGGTCGACCTGTGCCTGCCGAGCGGACGGCTCAACCCGGCCGCCGTCGGGTGGAGCCGCACCCCGCTGCACCGCGCCAACATCCGCGGCTGGGGCCGCACCATGCGCTGGGACTACTGGTGCGTGACCAGCCCGGAGCAGGTGTTCGCCTTCAGCGCGAGCAGCCTCGACTACCTGGCCGGCGAGGCGGCGTTCTTCCTGGACCGGCGCACCGGCGAGCAGGTGACGAGCAGGGGCCTGCTCGTGCCCGCCAGAGGCGTCTCGTTCTCCGCGCGCAGCGGCGAGGGCAGCGTGCGCATCGGCGCCGGTCCCGTCCGGATCAGCGTCGACGAGACCGCGGCCGGCACCCGGCTCCGGCTGAGGTCGGCCGAGCTGGACGCGGAGATCCTGGTGCACCGGGTTCCGGGCAGGGAGAGCCTGTCGCTTGTGGTGCCGTGGAGCGCCCGCCGCTTCCAGTACACGGTCAAGGACGTCGGCCGGCCCGCCGAGGGCACCGTCCGCGTCAACGGCAGGACGTACGAGTTCGCCACCGAGGACGCGCTGGCCACGCTCGACCTCGGCCGCGGCCGCTGGCCGGGGGAGGTCCTGTGGAACTGGGGCGCGGCCGCGGGCCGCCCCGGCGGCCGCGACGTGGCTATCCAGATCGGCGGCAAGTGGACCGACGGCACCGGCAGCGTGGAGAACGCGCTGATCCTCGACGGCCGCGTCCACAAGATCAGCGAGGAGCTGGTCTGGTACTACGACACGAGCGACTGGAACGCGCCCTGGCGGATCACCGGCGACCGGGTGGACCTGGAGTTCGTCCCCGAGCACGTACGCGAGGCCGACGTGCGGCGGGCGCTCTACATGCGCACCCGCGAGGCCCAGGCGTTCGGTCACTACCGGGGCACGGTCGTCGCGGACGACGGGGAGATCGTGGAGATCTCCGATCTGTACGGCTGGGCCGAAGAGGTCTACAGGCGCTGGTGAGGATGAGGATGGCAACGGTCATGGGACAGCGCGACGCCCTGCTGCACGAGGTGTCGGAGAACCTGCTCGACGTGCTGGTCGTCGGCGGTGGCGCGACCGGCGCCGGAGCCGCGCTGGACGCGGCCTCCCGAGGGCTCACCGTGGCCCTCGTCGAGGCCGGCGACCTGGCGTCGGGCACGTCGGGCAAGTCCAGCAGGCTGCTGCACGGCGGCGTGCGCTATCTGGAGCAGCTCAGGTTCGGGCTGGTGCGCGAGGCGCTGCACGAGCGCGGCCTCCTGCACGACCTGGCCCCGCACCTCGTGCGGCGGCTGTCCTTCCTGTATCCGCTCACCCACCGGATGTGGGAGCGCGGCTACGTGGGCGCCGGGCTCGCCCTCTACGACGGGCTCGCCGGGATCGGCGACCGGCACGGCTTCCGGCGGCACCGCCACCTCAGCCGGCGGGCGCTCCTGCGCGCCGCGCCGTCGCTGCGGCCCGACGCCGCGGTCGGCGCCCTCGCCTACGACGACGGTCAGGTGGACGACGCCCGGCTGGTGGTCACGCTGGCCCGCACCGCCGTGCGCGAGGGCGCCACCGTGCTCACCCGCGTGCGGGTCACCGGCCTCGCCACCCGGCCCGGCCACACGGTCGCCACCTGTGAGGACGTGCTCAGCGGCGAGCGGTTCGCGATCCGGGCGCGGCGCGTGGTGCTCGCCACCGGGCCGTGGTCGGAGCTCACCCAGCGGATGCTGGGCGTCTCCCCCGTACGGACGCGGGCCTCCAAGGGGGTGCACCTGGTGGTGCCCAAGTCGCGGCTGCCCATGTCGTCGGCGCTCATCGCGCGGACGGCGAGTTCGGTGCTGTTCGTGATCCCCGCGGGGGACGTGGTGCTCGTCGGGACCACGGACACGCCGTGGGAGATCGGGCCTGGGCCGGTGCTGCCGACCGGCTCCGACGTGCGCTACCTGCTCGACCAGGCCAACCGGTGGCTGCGCGAGCCGCTCACCGGTGACGACGTGGTCGGCGTGTACGCCGGGCTGCGGCCGCTGGTCGACGCCGGCTCCGGCGACACCCAGGCGGTGTCCCGCGAGCACGTGGTGCGGGAGGTGGCGCCCGGCTGCTTCGTCGTGGCGGGCGGGAAGCTGACCACGTACCGGGTGATGGCGCGCGACGCGGTCTCGGCCGCCGTCCGCGGGCTCGGCGCGCGCCGCTCCTCGACGGCCACCCTCCCGCTGGCCGGCGCCAGCGGCTTCGCCCAGGCCTGGGCCCGCCGCGACGCCGCCGCCGTCGCCGCCGGGGTGCCCGTCTCGGTGGTGGAGCGGCTGGCTCTGCGGTACGGATCCGACTACCGCGAGGTGCTCACCCTGGGCTCCGGCCCGCTCGGCGGCGGGACGCCGGGCTCCCTCCCGGGTGGACCGCTGGAGCCGCTCCCCGGGGCGCCGTCGCTGCTGGGCGCCGAGGTGCTGTTCATGGCGGCGCACGAGGGCGCGCTCGGCGTGGACGACGTGCTGCGCCGGCGCAGCCGGGCCGGGCTGGAGGCGCGCGACGGCGGCGCCGCCGCGGCCCCGCACGTCGCCGCGCTGCTCGCCACCGCGCTCGGCCGCGACGCCGCCTGGGAAGCCGACCAGGTCGGACGGTACGTCGCCGCCGCGCGCATGACCGAGGAGGCCCTCGCCGTCGACCACGACGCCGACCTCGTCCCCCTGCTGGCCCGCCTGCGGGAGGCCGCGTGACCTCGCGTGGCCGCGCCGGCCTTCTCGTCCTCGACCTGTCCCTGGAGGCCTCATGACCGTCCTCGCCGTGGACGCCGGGACCACCGGCGTCACCGCGCTCGTCGTCGACGACGAGGGGCGGGTGCTGGCCAGGGGGAGCCGCGAGTTCCCGCAGCACTTTCCCAGGCCGGGGGAGGTGGAGCACGATCCGGACGACATCTGGGCCGCCGTGCTGGACGCCTGCCGCCAGGCGGTGGACGCGGCGGCGGTCCCGGTGTCGTGCCTGGGGCTGACCAATCAGCGGGAGACCGTCGTCATCTGGGACCGCGACACGCTCCGCCCGGCCCGGCGCGCGATCGTCTGGCAGGACCGCCGCTCCGCCGCCGTCTGCGAGGAACTGCGCGAGTCCGGCGCCGAGGACCGGGTCCGGAAGGTCACCGGGCTCCGCCTGGACCCGTACTTCTCCGCCACGAAGCTCACCTGGCTGCGCCGCCACGACCCCGCCACCTGGGAGGGCGTCCGGTCCGGCAGGCTGGCGATCGGCACCGTCGACTCGTACCTGCTGGCCCGGCTCACCGGCGGACGGCTGCACGTCACCGACGTGTCCAACGCCTCCCGCACGCTGCTGCTCGACCTGGCCGCCGCCACCTGGTCCGCGGAGATGGCCGACCTGTTCGGGGTTCCGGCCGCCGCGCTGCCCGAGCTGGTGCCCTCCAGCGCGGTGCTCGGCGAGACGTCGCCGGAGGCCTTCCTCGGGCTACGCCTGCCCATCGCGGGCGTCGCGGGCGACCAGCAGGCCGCGCTCTTCGGGCAGGCCGGCTTCACCGCGGGCGCCTCCAAATGCACGTACGGGACGGGCAGCTTCCTCCTGGTCAACACCGGCGACCAGCCCGCGTCCCCGGACTCCGGGCTGCTCTCCACCGTCGCCTGGCGGCTCGGCGACGGGCCCGTCCAGTACGCGTTGGAAGGGTCGGTGTTCGTCACCGGGGCCGCCGTGCAGTGGCTGCGCGACGGGCTGGGGCTGCTCGGCGCCACGGCCGACAGCGAACGGCTGGCCGCCTCGGTGCCCGACTCCGGCGGCGCCGTCTTCGTACCGGCGCTCACCGGCCTCGGCACCCCGCACTGGGACCCGTACGCCAGGGGAGCGCTCCTCGGTGTCAGCCGCGGCACCACCGCCGCGCACGTCGCCCGCGCGGTGCTGGACGGGATCGCGTTCCAGATCCGCGACGTGGTGGACGCCTCCGGGGTGGACATCACCCGGCTGGCCGTCGACGGCGGCGCCGCGGCCAACGACCTGCTCTGCCAGATCCAGGCCGACCGGCTCGGCCGGCCCGTCGTCCGGCCGGCCGGGACCGAGACGACCGGGCTCGGTGCCGCCTTCCTCGCCGGTCTGGCCACCGGGGTGTGGGCCGGCCCGGACGAGCTCGCCCGGGCCTGGCGGGTGGCCCGCGAGTTCACCCCCCGGCCGTCGCCGGAGTCCGAGCTCCGGCGCTGGCGCAGGGCGGTCGCCCTCGTACGCGACTTCGGCTCAGCCGCCTGACGCGGTGCGGGCGCCCGCGCTCGCCTAGCGGCTGACTCCGTCGGTGGTGCGGTCGAGGAGCGCCAGGTCGGCGCGGCGGGGGAGGCTCTCCCAGTCGCCCTGGGAGGTGACCGCGAACGCCCCCGCGGCGCAGGCGGTGCGCAGCCGGTGCTCGGGCTCGGCGCCCTCCAGCCAGTCGGCCAGCCATCCGGCGGCGAACGCGTCGCCCGCGCCCACCGGGTCCACCTCGGTGACCTGGTAGGCGGGCGCCCGGTACGCGACGCCGTCGGACAGTTCGACAGCCCCCCGCGAGCCCAGCTTGACCAGCACGTGGCGCGGGCCCAGCGCGGCCAGCGCCTCCGCCACCGCGACCGGCCCCTCCGGGACGGCTCCTTCCGCGTCCTCGTGCGGCGGGGTCGCGAAGGTGTCCGGGAGGAGCAGTCGGGCCTCTTCCTCCGTGGCGAACAGCATGTCCACCTGGCCGATCACCTCGCGCAGCCAGGCGCCCGCCTCCGCCGGGGACCACAGGGCCTTGCGGTAGTTGACGTCCAGGGACACCGGGACTCCCGCGCTCCGCGCCACCTCGACGGCGTGCCGTACGGTCGCGCGGGCGGACTCCGACAGGGCCGGGGTGATCGCGGTGACGTGCAGCACGCGCGCGCCCCTGATCAGGTCCGGGTCCAGGTCCTCCGGACGGATGCGCGAGCCGGCGCTGCCCGCGCGGTAGTAGCGGACGTCGATGTGGTCGGCCGTGCGGCGGCCCTTGATCATCAGGCCCGTCGGCGCCTCCAGGTCGGGGACGGCACGCACGTCCACGCCCTCGCCCGCGAGGGCCGAGCGGATCAGGTCGCCGAAGTCGTCGGCGCCCACCCGGCCCGCCCAGCAGGCCGTGCGGCCCAGCCGGGCGACGCCGATCGCCACGTTGGACTCGGCGCCGCCGAGCCCCAGGTCGAAGTCGCGGGCGAAGCGCAGCGGGCCGGTGCGGCGGGCCGCGAACAGGGCCATCGTCTCGCCGAAGGTCACCAGGTCTGTCATCGGATTGAGTTCGGGCACGCATGAAAACCTATTTCGGCGCGCGCCCGTATGCCAATCGTCGGGATCTGAGGGGGCGACCCGTCAGCGGCGGCTCGGTGGTGGTTCCGGTGCGGGGACGGGGAGAAGAGGGGCGACTCCGGAGGTGGCGTCGCCGAGCCATTCGAGCGTGCGGCGGGCGTCCTTGACGACGGTGGCCACGCTGACGGCCAGGGCGACGGCGGCGACCAGCGCCAGCGCGGGCGACAGGAGCCCGAGCCGTCTGGGCCGGGACGACGGCAGGCAGGCCAGCGCCCACGAGCGGGTCTCCTCGCGCGGCCGGTCGAGCCAGCCGCGCAGGCGCGGCCAGGCGTGGAAGAGCGCGGCGGTGGCGGGCACGAGGCGGTCGCCGGTGACGGCCACCAGGGTGCCGGCGTCGGTGCGGGCGGGCGGGACGGCGACGCTGGGCCGGACCAGCAGCCCCGACTCCAGCAGCCGGGACAGGACGGGCTCGTCGAGCGCGGGAGCGGCGGCCGGTGGCGTGCCGGGGGCCAGCTCGACCAGGAGGTCCCTCAGCCGGTCCCGCTCGACGGCGGTCAAGGACGCGTACAGCTCCTCGGCCACCTCGCCCAGCGCGGGCGGCCCCGGCAGGGACGGCACCCGGGCCGACGTCGGGAGCGGCAGGGCGTCGGCTGAGGGCCGGGACGACGGGTCCTTGGACAGGGCGCGCGCCACCCGGTCGCGCAGCCGCGGCGGGAGCGCCGTCAGGTCGGGGTCGCAGGACAGCAGCCGGTGCATGACCTCGCCCATGGAGCCGCCGCGGAACGGGTCGTCGCCCGTGGCCGCGAACAGCACCAGCGCGCCCCAGGCGAACACGTCGCCCGCCGCGCCGCCCGGCTGCCCCGTGACGACCTCGGGGGCGAGGTAGGTGCGGGTGCCGCCGATCGAGCCGGGCACGCCGGGGCAGATCACCTTCGGGCCGTCGCCGGTGAGCAGCACCTTGCCCGGCCGCAGGTCGCCGTGGGCGAGCCCGGCGCCGTGGAGACAGGCGAGCGCGGACGCCACCGCCGTGGCCAGCGCGACCAGCTCCTCACCCGCGTACGGGCCGTGCAGGGAGATCGCCTCCCGCAGGGACGGCCCGCTCGCGAACTCGCTCACCACGTAGGCGGGCGTGCCGCCGGACCGGACTTCGAGGACGCTCGCGAGATGCGGGTGGGTCACCGGCCGGACGCGGGGGAGGGGACCGCGCGGCACCCTGACCGCGAACCTGCGCCCCTCGTCGTCGTAGGCGTCGTAGACCACGCCGTGGCGGCCCGCGCCGAGCCGCCCCGCCAGCCAGTAGCCGCCGAGCCTCTCGGGATCACCAGGCACCGAGCGCATCATCGAAAGGCTTAGACGCACCACGACGAGAATTTGTTGCGCAGGGCTCCCAGAACGCCACAGGCCCCCCGCGCGCCTCGGGGAGCCCGTGGGTAAAGATCATTATTACAGCAATCCGGATCTTGCTTGCCAATCGGGCCGCAGCACGGACATGACGAGGGAGTCGTACCACTCGCCGTCCCAGCGCAGCGCGTCGCGGAGCCGGCCCTCCTCCACGAAGCCGAGCTTCTCGTAGACGTGGCGGGCCCGGTCGTTGAACGCGAACACCTCCAGGCCCACCCGGTGCAGCGGCGTGGTGCGGAAGGCGTGGCCGAGGGCGAGCGTGATGGCCTCGGTGCCGTAGCCCCTGCCGAAGGCCCGGTCGCCGATGAGCGCGATGCGCAGGTTGCACGACAGGTTGGGCTCGTCGAGTTCGTTGAGCACGACCTCGCCCACGTAGTCGCCGCCGGCCTCGATGGCCAGGTCGAGGCGATCCGCCTGGCCGGCCCGCGTGGCGCACCAGCGCCGGCACGCCTCCAGCTCGAAGGCGGCGTGGGAGCCGGTCAGCCGCCGCACCTCGGGATCGGAGACCAGCGCGAACAGGCCGTCGGCGTGCTCGGCCCCCACCGGCCGCAGCGTCACCCGCTCGCCGGTCAGCACGGGTTTGTCGGAGAACATCGCCCCTGGTTATCAGTCCCGGCCGGGCGCGGGCAAACCCGAATCGCGCAGCACGGCCGCCAGCACCTCCTCCGGTTTGAGCACGCCCACGTCGTACTTCAGGTCCGCAACTTCACGGAAGTACGGCTCGCGCCGGGCGCGCAGGGCGGCCGGGGCGAATTCGGGCCGGTGGTCGCTGGTGCGCATCCGCTGGGTGAGCACCTCGTCGTCGGCGTCCAGCCAGATCACCGTGGCGGCGCGCATCGCCTCGCGGGCCCGCTCGTCGTCGAGCGTGCTGGCCGCCGCGGCGATCACCTTGGGCTCGCCGGCGAGCTCCTCGATCAGGTGCTCGGCCTCCCGCTCGTGCAGCACGTCGGCTCCCTCGCGGGCGGCGATCTCCGCGGACGGGCCTCCGTATCTCGACCGCAGAAAGGAGTCGCTGTCGCTGAACGGAAGGCCGAGAGCCTCGGCGACGAGGCGACCTGTCGTGCTCTTACCGCTGCCCATCAGCCCGATTAACACGATTGGTTTGTTTTTCTTCATGTGGATAGAGGTTCCTCGTGTCAAGGAGGTAAATCAAATGACCATCGCCGGAAGCATCATCCTCATCATGCTCGGTGCGATCCTCACGTGGGCCGTCGAATTCGATCTCGCCGGTGTGGACATCAACGTCGTCGGCGTGATCATCATGCTCGGCGGACTGGTCGGATTGCTGTTCGCCCTCTACCGGATCAACGTCACGCGCAGGGCGGTCGGCCCGATCGAGGAGCCGGTCCACCGGCACGAGATCTACGAGGAGCCCGAGGCGCGCAGGACGACCGTGTACGAGGAGCGTCGACACTACGACGAGCCGCCGCTCTAGGAGGTGAGCCGGACATGCCGGCCAGAGAGGAACTCCCGTCCACCATCCGCCGCTCCCCGAAGAAGGCGCAGGACACGTGGATGAAGGCGCACGACTCGGCCGTCGAGACGTACGGCGAGGGCAGGCGCGCCCACATGACGGCCTTCGCCGCGCTGAAGCACTCCTTCGAGAAGGTGGGAGACCACTGGGAGCCCAAGTCGAAGAAGGGGCCGTCGGACAAGGGCGCGACGGACCGTTCTGGACGCACGGCCGAGGGCGTCGACGCCAACGCCAGCAAGGAGCACCTGCGCGGCGTGGCCGCCGACCTGGACATCAGCGGCCGTTCGAAGATGAGCAAGCAGGAGCTCGTGGACGCCATCAAGAAGGCGAACAGGAAAGCGACCGCGAAGGCCCGCGGCTGATCCGCGCTCGCCGCGGCGGTACGGGCCGGCCGCCGGAGAAGGCGGCCGGCCCGTACGTGTCGTGATGCCGGTCACCGGGAGACGGCGGCCGGCCGGTGCTCACACCAGTCTGTTGACCGCCGCGACGATGGCGTGGCGGTCGATGCGCGCGTCGGCGAGCTGCTCCCCGGGCGTGGCCGAGCCGGGCATGCCGTGCACGGCCAGCTTCACCACCCGCGGCCCCAGCTCGGACACCGCGTCCAGCACGGCGTCGCCCAGACCGCCCTCCGGCCGGTGGTCCTCCACCGTGATGAGGTTGCCGGTCGTGGTCGCCGCCTCGACCAGCACCGCCGTGTCGATCGGCTTGATCGAGTACATGTCCACCACGCCGACCTGGATGCCCTCGGCGGCCAGCGTCTCGGCGGCGGCCAGCGCCTCGTGCACGGTGATCCCGGCGGCCACGATCGTGGCCCGGTCCGACGGCGAACGGCGCAGCACGCACGAGCCGCCGATGGGGAAACGCTCGCCCTGCTGGTGGATGACCGGCGTCGCGCCGCGCGTGGTGCGCAGGTAGGACACCCCGGTCAGGTCCGCCATCTCCACGGTCAGGGCCGCGGCCTGGTTGGCGTCGCACGGGTAGAGCACGGTGCTGTCGTACACGGCCCGCATCATGGCCAGGTCCTCCAGCCCCATCTGGGACGGGCCGTCCTCGCCGATCGACACCCCGGCGTGCGAGCCGACCAGCCGGATCGGCGACCGGCTCACGCCCGCCATCCGGATGAAGTCGTACGCCCTGGTGAGGAAGGCGGCGAAGGTGGCCGCGTACGGGACCCAGCCGCGCACGGCCAGGCCCATGGCGGCGGCGACGAGCTGCTGCTCGGCGATGTACATCTCGAAGAACCGCTCGGGGAACGCCCGGCCGAACTCCTCGGTCTTGGTCGAGTCGGCCACCTCGCCGTCGAGCGCCACCACGTCGCCGCGGGCGGCGCCCAGCGCGGCCAGGGCCTCCCCGAACGCGCTCCTGGTCGCCACCTGGTCGCCGACCTTGTACTCGGGCAGCACCAGCTCGCCGCCCTCGAACCGGTACGGCTCGCCCGCGCGGTCCGGAGACCGGACCTCCACCCGCAGGTCGCGTTCGCCGCCGAGCTCCGCGACGGCGGGCTCCGGCTCCTTCAGCGGCTTGCCGTGCGCGCCCTCGCGGTCGGCCACCGCCCGCACGCCCTCGCCCTTGCGGGTCCTGGCCAGGATGGCGGTGGGCCGCCCGCGGACGCCGTGCGCCTCCTGGAACGCGTCGTCGATCGCGCCGGGGTCGTGCCCGTCGACCTCGATCGTGTGCCAGCCGAACGCGCCGAACCTGCGCGCGTACGCCCCGGTGTCCCAGCCGTGGCGGGTGGGGCCGCGCTGGCCCAGGCGGTTGACGTCCACGACCAGGGTCAGGTTGTCCAGCCCCGTGTCGCCGGCCTGCTCGGCCGCCTCCCAGATGGAGCCTTCGGCCAGCTCGCTGTCGCCGCACAACACCCACACGCGGTACGGCATGCGCTCCAGCCGACCGGCCATCGCCACGCCGACCCCGACAGGCAGCCCCTGGCCGAGCGAGCCGGTGGCGACGTCGACCCAGGGCAGCCTGGGCGTCGGATGGCCCTCCATCCGGCTGCCGCGCTTCCTGAACCTGAGCAGTTCCCTGTCGGTGACCGCGCCGGCCGCCTTGAACAGTGAGTACAGCAGGGGCGACGCGTGGCCCTTGGAGAAGATGAGGTGGTCGTTCGCCGGGTTGCCCGGGTCCTCGAAGTCGTAACGCAGATAGTGGGCGAAGAGCACCGCCATCAGATCGGCGGCGGACATCGACGACGTGGGGTGGCCGGAGCCCGCCTCGGCGGAGGCTCTCACCGAGTCGACGCGGAGCTGCGCGGCCAGCTCTCCGAGAAACCGCAGATCTCGTTCAGCCATGATTCCCTCCGATCGTTTCCGGGCGCCTACCCGTGGGGGATCGGGCGAATCGTGTCGCGATTCCCGGCTGGGCCGCTTGTTCCGGCCCATCCGGAACGGCCGAGAAGGGACCGCTCAGCGGGATTTCCGCATCAGGGCCGCCGCGCCCGCCGCCGCCGCGGCCGCCAGGGTGAGCATGACGGACCGGCGGTGCTGGGAGAGCCAGAGCTGCGGGCTGCGGTGGTGGCCGCGGTCGTCGAAGCCGCCGTGCGCGCCGTGGTCCTGATGCTCGTCGGCCGGCTCCCACAGGTTCGCGGCGCCGTTCGGGGGCTGCCCGTCGGTCTGCTGCGCCTGGACGCCGGTCCTGGCCAGGTAGCGGTCCACCAGCGCGGGGGCGGCGCGCTGGGCCAGGAGGGCGGCCGCGGTGGTGCCGCCGACCCAGTACTCCTTGCGTTCCGGGTGCGCGGCCGCGTACACGACGCCCCGGGCGGCCACCTCGGGCTGGTAGATCGGGGGCACCGGCTGGGGATGGCGGCGCAGCTTGGACAGCACCCAGTCGAACTGCGGCGTGTTCACCGCCGGGAGCTGGACCATCGTGACCCGGACATCGCTCCCTTCCGCGAGCAGCTCGGTGCGCAGGGACTCGGTGAAGCCCCTGATGGCGTGCTTGGCGCCGCAGTACGCCGACTGCAGGGGGACGGCCCGGTGCGCCAGGGCCGAGCCCGTCTGCACGATCGTGCCCCGGTTGCGCTGGCGCATCAGGTCCAGGGCGACCTTGGTGCCCCAGACGTAGCCCAGGTAGGTGACCGCGGTCGCGCGCTCGTACTCCTCGGGGGAGATGTCGGCGAACCGGGCGAACACCGAGGAGAACGCCGAGTTGATCCACACGTCGATGGGGCCCAGCTCGGCCTCGATCCGCTCGGCGGCCTTCCTGACCTGCTCGTAGTCGGCGACGTCCGCCTCGTAGACCTGGCCGACGCCGCCGGCCGCGCCGACGTCGACCGCCGCCGCGCCGAGGCCCGTGGTGCCCCGGGCGATGAGCGCCACCTTGGCGCCCTTCGCGCCGAGCTCGCGCACCACCGCCCTGCCTACCCCGCCGCTCGCGCCCGTGACGACGACCACCCTGTCCTGGAGGATGTGGGGAGCCATGGGCGAGTCAGCCGACCTCTCCGACGTCACTGTCCTTCTGCTTGCGTACGGCCCGCCAGATGTTGATCACCGTGAGAATCGCCAGGACGACGGTGATCCCGGTCATGACCCAGGCCTTCGCGATGAGGCTGAGCACGCACATCGCGAACAGGAACACCAGGATGAACGAGCCCACCCTGATGTGGACCACGTCCCGCGGCGTGGCGGGGACCATCGCATGGCCCTTCTTGTCCCTTGTCTCGACCCAATCCTTGTTGTCGCTCATGTAGCTTCACCTGCCCGAGCCGTTTGCCGCCTAACACGCCGGGTAGCGCGGCAGACGTGCCCGAGCTGCATCCCAGCGACCAGAACGAACCGGGGATCACCCGGCGCCGTCGAGGCCGCGGGTTCAGCTATCACGGACCCGGCGGCGAGACCGTCCGCGACCATGCGACGCTGGCCAGGATCAGGGCGCTGACGATCCCGCCGGCCTGGACCGACGTGTGGATCTGCGCCTCGCCCCACGGGCACCTGCAGGCGGTCGGCACCGACGCGGCCGGGCGCCGCCAGTACCGCTACCACGACCTGTGGCGGCAGCAGCAGGACGAGGCCAAGTTCGACCGGGTGCTGGAGCTGGCCGACCGGCTGCCCGCCTTCAGGAAGAGCGTCGACGAGCAGCTCAGGGGCCGCGGGCTGACCAAGGAACGGGTGCTGGCCGCCGCCGCGCGGCTGCTCGACATCGGCTTCTTCCGCGTCGGCGGCGAGAGCTACGACTCCTACGGCCTGGCCACGCTCCGGATGGAGCACGTCGTCTGCTCGCGCAACACGATCACCTGCTCGTACCCGGCCAAGGGCGACGTGCCGCGTGAGATCCGGGTGGCCGACCCCGGCGCCTGCCGGGTGGTCCGGTCGCTGAAGTCCCTGAGCGCCGAGGGGGAGCTGCTCCGCTACCGGGGCGAGAACGGCTGGGTGGACGTGCGCAGCGAGGACATCAACGACTACCTGCGCGAGACCATCGGCGAGTTCACCGCCAAGGACTTCCGCACCTGGCACGCCACGGTGCTGGCCGCCGTCGGGCTGGCCGTCTCCCGCATGGCCGAGAGCGACACGGCCAGGAAGCGGGCCGTCACCCGGGTCATGCGGGAGGTCGCCGAGTATCTCGGCAACACCCCCGCCGTGGCGCGGGCATCGTACGTGGATCCGCGGGTGATCAGCGCGTACGAGGCGGACAAGACGATCGGTCACGCGCTGACCGAGCTGGGAGCCGGCGTGGACCCGGGGAAGCTGGCCACGCACGGCAAGGTGGAACGAGCCGTCATCAACCTCCTTCGCACTGTTTGAGCGGTTCTTTGCCGGGCATGCGCGGCAGGGAGTATAGGGAGGGAAGCGATGGAAGCTCCGCAGTACGTCGCGGCCCGCGTCCAGGCGGCGCTGGCTGAGGACCGCCGCACGCATGAGCTCGGCATCCGTGTCGACGTGAGAGGCGATCAGCTTTTCCTGCGCGGCCAGGTGAGCGGGGCCGAGCAACGTGAACGGCTCGGCGAGGTGGCCAGGGAGGCCGCTCCCGACCTTCACGTGCACAACGAGATCAACGTCGTCGAGGTCGGCAGGCCAGGGGAGGTAGAGCATCTTGACTGAACTGCGCATCGCGGCCGTGGGAGACATCCACCTGGGTGAGGACGTGCGCGGCCAGTACCGCAAGAGCCTGGACGGCATCGGGGACCGCGCCGACATCCTCATGGTGGCCGGCGACCTGACCCGGCACGGCACGCTGGAGGAGGGCAGGGTGGTGGCCGACGAGCTGCGCGACCTGCCGATCCCGGTCGTGGCCGTGCTCGGCAACCACGACTACCACTCCGACATGCAGCACGAGATCGCCAGTGAGCTGCGCGACGCCGGCGTCATCGTGCTGAACGACGACAGCGCGGTCATCGAGTGCGACGGCACGCGGCTCGGCGTGGTCGGCGGCAAGGGCTTCGGCGGCGGGTTCGCGGGCAAGTGCGCGAGCGAGTTCGGCGAGCGCGAGACCAAGAACTTCGTCCGCCACACCCGGCTGATCGCCGAGTCCTGGCAGCACGCGCTGAAGGAGATCGACGCCGACCGCCGGGTGGTGCTGTCGCACTACTCTCCGATCAAGGAGACGCTGGAGGGCGAGCCGCTGGAGATCTACCCGTTCCTGGGCAGTTACCTGCTCGCCGAGGCGGTCGACACGGCGGGTGCCGACCTGATCCTGCACGGCCACGCGCACAGGGGCACCGAGAAGGGCATGACCTCCGGCGGCATCCGCGTGCGCAACGTCGCCCTGCCGGTGCTCGGCGCCGCTTACGCGGTCTACTGCCTGGCCGACGAGTAGCCGTTCATGGTGAAGCCCTTCCCGGAGACCGGGAAGGGCTTCTTCGGCGTACAACTCCTTCTTCATTTATGGCAATTCATCGGGCCGGTGATAAACACCGGCCCGACGAACGAGCGTGTGGGGCGTCAGAACACGCCCTACACATTGAAGATGCTGACCCCACCGGGGCCGACCAGGAACCCGAGAACGATCAGGACGATCCCCCAGAGGAGATCGCGACGGGCCAGAATCACATAGATGCCGGCGATGACGAGAATTACCGCGATGATCCAGAGCAAAGTAGCCATGACACAGCCACTGCCCTCGTGGCGGGACCTTTAACATTCGATGTGCCGCCGATATTTTCCTCTTTCATGAGGCGGACCTGGCGAGCTTGGCGTACGCGAACTGCAGCCAGTCGGAGGCGGCCACCGCCGTCATCGCCGCTCCCACCAGCCTGGTCGCGCGCGGCGCGAACACCAGGCCGATGGCGTAACCCGTGGCCGCCCACTGGGCGATGCAGAACGGGCAGCTCACCAGCTCGCCGACCGTGTTGCGCGGCTCCTCCTTCAGCTCCGACGGCCCGCTCACGCCCTCGAACCGGGTGAACGGCGCCCTGATCGGGCTGGTGACCGGATCCTTGGCCAGGAGGCGGGCGAGCTTGTGCGTGCAGGCCGCCATCAGGGCCACGTCCATCGGCCCGATCCGCTCCGGCGGCCGCCTGCCGGTGAGCTTCGCCGCGACGGCCGCCGCCGCCACGACCGTCCCGTACACGCCGATGATGCGGGCGTAGGTGCCCAGGGGACGATCGTGCTCGCCCTCGTACTCCTGCCCGGTCTTTTCCAGGTACTCCGTCATGGGGTCGCGGCTACCCTTCGGCCGTCGGTTCACGCGCCGGGACAGGCCTATTCGAAGGGCCTGAGGGTAGCCCGCTCTCATGAGCAGTCATAGTCATGAGGTCACTGACGCCATCCTTGACACGCTCAAACGGGCGAGCTCCGGTTTGAAGGACGCGGGCGTGAAATTCGCCTTGGCGGGAGGGTGCGCCGCGTACGCGCGCGGCGCGGCGCCGTCCCTGCACGACGTGGACTTCGTGGTCACCGAGCACGACGTGCCCGCGGCTCTGGAAGCGCTGCGGGGCATCGGTTTCCGGACGGCCAAGCCGCCCGAGGACTGGCTGGTCAAGGCGTACGACGACGGCAAGCTGGTGGATCTGATCTTCAAGGTGTCCGACCGCCCGGTCACTGACGAGTTGCTGAACCGGGCCGAGCCGATGAAGGCGTCGGCGGTGATCGTGCCGGTCCTGGAGGCCACGGACCTGGTGATCTCCTGGCTGATGCCGCTGTCGGAGCACGCCTGCGACTACGGCGCGCTGCTGCCCCAGGTCAGGGCGCTGCGGGAGCAGGTGGACTGGTCCAGGGTCGCGGCGGTGACCGGGTCCTCCCCGTACGCGGCCACGTTCCTGACCCTGCTCGAACGGCTGGCCGTGCTGGAGAAGCCGGTCGAGCCCGCGGGTGACACCTCCTGGCCGTGAGCCACGGGGGGACCGCCGTGGGCCGCGTCGCCGGGCGCGGCCTTTTCGATGTCCCCGGGCGGGCTCGCCGATTTCGGGATGAACGCTGCTTTCCGTCCCGGCTAAGGTGAGCCCGTGCCGCGATTGATCTGCTCCCCTCCTCCCGCCCGCTAGCGGGCGGCATTTCCTGATTTTCCGGGTCTGACCGATCCGGGGGTGGCTGCTGCCCGCATCCGGGCCCTTCTCCACCACTCCCATCCGGAGCGATCTGTCATGACCCAACTGTCCATCCGGCGTGCCACCGGGTACGTCGTCACGGCCGCGGCTGCGTGGGGCACCGGCGGCGCGGCGGGATCCCTGCTGTTCGCCGCGGGCGGCTTCGACGCCCTCGACGTCACCTTCTGGCGCTTCCTCCTCGGCGCCGCGTTCCTCCTGCCCCTGCTCGGCGGGGCGTCCTGGCGGCTGGACCGCCACGTGCTGGTCGTCGGCGCGGGCATGGCCGTCTACCAGGCCGCCTACTTCGCGGCCATCGCGCGCTCGGGGGTCGCGGTGGCCACCGTGATCACCATGGGCGCGACGCCCGTGTTCACCGCCCTCGGCGGGCGTCTTCTCCTCGGCGAGCGGCTCGGCCGGTCCGGCCTCGCCGCACTCCTGGCCGCCCTGACGGGACTCGCCCTCCTGATGGCGGGCTCCCCGGAGGCGCCTGGCGGCTCCGGGGCGGGGGGCGCGCTCGGCGGGGCCGGGTTCGCGCTGCTGTCGGCGTTCGGTTACGCCGGGGTGACGTTGTTGTCACGGCGGCTCGGCACGGCGGAGGAGCCGGGGGACCCGCTGGCCACCGCCGCGGCCGGGTTCCTCGTGGGGGCCGCGTGCGTGCTGCCGTTCGCGCTGGCCGGCGGGGTGCTGCCCCGGCTGAGCTGGGAGAGCGCGGCGCTGCTCGCGTTCCTCGGCGCGGTGCCCACCGCGCTGGCCTACGGGCTGTTCTTCCGCGCGCTCACCGCGCTGAGCGCCACCACCGTCGCCATCGTCTCCCTGGGCGAGGCCGCCTTCGCTGCCCTGATCGGGGTGGCGTTGCTCGGTGAGCGACCCGGCCCCGCGGGCTGGGCCGGATGCGCGTTGCTGCTGCTGGCCGGGGTGTTCCCGGCCCGGCGGGCGCGGGGCTAGCGGACGGGTGAGTGCGGTCCGTCGTATGGGTTAAGGTCCGTACGGCGGACCGCTGCGCCCCGGCGCGAGGGAACGGCGCCGGCGAAGCGCGCGTTGGAGGAACTGTGGCCTCGATAACAGGAATCGTCAGGAACCTTCTGGACCGCCCCGGAGGGGCGAACCTGAGCCCCTACCGGAAGGTCGTCAAGGCCGCCGCCGGGCACGCCGACCGCCTCAAGACGCTCGACGAGCTGCCCCGGCCCGACATGAGCGACCTGGCCGCGTTCTGCGCCGTCGCCAGGGAGGCGGCCGACCGCACCCTCGGGCTCCGTCCGTACGACGTGCAGTTGCTCGGCACGCTCGCGCTGCTCGACGGCAAGGTCGCGGAGATGGCCACCGGCGAGGGCAAGACGCTCTCCGGCGCCATGGCGGCCGCGGGCTACGCCCTGAAGGGCAGGCGGGTGCACGTCATGTCCGTCAACGACTACCTCGCCAGGCGCGACGCCGAGTGGATGGCCCCCTTCTACGAGGCCATGGGGGTCACCGTCGGCTGGCTCGACCAGAACTCCACGCCCGCCGAGCGGCGCGAGGCGTACGCGAAGGACATCACCTACGGGCCGGTCAGCGAGATCGGCTTCGACGTGCTGCGCGACCGGCTGCGCACCGACGCGAGCGAGCTGATCGTGCCGGAGCCGGAGGTGGCGCTGGTCGACGAGGCCGACTCGGTCCTGGTCGACGAGGCCAGGGTGCCGCTGGTGATGGCCGGCTCGTCCGACGCCGGCAACACCGTGCCCGAGATGGCGGTGCTGGTCCGCACACTCGTCCGCGGCTACCACTACGAGATCGACGAGCAGGCCCGCAACGTCTACCTGACGCCCAAAGGCGCCGAGACGGTCGAGAAGCGGCTGGACGTCGAGCTCTACGACCAGGACGAGCCCGGCACGCTGATCGAGCTCAACCTCGCCCTGCACGCCCACGCCCTGCTCACCCGCGACGTCGACTACATCGTGCGCGACGGCAAGGTGCAGCTCATCAACCCGTCGCGCGGCCGGGTGGCGGTGCTGCAGCGCTGGCCGAACGGTCTGCAGGCGGCGGTCGAGGCCAAGGAGGCGCTGCCCGCCAGCGACAAGGGCGAGATCCTCGACTCGATCACCATCCAGGGCCTGATCAGGCGCTACCCGAGGGTGTGCGGCATGACCGGCACCGCCGTCGCGGTGCACGAGCAGCTCGGCGAGTTCTACGGGCTGAAGGTCGCGGTGATCCCCCCGAACCGGCCGTGCGTCAGGGAGGACGAGCCCGACCGGATCTACCCGACGGTGCCGGAGAAGGAGTCGGCGCTGGTCGAGGAGATCCAGCGGGTGCACGAAACCGGCAGGCCCATCCTCATCGGCACGCTCGACGTGGCCGAGTCGGAGAACCTCGCCGACCTGCTGCGCCGCCGCGGCCTCGAACCGGTGGTGCTCAACGCCAAGAACGACGCGGAAGAGGCCGCCATCATCGCCAGGGCGGGCGAGCGCGACGCGATCACCGTGTCCACCCAGATGGCCGGCCGCGGCACCGACATCCGTCTCGGCGAGGGCGTCGCTGAGCTGGGCGGCCTGTACGTGATCGGCTCCGGCCGCCACGCCAGCAGCCGCCTGGACGACCAGCTCCGCGGCCGGGCGGGCCGGCAGGGCGACCCGGGCGGCTCGGTGTTCTTCGTCGGCCTGGAGGACGAGCTGGTCACCCAGTTCGCGCCCGACGAGCGGCCGCCCGCCGCCGACCCCGACGGCCTGGTGCGCCACCGCCGCGCCGCCTACATCGTCGGTCACGCCCAGCGCATCGCCGAGGGCGTCAACCTGCAGATCCACCGCAACACCTGGCGATACACCCGGCTGCTCGAGCAGCAGCGCGAGCTCATCCTGGAGTGGCGCGACAAGGTGCTCCACACCGACTCGGCGGCCCGCGCGCTGGCCGCGGCCCACCCCGAGGAGTGGGCGGCGGCGCCGGAGGACACCCGCGAGGAGACGGCCCGTCAGATCGTGCTGCACGCCATCGACACCTGCTGGACCGAGCACCTCGCGTTCCTGCACGACCTGCGCGAGGGCATCCACCTGCGGGCGCTGGGCCGGATGAGCCCGATCGACGAGTTCCAGCGGGAGGCGGTGGCCGAATACAAGACGCTCCAGGCGGAGATCGAGCGACGGTCGCTGGAGGCGTTCCAGGCCCCCGAGCCCGACCTGAAGCGTCCCGAGGCCACCTGGACCTACCTGGTGCAGGACAACCCGTTCGGCACCGAGTGGGACCGCATCCTCAAGCGGATCAAGGGCGGCCCCGCCCGTACCTGACAGTAGTTGGCAGGTATGCCTGGCAGGCTGCGGAGCATGACGACGAAAGCGAAGCTCCTCGCCACGACCATCGACTGCGCGGAGCCGAAGAAGCTGGCGGAGTTCTACCACCAGCTGACCGGCCTGCCCATCCAGTACTCGGAGGACGAGTACGCCGCCGTGGGCGACGGCACGACCAACATCTACTTCGGCAGGGTGCCCGACCGCGAGCCGGTCCCGTGGCCCAGCCCCGCCAAGCAGTTCCACTTCGACTTCCGGGTGCCCGACGTGGAAAAGGCCGTCGAGGAGTACGTCGCGCTGGGCGCCACCAGGCCGGAGTTCCAGCCGGGCGTCACCGACGAGGGCGTGGGCTGGATCGTGATGCAGGACCCGGAGGGCCACGCGTTCTGCGTCTGCCCAGAGAAGTCCTGAACCCGGAGGGCCAGATCACGGCCCCCTTAAGGGGAAGAATGGCCTAAAGGATGATTCGGGGCTGGCGCGTACCCTCTAAGCTGGGGCAATGCTCCAAGGATCTCCTCCCCTCCGAGCACGCCCATGACCTGGATCGGCGTGCTCATCGCGCTGGCGGGCGCTCTCGGATACGCGCTGGGGGCGGCGCTGCAGCAGTACGAAGCCGTGGCCGAGGGTGCGTCGCTCAGGCTGATGCGGCGCCCCCGATGGTGGATCGGCGGCGTCATCGGGTTCACCGGCGCGTGCCTCCACGCGGTCGCGCTGAGCTTCGCGCCGCTGGTGGCGGTCCAGCCGATCAGCGTGGCGACGCTGGTGTTCGCGGTGCCGCTGGCCGCCTTCATGTACGGTCGCAAACCGTACAAGGCGGAGATCTTCGGCTCGATCGCGGTGGCGGTGGGCCTGCTCTGGCTGATGATGCTGGTGCCCCACCAGGACGTCACGCCCCGGCTGAGCGACGGGGCCGCGCTCGGGTTCATCGGCGTGATCACGCTGATCGCGCTGGCCACGCAGGTCGCCGCGGCCCGGGTGCGCGGGCCGGTCAGGGCGATGCTGCTGGCGATCGGCGCGGGCGCGGTCACGGCCAGCGTCTCGACGTTCGTCCGGGTGGTGGGGGGCGGCCTGGAGGGCGACCTCGGGCGGCTGGTCCACTGGTTCACGCTGGCCATCCCGGTGCTGCTGATCTTCGCGGTGGTGCTGCTGCAGCGCTCCTACGCGGTCGGCTACTTCGGCATCGCCTACGCGGGCGTGCAGGTGGTCGACCCGATCACGTCGGTGATGGCCGGCGCGCTGCTGCTCGGCGAGTCGTTGCCGACCAGCCCGTCCACCGCGATCCCCGCCGTGTGCGCGGCGGCGCTGACCATCGCCGGCACGATCACGCTCGGCCGTCTCGCACCCGATCACTCCCGGCCGGCGCCGGTGGCCGCCACCGCAGAACCCCGTCCATTTGCCGCAGCATCAGATCTGGCGTGACCCGCGTGGCCAGCGACATGCCCAGGTCGCGCAGGGCCACGGCGAGCGGGTCGCGCAGCTTGGTCGTCCGGCAGATGCTCATGGCCTTGCGCACGATCCCGGCGGTGCGGCTCAGCCTGGCCTCGGTGTAGGCGGCCAGGTCGCCCCCGGCGAGGTGGGCGAGCACGACCGCGTCCTCGATCGACTGGCAGGCGCCCTGGCCCAGGTGGGGCGTCATCGCATGGGCCGCGTCGCCCACCAGCGCCACCCGCCCCGCGTGCATCGCGGGCAGCGGCTCGCGCAGGTAGTAGAGGTCGTTGCGCAGGACGTGGGCCGGGTCGGCGGTGCGCAGCAGCTCGGGGATCGGCTCGTGCCAGCCGCCGAACCTGCGCACCAGCTCCGCCCTCTCGTCACCGGCGGCGCCGCCTGCGGGCGCGACGTCGGTGGCGTAGAAGTACACCGTCTTCTCGTCCAGCGGGTGCGCGCCGAACACCAGCCCCCGGCCCCAGGTCTCGCTGTTGCGCGACGTCGCGGCCGGCATGGGCGCCAGGCCGCGCCAGGCCGTCACCCCCGAGTAGACCGGCCCGGGATGGCCGGGGAAGAGCGCCCGGCGGGTCGGGGAGTGGATGCCGTCGGCCGCCACGACCAGGTCGCCGGTGAACTCGCCGGCGTCCGTCCGCACGGTGCCCGTGGCGGCGTCCACGCCGGTGACCGTGGTGCCGAGGCGTAGCCGGTCGGGCCCGAGGGCCTCGGCCAGCAGGTCCACCAGCTGGGCGCGGAGCAGCACCACGGCCGTCCGGTCGCCGTAGCGCTCCTCGGCCGCGCTGCCGCTGGTGTGGGTGAGCCAGCGGCCGTCGGGCCTGCGGATCCCGATCTGCCCCTGCATCCTGGCGCGCGCCCGCACCGGGTCGCCGAGCCCTACGGTGTCAAGGGCGCGCAGCGCGTTGACCGCTATGGCCAGCCCGGAGCCGACCGGTTCGAGCTTCGGCGTCCGCTCCAGGACGGTGACGTCCCATCCCTTGCGGTCCAGGGCGACACCCGCGGTCAGCCCTCCGATGCCGCCACCGATGACGATCGCTTTCATGTCCATCCCCTCACTACTCCTGTAGTGGCAACATACTACGCCCGTAGTTTGGACTACAAGCGTAGTATCGGGGTCCGTGAAGCGATCCGAGGCCGTGGCGGAAGCGGCGATCACCCTGCTGGCCGAGCGGGGCATGCGCGGGCTGACCCATCGGGCGGTCGACGAGGCCGCCGGGCTGCCGCCCGGGTCCACGTCCAACGTGGCCCGCACCCGCGCCGCGCTCCTGGAGCTCACCCTGTCGCGGCTCACCGACCTGGAGGAGCGGCTGTTCTCCGGGGCGATGGGCGACGGGCCGCCGCCGGGCGCCGACCTGACCGAGCTGCTCGCCGGAGTGCTGACGGCCCAGCTGCGCGACCGGCGGCGCACGCTGGCCCGCTACGAGCTGGCGCTGGAGGCGACCAGGCGGCCGGAGCTGCGGGAGATCTACGACCGGGCGGGCCGCCGGTTCCGCGATCCCGCCGTCGCCCTGCTCGCCGCCGCGGGCTCGCGTGATCCGGTACGGCACGGCCGCCAGCTCGTGGCGTTCGCCGAGGGCGTCATGTTCGACGTCATCGCCGGTGCGGGCGCCGAGCCGTCGCCGGACGACCTGCGGGCCGGCGTGCGGGATCTGCTGAGAGGCATGCTCGCCGACCAGGGCGACGGCCGGAGCGCCGCCGGCCGGAGCCGGCGGCGGCAGGGCTGACACCGGGACGGCGGCGGGGCGGGCCGGGCGTCAGCCGGTGAGGCGGGCGCGGTGGGACGGCCATTCGTCGTCGAGGATGCCGAAGCAGGCCGTGTCGCGCCAGGTGCCGTCCGGCCTGCGGCGGTGGCGGCGGAGCGTGCCCTCGTGCAGCCCGCCGATCCGCTTGATGGCGGCCTGGGAGCGCAGGTTGAGCGCGTCGGTCTTGAGCAGCACCCGGTTGTGGCCGAGCTTGTCGAAGGCATGGTCGAGGAGCAGGAGCTTGCAGGAGGTGTTCACGGCCGAGCGCCAGTGGGCGCGGCCGTACCAGGTCCAGCCGATCTCGACGCTCTCGTCGAACCCCGGCACGTCGCAGTAGGCGGTCCAGCCGACCGCCCGCCCGGTCTCCTTGAGCAACACGGCCAGCGGCACATGCCTGTCGTCCTCGATCAGCGCCCGGGCGGCCGCCGCCAGCTCCTCCTCGGCGCGCGGGGTGGCGATCGGCATCCACCGCCACACCTCGTCGTCACCGCCGCCCGCGGCGAACAGGTCCGGCACGTGGCCGGGGGAGAGGGGTTCCAGCCGGACGACGTCGTTCTCCAGCGTCACGGGTGCGGGAAGGTGTGCGGTCATGGCGGTGACCTTACGGGGGACCGGTCCGTACGGGAGAGAGCCACCTGGCGGGTTTTGGCGGAGACCACTGTCGACAGCCATACCGGCCGGTCGGTAGGCTCCCGGCATGGACTTCGCTTTCGACAGCGTCACCGAAGACCTTCGCCGGCGCCTGCTGCAGTTCATGGACGAGTGCGTCTACCCGGCCGAGCCCGCCTTCGAGGAGCAGGCCAAGGCCAGCGGCTGGGGCGTCCCGCCGCTCGTCGAGGACCTGAAGGACGAGGCGAGGAAGCGTGGCCTGTGGAACCTGTTCCTGCCCGGTGACCACGGCGCCGGGCTGACCAACCTCCAGTACGCGCCGCTCGCGGAGATCATGGGCCGCAGCCCGCGGCTGGCGCCCGTGGCGACCAACTGCGCCGCGCCCGACACCGGCAACATGGAGGTGCTCTCCATGTTCGGCAGCGAGTGGCAGCGCAAGGAGTGGCTGCGCCCGCTGCTCGACGGCGAGATCCGCTCGGCGTTCGCGATGACCGAGCCCGACGTGGCCTCCTCCGACGCCACCAACATCGCCACCTCGATCGTCCGTGACGGCGGCGAGTACGTCATCAACGGCCGCAAGTGGTTCACCTCCGGCGCGATGAACCCGAACTGCAAGATCTTCATCGTGATGGGCAAGACCGACCCCGAGGCGCCCAAGCACCGCCAGCAGAGCATGATCCTGGTGCCCCGCGACACCCCCGGCATGGACATCCGGCGCGGCATGAGCGTCTTCGGCTACGACGACGCCGACCACGGCGGGCACGCCGAGATCCTCTTCGAGGACGTCCGCGTCCCGGCGGAGAACCTCGTCGGGGAGGAGGGCGGCGGCTTCGCCATCGCCCAGGCCAGGCTCGGCCCCGGCCGGATCCACCACTGCATGCGCCTGATCGGCATGGCCGAGCGGGCCGTCGAGCTGATGTGCGGCAGGGCGCTGGCCAGGACCGCGTTCGGCAAGCCGATCGCCCGGCAGGGCGTGGTGCAGGACTGGATCGCCGAGTCCCGCATCAAGATCGAGCAACTGCGCCTGCTCGTGCTGAAGACCGCCTGGCTCATGGACACCGTCGGCAACCAGGGCGCCCACACCGAGATCCAGGCCATCAAGATCTCCACCCCGATCACCGTGGAGTGGATCCTCGACAAGGCCATCCAGGTGCACGGCGCGGGCGGCGTCTCCCAGGACTTCCCGCTGGCCGGGCTCTGGGCCGGGGCCCGGTCGCTGCGCCTGGCCGACGGGCCGGACGAGGTGCACAAGCGGTCGCTGGCCTACCGCGAGCTCAAGAAGCACATGTGATCCCCCGACGACAGGAGCTGGAGTGGACGAAGCACGGCTCAAGGAACGCGTCGCCGCGTTCCTGAGTGAGAACGACCCGGCAGGCGACCGGCTGGAGTTCCTGCGCGCCAGGTTCGACGCCGGCCTGGCCTGGGTCTGGTTCCCCGAAGGGCTCGGCGGTCTCGGGCTCTCCCGTGACATGCAGGCGGTCGTGGAGCGGGAGCTGGCCGGCACCCCGCAGATCGACGGCGGCGTGCAGGGCATCGGCCTGGGCATGGCCGCGCCCACCATCCTCGCCTTCGGCACCGAGGAGCAGAAGCGGCGCTTCCTGCGGCCGCTGTGGACCGGCGAGGAGATCTGGTGCCAGCTCTTCAGCGAGCCCGGCGCCGGCTCCGACCTGGCCACGCTCGCCACCCGGGCGGTCCGGGACGGCGACGAGTGGGTGGTCGACGGGCAGAAGGTGTGGACGTCGGGCGCCCACCACGCCCGCTGGGCCATCCTGGTCACCCGCACCGACCCCGGCGTGCCCAAGCACCGCGGCCTGACGTACTTCGTCTGCGACATGCAGGCGCCCGGCGTCGACGTTCGGCCGCTGCGGCAGATCACCGGCGAGGCCGAGTTCAACGAGGTCTTCCTGACCGGCGTCCGGCTCGCCGACGACCTGCGGCTGGGCGCGGTCGGCGACGGCTGGCGGGTCGCGCAGACGACGCTGATGAACGAGCGGGTGGCCATCGGCGGCGGCGGTGGCGCCCGCGGCGGCGGCATGGTGGGCGGCGTGCTGCGCTCCTGGCGGGAGCACCCCGAGCTGCGCACCCACGACCTGCACCAGCGGCTGCTGTCGCTCTGGGTGGAGGCCGAGGTGACCCGCCTGTCGGGCGCCAGGCTGCGCGAGCAGCTCGCCGCCGGCCAGCCGGGGCCAGAGGGGTCCGGCATGAAGCTGTCGTTCGCCAAGCTCAACCAGGCGCTGACCGGCCTGGAGATGGAGTTCCTGCGCGACCTCGGCTACGACGACTACGCCTTCCGCCGCTCCGAGACCGTCGACTTCTACGGCCGCGGCCCCGGCTACCGCTACCTGCGCGCCAAGGGCAACTCGATCGAGGGCGGCACCTCGGAGATCCTGCGCAACATCATCTCCGAACGGGTGCTCGGCCTGCCCTCGGAACCCCGCATCGACAAGGACGTGCCCTGGAAGGACCTGCCGCGATGAGCCTGCTGTATTCCGAGGTCGAGGAGGAGCTCCGGGCCGCCGTGCGCGACCTGCTCGCCGACCGCTGCCCGCCGTCGGCGGTGCTCAAGCGCGCCGAGTCGCGGCCGTACGACCCGGACCTGTGGAAGACGCTGGCCGGGGAGATCGGCGTGGCCGGGCTGATCGTCCCCGAGGAGTACGGCGGCGCGGGCGCGTCCGCCAGCGAGGCCGCCGTCGTGCTGGAGGAGCTGGGCCGCGGCATCGCGCCGGTGCCGTTCTTCACCAGCTCGGTGCTGGCCACCCGCGCGCTCGTCCAGGCGGGGGCGGGCGAGCTGCTCGAACGGCTGGCCGACGGGCGCTCGACGGCCGCGCTGGCGGTGTCGTTCGCCGCGTCCCCGTACCGGCCCGACCGCGGCGCGTCGGTGCGGCACTCGGGCGGGACGCTGTCCGGCACGGTCACCGGCGTCGCCGGGGCCGACGTGGCCGACGTGCTGCTCGTCCCGGTCGAGGGCGACCTGTATCACGTGGAGGGCGCCGAGGTGCGGGCGGAGACCTCGTTCGACCTCACCCGGCCGGTCTCCACCGTCACGTTCGACGGCGCGGGCGCCACCCGCGTGGGCGACGTGGACCTGGTGGCCGTCCTGCGGTTCGGCGCCGGGCTGCTGGCCTCCGAGCAGTACGGGGTCGCGCAGTGGTGCCTGGACACCACGCTGGCCTACGTCAAGGAGCGTCACCAGTTCGCCCGGCCGGTCGGCTCCTTCCAGTCGATCAAGCACCGGCTGGCCGACCTGTGGTTGGACGTGGTGCGCGCCCGCGCCGCCGCCCGCAACGCCGTCACCGAGGACACGCCGGTCGCGGCCGCCGTGGCCCAGGCGTGGAACGCGGGCGTGGCCGTACGCGCCGCGGAGGAGGCGCTGCAGTTGCACGGCGGGATCGGCATGACCTGGGAGCACCCGCTGCACCTGTATCTCAAGCGCGCCAAGTCCGCGGAGGTCGCGCTCGGCACGCCGGGCGACCACCGGGAGGCGCTGGCCTCACTCGCCGGGGTGCCCGCCCCCGAGTGAGGTGAGCAGCAGGTCGGCGAAGTGCTCGCCCACCTGGGCACCGGTCAGCGGCCCGTCCGCGTGGAACCAGGTGCCCAGGTGGTGCACCGAGCCGAAGAAGTAGTCGACGACCAGCTCGGCCGGCACCCGGTCGCTGAACACGCCCTCGCGCTGGCCCTCCAGCACCAGGTCGCGGAAGCGCTCGTGGTAGCGGCGGCGCTCGGCCCGCACGGTCTTGCGGGTCTCGGGGGCGAGCAGGTGCATCGAGCGGAAGAAGATCTTGGAGTCGTCGAGGTTGTCCGTCGTGGTCTCCACCACGTCGGCGGCCGCCCGGTGCAGCCGCTCCACGACCGTGCCGCCGCTGTCGGCGATCTGCGTCAGGCGCTGCATCTGCATGCGCAGGACCCTGGCGTAGATCTCGTGCAGCAGGTCGTCCTTGGAGTCGAAGTAGTGGTACATGGCGCCCTTGGTGACGCCCGCCGCGACGACGATCTCCTGCACCGAGGTGCTCTCGAAGCCCTGCTCGGCGAAGAGCCTGGTGGCCTCGCCGAGGAGCCGCTGGCGTACCGGTTCATCTTTCACGGGGCAAGCATACCGACTGGTCGGTTGAGCGTCTTGATTGTGGCCCTGGAGGTACCAATTACGTCACCTTAGGCTCGCCTTGCTTCGGCATGGGGTATCTCTTAGTTCGGCGAGGGATCTTCGGCGTAGCAGATCCTGTGGTTTCACGACATCTTCATTCGGGGAGTTTGCCGTGCCCGGTGGCTCTATCTACGTGCAGCAGGACGAGAAATTCACAGGATCGTCTCCGCAGTGGTGGTACGAGAAGTTCTGGCGGGAGGGAGCCCAGAGCAGGCGCCGCTCCCGCATGGTCAAGGCGGCGGTGGGAGCCGTCGCCGGGTTCGCGATCGCGCTCCGGTTCACCCTTCCGGCGCCCGTCCTCTACGCCGTCGCGCTCGGCGGCGTCGTCGCGGGCATCGACTGGTGGCTCGACTGGCGCGCGTTCCGGGCCACCGCGGTCTGGCGGGGCAGGCGGCGCGGCGAGGCCATCACGGGCCGGCTGCTGCGGCGCTCCCTCGGCAGGCAGGGCTATCGCGTGCTCGACGGCCGCGCCATCAGGGACCAGGCGTCCATCGACCACCTGGTGATCGGGCCGGGCGGGGTGTGGATCGTCGACAACGAGTCGTGGAGCCCGGACACCGAGATCGCCTCCTACAACGGGCGGCTGTTCTTCGGCGAGAAGTACGGCACGAAAACGGCCAAGCCGCTGTGCGACGCCGCGCAGGCGTTCGCCGAGCTGCTCGGCCGCGAGACCGGCATCCAGATCTCCATCAGCCCGCTGATGGCCGTCCACTGCGGCATGCTGCCGCGCGGCGGCTCGCTCACGGCCGAGGGCGTCACCTTCCTCAAGCCGCGCCTGGTGGCCAGGCACATCAAGGCCAACCAGAAGGCCCTGCTGGACGCCGCGCAGATCGAGCTGCTGGCCCGCACCGCCGCCCGCGAGCTGCAGCGCGTCTGACCCGCCGCCCGGCGACGGGTCAGGCGATGTCCTCGATGAACGCGGTCAGCTGGGCCACGTTCCTGCACTCGTGCATCGGCACCACCGTGCCGTAGTCGGTGGCGATCGAGTCGCCGGTGTCCCACTGGCGGCGCGGCTCCGGGTTCAGCCAGTACGCGTGGCGGGCCTTGCCGGCCAGCGACTTCAGCACCTCCAGGGCGGGCGGCTGGTAGTTGGAGCGGGCGTCGCCCAGGATGAGCAGGGAGCTCTTCGGGCCGATCGCGTCGCCGTAACGCTCGGCGAACGTCTCCAGCGCGTGCCCGTAGTTGGTGCGGCCGAAGCGCACCATGTCGGCCTCGGTCGCCAGCCGGCTCATCGCGTCCAGCACGTCGGCGCCGGGCTGGAAGAACCGGGTGATCTCGTCCACGGTGTCCACGAACCCGAACGCCCGCACCTTCGTGAACTGCTCCCGCAGCGCGTACGTGAGCAGCAGCGTGAAGTGCGCGAACGACGACACCGAGTCGCTGGTGTCGCAGAGGATGACCAGCTCGGGCTTGTGCGGCCGGGGCGGCTTGAAATGGGTGTCCATCGGCACGCCGCCGCTCTGCAGCGAGGCCCGCACGGTGCGGCGGAAGTCCAGCCGCCCGCGCCTGCCCTTCCTGTGCTTGATCGTCAGCCGCGCGGCCAGCCTGCGGGCCAGCGGATGGACCTCGCGGCGCAGCCGGGCCAGGTCGGCCTTGGTGACGCGGAGGAAGTCGAGCTGGTCGAGCGGCGGCCGCACGGCCGAGCGGGCGATCTTCTCGATCCCGGAGTCCTCGGCGATGCGGCGGCGCACGTCGGCGGAGACCGCCTCCTCGAACCGCCTGATGCCCGAGTTCACCCGCTGCCGGGCGGTCTTCTCGGCCAGCCCGCCGCGCTCCTGCCCGGCCAGCACCTCGCGCAGGATGCCGGCCATGAGCGTCTCGGGCGACAGGGCGCGCAGCACGCTGTAGGAGAACCAGTTCTGCCGCCCCGGCCGCGCCTCCTGCCTGCCGAAACGGCCCACCATGGCCCGCGCGAACGCGCGCAGCTCGCTCTCCGTGCCGTCCATCAGCAGCCCGGCCAGGTGCTCGCGCAGCTCGGGGACCGGGGCCTGGTCCAGGTCGACGTCCTCACGCTGCCGCAGGCCGCTCGTCGTCGGCGGGAACCACAGGTCGAACAGCACGTCGAAGCCGGGCCGGTTGGCCGGCTTCTTCACCAGCGTGGCCGCGTACGCCTCGCGCAGCGACTCCCTCTCGACCAGGTCGATCACCTGCAGCGCCCGCGCCGCGTCCAGCCCTTCGGCCAGCGACACGGGCAGCCCGGCGTCCCGCAGCGCGTGCACGAATCCGATGTGCCTGTCGACGAGCGACATCAGGCCAGCCCGAGTTCCTTGACGGCGCGCTCGTGGTCGGAGTTGTGCTTGAGCACCACGCCCAAGGTCTCCGCCACGGTCTCCTCGTCCAGGTCGCCCCGCCCGAGCGCCAGCAGCGTGTGGGCCCAGTCGACGGTCTCGGCCACCGACGGCGCCTTCTTCAACTCCAGCGCGCGCAGCGTCGCCACCGTGCGGGCGAGCTGCTCGGCCACGCCGGCGGGCAGCGACGGCACCTGCGCGAGCACGATGTCGCGCTCGCGTTCGGGTGTCGGGTACTCGATGTGCAGGTAGAGGCAGCGCCGCTTGAGCGCCTCCGACAGCTCGCGGGTGGCGTTCGAGGTCAGCACCACGTACGGCCTGCGCCTGGCGACGATCGTGCCCAGCTCCGGGATCGTCACCTGGAAGTCGGACAGCAGCTCCAGCAGCAGGCCCTCGACCTCGACGTCGGCCTTGTCCATCTCGTCGATGAGCAGCACGGTCGGCTCCTCGGCCCTGATGGCCTTGAGCAGCGGCCGCTCCAGCAGGAACTCCTCGGTGAAGATGTCGTCGTCGGCGCTGGTGGCCTGGATGCGCAGCAGTTGCTTCTTGTAGTTCCACTCGTACAGCGCCCGCGCCTCGTCCAGGCCCTCGTAGCACTGGAGCCTGACCAGGGCTGACCCGGTGGCCTGGGCGACGGCCTTGGCCAGCTGGGTCTTGCCGACGCCCGCGGGGCCCTCCACGAGCAGCGGCTTGCCGAGTGCGGCGGCCAGGAACACCGAGGTGGAGATGGCGTCGTCGGAGAGATAGTCGACGGCGGTGAGCCGCTCGGTCACGTCGGCGGGGGATGCGAACATCGATGCTCCTGTCTGGTGGCCGAACTTTATTCTAGCCGGAGATGTCCGCGTCCAACCGATTCGACCAGCATGCGAATCGCCGGTATATTCATGCCCGCAAGCGCCGCTAGCTCAGTTGGTCAGAGCAGCTGACTCTTAATCAGCGGGTCCGGGGTTCGAGTCCCTGGCGGCGTACTCGACGGGAAAGCCCCGGCTCACCATGGTGGGCCGGGGCTTTCCGCTTGTCGTCGTCTCAGCGGCCGTGCAGGCGGAGGAAGTCGTCCAGGCTCCGGTGGTAGAAGGCGAGGTCCTTCTCCAGCTTGGCCCTGGTGACCCGGTCGGGCTCCGACGCGCGCAGCGACCTGCCCGTCTCCGTCCAGAACTCCTCCGATTCGAGCTCGGCGGCGCCGTCGGGGAAGAACTTCAGTGCCTCCTCCAGGGCCTCGGCGGCGAACCGCCAGCCCGACGCCACCTCGTCGTGCTTGCGGGCGTCCGAGGGGTCGGCGGCGGAGTACAGCGCGCCCTCCATCGCCCGGCGCGCGTACGTGGTCGCGATGAGCACCCACTGGCCGGGGTCGATCAGCTCCGACACCCCGGCGCCGAACACCAGGTCCCGCTCCCTCGCCCGCGCCTCGGACTCGCGGGGCACGAGCACCTCCGCCCCGCCGAGGCGCACCACCCAGCCGTCCGCCGTCTCCTGGGTGGTCGCGTCGCGCGAGCCGCCGGCCAGGTCGAGGTATACGTACGCCTCCACGAGCGTGCGGGCGCGCTTCCGCTCAGGCATACCGCTCCACCAGCCCCTGGTAGGTGTCCCGCACGACCAGCAGCCGGTCGAGCTGGAACCGGCCCGGCTCCTGCGCCCGCATCCGCTGCCCCCGCTCCGACCAGAACCCGTCGTCGGGCACCTCGTCCGCGCCCGGCGGCACGAACTTGACCACCTCCGCCACGGCCGCCGCCGCGACCCGCAGCGTGCGCTCCGCCTCGGCCGGGTCGTCCGTCGGCACGTTGCCCGCCGACAGGTCGGCCACCCACATCCACTCGCCCGCGTCGAGCAGCTCCGACGGCTCCTCCCCGCCGAACGTCGGATAACCGGCGGGCATCAGGGGCCGCTCCGGCAGGCCGAACACGTACTCCCGGGGTGTCCCGCACGCCTCGCACGTGCCGTGGTAGCGGTTGACCAGCTCGCCGTCCACGCTGACCAGCCCGCTCTGCCAGGAGGTTTCCACCGACCCGCAGGCGCACGGGTGCAGATCGAGATAGAGGTGGGCCTCGTCCCTCGTCCTCGCCACCGCGAACGTCATGACAGTCCTCTCGCTCGGGATTCCCCATGATGCCGGAACTCCGGCGTCCGGCTCATGCCCGGACCGTGCCGGCCGTCACCTGCTCCGGAGCGATGACGGTATCGCCGGGCGCGTCCGGTCGGGTTCCTCCGCCGCGGCCGCACGTGCACGGCTCGCCGTCCGGGCACTGGCACGCCTGGTCCGGCGGGAGCCAGCCGGTGGCGTTGGCGAGCGTGCGCAAGCGCTGCAGGTGGGCGGGCCAGTCGCGGGGCCGGTCGCCCGCCGCGAGCGTCGCCAGCTCGGCCGCCACCGGTTCCGGTACCAGCCGCAGCACGTCCGGGTGGGCGTTGACCAGGTCGAACAGCACGCCCAACCGGCCGGGCCGCTGCGCCGTGGTGGCCGCCCGCACCTGCCGTACGGCCTCGTAAAGCTCCGCCAGGGCCGCCTGGTCCGCTGCCGCCTGCCCTCTGGCCCGCGCGATCGCCTGCGCGGTCGCCGCGGCGGCGGCGCGCTCGTTCGCCCCGATCGTGAGCCGCGCGTCCACCTGGAACGTGAGCGCCCCCTGCTCGGGCGCGCGGCGCTGCTCGGGCACGGCGGACCCCGGAGGATGGATCTCGACGGGGATGGGCGGGCGGCCGGGGAGGACGATGTCCAGGCGGCCGGGCGCGCGGACGTGGACCCGGGCGTCCATGGCGGCCGCGGCGCGCTGGACGGCGGCGACCGCGGCCGTCTCCGGGAGCGACAGCCGGTGCGCCGCCGCGAGGGCGGGGTCCGCCGCCGGGCCGCCGCTGAGCAGCCTGGCGATCCGGTTCTGCTCGGGCGCGGCGTCGCGCGGGCCCGTGCCCCAGGGCGGCGAGGGCGGCGTGTGGCCCCGGCGTTCGAGGTCGTCCGCGATGGCGTCGATCGCGTCGGCCAGCCGCCCGCGGACGGCCGGGTCGGTGGCCGCGTGCCACCGGCGCGCCAGGTGGGCGTGCTCGTCCAGGCGGGGGAGCAGGCACAGGTCGTCGCCCTCGCGGTCCGGCGACGACGGCCTGACCACGCCCTGCGGCGTGCCGGCCGCGGCCGCGGTGACGGCCTGCGCGACGTGTGAGAGCTCGTGCACCATGATCGACGACACCACGTCCGGGTGCGTCCGCTGCCATAGGCGCATCACGTGCGGGTCCTCCGGCGTGCCCGCGCGTACCTCGGTGGAGCCGTTGAGCCCCGCGCCCGGGTCCTCGATCACCACCCGGACGTGCTGGTCGGGCGCGGCGGGGAACTGGACGGTCAGCCGGTCGCCGGCCGTCCAGGACAGGTACGCGGCGGCGCCGCCCAGGTCGTGCACGGTGAGGTCCTGCCCGCGCGCCTCCTCCAGGGTGAGGTCGGGCGTCCCGTCGGGCCGGGCCGCCCGGTCGAAGACCGTGCCCTCGATCGCGGGGGAGGGCGAGGCGCCGCCGGCCCAGCCCTGGGCGACGCTGCCGCCCACGGGGGACTGCGGCTTGCGGACGTCGGCGGGCCAGATCGGCTTCGAGGCCTCCGCCATGAAGAAGCCCCGCTCGTTCAACGCGGCCCTGACCTGCTGGACGAACGGGGCGCGCAGCCGCGAGGTCAGGAACACCTGGTGCAGGTGGAGGCCGGCCTGGTCGGCGGCGTCCAGCAGGGCGGGAGGCAGGGTGGCGAACGCGGCGGCGAACTCGGCCTTGTCCGGGGTCATGCTGTGCACCGAACCGTCGGGGGCGGCCACGTGATCGTGCATGGTGCCCTGCTCGCGGATCCTCACGCGAACCGGAACGCCCCGGTCGCGGGCGGCGAGACGCGCGTCCTGCAGCACCTGGATCAGCCCACGGCGGGAGTCATCCGGAACGAATCGCTGCGGCTTGGTGTCCGGATCGAATGCGGGAGCGAGCCGTACGTTCGACTCCATCCGGTGGATGAGCTCCTCCAGTTCCTCCCCGGTGAGGACCACGTCCACCAGGCCGTTCGCGGCGCTCGGCATGTGGACGGGCTTGCCGGTGGTGTCCTGCTCCTGGCCCGGAGCCCGCTTGGCCCGTTCGAACGTGAGGTCGAAGTCCACCCTGAACCGGACGATGTACAGGGCGCCCTTCTCGAAGCTGCTGCGCTCGCGCCGGGCGCCGTGATGGTCGCTCACGGTCTCGGACACCTGCTCGCCGCCGCGCATGCCGCCGTTCAGGCCGGAATCCTCGTTGCTCCCGTTGACGTTGGCGCCGACGGGCATGACCCGGCTGCGGGACATGGAGACGTTGTGGGACTCGGCCTGCCTGTTGACCTGGCCCTTCTCCCCGTCGAACGGTCCGGCGACGATGGTGAGGTCCGAGGTGCGGGCGTGGACGGTGACCTGTGCGGCCTTGTTCCGGGCGTGGCTGCCGGGAATCTCTATCACGTCACCGACCTGCCCGGACATCCGCTCGAAGGCGGGCAGCAGGGCCGATCGCGCCAGGCGGTTGACCAGATACGACCGTTGTGCCCGGACGGTCTTGGCGCCCACCATCTTCGACAGCTGCTTGGTGATCACTTCGAACAGGTCGGGCTTGGCCGGATCCTCCCAGATCGCCGCCGGGACCATCCCGGCCCGCAGCTCCGCCTGCCGGGGGTCGGGCGCGGTGGAGATCGGCCCCGGGTCCCGGTCAGCGGACATGATCATGCCGGTCGGGACCCGCCGCACCAGCGACGCGTCGAGCACGACCGCAGGGCCGAAGTCCGGCTCGTCACCCACCCGGTGCCGGGAGACCTGGACGACGGCGATCATGCCGTCCTGGCGGACCCGGTTGTTCCCGAAGAACAGGCCGATCCGGTTCAGGCGGGTGTTCTGCGTGTTGACGGAGTGCGTGTAAGTATGGCCCCGGTCCGTCGCGAGGCCGGCGCCGTCGCCCTGGCCGTCGTCGCTGCCGTTGTAATTCAGGCCCGCGGCGTAGGAGACCGTCCGGGACCGCGAGAAGGTGCGGTCGATGTAGGCGTAGAGCTGCTTGATGATCCCCGAGAGTTTCGAGTGCGTGAGAGCTTTGGCCCTCCGCGAATCCGCGGGATCCATGGGGATCAGCCGGTACTTGACCGTCAGCTCCTCCGGTGGCTTCGACGGATCGTCGGCCCGCAGGGCGTAACTCCGCTCGAAGCCGCGGCGGGACCACGCGTCGTCGAGGTGGATTCTGATGGAGTTCTCGGAGAAGTCGGTGTCCAGATCCTGCTCGTTCTGGATACGGTCCCCCGCCTCGGGCTCCTGAGCCAGGATGGCGGCCTCCACCGCTTCGCGAGACGAGATCACCGTGCCCTGCTCGTCGGTCAGAGTGATCGACTCCACCAGTGACGTGCCCGTCGCCATGTCGAACGACGGCGCCAGCACGACGTCGCGGGAGCGTTCGATGAGGTCGATCGCCTCGCTCAGCACATTCTGGAGCTGCTGCTCCTTGTCGGCGTTCGGGGAGTTCGGGTTCTCCCCGAGCCCGGTCAGCTCGTTGATCGTGTCGAGCAGCGCCGTCGGCGTGTGCCGGTCGGCGTAGCCGACGTCCTCCCCGGCGCTCCGCGCGCGGGCGACGTCCAGCAGATACTTCTGCACCAGAGGCACGGCCACGTCGGCGTCCAGCGGCAGGCTGCCGTTGCGCAGGCGCTCGATGGCGTCGCTCACCAGCCGGGGCGGCAGGTCGAGCTTGCCTTCCATGTAGAGGACCAGCGCGTCGTACTCGGAGATCGTGAACAGCCCGGTGCCCTGGGCCGGGGCGGCGTTCGTGCGCAGCGTGACGTCGGCGCCCGGCAGCCCGGGCGCCGCGGTCTCCGAACCGGTGAGCGTGAGATCCACCGGCGCCTGGATGACGTACTGGCGGCCGAACTCGATGAGGAGTTCCTCCGTGCCCCAGATGTTGGTGAATGCGGTCGACTCGGAGGTGCCGCTGGAGCGGCCGGGCGCGGTCGACCCGCTGTCGCTGCTCTTCCCGCCGTCGTCGACGTCGCCGACCTTCGACGAGCTGCCGGTGGTGTGGCCGGACGTCCCGCCCCAGGACACGCCGGCGCTGCCGAGCCCGAAGAGGATGTCGCCGTACACCTGGTCGACCATGCCCACGACCGTGGCCTGGCCCATTTCGCCCGAGACCGACAGCGACGACCGCGACGGCATGCCCTGGCCGCGGACGATGAGGTCGGAGACGATCGGCCCGTTCAGGAACTTGGCGTGCGAGACGAGATGGCGCACGTTCAGCAGCGAGAAGATCTTGTGGAACGCCGGGGAGTCCTCGCGCGTCCCCCGGGGAAGCACCTCGCGCGCCGCGCGCCACACATCGGGCACGTCCAGGTGGAGCAGCCTCATCTTGGCCCGCGCCTCCGGGGACACGTTGCCGAGCGTCGCGGGCGGCGTCTCGGTGTCCGGCGGCATGAGATCGGCCGAGAACAGCAGCTTGGCCGAGGTGCGGTCGGACGTCAGCGTGGTCGTCTCGCCGCCGTGCAGGAGCTCGGCCTTCAGGTCGCCCGCCTGCTGGAAGATCCCGAGAGGGCCCTTGCTCTCGTAGAGAAGCACCTCGTTGTTCGTGCCGCCGACGCTGAGCCCGTGCGCGAGCGTCCTCGCGAAGTCGTATCCGGCGCCGAACTCGTTCAACATGCCGTTCTGCCTCTCCGGGGGGCCGTCGCTCAGGCCGAAGGAGGCGCCGACGCCCCAGTTCCTCACCAGGGAGAGGGCCCGGGCCACGGTGTCGGAGCTGATCTCGAGATTGACCACCGTCTCGGACTCCGTGTGCCCGATGTACGTGGTTCCCCGGTCGAAGTCCTGCTCCAGGGAGATCTTCAGCGAGAAATGCTCGGGCGCTTTGTTGACGCCCTGCTTCACCAGGTCGAAGACGATGCCGTCCTGCGCGAGCGAGTCGTACGCGCCCCTGATCCGGCTGTCGGACAGCTGCTTGGTGACCTCCTGCAGGTTGAGGATCTGGGCGTCGCGCGCGAGCTTGCCGGAGGCGTACTTCGGCTTGCCGTCGACGATCTTCGGGATGAGTCCTTCCTCCGCGAGCTGGTCCATGACCTTCTGCCGGAACCGGTCCAGCCCGTCGATCTCCTGGACGAGGGCGGGCCCCGCGCCGCGCATCTTCCCGGGGCCGTGGCCGATGAAGCGGGGCAGCTCGGGCTTCCGGCCGGGAGGCGGGTCCTGGTTGGGGTCACCCCGCAGCACCGGGTTCCCGTTCGCGTCGGTGACCGGCCGGCCGTTCCGGAGCACCAGCGCCGCCTGGTCGACCGGCAGGCCGTACCGGTAGGCGGCCGACTCCCGCATGCTCGCGGTCACCTTGCCGCGCATCGGGTCCAGCGTGACCGGGTCCTCACCGTACTTCTCCACGGTGAACGTGGTCTCCACCATGAGCCGGTAGCCCTGCTTCGGGCTGATCTTCCTGTGCACGCTCGGATGGATCGCCTGCCTGTTGGCCGTCGACGAGGACGACCGCGACCCGCCCACGGAGCCCTTGGCCTTCGGGCCGAGGTTCGGGCTGTAGTCACCGGGCCCGTCGAGGTCCTCCAGCCCTTCGTGGCCGATCGAGGCCGAGACCTCTCCGCCGATCGACCTGCCGGCGGTCGCGCCGCCGGACGTGGCGACGAAGTCGACGAGGACCTCTTCCTCCCACTCCTCGGCCGTGGAGCCGCCGAGCACCTCGCTCTCCACCAGGATGATCTTGCTCTCCGCGCGCACCCGCGCGTGCGGCCGCCCGTCGACGGTGAAGACGCGCTCGATCCCCCCGTTGACCGCGTCCCGCAACCGGTGGGGCAGCTCGGCGGTGACGAAGCCGTGCAGGCTCGCGCGGGTGTCCTCACCGATCTTGGCGTAGTCGCCGCCGAGTTCCTCCGCGATCTTGTCGAACATGTCCTCTAGGCCGGGCATGTCGCTGACCACGAGGTTGGGGGCCTTCGGGTCGCGCAGGCTCTCGTCGATCCGGGTCAGCCTTCTCGGCGGCTGGTCGGTGTAGGAGTGCGAGACCCACAGGCGCTGGGCGGCGGGGTCCCCGGGGGCGCCGGACGTCACCTCGGTGGCTTCCCGCCAGCCGCGCTCCCGCGCCGTGCGGATCTCGACGGTCCACTTGGCCTCGGCGTCGAAGAGCAGGGACTCGCTCCGGTTGTCCGCGACGGAACCCCACTGCGCGTACATGCCGGCGCCGCCGGTCGAGGACTGGCTGTGCCCGCCGGAGCTGCCGAGGGCGATGCCCAGCAGCTGGAGCGCCGACGCCAGATCGCCTTCCGGCAGGGCCTTCGCCAGGCTCTTGGTGTTGAACCCGGCGGAGCCGCCGACGCTGGCCGTCTGCGTTGCGGAGACCGTCCGGGCAGCCTGGAAGAACAGGCCCACCATCATCTCCGACGCCTTGACGCCGGGGTCGAGCACCTCGACCAGGTCGGCGAGGGTGAGCTTGATCCTGAGCTCCGCCGCCGTGCCGCCCCGGCCCACGCGCAGCACCAGGCCGTCGGCGGAGACTATCCGGTGGAAGTCCGCCCGTACGGCGCGTTCCAGCTCGTCGGGGGTGAACCGGTGCCGCGCCCCGTTGCGGGCCAGCATGTCGTTGACCGTGTCGGTCAGGGCGTTCAGGTGGGCGAGGGTGCCCGCCGGCATCGCGGTGGACAGGGAGGCCGGCTGCGGCAGCGCCCTGGCCAGGGCGTCGAGGTAGCGCTGGTGCCGTGTCAGCACCGCGCCCTCGAGCCGCCTGGTGCGCCTGGACACGCTCGGCACCCCGTGCTGGTTGGGCCGGAGCGGCTGCTGCCGCGCCGCCAGGAGCCGCGCGTACGTCTGCTCGGCCTGCTCGGCCCGGCTCAGCGCCCGCTCGTACGCTTTGGCGACCCGGAGGTGCCGGCGCTGCGTGGCCCGGTGGTTCCTGCTCTCCTTGCGTGCCTGCCGGGCGCGCTCGAACCGGCCCGAATCGTGCTGCCGCAGCGCCTTCCGGGCGTCCGCGGTGGCCTTGAGCGCCGCCTCGCGTGCCTCGGCGGCGCTGGTCTCCTTCGCCGTGATCTGGAGCTGGAGCTCCTGCTTGGCCTTGGCCAGCGTGGTGATGAGCTCTCGGACGTCGTCGTCGGAAAGGCGTCCCTGCGGTAACGGCGGCGCGTGCCGCTTCCGGGTGGCCTGCGTGGGCGCCCACGGCCGGGCGGGCGGGGTCTGGCCGTGTTTCCGCAGCTCCTGGGCCACGCCCTCGATGTCGATGGCGAGCAGTCGCTGCTCCTGCGCCGTCGGGGCGTTGTGCCACTTGTCGGACAGCAGCGCCATCTCGTTGAGGCGGGCGGTCACGCAGTGGTCGCGGCGGGCCTCGGCCTTACGGCGCCGCAGGAAGCCCTTGCGGCCGTCTGACCGCAGCTTCTGCAGGGTGTCGGTGATCTCGTGCAGCCAGACCCTGGAGAGCTGGTCGTTCGTGACGTTCGGGTTGAAGCGGACCTCGTGCGGGTTGCTCTTGCTCGACTGCTTCCTGACCACGGTCTCGGCCATCAGGCCGTCGCTCGACAGGCGGCCGATGACCGGGCGGAAGTACTGGGTGCCGTCCGTGGTGGTGTGCACCGCCAGTGTGCTGCCGTCCTGCGACCAGGTGAAGCCCGTCACGGTGCCGTCGCGGAAGTACTGGGTGGCCAGCTCCTGGGTCGCCGCCCGCACGTCGTCGAGCGTCATGTCGGGGCCCTGTCGGCCGCTGGGCACGTACCGGGTGTCCTTGACCGGCCGCGACGTGACCGTGCCCGGCTTGCTCTGGTACACGCCCGCGCCGTTGGAGGTAGTGCCCTGCTCGGGGCCGGTGGCGGGAGCGGTCCCGGTGGCCGGGGACGTCGGGGCGGCGGCGCCGGTCTGCGTGGTGCCGCCGTCCGGCGCCTGAGCCGTCGTCGTGGCGCCGTCCGAAGGATCCTGAACGGTCCGCCCGTCCGTGCCGGTGTCCTGGGACGGTTGCCCGTCCGAATCGGTCGTCGGGGAGGGCGTGCCGGTGTCTTGGGACGGCTGGTCGGTCGTGCGGGCGTTCTGGGACGGCTGCTCCGCCGTACTCGTGTCCTGGGACGGTTGCCCGGTCGAATCGGTCGGGGACGGCGTGTCGGTGTCCTGGGACGGCTGGTCCGTCGTGCGGGTGTCGGGGGACGACTGGGCGGTGTCGGTGTCTTGGGACGGCTGGTCCGTCGTGCGGGTGGTGCGCGCGGAAGGTTCGGACGTGTCCGGGGACGGCTGGTCGGTGTCCTGGTCGGGGCGCGCGGGACGGTCGGGCTGCTCGGGCCGGTCGTCGGGGTTCGAAGGGGCGGAGGCGCGCCGGTTCGTGGTCGTGTCGGTGTCCGGCAGGGTGGCCGTGGACGTGGTGGACCGGGTCGTCCCGCCCTGGCCCGGCGCGGTGCTCGTCCGCGCGGACCCGGGGTCGCCCCCGCGCACGGGCGCCTGCCCGGCGGGCTGGTTGTCGGAGGAGGGCCCGTTGTTCGACGGATTGCCACCGGTCGTGGGCCCGGCGGGCGGGTCGCCGCCCATGCGGGCGGCGTCGGTGCGCGCGGCGGAGTCGTACGCGGAGGCGAGCGTGGACACCGGGTTGGCCAGCGCGGAGTAGACGTCGGGATTGAACGGGCTGATCGACCCCGCACGCCCGGCGCCGCCGAGGAACCCGCCCATCATGGACTCGGCCGTGAACGGGTTCTGCCACTGGCCGTAGACGGCGCCGTTGGCGAAGAAACTGCCGACCGGGGAGGCGATCATGTTCGTCGCGCCGGTGGTCAGCGCGCGCCCCGCGAAGCCCGGCACCGAGCCGGTCACCCGGGACACCGGCCCGGACAGCCGGGTGCCGATGACCGCGCCCGCACCCGCGCCGATGACCGCGGCCTGGGACTTCTTCCAGTCCCACTCCTGCCGGGTGCCCATCCGGATCTGCTGGTACTGGGCGACGGCGTCGATGAAGAACTCCTCGCCGATCTCCTCGACGAGTTCCCGGCCGAGCGAGGTGGCCAGCAGCCTGGCGATGACGCCCCGGCCGGTGGCGCCGCTGAGCGTGGTCACCCTGGCCAGCCGGGACGCGGTCAGCGACCGGCCGCCCACGGTGGCCAGCCTGACGAGGATGCGGCTGATGGCCGCGCGGGCCGCCGCCGCGTACGGCCCGATGATGGCGGTGGTGGACCCGGCGCTGAAGAACGCGGCGACGAGGGCGATGGCGATGGCCACGACCGTCACCCAGAAGGCGACGTTGATGGAGAGCTTCGAGTACTGGGTCTCGACGGCGAAGTTGTTGGCCTGCTGCCCGTACGCGTGCGCGTTCGCCGACACCCCGGCGAGCCCGCCCTCGTTGCCGTACAGGACCTGGGCCCTGGAGACGAACTCCGCGGTGGAGGGCGAGTTCCAGCCGGTGGCGACCGTGCGGGCGGCCGTGCCCGCGTCCTGCGTGCTGCCGACGGCGGTCGTGCCGAGGTCACCGTACGCGTGAGCCAGCTTCGACAGCCCGCTCTCGCTGGCCTCCGGCCACTTCTGCCCGGCCGACAGCATGGGGATCAGCCAGTTGACCACCCAGTCGGGCAGTGCCTCGGTCTCCCACACGGGCTGGACGTCGCTGTTGATGGTGACCAGGGCCGACACGCTCGGCTGCCCACCGCCGCCCGGTGCGGTGGGATTGGTCGGGCCGCCGTTGACCGCCACGCCGGTGCTCTCAGACCTGCCGCATCATCGCGGAGAGATCCTCTTCCATGGCGGTGTTCACCTGCAGGGTGTTGCCGACGGCGGTGCGCACCCTGCCCGGCTCGCCGGAGATCTCCTTGCACAGCTGCGCGCACTGGTCGAGCAGGAGGTTCGGGCCGTTGCCCTGGAAGTGGGCGTTCCAGAACGCCACGCCCTCGGCGCCGGTGCCCCACGGCGCGGCGGCGAGGGCCGCCTTGACCTTGGCGACCCGGTCCGACAGTTTCTCGTCGAGGTCACCGGCCATCGTGTCCCACTGGGTCAGCCCGCGGTCCACGGTCGGTTTGATGATCTCCGTACCGTCCCAGAGTCTCACGTCCGGCCCTCCATCCGGTCGGCGAGCCGGTTCATGGCGGCTTCGAGGTCACCGTCGAGGTGCGCCTCGAACTCCGCGCGGGGGATCACCGGCTCGAAGATCTCGGTGACGCGTTCCCTGGCCCTGGCCACCGCCCGCCGCGTCGTCTCGGTGATCGTGTCGGCCAGGTGCCGCGCGTCGGGACGCCGGTAGATGCGCGGGTCGAGATCGAGCCTGACCAGTTCCCCGCGCGCCCCGACTGTCACCGACACCAGGCCGTCGCGCGACTTCTCGGTGACCTGGACCTCTCGCGCCTTCGCGTGCAACTCCAGGCTCGCGTCCTGGATCTGGCGGAACATGTCGCGCAGTTCGTCGGCGTACGCGCGCATCGCCGCCACGTCAGGGAGGGACTCCACGGACACCTCCCCATCCCCGGCGAATCTGATCACACACCCGTATTACTGATCAGTTTCCGTCACATGAACATCAGAAGGCAAGAGGTGCATCAAAGTGGTGAATCTTCCCCATTGAGTGGTACGGCGTGCTCCTGCGGATCGTTCACCTCTTCACGGGGCACCCAGAGGCGGTACACGCCGCGCTCGATCCGTTCCAGCCCCAGCTCCCGCGCGGTGAGCGCGGAGCCGCCCAGATACTCGAGCAGCAGCAGCCCGTCACGCTCGTCGCGCACGTCGAACCGCTCGCCCCGCCAGTGGCACACCGTCGTCACGAAGTCCAGGGCCTCGCACTCCGCCACGGGCACCGTGCGCACGTGACAGCCGGGCTCGACCTCCTCGAAGCCGTCCGCCGGATCGGGGCTGCGCAGCCGCACCCACAGTTCGAGGGGGTGCGGCTCGGGGCTGGCCACGTAGTCGGCGCCCCGCCAGCGGGCACGGTAGTGAGCACCGTAATGAGCAGGGCTTGTCACGTCCGCGCCCCGATCAGCAGCCATCGCCGCAGGTCGCCGTGGTAAAGCGCGCGCCGGTGCTCGGTCCCGGCCTCGGTGAGCTCCCAGATCTCCGCGCCGTGCGGCAGGATCACCCCGTACACCTTGTACTCGCGGATGACCTGGTCCACGTTCGGCGCCAGGCCCAGCCCGGTGAACGGCGGCTCCTCGACCACCCACCCGGCCACCGCGGCCCTGCGCTCCTCGTCGGTCCCGCCGTACGGGGTGCGGTAGAGGCCGAGGCCGGCGGGGCGCCAGCGCAGGATGTTGAGCGAGCCGTCGGAGGTCAGCATGTCGGGCTGCCCCAGGGCCTCGGCGAGCACCGCGGGCGTCGCGATGTGTGAGACGTCCAGCGCGTGGTGGCAGTATCCGGAGATCCTCGGCTCGCCTCCGGTGAGCAGGTCGTGCACGCCGTCGGGGGAGAGCAGCTTCTGCACCGCCGGAACCCCGGAACCGGGGGCGATCAGCAGGTCCTGGGCCAGCGTGGGCACCGCCAGCCTGGCCAGCGTGCCCGACTCCAGCAGGAAGGAGGCGGGCAGCCCCGGATTGACCGCCAGACCCCACCGCGGGTCGGGCCAGCCGGCCGCCAGCTCGACCGGCGACGCGATCCGGCAGTGCGCGGCCACGCCGCCGGTGGCCAGCCGCATCGCCGCCACCGAGGTGAACGCGAGCACCCACGTCCGTTCGGCGTCGGCGGCCGTCGCCCAGGCCGGAGCCTCGGTCCTGGCCGCCGCGCCGGCGGTGATCGGCAGCGCCAGGTCGGCGTCGCGGAGCAGACTCAGGCACAGGGCCGTCTGCCCGTCCTGATGAGCGGCCCACAGCCGCTCCTCGAACGGCGTGGCCGGTTGATGATCGATCGACGTCACTCTGCCCAGTCTGCCCGGTTCGTCGGCCCCCCTATGCGGACAGGACCCGGCGGAGCGTGGCGGCGAAGCCGTCGGGGTCGCCCGCCATGCCGAACTGGCCGTCCAGGAATCCGCCGTGGTGGCTGGGGAAGACCACGGGCTCCGTGCCGAGCCGCGCGGCGACCGCCACGCCCGCGCGGTGCGCCAGCTCCCCTTCCGACTCGGCGCCGACGCCGATGACGATCCGGGTCGGCGCCGCGCGCAGCGCCTCGAAGTCGTGCTCGTAATGCGTGCAGGTCATGAGGTTCTGGGCGAACATCGGGTCGTCGCGGGAGCCGTCGTCCTCCGCCGGGAACCCGAGCTCCCCCGGCTTCTGCACGGGTAGGTCGGCGAAGCCGGCGGGAACCTCGCCCCGCAGGCTGGAGACCGCGATGAACTTCGCCATCGCCGCGCCGAAACCGTCGCGATCGTACGTCCGGCAGATGTCCGCCACCGCGGCCAGCGCCTGCTCCCGGTCCGGCAGGGCCTGTGCGGCCGGCGGCTCGTGCGCCACGAGCGTGCGCACCTGCTCAGGGTGCCGGGCCACCAGCGCCAGCGCGTTCACGGCGCCCCCGCTGCTGGCGAAGACGTCCACGGGCCCGCCGCCGAGCGCGCCGATCAGCCGGTGCAGGTCGTCGGCGTGCTGCTCGGGCGTCGACTCGCCGCCGCCGTCCCGCTCGCTGCGCCCGATCCCGCGCGGGTCGTAGGTCACCACCGTACGGTCCCGGAACCGCCCGGCCAGGGCGGTGAACCCGGTGGCGTCCATCGGCGATCCGATCATCAGCAGGATCGGCGCGTCGTCCGTCTCGGCCTGGTGCACGTCGTAGGCCAGAGTCGCGCCGGGCACCTCAAGGGTGTGGGTCATGTCGTCGCTTCCTTCCCAGTCATCCTGGAATGTAGACCCACGAGAGGCGGCGAAGTCATCGGCCGCGTGCTCCTTGACGGGGGACTTCTGTCACCCTGGCCCATTACCCTGCTTGGAGGCGTTGATGGGGGTGGAGGGCTTCGTGACGGTCAACGGGATGACGAGCGTCGATGTGGCCTCCGTGGCCGCGGGGGCGGTCGGCCGGGTGCTGGGCACACAGGCCGCCTCGCCGCTGTCGTTCTGGATCGGGCTGGAGCCGGGCAAGGTGGTCCAGCTCGACGACGTGGTGGTGACCAAGCGCGAGGTGCCCGGCCACGGGCCGCTGGTGATGGCCGGCGTGGTGACGGCCGTGGAGGCGCGTCACGAAGGCGCGGCGTACGACTCCGACGTGTTCCTGATCGCCGAAGGGGCGCTGCCCGCGGCGGTGGTCGAGGTGGCCGAGGTGCGGGTCACCCGGGTCGAGCCCGAGGTGTTCGTGCCGCCGCTGCCCGGGGCCACGGTTTATCTGGCGGGGGCGGGCGACCGCGACCAGGCGCTCTACTTCGACGTGATGGAGCGCCGGGTGCCGCTCGGCGTGGGCCGCGACGGGCAGCCGCTCTACGTCAACTTCGACTTCCTCGACGGCACCCGCGGCGCCCACGTGTCGATCTCCGGCGTCTCCGGCGTCGCCACCAAGACCTCGTTCGCCACCTTCCTCCTCTACTCGATCTTCAACTCGGGGGTGCTGGGCGGCGAGGCGGCCAACACCAAGGCGCTGATCTTTTCCGTCAAGGGCGAGGACCTGCTCTTCCTCGACCAGGACAACGTCCGCCTCGACGAGCCGGCCAAGGCCGTCTACGGCCGGCTCGGGCTGCCGGCCAAGCCGTTCGGCAGCGTCCACGTGTTCGCGCCGCCCCGGCCCGGCGATCCCAACGGCGTCCCCCACGTCTCCGCCCGCACCCACGGCGTCAGCTCCTTCTACTGGACGCTCGTCGAGTTCTGCCAGGACGAGCTGCTGCGCTTCGCGTTCGCCGACGCCGACGACGAGCGGGCCGGCTACTCGCTGCTGGTCGGCCAGGTGGCGGCCCGGCTCAAGGCGTGGGCGGAGCCGGTCGGCGACGGCGGCGCCGTGATGATCCAGGGCACCTCCTGCCGCACCTTCTCCGACCTGGTCGAGCTGCTGTCCGACCAGCTCCAGGACGAGGGCAGCCGCCCCCAGTGGACCGGCGCGCAGACCCCGCTCGGCACCGTCAACGCCTTCCTGCGCCGGCTCAGGAGCGCCGTCCGCGCGCTGTCGCCGATCATCCGCGGCGACCTGCCGTTCTACCGCAACCACTCGGTCAGCACTTCCAGCGCCCAGGTGACGATCGTCGACCTGCACAACCTGCCCGAGCGGGCGCAGCGGTTCGTGGTCGGCGTGGTGCTGCGCGGCGAGTTCCACCGCAAGGAGTCCTCTGGCACCGCCAAGCCGCTGCTGTTCGTGGTGCTCGACGAGCTCAACAAGTACGCGCCGCGCGAAGGCGACTCACCGATCAAGGAGATCCTGCTCGACGTGGCCGAGCGCGGGCGCAGCCTCGGCGTGATCCTCATCGGCGCCCAGCAGACCGCCTCCGAGGTGGAGCGCCGCATCGTCGCCAACAGCGCCGTGCGCGTCGCGGGCCGGCTCGACACCGCCGAGGCCGCCAGGTCCGAGTACGGCTGGCTGCCCCCGGCCGTCCGCGACCGGGCCACCATCGCCAGGCCCGGCACCATGTTCGTGGCCCAGCCCGAGATCCCGGTGCCGCTGGTCGTCGCCTTCCCGTTCCCCGCCTGGGCCACCCGCCCGTCCGAGGCGCTCGCCCCCGCCGAGGCGTCGGCCGATCCGTTCCAGGGGCTGCCCGGCGTCGAAGACGACATCCCGCCCTTCTGAGAGGTCGACTCGTGAAGATCCTGCACACCGCCGACTGGCACGTGGGCAAGGTGCTCAAGGGGCGTTCCCGCCTCGACGAGCACCGCGAGGTGCTGCGCGAGCTGGTCGCCACCGCCCGCGAGCGGGACGTCGACCTGGTGATCGTGGCCGGCGACCTGTTCGACACCTCCGCGCCGACCACCGAGGCCCAGCAGCTCGTGCTGCCCGCGCTGATGGCGCTGCGCGAGGGCGGCCGCGACGTCGTGGTGCTGGCCGGCAACCACGACAACCCGCAGCTCTTCGAGGTCTACCGGCCGCTGCTCGGCAAGCTGGGCCTGCACGTGGTGGGCGCGTTCCGCCGCCCCGACCAGGGCGGCACACTCTCCTTCACCGCCCGCACCGGCGAGCCGGTCCGGCTCGCCGTCCTGCCCTTCCTGTCACACCGCTACGTGGTCCGCGCCGCGGAGGTGCTGGCCGGCACCGCCGCCGAGCACAACCGCGACTACGCCGCCCGCATCGCCGAGCTGATCGCCGCGCTCACCGCGGGATTCCAGAACGACACGGTCAACCTGATCACCACCCACGGCACGCTTCCCGGCGGCCGGTTCGGCGGTGGCGAACGGGAGGCCCAGTCGATCTTCTCGTACTACTTCGAGCCCACCGCCTTCCCGCCGTCCACCCAGTACGCCGCGCTCGGCCACCTGCACCGCCGTCAGCAGCTGCCCGGCCCGTGCCCCATCTGGTACAGCGGCTCGCCCATCGCCGTCGACTTCGGCGAGGAGGGCAACCTGCCCGGCGCCCTGCTGGTGGACGTCGCGCCCGGCCGCCCCGCCGCCGTGGAGGAGGTCGTGTTCCGCTCGCCGCGCAGGCTGCGCACCGTGCGCGGCACGCTCGACCGGCTGGAGTCCCTGGAGCAGGGCGACGACTGGCTCCGGGTGGTCGTCGAGGAGAAACCCCGCGTCGGCCTCGCCGACCAGGTGCGCGAGCTGCTGCCGGGCGCGATCGACGTGACCCTGGACGAGCGCTTCCGCCCCGTCGCCGCCGTACGGGAGTCGCGCTCGCCCGCCCGCAGCCCGCGCGAGCTGTTCCGCGAATACCTGACCGCGACCGGCCGCGCCGACGAACAGGTGGCCACGCTCTTCGACCGGCTGTACGACGAGGTGACCGGCTGATGCGCCCGCTGCTGCTGCGACTCGACCACTTCGGCAGCTTCCGCGACCCGGTGGACGTCGACTTCTCCGACGTCGACTACTTCGCGCTGACCGGGCCGACCGGGGCCGGCAAGAGCACGATCATCGACGCGCTCTGCTTCGCGCTGTACGGCACCGTCCCGCGCTGGGGCAGGGAGAACGTCATCGCCCACGCGCTGGCCCCGTCCGTCGCGGCGGGGAAGGTGGCGCTGGTGTTCGAGAGCGACGGCCGCCGCTACGGGGTGGTCCGCGCGCTCGTCCGCGACGGCAAGGGCACGGTCCGCACCAAAGAGGCGCGCATCGACGAGCTGGCCGGCGGGGTGCCGCTGGGCGAGGCGTGGGAGGCCGTGGTCAGGCCGCTCGCCGAGGGCGAGCACGTCACGGCCGAGGTGCAGCGGGTGACCGGGCTCGAATACCGCTTCTTCACCCAGTGCGTCGTGCTGCCGCAGGGGCGCTTCGCCGAGTTCCTGCACGCCGCGCCGCGCGAGCGGCAGGACCTGCTGGTGCAGTTGCTCGACGCCGACGTGTACGAGGCGATCAGGCAGCGGGCGGTGCGCGAGGAGGAGACGGCCAGGACCTCCGCCTCCCTGGCCCGCGACGAGCTCGGCAAGCTGTCGGGGGCGACGGCCGAGCTGGAGGAGCAGCTGGACGGGCGGCTCTCCGCGCTGCGGCGGCTGGCCGCGACCCTCGACGCCGACCTCGACCTGCTGCGTGCCCGCGAGTCCGAGATCCGCCGCGCCACCCGCGAACGCGCCGCCGTGGCCGAGCGGCAGGCGGCCCTGGCCGCGCCGCGCATGCCCGACGGGGTGGCGACGCTCTCGTCGGCCCGGCGGGCCGCCGCGGAGGCGGTGACGTCCCTGCTCGACGAGGTCGCCACGCTGGAGGCCGACGAGCACGAGGCGGACGAGGCGCTGGCCGCGCTGGGCGGCCGGGAGCGCCCCCAGGCCGCGCTGACCGCGCTCGACTCCCGCGACCGGCTCACCGCCCAGATGGAGTCGGCCCGTGCCCAGGCCCGTTCCGCGGCGGACTCCCTGGAGTCGCTGAGGTCCGCGCTCCAGGAAGCCGAAAGCGCCATGGCGGAGGCGGATCGGCGCCGCGACCGGCTGCGCGACGCCCACGCCGCCGCCGACCTGGCCTCCCGCCTCACCCCCGGCGACCCCTGCCCCGTCTGCCTCCGCCCCACCCCTGGAGAGAACACACCCCCGCGGCCGACCGCCCCGACGGGCTCCGCCGCCTCGGGAACCCCCGCCGCGACCACCGCCGGCGCGGAAGATCCCCGTACAGGGGGCCACGCCGATGCGGAGAGCCGCGCGGGTGCGGAGAGCCGCGCCGGTGCCGGGGGCCACGCCGGTGCCGGGGGCCACGCCGATGCGGGGGGCCACGCCGATGCGGGGGGCCACGCCGATGCGGGGGGCCACGCCGATGCGGGGAGCCACACCGGTGCGGGGAGCCACACCGGTGCGGGGAGCCACACCGGTGCGGGGAGCCGCGCCGGTGCCGGGGGCCACGCCGGTGCGGGGAGCCACGCGGGTGCGGGGAGCCGCGCGGGTGCGGCTGTGCATGCCCACGCGGGCGCCGGGGCGTCCCGGGTGGTGGTGCGGGCGCCTGGGGCCGCGGAGATCAGGGCGGCGGAGGGAGCGCTGGCCGCCGCGCGGAAGGAGGCCGAGCGGGCGCGGACCGCGTACGCGAAGGGTGAGACGTCGGCGGGGATGTACGCCACCCAGGTGACCAGGCTGGAGGCGGAGCTGGCCGCGCTGCCACCGGCCGTGGACCGGGCGGCGGTCGAGGGCAGGCTGGCCGCGATCGCCAAGGCGGAGGCGGTGGCCGCCGAGGCCCGCACCGCCGTGAGGGCCGCCCGCTCCCGGCTGCGGCAGGCGCAGACGGAGGCGGAGCGGGCCGACCGGCGGGCCGCCGACGCGTGGCGGACGCTGGAGACGGCCCGCGACCGGCTGCTCGCGCTCGGCTCGCACGACGACCCGCCGCCCCCGCTGGCCCGCGACGACCTGCACCGCGCCTGGACCGACCTGCTGGCCTGGCGCGACGAGGCCGCCCGGGCGGCCACCGCCGTGCTGGCCGAGCGTGACGAGGAGCTCGCCGCCGCCACCGCCGGCCTCTCCCGCGAACGCGCCAGGCTCGCCGAGCGCCTGCGGGAGCACGAGGTCCCGCTGCCCGGCGAAGGCACCCCCGAGCAGCTCGGCGCGGCCGTCGCCGGCGAGGTGGCCCGCGTCGAGTCCCGGCTGGAGCGGGTCAGGGAGGCCCGCGAACGCGCCGCCGAACTGGCCGAGGAGCTCGCGGTGAAGGAGCACGCCGCCAAGGTCGCGCACGAGCTGGCGCTGCGGCTGCGCGCCAACGCCTTCGAGCGCTGGCTGTGCGCCGAGGCCCTCGCCGTGCTCGTCACCACCGCCTCCGGCCTGCTGCGTGAGCTGTCCGACGGCCAGTACGAGCTCGCGCTGAGCGACCGTACCGAGATCGAGGTCATCGACCACGCCGAGGCCGGGATGCGGCGCAGCGCCCGCACGCTGTCCGGCGGCGAGACCTTCCAGGCGGCCCTCGCGCTGGCGCTGGCGCTGTCCGACGCGGTCGCGCGCGGCCTCGACTCGATCTTCCTCGACGAGGGGTTCGGCACGCTCGACCCGGCCACCCTCGACACGGTCGCCACCACCCTCGAACGGCTCGCCGCCGGGCAGGAGCGCATGGTCGGCGTCGTCACCCACGTCCCCGCGCTGGCCGAACGGGTGCCGGTGCGGTTCGAGGTGCGCCGCGACACCAAGGGCTCGCACGTGCGGAAGGTGGGGCCGTGACGGCGTTCTCCGTCGATCCCTGGGACCCCGGCTACGCGGCGGCGCTGGCCGCCGAGGCGTTCTCCGAGCTGGGCGCCACGAGCGCTGAGCTGGTGCTCGACATCGAGCGGCCGTCCGGCGACTGGAAGCCCGTCACCCCCGGCCCCGACGCCAGAGCTCCCGAGACGCTGCTGGTCGCCGACGGGGTGCGCCGGATCGACGCCCGGGTGTGGGTGGACGACCCCGACACGGCCATGCCGGTGCCGGGGATCGCGGCCTCGTACGCCGCCGGGATCGTCCGGTGCGGTCCCGACGGCGCCGACCTGGCGGACATCGAGGTGCACCGCGCGCTCATCAGCGCCTCCCCGTACACGCCCGAGGTGAAGACCGCGCACGCCACCTACCGCCCCGGCAGGGCGGCCGACTCGACGGCGGAGGAGCTGTCGCTGGCGCTGCAGCGGCAGGTCACCCAGCTGGAGGTGGAGCTGTCGGTCCGCCACCGGGGGATGGCCGACGACCTGCTGCTGGTCGACGGGCCGTTGCGCGGGCGCGGCCATCTGCCGCGCACGATCGGCTACATCAAGACCCACCACATCGCCTATCTGCCGCCCGCCCAGTCGGCGGTGGTGGCCTCGCTGGCGCCGGGCCAGCGCACGCCGGTGTTCCTCATGGGCACGAGCTGGCGGCGGCACGCCTGGTACGTGCGGCTGCCCGTGCACGCGGTCACCCCGTGGGCGGGCATCGTGCGCTGCGAGGCGAGCGCCGAGCTGGACCCTCCGGAGGCGGCGGCGCTGGCCGACGCGGTGACGCTGGCCCTGCCGCCGCTGGCCGGCGTCGACTACAAGGATCCGCGCGCCCCGCAGAACCTGGTGCCGATCGGCGGCCTGGAGAAGCTCCTGCGCCACCACCTGGGCGACTCCCGGCTGCTCTACCGGGCGCTGCGCACGGCCGCACGTAGTTGATCTTGGCGGAAATCGTCACTTTCCTGTCCTTGCCGCCATGACCGGCGGCCTTGGAGCATAAGAGACGTGCGCGTCGTCTTCGTCATCTTTCCCGGGTTCCAGATCCTGGATCTGACCGGGCCGCACGAGGTGTTCCACCAGGCCGGACCGTACGCGATCGAGACCGTCGCGGTGGCGGCGGGGCCGGTCCCCGCGTCGGGCGGGCTGGCCGTGGTGCCCACCGCGACCGTCGCCGGTTGCGAAGGCGCCATCGACACGCTCGTCGTCGTGGGCGGGCGCGGCACGCCCGAGGCGTGCGCCGACGCGCGGCTGATCGGCTGGCTGCGGGAGGCGGCCGGGCGGTCCAGGCGGGTGGCGTCGGTGTGCACCGGGGCGTTCCTGCTGGCCGAGGCCGGGCTGCTGGACGGGCGGCGGGCCGTCACCCACTGGTCGTCGTGCGACCTGCTGGCCGCGCGGCACCCGTCCGTCGTCGTCGATCCGGACGCGCTGTTCGTCCAGGACGGCAACGTGTGGACCTCGGCGGGCGTGACCGCCGGGATCGACCTGGCGCTCGCGCTCGTCGAGGACGACCTCGGGGCGGACGAGACCCGGCGGATCGCCCGCCACCTGGTGATGTTCGTCCAGCGGCCCGGCGGGCAGGCGCAGTTCTCCGCCCAGCTCGAAGCGCGGCGGCCGGCCCGCGAGCCGCTGCGCGACCTGCTGGCCTGGATCACCGCCTCCCCCGACCAGGACCTCACCGTGCCCGCGCTGGCCCGCCGGGCGGACATGAGCGAGCGCAACTTCACCCGCGTGTTCACCGCCGAGACCGGCCGCACGCCCGCCGCCTTCGTCGAGTCCGTGCGGCTGGAGGCGGCCCGCCGCCTGCTGGAGACCACCGACGACACGCTCGAAGCCGTCGCCAGGGCCTGCGGGTTCGGCACGGTCGAGACCCTGCACCGCTGTTTCCGGCGGAGCCTGCGGGTCACCCCGGGGCAGTACCGCCGCCACTTCCGCATGACGAGGAGCCACTGATGCGCATCGGGATCTTGCTGTTCGAGGGCGTCGAGGAGCTGGACGCCGTCGGCCCGTGGGAGGTGCTGGCCTCCTGGGCCGCCGCCCACCCGGACGAGGCCGAGGTGGTCGCCTTCGCCCGCGAGCCCGGCCCGGTCCGCGCCGCCAAGGGCCTGGGGCTGGTCGCCGAGCACGGCATGGCCGACGTCGGGCCGCTGGACGTGCTGCTGCACCCGGGCGGGCGCGGCACCCGGCCGCTGCTCAAGGACGAGGAGCACCTGGCCTGGCTCCGCGACCGGCGCGCCACCGTGCCGCTGCTGACGAGCGTGTGCACGGGGTCGCTGGCGTACGCGGCCGCGGGCCTGCTCGCCGGCCGCCCCGCCACCACCCACTGGTCGGCCATCGGCACCCTCACCGAGCTGGACCCGACGATCGAGGTGCGGCCCGGCTACCGGTTCGTGGACGACGGCGACACCATCACCGCCGCTGGAGTGTCGGCGGGCATCGACATGGCGCTGCACCTGGTGGCCCGGCTGGCCGGCACCGAGCGCGCCAAGGAGACCCGCCACTACATCCAGTACGACCCGGCCCCGCCGGTCTAGGGGACGCGGCCGACGACGCCGAGCACGCCGCCCTTGACCAGGCCAGGCCACGGGTACGGGTCGTCGTCGTTGCGCCACTTCTGGGCCGGCACCACACCCGGAGGGAGGATCTCCAGGCCCTCGAAGAGCGCGAGCAGGTCCTCCCGGCCGCGCCAGGCGAGGCCGCCCGAGGTGCTGCGCTGGTAGACGCCGCGGACCCCGTCGACCTTCGAGGCCTCGCTCTCTCCGGGCTCGATGTAGCCGTGCGAGACCACCAGATAGCTGCCGGACACCAGAGGCTGCCTGAGGGCCGCCACGATCTTGGCCACCTGGTCGTCGTCGTGGAAGAAGTGGAAGACGGCCGCCACGACCACGGCCACGGGCCGGGAGAAGTCCAGATGCTCTTCGGCGGCGGCCAGGATGGCGTCGGGCTCGGCCAGGTCGCCCTGGACGATGATCGTCTCGGCGTTGTCGGCCAGCAGGGCGCGGGCGTGGGCGAGCACGATCGGGTCGTTGTCCACGTACACGATCTTCGAGTCCGCGGCGACCCGCTGCGCGACCTGGTGGACGTTGTCCTGCGTCGGCAGGCCCGTCCCGATGTCCAGGAACTGCCGGATGCCGGACTGGGCCAGGTGCCGCACGCTCCGGATGAGGAATCCCCTGTTGGCCAGGGCCACCTCGCGGATGTCGGAACCGGTCTGGCGGGCGAGCTCGATGACTTGCTCCGCGGCCTCCCGGTCGGCGGGGAAGTTGTCCTTGCCGCCCAGGTAGTAGTCGTACATGCGGGCCACACTGGGCACGTTGGGGTCGATCTGCCCCGGAAGCTGCGCCATGTCCTCGCCTTCCACGTAGCCTCTGCCGCAAATGTAGTGCTTTTTCGTGACGAACGGATCTTTATCCTCTAGAAAGAGGTGATCCGGTGGGGCGGTATGGGCCAAGGGCTGATGCGGGCGATACTTTGGTCCGATGCGGCGGGCCCGCCGGGGGTGTCAGCGTTGCCCGCATGGGGTTCATCGGAGTCATTCTCATGATCCAGGGGTTCGGCGGGTTCGTGGCCCGCCAGTTCTTCGACCGCGACTTCGGGCTGCTGCATCTCTGGCTCGACGGCGCGACGCTGACGGTGGTGAGCGTCGCGCTGGGCGTGCTGGGCCTGGTGCTCGCCCTGGCCAGTCTCCGAGACAGGTCGTGACGGGAGCGGCCGAGGTGACCGGCTGGCTCGCGTCCAGGGCCGTCCCGCTCGACGGGCTCGACCCGCGCGGGCCGGTCGCCGGCCTGGAGCCGCTGCGCGAGGTCCTCGACGGTGTCAGGGCGGTGGGGCTGGGGGAGGCGACCCACGGCACGCGGGAGTTCTTCCTGCTCAAGCACCGGCTGCTGCGGTTCCTCGTGGAGGAGCTGGGGTTCACCGTGCTGGCGATGGAGGCCAGCGTGTCGGCGTCCGAGGCCCTGGACGCCTACGTCCTGGGCGGGGCGGGGGAGCCGGAGCGGCTGCTGGCCGACCTCGGGTTCTGGACGTGGCGGACGCGGGAGATGCTGGCCGTGGTGGAGTGGATGCGCGAGCACAACCGCACCGCCGAGCCGAAGGTGCGCTTCGCCGGGATCGACCCGCAGTTCCCCGCCGCGTCGCTGCGGTGGCTCCGCGCTCACCTGGGTGAGCGGGCCCGCGAGCTGCTCGGGCCGCTGGCGGTGCTGGGGGAGACGCGCCTGGGAGTGGGGGAGCCGCTCGACCCGGCGATCGAGGCGGCCGCCCGCGGGCTGGCCGACGAGGTGGGCGCCGGCGGGCCGGGGGAGGCGCACGCCAGGACCGTGCGGCAGTTCGCGACACTGGTCACGCGGCCGATGCGCGACGCCGACGGGTCGCGCACCGCCGGGGCGGCCCGCGACCTGTTCATGGCCGACAACATCGACCGGCTGCTGGAGGACCCGGCGGCGAAGGTCGCCGTCTGGGCCCACAACGGTCACGTGGCCGCCGGCCACTACGCGCGCCTCGGTGCTCCGGTCATGGGAGATCATCTCCGTCAGCGTCACGGCGCCGGTTACTACGCGCTCGGCCTGCTGTTCGGACAGGGTGAGTTCCGGGCCAGGCGGCTCCGGTTCGGCAGGCCCGACGTGCGGCGGCCGCCGGTGCGCCACCGGGTGCCCGCCGCCGGCAGGCCCGACGTGGCCGAATCCCTGCTGGCTGCCGCCTGCCCCCGCGATCACGTCGTCGACCTGCGCCTCGGGCCCAGGCCCGAGGCGGTGACCCGGTGGCTGGGCGAGCAGCAGTACGTGCGCGGTTACGGCGCCACGGCCGGGCGCTTCTCGTACAAGCTGACCTTCACCCCGGCCGTGCTCGGCGCCGCCTTCGACGGGCTCGCCTACATCGCGCACGGCACCTGTTCGACCCCGCTGTAAGGGTTGTCACACCGGGGGCCGGGGGCCGATGGCGCCCAGGCGGTCGGCGTAGCGGCCGAGGCCGAGTGCCATCGACTCGACGGGCCGGTCCGCGCGCCGCACCGGCACGCCCATGGCGGCGCGCAGGCGTCTGGCCAGGCCGCGCAGCAGCGCGCCGCCGCCCGTCAGCACCGCCCCGTGCGCGGCGACGTCGGCGGCGAGCTCGGCGGGGCAGCGCTCCAGGGCCGTCGCCGCCGCGCGGGCGATGGCGTCGGCCGGCGCCCGGGTGACCTCGTACAACTGCTGGACGGGCAGCCACGCGACCCGCTCGCGCCGCGACTCCGGGTCGAGGCCGCGGACGAGCACGTGCCGGTCCAGCGGTTTCCAGGACGGGCCCGCGCGGAGCTTGGCCGCCTCCGCCTCCGCCTCGCCGACCAGCAGCCCGTGCTCACGGGCGACCAGGGCGGCGATCGCCGCGTTCACGGCGCTGCCGCCGGCGTGGACGGTCCCGGCGGCGACGACGGCGCCGCAGGCGAGGATCGCGATCCTGGTCAGGTGAGGGCCGATGTCGACGATCATGCGCCCGGCCGGCTCCGTCACCGGCAGCCCGGCGCCGAGCGCCACCGCGACGGCGTGCTCGACGAGGTACACCCGCCTGGCGTCCGCCTCGTAGGCCAGGTCGCGCACGGCCGAGCTCAGGATGGGCGGGGCGCCGTCGGGCAGCGCCATCACCAGCCGCGGCCGGGCGTACGGGTGTCCGTGCACCTTGCTCAGGAAGTGCTTGACCAGCCGCCCGGCGAGCTCGCCGCCTTCGCGCACCGGCCAGCGGGCGATCCCGTCGTCGTGCCGTACCGCTCGCGTGTCCGCCCCGCTGGAGGGCGAGCACGCCGCGTACGCGTCCGCGCCGAAGAGCGTGCGGCCCGTGGCCGCGCAGGCCGCCGCCATCGACGGCTCGTTGAGCACGACGCCCAGGCCGGGGGCGTAGATCTGGGTGGTGGCCGTGCCGAGATCGATCGCGAGATCCCGGCCGAGGAACGCGAGCGGGCTCACCGCCGCGGCTCCGGGGGGTAGAGCTGCATGTCCGTGGTGTTTCCTCGATCGGGTCAAGGCAACACCAAGTCGCCGGCGCGCGTCCCGCCGATGATCCCGGTTATGCGCTGTCAAGGCCTGCGTGCGAAGCTGGAGGCTGTACGCACATCAGGAGGCCCTCATGGCGGAAACCCCGGAGCCGGAAGTCGACGAGACTCCCGAGGACGAGATGAAGCGCAAGTTCCGTGAGGCACTGGAGCGCAAGCGCGGCCAGCAGGCGGGATCTGGCGGCAGTGGTAGGGGCGCCGACCATTCCAAGATCCACGGAGCCCACGGCCCGGCTGCCGGCAAGCGGTCCTTCAGGCGCAAGAGCGGCGGCTGAATCTGGGTGTTCAAGGGGGTACGGCATGCCGTACCCCCTTTTTCTAGGTAGATCTTCGCCCGAATCATGGGCTTACCTTTGCGTTTGTCCGATTTGCTCGCTAGATTGGTCGGCGTTACCAGGCAGTGACCTCGGCTCTTCACCAGGAAGAGGCGGCTGCCTGGCGCCGAATCCCGCTCCCCCGCGGGAACCGGGGACCCACCTTCTGGGGTGAATCCGGCCCATGCGGCCGGTAGGGCATCTCCACGTCCGAACCCGTCAGCTAACCCGGTAGGCGAGATGGAGAGGACGTTTTCCTGTGATGAATCACCGCGCCCGTCCCCCCTACCGCGGGATGTCATCGGCCGCCGATTGAGCGGCACCATTTCCTGATCTTCCTTTCGCGCTCCCACCGTAGCGTCCGTACGGCTTGATGCCCGGCTACGTCGTTCCGCGAGCGCACCTTTGCTGTTGCCTCACAAAGGACTTCTGTTTTTCATGTCTGCTCGTTTCAGCATGCGTTCCATCGCCGCGATCGTCGCCGCCGCCGGCACGCTGGCGCTCGGCTCCGGCGCCGCCGCTCACGCCGACACCGACAAGGGCACGGAGAAGGTCCTGCTCCAGGGCGAGACCACGGCCTCCTACTTCTGGGACGACGGCTCCGGCCGCGCGGGTGACACCGGCCTGCCGGCCAGCGGCAAGCCCATGCAGAAAGGCATGGCCGCCAGCCCGAGCTGGCCGCTGCTGACCGAGGGCTACGTCATCTACAAGGGCAAGAAGGCGCCGTTCTTCGTCGGCGACCGCGGCCCGGGCGTCCCGTCCAGCAAGGGCATCATGCTCGACCTGGACGGCAAGACCTTCGCCGACCTGACCGGCGGGAAGTTCAACCCGCGCACGCTCATGGTGGACGGCAACGGCGGCAAGGGCCACATCGAGGTCGAGTACGTCATCACCAAGTGGGGCGACGGCCTGGGCCTGAAGAACCACCCGGTCGCCTTCTCCGAGGGCGCCTACAAGCGCATGGACCGCAACCCGGCCGCCCCGCCGGTCCTGGCAGGGGACAAGGCGGACAAGAAGGACGAGGAGAAGGCCGTCGCCGGCCAGTCCGGCAGCGACAAGGCCGAGCCCGTGAAGACCAGCCCCGTGAAGGCCGACCCGGTGAACCTCGTCAAGGCCCCGGCCGAGCCGCAGCCCGCCGCCGGCGGCGCCGAGGCGGCCGCGGCCACCGATCGGAGCAACGTGGCGGGAGCCGCCGTGGCCGGCGGCGTGATCCTCGTCGGCGGCGGCCTGGTTCTGGGCCGCGAGCGCATCCGCAAGCTCGTGCGCCGCTGACCTTTGCGTCACCACGATTAGAATGTCATTCTAGAGCCGTGACCTCGACCGCATCGGCTCATGGAATCGACATCGCGTACGAGAGCTTCGGCTCTCCCGACGGGCGCCCGCTCCTCCTGATCATGGGGCTGGGCGCCCAGCTCATTCACTGGGACGACGAGCTGTGCGAGCAGCTCGCCGAGCAGGGGCACCATGTCGTCAGGTTCGACAACCGCGACGCCGGGATGTCCACCCACCTCCACGAGGCGGGCGCGCCCGCACCGGGCAAGCCGGCGCCCTACCTGCTGGACGACATGGCCGCGGACACCGCCGGGCTGATGGACGCCCTCGGCTGGCCGGCCGCGCACGTGATGGGCGCCTCGATGGGCGGCATGATCGCCCAGTCGCTCGCCATCCGGCACCCCGAGCGGGTGCTCACCCTCATCTCGATCATGTCGACCCCCGGTGGCGCGGTCGCCCCGCCGAGCGAGAGCGCCCGGTCGGTCCTGTTCGCCAAGCCGGTGACCACCCGGGAGGAGGCCATGACCCAGGCGCTGGCGACCTGGTCGGTCATCGGCTCCCCGGGGTACGAGCTCGACCGCGAGCGTGTCCAGCGGCTGGCCGGGCAGGCGTTCGACCGCGGCCACGACCCGGCGGGGTTCGCCCGGCAGCTCGCCGCCATCATGGCGTCGCCCGACAGGACCGAGGCCCTCACCCGGCTCAACGTCCCGGCGCTGGTCATCCACGGAGCCGACGACCAGCTCGTCCCGCTCTCCGGCGGGCAGGCCACGGCGGCGGCCATCCCGGGCGCCGAGCTCAAGGTCTTCCCCGGCATGGGACACGACCTCCCGCGGGCACTCTGGCCGGAACTCGTCGAGGCCGTCACCAAGCTCACCGCCGGTCACGCGGGCCCGGCCCGCTGATCCCGGGACCGTTGGAAGGGGCGCACCTCGCGAAGCGCCGGGAGGCTGCCGCTCGCGAGATGCGCCCCGGCGGCGGCACGCGCTCGCCGCGCCCGGACGCGTGCCGCCGGGTTCTCGGGGGAGGGGTCAGACCTCCAGCTTCTCCTCGATGCCCTTGAGATGGTGCCTGGCCAGGGCCAGGTTGGCCCGGCCGCGGTCCAGGGCCAGATAGAGGAACAGGCCCTTGCCGCCGCGCCCGGAGATCGGCCGGATGATGTGGTACTGGCCGCCGAGCGTGATGAGGATGTCCTCGATGGCGTCGTTGAGCCCGAGCGAGTCCATCGTCCGGAGCTTCGCCTTGACGACCTCGGTGTTGCCGGCCGCGGCGACCTGGAGGTCCAGGTCCTTGGACCCGCCCAGGGCGCCGAGCGCCATGCCGCTGCCGTGGTCCACGATGGCGGCGCCGATGGAGCCGTCGATCGCCATCATCTCCTTGAGAGAGATGTCCATGCTGGCCATGCTTTCCTCCGATCAGGAATGGTCACTTCTTGCCTGCTGCCACCGCCGCCACCGCGGCGGCGGTCTTGCGCCCCTCCAGCCGGAGCAGCCCGAGGTTGGCGCCGGGCTCAGCCAGGACTGTGAGGACGACAGTGGGGCCGGCGGCGTAGAACGCGGCGTGGCCCGCGCTGCCGGAGACGAGCGTCTCCTCCAGGTCGCCCCGCCCGGCCAGGATCATCATGCGCCGGCTCATCGCGAGCAGCGCCGCGGCCAGCGCGGACACGTGCTCGCTGCTGTCCTCCGCCAGGTCGCAGGCGATCGTCAGCCCGTCGATGGTGGAGGCCACGCTCCCTTTGACGTCGGCCGTCCGTTCGCGCAGGAGAACCATCTCCTTGAGCACCTCTTGACGCAGTTCCACAGATGGCCTCCTCCTGCGTGAGGGGAACCTCACGTCAGCTCCTCCAACGCCTTCCTGAGCCGCAGCAGCAGCTCGATGTCCGTGGGGTCCCCGGTGACGACCGGGCCGAGCGGGCCGCCGGCGGTGGCGTCCGCCCTGTGCCGGGCGACGTCGAGCCGCTTGACCCGCCTGGGCAGCGGCTCCGTCCCCTCGGCCGCGACGATCAGGCCCGCCGCCGCCAGCCTGCGCACCGCCAGCAGGACCGCGTAACCGGACCGGCCCAGCCGCTTGGCCAGCTCCAGGGGAGTGGCCTCGCCGTCGGCCCCGATCGCCACCTCCCACTGCACGTCGCTGAGCGTCACGCTCTGCCCGGGCATCCGCGGCGCGGCGCGTACGGGGGAGGTGTCCAGGTCGGCCCGCGGCCACGTCTCGGCGAGCCGTGCCCGGCGGCGCGCGCACTCGCGCACCAGGCCGGGCACGTCGAAGTACCAGCACCCGCCGAGCCAGTGCCCCTCGCCGGGCCGGAACCTCGGCCGGGCGCCGGTCACCGGCAGCAGGAAGAACGCCGCGTCCAGCACCGCGCCGAGCACGCAGTACTGCAGCTCGCCGAGCGTGACCCGGCCTTCCTCCAGCAGGCGCTCGGCGCCGCCGTCGGCCTGCAGCCTGCGCAGCGCCGACTCCGGCACCCGGCCACCGGCCGCGAGCAGCCGCTCGGCGCCGGGCACCTGCGCGCAGGTCATGTACGTGATGCGCCCGTCGTCGAGGTAGACGGTGCCGGCGCGGCCCACCCGCAGCGCACCGGTGGCCCGTTCCTTGGCGAGGCCGGCCAGGAGCGTGTCCAGCGACGGCATCGGTCACGCCAGCAGCTGCTCGGAGATGGCGCGCAGCCGGTGGCGGGCCAGCGCGATGTTCGACCGCTCCATGTCGAGGCGCACGTAGATCACCAGCGGCCCCTCGAACAGGGTGTCCATCAGCCTGATCAGGTGGTGTCCCTGGTCGGTGCTGATCAGCAGGTCGCCGATGCGCACGGTGTCGCCGGGACAGGCCCGCGAGAGCCCGTCCATGCTGGCCCGCAGCATCTCGGTCAGCGCCGCGGCCGCCTTGTCGGCGTCCACGCCGCGGGGTTGCCCGCTGAAGGACACGGCCATGCCGCTCGTGTGATCCACGAGCATCGCGTCGAGCGCTCCCGGTATGGCCATGACTTCGGTCAGGCAGCTGTCGAGTGCGAGCACGGTGGCCTCCCTCGCCGTCATGCGGACGCGGACAGCTTAGGGATGCCAGAAGAGACGGAAATGAACGGCGATAACGTGAGCCGTACCGAGATGAAGTTGTCTACGGCTGAGGCGAAGAAAAACCCTACTGAGAGGGATAATCCCGCGATTTATGAGGAAATGCCAAAGGCCTCAGGGAAGGTTATTCGCATTCGGTTCCGTCGCCTCGTCCGGAAGGAGCGCCTTCTCGTCGGGCTTGAAGACCAGCACCTTGTCCACGTACGACGTGACCGCCGCGGCCAGCCCCACATCGCTCCCGGCCGCCTCCGACAGGTACCACCGGTGGTCGAGGATCTCGTGGAACAGCTGCGGCGCCTCCAGCTTGCCGCGCAGCCCGGCCGGGATGGCCGCGATCGTCGGCTGGAACACTTCGGCCAGCCAGCGGTGCGCCACGATCGCCTCGTCCTCGTGCCGCAGCCCCACGGCGACCCGGAACCCGTCGAGGTCGTTGAGCAGCCGCCTGGCCTGGTTCTCCTCCGCGTCCAGGCCGGTCAGCCGCAGCAGGCGGCGCTGGTGGTGCCCGGAGTCGACCACCTTGGGCCGGACGATCAGCCGGCCGGTGCCGACCTTGCGCCGCACCATCATCTCGGCCACGTCGAACCCGAGCAGGTTCAGCCGCCGGATCCGCTGCTCCACCCGGTGCCAGTCGACCTCCTCGATGATCTCGTCCTGGGTCAGCTCGGCCCACAGCCGGTGGTAGCGGCTGACGATGTCCTCGGCGGTGTCCATCGGGTCGATCGACGGATGGAGCAGGCCGCCGGCCTCCAGGTCGAGCATCTCCCCGAAGATGTTCAGGTGCGCGGCGTCGATGTCGCCGAGCCGCTGCCCGTCGCTGAGCATCGGGTGCATCTCGCCGGTCTCGGCGTCGACCAGGTAGGCGGCGAACGCCCCCGCGTCGCGCCTGAACAGCGTGTTCGACAGCGAGCAGTCGCCCCAGTAGAACCCGGTGAGATGCAGCCGCACCAGCAGCACGACCAGCGCGTCCATCAGCCGGGTGAGCGTGTCGGGGCGCAGCGTCCCGGACATCACGGCCCGGTACGGGAGCGAGAACTGCAGGTGCCGGGTGATCAGCGCCGCGTCCAGCCCCTCCTCGCGGCCGGTGACGTAGGCGACCGGCTCCACGGCGGGCGCGTCCAGCCTGGCCAGGTCCCACAGGAGCTGGTACTCGCGCCTGGCGTACCGCTCGCTGATTTCCTTGATCGCGTAGACCTTGCCGCCCAGCCGGGCGAACCGCACGACGTGCCGCGAGATGCCGCGCGGCAGGTCGACGAGGTGGTGCTGGGGCCACTCCGCGAGCGGCAGCTCCCAGGGGAGCCGGATCAGGTCGGGATCGCCTAACGCGCCGGTGATCTGAAGGGGCATTCGCCAAGGATATGGTGCATCGGTGGACGAGTTTCTCAGGTGGTACTTTTCCCGGCGTCCGGTCCTGGCGAGCACCTTGGGCGCCGAGGGCTACGACCACACGCTCGGCGACTTCTCCGCCGCCGCGTTCGCCGAGCGCGAGCGCGAGGAGGCCCGGTGGCTGGCGCGGCTGGAGGCCGGCGACACGGGCGACCCGATCGACCGTGACCTCGTGATCTCCCAGCTCCGCGGCGCGGTCGCGCTGGCGGAGTGGCCCGACTGGCGGCGCGACCCGGCCGTCTACCTGTCGGCCGTCTTCACGGCCCTGTTCACGCCGTTCCAGCACCGGCTCAGGCCGGAGCCCGAGCTGGTGGCCGCCGCGATCTCCCGGCTGGCCGAGGTGCCCGGCGTGCTGGCCGCCTGCCGGGCCAACCTCGACCCCGAGCTGGCCGCGCCGCTGATCGTGCGGCGCGGGCTCGGCCAGGCGCGCACCGGGCGCGCCTTCCTCACCGAGACCGTCCCCGGCATGGTCGGCGACCCGGACCTGCGGGCCCGGCTCGCCGAGGCCGCCGAGCCGGCCGCCGCCGCGTTCGACGAACTGGTCGCGTTCCTGGACGGCTTCCAGTGCGGCGGCACCTGGCGGATGGGCGAGCGGCTCTACTCGCGCCTGCTGCGCGAGCGCGAACTGCTCGGGTACGGCGCCGCCGAGCTGCACGAGAAGGGCCGGGCCGCCTGGGACGAGCTCGACGGGCGGATGCGCGAGGTCGCGGTACGGGTGAGCGGCTCGCCCGACTGGCGGGCCGCCATGGAGACGCTCATGGACGACCACCCCGGCACGCTGGAGGGGATGCGGGCCGAGTACGAGGCCGAGACCCGGCGGGCCAGGGAGTTCGTCCGCGAGCGGGACCTGGTGACGTTCCCCGAGGGCGAGGAGTGCCTGGTGCTGCCGTCGGCGGTCTACAGCCGGCCCGTCGTGGCGGTGGCCCACTACCTGGCGCCGCCGCCGCTCAGCAGCTCGCGCACCGGCGTGTTCTTCGTGCCGTACACCCCCGACCACTTCACGCCCGAGCAGGTGCGGCAGCGGCTGCGCACCAACAGCCGGGCGCAGATGCCGTCGATCGCGGTCCACGAGGCCTACCCCGGCCACCACTGGCACCTGGCGACCCTGGCCGCCAACCCGCACCCGGTGCGCAAGGTGTTCCGCACCCCGTACTTCACCGAGGGCTGGGGGCTGTACGTGGAGAAGCTCCTGCACGAGCAGGGCTACTTCGGCACGCCCGCCACCGAGCTGGCCCACCTGGACTTCCGGATCTTCCGGGCGGCCCGCATCGTCGTGGACACCGCGCTGCACTGCGGGGACATGACGACCGAGGAGGCCGAGACGTTCATGGCCACCAAGGCGTCGCTCTCGCCCGGCACCGCGCAGGGCGAGGTCAGCCGCTACTGCGCCTGGCCCACCCAGGCGCCCTCGTACCTCACCGGCGCCATCGAGATCGAACGGATCCGCGCGTCGTACACCGGCTCGCTGAAGTCCTTCCACGACCGGATCGCCGGCTCCGGCGGGCTGCCGACCGGGCTCGCCGAGCGGGCGCTCAACGGCGGGGGAACTCCGGCGGGTTGAGCGCGCGCTCGACCACGGCGGCGAGCTGCTCGTCGGTGAGCACGGCCGGCTCGCCCACGCCCAGCGCGCGCACGTACACCTCGCACAGCCACTCCAGCAGCCGGGTGGCCTCGAACGCCTCCTCCAGCGTGGCGCCGATGGTCACCCCGCCGTGGTTGGCCATCAGCGCCGCCCGCTTGCCCTCCAGCGCCGCCCGCACGCTCGCGGCCAGCTCGTCGGTGCCGTACGTGGCGTACTCGGCGACCTTGACCACCCCGCCCAGCATCAGCGCGTTGTAGTGGATCGGCGGCAGCTCGGTCTTCGTGGTGGCCACGACCGCGCCGAACACCGAGTGGGTGTGGACCACCGCCCGCGCGTCGGTGGTGCGGTAGATCGCCAGGTGCATCGGCGTCTCCGAGGACGGCTGCGCGTCACCTTCCAGGAGATGGCCGTCGAGGTCCACGACCGGGCACGACTCCGGGGTCAGCCGGTCGAGCGCCACCCCGGAGGGGGTCACCGCCACCCGGTCGCCCTCGCGCACGCTCAGGTTGCCCGACGTCCCGATGACCAGGCCCAGCTCGACGGCGCGCCTGCCGTACGCGCACAACTGCTCGCGGAGGCTCATGGCGGCAATGTAGTCGGTCGTCCGAAATGCGGCAACGAATCAGAGCCCGTCCAGGTGCTGGAGCAGGAGTCGTTCGAGGTCGACCCGGCGCAGCCGGTCCGGATAGAGCAGCAGGTGCAGGCTCAGGCCGTCGACCAGGGCGAGCAGGTGCTCCGTGACGTCGTCGAGGTTCTGCCCGGTGGTCAGCTCGCCCGCCGCGCTCGCCTGGCCGAGCAGGTCGCGCACGGCGGCGCGCAGCTCGGCCGCCTCCGACCGCTGCACCTCGGCCAGCCGCTCGGAGGCCAGGCTGCGGCTCCAGAAGCTCACCTCCAGGCGGGTCTCCTGGGTGCGCTCGGCGTCGAGCGGCAGGTTGTCGAGGAGCAGCTCGCGCAGCGCGGCCAGCCCAGAGACGCCCTCGACCTTGCGGGCCAGCCGGTCGCGGATGCGCTCGTGGGACTGGCTCAGCGCCGACAGCAGGATCTCGTCCTTGTCGGTGAAGTAGTGGGCCAGGACACCGTTGGAGTAGCCGGCCTCCTTGGCGATGGCGCGGGTGGTGGCGGCGTCGATGCCGTCTCTGACGATCACCCGGCGGGCGGCTGACAGCACCTCGCGCCTGCGCTCGTCGTGGTCCACGACCTTCGGCATCGGCATGCCCCCTTCCGTGTTCGCTCCAGCATATTGACTTTTTAGTCGGACGTCTGTCTATTTAAACCATGACCGTCGTCACCGTCGGCGTGCACATCGTCGACATCCTCGCCAGGCCCGTCTCGCACATCCCCGACGGGCAGGACACCGTGCTCGTCGACGAGATCCGGCTCACCGCCGCGGGCTCCGCCGCCGGCACCGCCGTCGACCTGGTCAAGCTGGGCAACGAGGTCGTCACCATGGGCGCCGCCGGCGACGACGAGCTCGGCGACTTCCTCGTCGCGGTGCTGGCCAAGCACGGCGTGGACGTCTCCCGGCTGGTCCGCCGGGCGGGGGAGCGCACCGCCGCCTCGATCCTGCCGATCCGGCCGGACGGCGGGCGCCCCAGCTTCCACGTCCCCGGCGCGAACCTCGGCGTCACGCCCGCCGACCTCGACACCGATCTGCTGCGCCGGGCGCGGGCGATCCACCTGGGCGGTGTGGACGTCACCTTCGCGCTCGCCGACCCCGCCTTCTTCGCGCTGCTCGACGAGGTCAGGGCCGCCGGCACGGTGGTCACCATGGACCTGCTGTCGGAGATGCCGGACCTGCTCGGCCTGGCGCGGGCGTTCCTGCCGCACGTCGACTACGTGCTGCCGAACGAGAGCCAGGCCCGGCTGATGGCGGGCGCCGACGACGTGCGGGAGGCCGCCGGGGCGCTGCTGGCCGAGGGGCCGCGCGGCGTGCTCGTCACGCTGGGCGAGGCGGGCAGCCTCGTGGTGACCGGCGCGGGCGCCGAACGGGTCCCGGCCGTCAAGACGGAGGTGGCCGACACCACCGGCTGCGGCGACGCGTACTGCGCCGGGTTCGTCACCGGCCTGCTGCACGGCGAGGACGTGCCCACCGCCGCCCGCTGGGGCACCGCCGCCGCCTCCCTGGTGGCCACCGGGCTCGGCTCCGACGCCGGGCTCACGGACCTCGACGCCGTGCTGGCCCTCCTCGACTGACCACCCCTTAGGAGTCTCCGATGACAGACGCCGAACTCCGCGCGCGGGCCGCCAAGGTCGTCCCCGGCGGCATGTACGGGCACCTCAACGCGGCCATCTTCGCCCCCGGCTACCCGCAGTTCTTCGAGCGGGCCGAAGGCTGCCGGCAGTGGGACGCGGACGGGCGCGCGTACATCGACTTCATGTGCAGCTGGGGGCCGGTCGTGCTGGGCCACCGCCACCCCCGGGTGGAGGAGGCCGCCGCCCGGCAGGCCGCTCTCGGCGACTGTCTCAACGGCCCCGGCCCGATCATGGTGGAGCTGGCCGAGTTGCTGGTCGACACGATCCCGAGCGCCGACTGGGCGATGTTCTCCAAGAACGGCACCGACGCCACCACCCAGGCGCTCATGGTCGCCCGCGCCGCCACCGGCCGCACCAAGGTGCTCCGCGCGCACGGCGCCTACCACGGGGCCGACCCGTGGTGCACGCCCTCCACCGCCGGCACCACCCCGAACGAGCGGGCCGACCTGGTCGAGTTCGACTACAACTCCCTGGAGTCGCTGGAGGCCGCCGCCGCGAGCGCGGGCGACGACGTGGCGGCGATCATCGTGACGCCGTTCAAGCACGACTCGTTCGAGGACCAGGCCCTGGTCGAGCCCGCCTTCGCGCGGGGCGCGCGGGCGCTGGCCGACCGGCTCGGCGCGGCGCTGGTGATCGACGACGTGCGCGCCGGGTTCCGGATCGACCTGCGCGGGTCGTGGGAGCGGTACGGGGTGCGGCCGGATCTGACGGCCTGGTCCAAGGCCATGGCCAACGGCTACCCGATCGCCGCCCTCACCGGCGTCGACGCGCTGCGGGGCGCGGCCCAGACGCTCTACACGACCGGGTCGTTCTGGTTCTCCGCGGTCGCCATGGCGGCGGCCAAGGCGACCATCGAGACCCTGCGCGACACCGACGGCATCGCGGCGATGGAGCGCGCCGGCACCCAGCTCAGGGAGGGCCTGTACGCGCAGGCCAAGGCGCACGGCTTCGTGGTGAACCAGACCGGCCCGGTGACGATCCCGTGGCTCAGCTTCGACGGCGACGCGGACCTGTCGGTCGCCCTGCACTGGAGCGACGCCTGCCTGCGGCACGGCGTCTACCTGCACCCCTGGCACAACTGGTTCATGTCGGCGGCCCACACGGAGCAGGACGTGGCCCTCGCGCTGGAGGGCACCGACCGGGCCTTCGCCGAGACCCGGTCGCACTTCGGCTGACCGGTCAGGAGCCGGCCCGCTCCGCGGACTCGGAGGCGGCCCAGGTGAAGACACCTTTGGCCATGAGGGACGCCTCGCGGGCGGCGCGGGCGGCGAAGACGTCGGCGCGGACCCGGTGGACGCCCGGGTCGTCAGGAGCGGCGAGCGCGGCCATCTCGGCGAAGTGGCCGGCGAGCCGCTCGTCGCCGTCCGCCAGCGCCTTCACGGCGGCGTCCGCGAGCTTCCCGGCGCCGCCCGCCAGGTCCGCCACGGCCCGGGCGAGCACCGCGTCGGGAGCGGGCTTGAGGTTGGCCGGGTTGCCGTCGTACCAGCCGCCGTAGAGCCGCCAGAGGTTGCGCACCACGAACTCCGGCTCGTCGTAACGGGCCCGCAGGTACGGCCGGTCGGCCAGGTGGCCGGGCGGCCGGACGGCGTGCACGATCTCGTCCAGCCGGGCGCCCGCGTTGAGCAGGCCGAGCGTCTGGGTGACCAGCGACTCCAGCCACTCGGCCGTCTCCAGCAGCGCCTGCCGGATGCGGTCGCGGCCGAAGATCGGGGCGCCGTGGCTGGGCAGCATGATCTCGGCGTCGAGCGCGGCCATCCGGCGCAGGGCGTGCACCCACTCGCGCGGGTAGCGCTGCGCCTTCTGCGGGTTGCCGCAGTTGGGGGTGACCCAGATGAACAGGTCGCCGGGCAGCAGCAGCCGGTGCTCGGGCACGTACGCGACCGTGGCGTCGTCGGTCTCGCCCTTGGCGTGGAACAGGTCGAAGGTCAGCCCGCCGAGCCTGACGGTGAGCGCGTCCCGGTAGGTGACGTCGGGGTGGCGGTACTCCGAGGGCCACTGGAGGCCGGGGAGCTGGAACTGCCGCTGGTTGATCACCGCGTTGTAGCCGCTGGTCAGCAGGTAGCGCTGGAACCTCGGCACGACGGCCTCGTGCGCGTACACCGTCGCCCGGGGCCCGGACTCCTCGAACGGCCCGGTGCCGAAGACGTGGTCGATGTGGCCGTGCGAGTAGAACGCGGCCGTCAGCGGCGCCCGGGTCCATCCCCGCACGTCCTCGTACAGCTTGCCCGCCGAGAACGGGCTGCTGGTGTCCCAGAGCGCCAGGTGGCCCTCCGTCTCGAACGCGATCACGTTGCCGAAACCGGGCCACCACCCCAGGCCGTCGGCGACGGTCATCACACCCCTGCCGGACAACCCGGGATCCGTGATGCTGTCGCCGGTCTCCCCACGCCACACGCGGTCCGCGTACTCCTCCATCATGGTCCCACTCTGCTTCTAGAATTCGGTTCTAGGCAAGAGGGGCACGGCAAGGTCACGTCTCGATTCGATCGCGACCTCTTGGCGGGCGGGGCTGAGCGCCGGTTCGCTGAAGTGGGACACGAATCTTCAAACACGATGCGTAGTCGCTCGGTTACTGATATGAGTGGGGCATGCCCACACGCCTGCCCGTCATCCTGCTCGCCCTGCTCGTGGCCGGTTGCGGCGCCAGCCCGCCGCAGCTCGCCCACACGGAAGGCCAGCCGGCCACCACGCTCAACGGCAGCGGCGAGTTCACCGTCGCCGGCGCCTCCGCGATCGCCTATGACCGGAAGCTGGCGCCCGAAGGCGCCCAGGCCAGCGTCACCGCCGAGTCGTCCGGCGGCCAGACGATCACCTCTCTGGTGGTCGAGGGCTTCCGGCCGAGTCGTGGCTACGGCGCCCACCTGCACACGAAGCCGTGCGGCAAGACCGGCGCCGACGCGGGCCCGCACTACCAGCACCGGCCCGGCCCGGCCAGCGCCGACAACGAGATCTGGCTCGACCTCAAGACCGACGCCACCGGCGCCGGCCGGGCCACCGCCCGCCACCCGTGGGGCTTCGACCCGGCCACGCCGCCCCGCTCCCTGGTGCTGCACTCCAAGGAGACCACGGCGACCGGCCCCGACGCGGGCAACGCCGGTGACCGGATCGCCTGCCTGACGATCAGCTAGCCCCGCGCCGCCAGCGCGAAGGCGCCCCGCGCCAGCGCCAGGAACTCCTGGCCGGTCTTCCCGTCGTCGAACGGCGCGTCCGGATTGACGCCCATCAGGGTCACGGCGTACGTCCTGCCGTCGGTGGTACGGGCGCGGAAGCCCATGTCATACACCCCGGGCTCGGAGCCGCCCTTGAACCACACCGACCGCCACCGGTCCGGCGGCAGCCCGAGCCCCGCGTCGTTCGCCGACATGATCTCGTCCACCCGCTCGTCGCCCAGCCCGGAGAGCGCGGCGTGGGCGCGGCAGACGTCCTCCGGTGACACGAACCACTCGATCGTGTCGAGCTCGCGCGGGTGGGTCCACGGACGGATGTCCAAGAGCGGCACCTTCGCCACGACCTTCGCCAGATAGTCACGCCTGTCCCGGGTGTTCATCGACAGGTAGCGCTCGGCCAGCTCCGGATAGCGGGCGCCCTTGAGCACGAACAGCTCCCTCGTGGTCAGCAGCGGCGTGTTGCGCCGGTCGTGGCCCTTCGTCCAGGAACGCATGGTGCGCTCCACGGCCTCGCGTCCCGCCTTGCGGATGAGCAGGTCGGTAGCGGTGTTGTCGCTGATGGAGATCATCAGCCTGGCGGCCTCCAGCACGGTCACCCGGCTCCCGTCGGGGCGGTCCTGGAGCTGCCCGGTCGGCAGGCTCTTCACGTCCGCCGTGATCGTCAGCTCGGTGTCCCAGCCGTAGGCGCCCTTCTTGATCTGCCCGGCGACCGTGCCGAGCACGTACAGCTTGAACATCGAGCCGAGCGGGCGGCGCACGTCCGCCGCGACGCCGCGCACGGTGCGGCAGGCGCGGCCGTCGACCCGCGCCGCGACGAACCCGGCCCGCGGCGCGACGGCGCGCAGCCGCCGCTCCAGCTCCTTCCAGCTCTTCGGCGCGGGCTGCGGGGCTGGCGCCTCGGTGAGCCGCATCCCGTTGATCAACCCCGCGCCGTCGACCGACAACTCCAGCAGGAACCGCTTGCCGCCCGACTCCACGCCCGCCACGAGCGCGGCGGCGTGCGCCACGCTCACCGCCCGCAGGCTCAGGTCCGGGTACGCGGTCAGCACCGCGTCGAACTGCTCGGCCGGGACCGCCGCGAGGAACTCGGGGGCGATGCGCGTCCTCAGCTCGCTCTCCCCGACCGGCGCCCTGGTGGAGGCGTCCAGCACCCAGCGCAGCGCGTCCCCCAGAGGCGTGTCCGGGATCTCGACGGGCGGCGCCGTGGACGTGGCCGCAGGCGTCGCGGTCGCCGTCGCGGCAGTGGCGACCGGTGGGACCGCCGCGGCGGTGGCGACCGGTGCGGCGCACGCCGTCAGGCTGACGGCACAGGCGGCCGCCAGGAGTGATACGCGCCTTCTCATGAAAGATCCTCCTCGCGTGGACGTGCCTCCAGCCAAGCCGGGCGCCGCCGCCGCGCCCACCGGGCAGGCCACCGTCCCGCGGGGTGGGGATGGCCGCACCGACTGTGCGGTCAACTTCATGGACGCAGGTCAGCTGCCTTTGTGACGATGAGGGGCGATGCGTACGAATCTGGCGGCCGGGCTGATGGCCCTGATCGCGGCCGCGGGGCTGGTGGGCGGGTCGCTCCTGGAGGGCTTCACGGTCTGGCACGTGGCGTTCGTCGCCGTCGGGCTGGTCCTGCCGGTGCTGGGCTGGCTGCTGGCCGCCCGCCGGCCGGACGTGCCGTACGGCCGGCTGCTGCTGGCCGCCGCGGTGTGCTTCGGCGCCGGCATCTTCGGCGTCGGCCTGGTCGGCCGCGTGCCCGGGCTCGCGGCCCCTTCGATGGTCGCGATGGTCGTCTTCTACGCGCTGACCTGGGTGTACGTCCCGCTGCTGTTCCCGGAGGGCCGGCTGCCCTCGCGCCGGTGGCGTCCCGTCGCCTGGGGCGCGGGCGTCGCCGCCGCCGTGCACGCCGCGGGGGTGCTGATGGCGCCCCTCTTCCTCGGCGGGTCTCCGGACGTGACCGATCCCGTGCAACTGACCGGCGTTCTCGCCGCCACCGTCGGCCAGCTCACCGTCTGGGTCGCCGGCTGGGTGGTCCTCGGAGGGCTCGTGCTGCGCTGGCGCCGCAGCCGTCCGCCGGAACGCTCGCAGTACGGCTGGATGGTCGCCGGGACCACGGCCACCCAGGTGGGAGTGCTGCTGGCGTACTTCTTCCTTTTCGGAGGGGTCGCCCTGCCGGTCGTCGGCGTGGCCGGGGCGCTGGCCATGCTGGGGGCGCTGCCCGGCGCGATCGTGGTCGCGGTCGTCCGCCACCGCCTGCTCGACCTCCGCGTCGGCCTGCGCGGCTCGCGGCTGCTGCTGGTGTTCGACGTGCGGCCGACCGTGCAGGAGGTGCTGTCCAGCCTCGGCCCGGAGCTGGAGGACAGCCGGGAGCCCGTCGAGCAGCTCGGCAGACTGGCCATGGCCGTGCGCACCGGCCTGGAGACCCGCTGGGCCGCCGTGACGCTCGCCGACGGCCGCCGGGTGGTCTCCGGGCCGGAGGACGGTCCCGCGGCGATCACCCTGCCCGTGCTCGGCGGGCAGGGGCGGATCGAGTGCGGCCCGCGTGCCCACGGCCGCCTGTCCGTCGAGGACCGGCGTTTCCTGGAGGCGCTGGCCGTACCCGCCGGGCTGGCCATCCAGAGCGCCGGACTGGCCACCCGCCTGGTCAACGCGCAGGAGGCCGAGCGGCGGCGCATCGAGCGCAACATCCACGACGGCGTGCAGCAACAGCTCGTCGCCCTCATCGCCGGCATCGAGCTGGCCCGCGCCACCGGCGGCGGCACCGGGACGCTCGGGAACCTCCGCGAGCAGGCCCGCCAGACCCTCGCCGACCTGCGCGAGCTCGCGGCGGGCATCCACCCGTCGGCGCTCAGCCAGGGCGGCCTGGTGGAGGCCGTCGAGGAGCGCTGCGCCCGGCTGCCGGTGCCCGTCCAGGTGCTCGCCGGCCGGGAGCTGCGGGCCGAGCGGTTCCCCGACGAGGTCGAGGGCGCGATGTACTTCACGGTGAGCGAGGCCGTCGCCAACGCGCTCAAGCACGCGGGGGCGGCCAGGATAGAGGTGCGGCTGTCCCGGGAGGAAGGGCGGCTCGGCGCCACGGTGACCGACGACGGCACGGGGTTCGAGGCGCGGCCCGGCGTGCTCGCCACGCTGGCCGACCGGCTCGACGCGCTGGGCGGCGGGCTGCGGGTCGAGAGCGCGCGCGGAGAGGGGACACGGGTGGACGCGTGGGTGCCGGTCGATGGGTGACGCGATCAGGACGGTCCTGGCCGACGACCACTACCTGGTGCGCGAGGGCACCCGGCAGCTGCTGGAGACGTCCGGCGGGGTCACCGTCGTCAGCGCGGTCGGCGACGCCGACGAGCTGCTCGACGCGGTGCGCAGGCTGCGGCCCGACGTGGTGGTCACCGACATCAGGATGCCCGGCGGCGACTGGCGGCAGGGCTTCGAGGGCATCGACGCCGCGCACGCGGTGCGGGCGGCGCACCCGGGGGTCGGCATCGTGGTGCTGTCGCAGTACTCCGACGCGCTGTCCGCGCTGGAGCTGTTCAAGCACGGCACCGAGGGCTTCGCCTACCTGCTGAAGGACCGGGTCGGCGACCTGGACGAGCTGCTCGGCGCGATCAGGGCGGTGGCCTCCGGGGGTTCGGTCATCGACCCGAAGGTCGTCGAGGGCCTGATGGCGAGACACGACCTGCGCGGCGAGCCGGAGTCGCTGACCCCGCGCGAGCGCGACGTGCTCCGCGAGATGGCCCACGGCCGCTCCAACGGCGCCATCGCCAGGGCCCTGCACCTGTCGGTGTCGTCGGTGGAGAAGAACGTCAACTCCATCTTCACCAAGCTCGGCCTGGAGGTCAGCGCCGACGTGCACCGCAGGGTGGCGGCCGTGCTCGCCTACCTGCGGCCCTAGCCGAACACCGCCGGCGGTGGCACCGGGGCGAGCACCGCGTCGCCGTCCTTGATCGGGGCGGCTCCGGCGACGAATTTCTCCAGCGCTTCCCCGTACACGCATCTGGCCTGGGTGAGGCCGCCGGCGGCGCGGCGGGTGAGCGGGTCGAGCGGCAGCTCGGCGCGCGAGGCGGCGACGATCAGGTTGCCGAACCGGCGCCCGCGCATCACCCCGGGCTCGGCCAGCAGGGCGACGTGGCGGAAGGCGCCGGTGACGGTGGCGAGCAGGCGCCTGGCGAAGGCCAGGCCCTTGCCGTCGGCCAGGTTGATCAGCAGCGTGCCGGAGGGGCGCAGGACGCGGGCGACGTCGCCGAGATACTCCACCGTGGCCAGCTCCACCGGCATGGTGGCGCCGGTGAACGCGTCCAGCACCACGAGGTCGGCCGAGGAGTCCCAGACCTTGGCGGTGCCCTCCCGGCCGCCCGCGATGATCATTTTGAGCTTGGGCACCGAGCGCAGGTCGAGCTGCTCGCGTACCAGGTTGACCAGGAGGCCGTCGGGTTCGATCACGATGTGCCGGGAGCCCGGCCGGGTGGCGGCGACGTAGCGGGGGATCGTGCAGGCGCCGCCGCCCACGTGCACGCAGCTCAGCGGGCCCTCGTCGAGCAGGTCGATGACGTCGGCCATGAGGCGGACGTATTCGAATTCCAGAAATGTCGGGTCTTGTAGGTCCACATAGGACTGAGGTACGCCATCCTTGGACAGCACCCAGCCGTCCTGCCTGTCCAGGTCCCGGAGCAGCTCCACCTCGCCGAAGGTCACCGGGTACTGGCCGGGCATCGGTTCCCTCTGTCCACGTGCCACGTTCATCTCCTCCTGGGAGAACCGTATGCGACAGCGCAGGCTGATTGTGGTCGTAGGCGCAGTTGTGGCCGTTATCGCCGCGGTGGCTTTCGCGGTCTCGGCCGCCGGCGGCGTCGAGGGCAGCGCCGCCGACACCTCGGCCGCGTACTTCCAGGCCTGGCGGGACGGCGACGTGGTCGCCATGTCGCGGCTGGTGGACCGGCCTCCCGGCGACTTCAGGCAGTGGCACGAGGCGATGGGCGGCGCCCTCGGCGTGGAGCGGCTGCGGCTGGAGCCCGGGGACGTCGAGCGCACCGGCGAGGAGACGGCCGAGGTGACGTTCACCGGGGTCAGGGAGCTGGAGGAGCTGGGCGAGTGGCCGTTCGACGGCACGCTCAGGCTGGCGGTGCGCGACCGGCAGTGGAAGGTCCTCTGGCAGCCCGAGACCCTGCACCCGCTGCTCAAGGACGGCGGCACGATCGAGCTCGTCGAGCTGTTCGGCTCCCCGGCCGAGCAGGTCACCAGGGAGGGCGACAAGATCCCGCACAACAGCTACGCCGACGCCCACCTGCGGCCGCTGCGCGACGACCGGGAGGAGGGCGAGCCGGTGGGCTGGGTGCTGGTGGCCAAGGCGCCGGGGAAGCCGGACCGGGAGCTGCTGAGCGCGCGGCCGGAGACCCGGCGCCAGCGGACCACGCTGTCGCGCTCGGTGCAGGCGGCGGCCGCGCGGGCGCTCGACGCGAGCTCCGACGCGGCCATCGTGGCGATCCAGCCCAGCAGCGGCGACATCCTCGCGGTGGCCGACCGGCTGAAGAGCGGCTTCAGCGCGTTGAAGGACGTGTTCCCGCCCGGCTCCACCTTCAAGGTCATCACGGCCGCGGCGCTGCTGGAGTCGGGGCTCGGCCCGGGTGACCAGGTGGCGTGTCCCGGCACGTACACGATCCCCGGCCATCGCACCCTCCGCAACGACGGCGAGGTGGCGCGCGGCGCCGTCTCCTTCACCGACGCGTTCGCGTACTCCTGCAACACCACGTTCGTCGAGCAGTCGCTCGCCCGGCTGGACGTGGCCGACCTGCCGGAGACGGCCTCCCGGTGGGGCTTCGGGCGGGCGCTGCCGACCGGCGCGGGCGGCTTCTGCGGCTCGATCCAGGAGGCGGACGGACCCGACCAGCGCGCCGCCGACGCCATCGGGCAGGGCTCGGTCACGGCCAGCCCGCTCTGCATGGCGACGGTCGCCGCCGCGGTGCAGAGCGGCACCTGGCGGGCGCCCAGGCTGGTGCCGGAGAAGGAGGCCACCCGCATCGACGGCCCCGCACCCGACCCCGTGGAGCTGGACCAGGGGGTGGTGGCCGGGCTGCGGGCGATGATGCGCGCGGTCGTGGACCACGGCACGGCCGGCGGCGCGGGGCTGCCCGGTGACCTGTCGGGCAAGACCGGCACCGCCGAGGTCGTGGACGGCGCCCCGCACGCGTGGTTCATCGGTTACCGCGGCGACCTGGCCTTCTCCGTCTTCGTCAGGCACGGCGGCTCGGGCCGGTCGGCGGCGGTGCCGATCGCCGCCCGCTTCTTGAACGGACTCTAACCTACGGTACCGTAGGTTATATGACGACGATCTCCGTTAAGCCCATTCTGCGGGGGTGGTTGCACGCGGGAGCGTTGCCCGTGACCATGATCGCGGGCATCATGCTCGTGGCGCTCGGCCCGACCCTCCAGGCCCGCCTCGCCTCGGCCGTCTACGCGATCACTTCAGGGCTGCTCTTCGGCATCTCGGCCACCTACCACCGCGGCACGCTCGGCCCCCGGCTCGCCGAGTGGCTGCGCCGGTTCGACCACGCCAACATCTACCTGATCATCGCGGGCACGTACACGCCGTTCGCGCTGCTCGCCCTCGACGGCGCCGCGCGGATCGCCGTGCTCGCCGTCACCTGGGGCGGGGCGCTCGCGGGCGTGCTGTTCAGGGTGCTGTGGATGGGCGCGCCGCGCTGGCTCTACACCGTCCTGTATCTCGCGCTCGGCTGGACCGCGATCTTCGTGATGCCGCAGCTCCTGCGGGGCGCCGGGGTGGCCGCCGTCGTGCTGGTCGCCGTCGGAGGCGTCTTCTACAGCGCCGGCGCCGTCGTGTACGGGCTGCGCCGGCCGGATCCCTCGCCCCGCTGGTTCGGCTACCACGAGGTGTTCCACGCCTTCACCCTGGCCGCCTACCTGGTGCAGTACGTCGCGGTGTCGATCGTGGTCTACTCCCAATGATCGCCCATTCTTGACCATGCCGAGGGATGCCCCGACGGCTCGCGCGGACATCAGGGAAGAATGGAGCAGCAACTCGCACGTACCTGGTGGATGCCGCTCGTCCGGGGCATCGCGGCCGTGATCTTCGGCATCCTGGCACTGATCTGGCCGGGCATCACCCTGCTGGTGCTGGTGATCTTCTTCGGCGCCTACGCGATCGTCGACGGCATCGTCGCGATCTACTCCGCGTACCGCCACGAGGTGCGGTCGCGGGCCTGGGCCGTGGCCCTCGGCGTCATCGGCATCCTGGCCGGCCTCGCCGCCTTCATCTGGCCGGGCATCACCTCGCTCGTGCTGCTGTACCTCATCGCCCTCTGGGCGATCTTCACCGGCATCGCGGAGATCGCGGACGGGATCCAGCTGCGCAAGGTCATCTCCAACGAGTGGATGCTCATCCTGGGCGGCGTGCTGTCGGTCATCTTCGGCGTGCTGCTCCTGCTCTGGCCGGCCGCCGGGCTGCTCAGCCTCGTCTGGCTGGTCGGGATCTTCGCGCTGCTGTACGGGATCACGCTGATCGCGCTGTCTTTCCGGTTGAAGAAAATCGTCTGATGGGGCGATGATCCGTAAATTTTATGGATGAATCCGGGTTACGGTGGGGAATATATGGCATGTCTGGCCGAATGCGGAGGAGACATGGACGTTCACGCCCGCCTTGCCCGCCACCTGCTCGTCGACGGATACAGGCTCGTACTCGACCTCGAACTCAGCCAGGGCTCGTGGCTCGTCGACGCCCGCGACGGCCGCCGCTACCTCGACTTCTACACGTTCTTCGCCTCCGCGCCGCTCGGCGTGAACCCGCCCTTCGACCCCGACTTCGCCCGCCTGCTCGGCCAGGTCGCCCGCAACAAGCCGGCCAACCCCGACATGTACACCGAGCACCTCGCCGACTTCGTCGACACCTTCACCCGGGTGCTCGGCGACCCCGCCCTGCCCCACCTGTTCTTCGTCGAGGGCGGCGCGCTGGCCGTGGAGAACGCGCTCAAGGTCGCCTTCGACTGGAAGAGCCGCCGCAACGAGGCCGCCGGTCGCCCGCGCGAGCTCGGCACCCGGGTCCTCCACCTCACCCAGGCCTTCCACGGCCGCAGCGGCTACACGCTGAGCCTGACCAACACCGATCCGGTCAAGACCGACCGGTTCCCCACCTTCGACTGGCCGCGCGTCGAGGTGCCCGCCATCCACGCCGGCGACGTCGAGGCGGCCGAGGAGCGCGCGCTGGCCCAGGCCCGCGCCGCCTTCGAGCGGCATCCGCACGACATCGCCTGCTTCATCGCCGAGCCCATCCAGGGCGAGGGCGGCGACAACCACATGCGGCCGGAGTTCCTGCGGGCCATGCAGGACCTGTGCCACGCGCACGACGCCCTGTTCGTCCTGGACGAGGTGCAGACGGGCGGCGGCACCACCGGCACCCCCTGGGCCTACCAGCAGCTCGGGCTGCAGCCGGACATCGTGGCCTTCGCCAAGAAGGTCCAGGTCGGCGGCATCATGGCGGGGCGGCGCGTGGACGAGGTGCCCGGCAACGTCTTCGAACGCAGCGGGCGGATCAACTCCACCTGGGGCGGCGGGCTGGTCGACATGGTGCGCAGCCGCGGCATCCTGGAGATCGTCGAACGCGACGGGCTCATCCCGCGGGCGGCCGCCCTCGGCACCACCATCCTGGAGCGGCTGACCAAGCTGGAGGCCGAGCACCCGGAGACCGTGTCCGGCGTCCGGGGGCGCGGGCTCATGTGCGCCTTCGACCTGCCGGCGCCGGCCGACAGGGACGCCCTGGTCACCCGGCTGCGCGAGGAGGCGGGAGTCCTGGTCCTGCCGTGCGGGCCCAGGTCGGTCCGCCTGCGCCCGGCGCTCAACATCCCGGAGCAGGACGTGGACCACGGCCTCACGGCCCTGTCCGCCCTCCTGGAGACGGCTCCGTAGCCACCTCTGTCCGAGCGCGCGCGCCTCAGGGGAGGGCGCGCACGCTCCGAAACGGGATCACTCCGTGGTACGGGACCGCCAGAGGCCGATGGCACGGACGCGGGAGTCCACGCCGAGCTTGGCATAGATGCGGTTGACGTGGTTCTTGACCGTTTTCTCGCTGAGAAACAGTTGCTGTGCGATCTGGCTGTTGGACTGTCCTGTCGCGATCAGGTCCATGACCTCGGCCTCACGCTTGCTCAAGGACGTGAACGCGCTGTCGAACGCTGCGTCGTCGACTCTCATCCGGCCTCCGGGGCGCGCAGACGGTCAGATCGCCGAGTCCCCCCAACCAACCGGCGTTAGCGGTAGACAGCGAGCATAACTCGCATTGACATGTTTTTGGGGAGTTGTCGGAAGAAAACGGCAACGGCCGGTCCCGAAGAACCGGCCGTTGCCCTCTGGGGTGAGTGAAGGGACTTGAACCCTCGACATCCAGGACCACAACCTGGCGCTCTGCCAACTGAGCTACACCCACCATCGCGCCGTCCGCAAGAACGGCACAGGAAGAGTGTAGCGGTGTTCGGGAGTCTTCACGCCACCCGTTAACCGCTGACACGCTCCGCGAGTGTCCGGGCCGTCGCCGAGTCAGGCCCGGGCTGGCCGACGAACACGGCAGCCCGATAGTAACGCAGCTCCCGGATGCTCTCCAGGATGTCGGCCAGAGCCCGGTGGCCGCCCTGCTTCTCGGGCGCGGCGAAGTAGACGCGGGGGTACCACCGCCGCGACAGCTCCTTGATCGACGACACGTCGACCATGCGGTAGTGGAGGTAGGCGTCGACCGCCGGCATGTCCCTGGCCAGGAACGTGCGGTCGGTGCCGATCGAGTTGCCGCACAGCGGAGCCTTCTTCGGCTCGGGGACGTGGCGCCGGATGTAGTCGAGCACCAGCGACTCGGCCTCGGCCAGCGTGACCCCGGTCGCCAGCTCCGGCAGCAGCCCCGACGCGGTGTGCATCTCGCGGACGACCCCCGACATCTGCTCCAGTGACTCCGGCGGCGGCTTGATGATCACATCCACGCCGCTGTCGAGCTGGTTGAGCTCGCTGTCGGTGACGATGCACGCCACCTCGACGAGCGCGTCGCGCCCGAGGTCGAGACCCGTCATCTCGCAGTCGATCCAGACCAGGGAATCACTCATGCGTACTCCTCGCCGCAGCGGCCCGGAGCGACCCGTCCGCCTGCTCATGCCACCAGCCTAGTGCCACTCGTCACGCGGGCTTGAGCGAGCTCACCACCTTGCCGACCACGTCGGTGCCGAGGTTGTCGGGCACCGAGACGTAGATGAGTCCCGGCCGCTCGCCCTCACCGCGGTCCATGAGCACGACCGCGCCGTTCTCCTTCTTCCACTGGTAGCCCTTCTCCTCGGAGATCTGGGTGAAGTCCATCTCGAACTGCACCAGCCAGGCGTCCCGGTCACCGATCTTGATCGCCTGGTCCTTGGCGATCTTGCTGGTGTGCTGGAGCGAGTAGTACCTGTTGTTGAAGTCGGCGTAGACCGCCTTGGCCGTCAGCCCGATCCCGGCGGCGCCGGGGTAGGGGTAGCGGTCGCTGAGCGCCCCGGTGAAGACGTTGCCGATCCAGTCGGACCGGCCGTCGAACTTCTCCTGCGAGATCTTCTGCACGCCGCTGCTCCACAGCTGGGCCCCCGGCTGGGTGCTGTTGATCGCGGACGCGCGCGGCACGTCCCAGGCGTCCGGCACCTCGTACGAGACCCCCAGCTTGGCGTCGGTGATGCGACCGTCCACCGGCTGCGGGAGCTCGGCGGAGCTCTGCGGCGGGTCGGTCGAGGGCGGGGGATCGGTCGAGGGCGCCGGGTCCGGGTCCTCGGTCTCCGCCGGCTCCTCGGTCTGGCTCTGGGACGTCGTCGGCGCGGCCGCCGGGTCACCGGTGCTGTTGACGAAGACGACGGCGGCCACCACGAGGAGGGCCACCACGAGCAGTGCCGCCGCCCCGCCGATGATCCACGGCATCGGGTTGCTCTGCTTGGGCGGCGGGCCGTAGCCGGGAGCGTCCCACGGCTGCTGCCCGTAGGAGCCCTGCTGTCCGTACGGGGCCTGCTGGCCGTACTGCTGCCCTCCCGGCTGCCCGTACGGGGCCTGCTGGCCGCCGGGATGCCCGAACGCGCCCTCCTGCGGACCCGACTGCCCGTAAGGACCGGACTGCCCGTACGGTCCAGACTGGCCGGAAGGCCCGGTCTGCCCGTACGGACCTGACTGGCCGGAAGGGGGCTGGCCCTGGGGCGCAGGCTGGCCGTAGGCGAGCGTGGGGTTGGCCCCCGCCGGCGGCCAGTCAGGCGGCCGGCTGCCGTGCTGCTGCTGCGGGCCGGAGGCCGGCTGGGGTCCTGAGGGCTGCTGGTGCGCCGGCCCCTGATCCGTCTGGCTCTGCTGCGTCGGGCCTCGATCCATCGGGCCCTGCTCCATTGGATGGGTGGCGTCGGTCCACTGGCTGCCGTCCCACCACCGCAGTTGCGGAGAGCCGTACGGGTCGGGGTACCAGCCCGCGGGGGTCTGCGAGGTCATGCACGTCAGCGTAGTAAACAACCGCTTTGGTGTGCATTCAGCACTTGTAGGTGAAGGTCGTCTTCGCGGTGCGGGCCGGGCCGGGAGAGAGCACCCGTAACGTGGCCGTGGCCTTGGCGGTGCGCTCGCCCTGGAGCCGCCACGTCAGGTCGACGTCGTAGGAGGTGGTGCCGGCCGTGGCGCGCAGGGTGCCCTCCTCGACGTCCTTGTCCAGGTTCATCCGCCACTCGTAGCGGATCTCGCCGGCCCCGCCGTTGGTGTCGATCCGGCCCGAGACGAACGCGTCGCTGTCGCAGCCCAGCGTCTTCTCCGACGTGGTGACGGTCACCTTCTCCACCGCCACGGGTGTGTCGTCCCCATCGCTGAGCCGCAGCCAGGCCAGGACCGCCCCGGCCATCACGGCCGCGAACACGAGCGCCGATACGATCGTCCGGCGGCGTCGCGCGCGCACCGCCCTGGCCCTGCCGTTCCGCGCGGGGGAGGCGCCCTCGCGCCAGATCCGCTGGGCCGTGGACTCCTGCCCCGCCGCGCCGACGCCCGGCCCGAACCGCATCGCCTCCCCGCCGCCGGGGCTGGGACTGGTGGTCGCCTGACCGGCGTGCGTGGTGCGGCCCGCGCTCTCGCGCCCCTGCGGGACGTGTAGCAGGGTGACGATGTCGCCCTCGTCGCGCTCCTGCCCGGCCGGGGCCGGCATGCCGTACGCGGCGGGCTGCGCGAACATCGACTGGCCGCGTGCCGCCTGCGCCAGCCGGTCACGGGTGATCATGCCGCCGGGCAGCACGTGCGACTCGGCGAGCAGGCCGCTCCTGGCCGCCGCCAGCCCGTGGGTGGTGGCCGCGGCCGCGGCCCGCTCGAACGCCGCCGCGGCCTGCGGCGCCCCGCGCTGGCAGGCGCCGGCGAGCCCGCGTGCCAGCGCCGCCCAGCCGGAGACGTCGCGGTCCGGCGGCGAGATCTCGCCCCGGATGGCGTCGGCCAGCCCGCGCTCCGACAGCAGCGCGGCGCCGTCGGCCGTGACCACGACGGTGCCCGGGTGCACCGAGCCGTGCGTCACCCCCGACGCGTGCAGCGCGAGCAGGGTCTGAGAGGTGTCGGCCAGCACCGCCGCCGCGCCGCCCGCCTCCACGGTGCCGGCCGCCAGCAGGCTCGCCAGGGTGGGCGTGACCGCCTGCGCGGTGAGCAGCCACACCTGCTCGCCGGCCGCCACCACGTCGGCGACCGGGATCAGCCCGCCGAGCCCGCCCATGACGAGCCGGCGGTCGGTCAGCACCGCCGACACCACCCGGTCGCGCACCCCGGGCAGCTCGATGATCCTGGAGTCGAACAGCAGCGCCCCGGCCCTGCGGCCGTCGGGCGAGATCGCGTCGATCCAGTTGCCCAGCTCGGTGATCCAGGTGTGCTCGGTCAGCCGGAACCCGGCGATCCCCTGTCTCGGATTGCTCATCGCCGTCTGCCCCCCCGGAGCGTCAGATCTTCCTGTGGTGACGCCCCGACTTGCGTCGCCTTACCGCCAGTTTGACGGGAACCGCACCGGACGTCACCCGTTCCGGTCGGTGCCGCTCCCTAGTCGATGATCACCGTGGGCGTGCTCCTGGGCGGCTCGCCGCCGGTCGGGCTCTCGGACGGGCTGGGCGTGGTCGGCGGTGTGGACGGCGTCCGCGTGGGTTGCCGCGTCGGCGTCTGCCGCGTGGGCGTGGCGGAGGGCTGCGTGGGCGCGGCGGTGCCCCGGTTGCCGGTGTCGGCCTTGCCGGACAGCCTGGTCTCCGGCGTCTCGGCCGGGGTGGACACCGGGGTCTTCACCGGGGTCCGGGTCGGCCGGGCCGTGGGCTTCCTGGTCCTGGTCGGCCGCACAGTCGGCCGCACCGTGGGGCGGGTCGTGGGACGGGTGGCCGTGGGCTGGGCGACGGGCGCGACGGACGTGGTCGGCTGCGGCGTCGTCGCCTCCGGCGTCGGCTCCTCGGGCGTCTCCGTCTCGACCGGCTCCAAGGTGTCGGTCTCCACCGGCTCGGCGCTGGAGGCCGACGGGGTGGGCGTGGCCGTGGTGGTCTGCGCGCGCAGGGCGGTGTCGCCCTTCCACGGGTTCACCAGCACCACCGCCACCGCGATCGCCACCCCGACGCAGGCCGTGGTGATCGCGGCCTTGGCGGACACCTTGCTCAGCAGCTTGGCCGGGCCTTCGAAGCGGGTCTCGGCCAGCGTGGTGACCGCCTCCGCCGGAGCCTCGGGCGGCACCGGCCAGAGCAGCAGGAGCAGGCCCGCCAGAGACGTCAGCCTCCGCCTGCCGCGCTCCTCCCAGTCGGTCCCGTACGCCTCGCGGGCGACGGTCTCCAGCTCCACCAGGAACGCCTCGGCGGACGCCGGCCGTTCTTCCGTGCGCTTGGCCAGGCCCTGCTCGACCAGGCCCTGCAGGGCCGGCGGCACCTCCTCGACGGGCGGCGGCGTGGCCTGGTGCTGGCGGGCCAGCGCGGCCAGGTTGGTCGCCCGGTAGGGGCGGGCGCCGGTCAGGCACTCGAAGAAGACCACCGTGGCCGCGTACACGTCGGTCGCGGGGGAGGCCGGCGCGCCCGACCACTGCTCCGGCGCCATGTACGGCGGCGTGCCGGCCGCGCTGGCGCCGATGCCGGCCGCCACGGCGATGCCGAAGTCGACCAGCTTGCTGGCGCCGTCGCCCTGGACGATCACGTTCTCCGGCTTGTAGTCACGGTGCACGATCCCCATCGCGTGCGCCGCGGCGAGCCCCTGTAAGGAGCCCTTGAGCACGGTCAGCGCGGCCTCGGGCCCCGTCGGGCCCTCCGAGCGGAGCAGCTCGCGCAGAGACACGCCGTTGACCAGCTCCATGACGATGGCCGCGCCGTGCCCAGTCTCGACGTAGTCGATCAGCCTGGCGTTGTGCGGGCTGCGCATCGCGCCCAGCAGCCTGGCCTCCTGGCGGAACCGGGCGACGAAGCCGACGTCGTCCCGCAGCCGGTCGGACAGGTACTTGATGGCGACTTCGGCCCCGTCGTGGTCGCGCGTGGCCAGGACCACCCGGCCGGCGGCGCCGGTGCCCAGCTCGCGGACCTCGGTGTAACCGGGGACCCCCCACCGCTCATCGCCGTTCATAGCGGTCTCCTCTACGGTCGTCCGGGCCCCCACCCTCAACAGACGGAGCGTAGCTTAACCGGCGTTTCACACCTACCGGCATCAGATATCCCGAAATTCGAAAGGGTGAGGTTCAGTCGATCTCCGGCTGTGGAGTCTCCGTCACCTCGGGTTCACAGTCCGGCAGCGTGCCGCCCCGCTGGGAGCCGCCGTTGCCCGCTCCCGGCCGGGTGCTCGCCCGTACCCGCCAGGAGGCCCCGCAGGGTGTCTTGACCGCGTATCGGATCGTCCTGGAGTACGAAGTCGCGCCGGACAACGTGAGCTGCCTCGTACCGGCGATCTTCCCGGCCTGGAACCCCACGACGAGGCGGACCGGCCGCGTGTCACCGGTTCTCACGGAGACCGTGGCGGTCAGCCCGCCCGCGTCGGCCACGGCGCGCACGACGGAGACGCTCCTGACCTCGATCGGGCAGACGACGTCGGCGCTGCCGGTGGCCGTCCGGCCCTTGGCGGTCACCCGCACCGTGACGGTGGCGCCGCACGGGCGGCTGCGGAAGGCGTGCCGGAACGTCGTGGTGTACGAGGTGCGCCCGGACGCCTCGGCCGACCGGGTGGCGACCTGGTCGCCGTTGACCGCGAAGGCCGCCGCCACCGGCACCTCGCCGGTGCCGCTGGTGCGCATGGACACGGTGGCTCTGGCGGTTGCGCCCGCCATGGCCAGCCTCACCCGCAGGCCGGTCACCTCGGTCGGGCAGGGCGGCACGCTCACGGTCGACGAACCGTTCCCGCCGCGTGCGGGCGGGTCGGAGACGACGGTGAGCGTGACGTCCTTGCCGCAGGGGCGCTCGCCCAGGTCGTGCGAGACGGTGCGGGTGTAGGTGCGGGCGTCGCCGAGCCGGATCCGCTCGGTGCGCACCTCCTCACCGGCGACGCGCCAGGTGGCGCGGGCGGTGATAGGGCCGGTGCCGGTGGCGTCGACGGTGAGCGCTCCCGCCGCGACGGCGCCCCGGACGGCCAGCCGGTTCACGACGAGCGAGGACACCGCGGTCAGGGGCGGCGCGCTCGTGACCGGGTCGCTCGGCGTCGACGTGCTCGCCGTCGGAGTCACCGTCGGAGTGGTCGTCGTCGGCGGGTCGGAAGAGGGCGGGGCGGAGGAGGGCGGGGCGCTGGTCGGCGGGTTCGAGGTGGGCGGGTCGCTGGTCGGAGGCTCGGAGGAAGGCGGGGTGCTGGCCGGCGGGGCGCCGGGGTCGTCCGTGGAGGTCGCGACCGGGTCGGGGCCCCCGGTGACGGCGGGGTCCGGCGACCCGCCCGTGGCGGTGGCCGGGGATCCCGGGTCGCCGATGACCGGCAGGCGGCCGAGCGCCGTGTCCTCCGGGGAGGGGCCCGCGGTGGGATCCCCGGAGGGCCGCGGAGTCACCGCCGGCGGCAGGGACGGGGTGGGCGACGGCGCTTCGGAGGGCGCGGCGGCCACGGGTTCGAGCCGCGTCGGCGTCTCCCTGTTGACGGCCACGACCACCACGGCGGCGGCCACCACGGCGGCCAGCCCGCCCGCCATGGCGACGCGCACCGCCTTGCGCGGCGCTGCCCTGAACACCGTGCGGGCCAGGGTGGTGGTCACCTGCGGGGCGGGCTCGGCGGGCTCGGGCAGCAGCAGCGCGAGCAGGAACACCAGCCCGGCCAGCCGCCGGCGGCCGCGCTCCTCCCAGTCGTCGCCGTAGGCGGCCCTGGCGACCTCCTCCACCTCGGCGACGAACGCCTCGGCGCCGGCGGGCCGGTCGGCGGGGCTCTTGGCCAGCCCGCGCCGGATCAGCTCGCGCACCGGCTCGGGCGCGTCGTCCACCGGAACCGGGGCGTGCAGGTGCTGGTAGCCCAGCACGCTCGGCTCCGGCGAGCGGTAGGGCCGGTGGCCCGTCAGGCACTCGAAGAACACGGCCGTGGCCGCGTACACGTCGGTCGCCGGGGTGGCGGGCTCGCCCGACCACAGCTCCGGCGCCATGTAGGGCGGGGTGCCCTCGGCCCGGGTGGCCTGACCCTGCTTGACGGCGATGCCGAAGTCGACGAGCTTGCTGTGGCCGTCGTCGCGGACGATCACGTTCTCCGGCTTGTAGTCGCGGTGGACCAGGCCGAGCGCGTGCGCCCCGGCCAGGCCGAGCAGCGAGCCCTTGAGGACGACCAGCGCCGCCTCCGCGCCGGTCGGGCCGCTCTCGCGCAGCAGCGCGCGCAGCGGGACGCCGTTGACCAGCTCCATGACGATGGCGGCGCCCTGCGGATCCTGGATGTACTCCCACAGCGTGGCGACGTTCGGGTCGCGCAGCGTGGTCAGCAGCCGCGCCTCGGAGCGGAACCTGCCCAGCGCGGCCGGATCATGTCGCAACCTCTCGGAGAGGTACTTGATCGCGACCTTGACGCCGGTCTCCTCGTGCGCGGCCAGCACGACACGGCCGCTGGCGCCCGCGCCGAGCTGCGTGATCTCCGTGTAGCCGGGTGCGCTCCACTCCATTTGTCCGCCTCTTTAACCAGGGTCGGCCCACCAGTTGAGACGCGTGATCTAGGGAAGGAGTTTGCCAGGTGCGCCCCTGTTCATGGAACTACTTTCTGTCACTGATGTGAACCGGTATGCCGATCCCGTCTGCGAGCGCCGGGTCGGGCAGCGGCTCGCCCCAGGCGGTGACGAGCGGGAGCACCCCCGCCCACATGGGCAGCGCGTAGTCGGCGTCCTCGTCGCTCGGCGCCCCACGGCGGATCTTGACCGACGCCTCGTCCAGCGGCAGGGCGAGCACGGCGGTGGCGGCCAGCTCCTTGCGGTCCGGCGGCCGGGCGTAGTCCCACTGGCCCGGCGCGAGCTGCTCGGTCAGCGCGCGCAGGCCGGCCATCCGCTCCTCCTCGTCCGTCACCAGCCTGGCCTGGCCGTAGACGATCGCGGAGCGGTAGTTGACGGAGTGGTGGAAGACCGACCTGGCCAGCACGATGCCGTCGAGGTGGGTCACCGTCACGCACACCTCGCCGCCGGCCGCCGCGCGGAGCGACCTGGCCCCCGTCGACCCGTGCAGGTAGAGGGTGTCGCCGACGCGCCCGTAGCCGGTGGGCACCACCATCGGGTAACCGTCGGCCACCACGCCCAGGTGGCAGATCAGACCCGCGTCGAGGATCTCGTACAGATCGTTCCTGTCGGTGCTGCCACGCTCCTTCGAGCGGCCCAGCCGGGTGCGAGCGGTGGAGGAGAGCATGCGTCGACCGTAGCCGCGAAGTGGACCTATCCTGGAGAGCCACTATCAACGCCTTCCCGGAGACCACTTGCGCGCCCTCGTCGACCTCCCGATCTCCCTGTCCAGGGAGTCCGACGTGCCGCTGACCGTCCAGCTCACGGGCCGGCTGCGCGACGCCATGCTCTCGGGCGCGCTCGCGACCGGCGAGCGGCTGCCGTCCTCGCGCGGGCTGGCCGCCCAGCTCGGGGTCAGCCGCACCGTGGTGACCGAGGCCTACCAGCAGCTCTACGCCGAGGGCTGGCTGGAGGGGCGGCACGGCTCCGGCACGTTCGTGGCCTCGATGGAGACACCGCCCGGCGCCAACGGGGCCGCCGCCGCGCAGGCGCCCGCCCCGAAGATGGCGCGGCGGGCGGTGCCGGGCGACCACGTGATCAACCTGTCGCCCGGCCGCCCCTGGGTGCGCGACTACGACGTGGCCGCCTGGAAGCGGGCCTGGCGCAAGGCCGCCGACCTGCCGCCGGGCGACTATCCCGACCCCTACGGCCTGCCCAGGCTCAGGGAGCTCCTCGCCGATCACCTGCGCAGGGCCAGGGCGGTGGCCGTCGGGCCGGAGAACATCCTGGTCACCCGCGGCACCGGCAACGGCCTCGACCTGTGCGCGCAGGCGCTGCTCGGCGCGGGCACCCGCGCGGGCGTCGAGGACCCGGGCTACCACGTGGCCCGCACGGTGTTCGCCGCCAGGGGAGCGGAGGTGGTGGCCTGCCCCGTGGACGAGGACGGCGTGATCGTCGACGACCTGCCCGCCGGGCTGCGCGTGCTCTACACGACCCCCGCCCACCAGTACCCGCTGGGCGGGCGGCTGCCGATCCCGCGCCGCGAGCGGCTGCTGGCGTGGGCCAGGCGCACCGGCGCCACGGTGGTGGAGGACGACTACGACGCCGAGTTCCGCTACGACGTCGCCCCGCTGCCCGCCCTCTACGGCCTCGACCCGTCGCGGGTGGTGCTGCTCGGCACGCTCTCGAAGTCGCTGGCGCCGGACGTCGGGGTCGGCTGGCTGGTCGGCACGCCCGAGCTGCTCGACAGGATCGCCATCATCCGCCGCGCCGTCTCCGACCGCACCAGCGGGCCGGTGCAGCAGGCGGTGGCGACCCTGCTGGAGCGCGGCGACCTCGACCGCCACCTGCGCAGGATGCGCCTGGAGTACGCGCGCAGGCGCGCCGTGGTGGTGGAGTCGCTGGGCCCGGTCTGCCGCCTGCGCGGCGACACGGCCGGGCTGCACGTGCTGGCCGAGCTGCCGCCGGGGCTGGCCCCCCGCGTCATGGAACGTGCCGCGGAGCGAGGGGTGCTGCTCGACACGGCCGAACGCCATCATCACGGGGTCGAGCGGGTGCACGGCCTGGTCATCGGGTACGGTTCCGCCTCGCTCGCGCAGGTGCGGCGGGGCTGCCAGATCCTGGCCGAGCTGATCAGGGAAGGCTGAACGCCGGGGCGGCCTCCAGCTCGCGCAGCAGCGGCAGCGCCCGGCGCGCGTACAGCGGGTCGACCGGCAGCACGTGCCGGGCCCACCAGCGGGCCGGCGTCGGGTCGGGCGAGGGCTTGGTGAGACCCGGCGCGTAGTCGTCGTACGGCGGGTCGTAGAGATAGCCGGTCGCCACCCCGCGCCGCTCCAGCTCGGCGATGGCGGCGTCGCGGTCGCGCACCAGCAGCGGCACCCTGAACAACGGCTGGTCGAGGTGGTCGCGCACGGCGGGGGCGGCGATCGGCAACGACGCGAGCAGGGCGACCCCGGCCAGCCTGCGCTCGCGTTCGCGCGGCACCTTGGCCACCCGCCTGATCTGGTACCACCGGGACACCCGGCCCCTGGCGGCGCGGTAGTCGTGCAGGTCGGCCCGGACCCACGGGTCGAACGACGGCAGCGAGGGCGCCCGCGGCAGCGCCTCGGCCAGCTCGCGGGCCATCAGCGCGATGCGGTAGCCCTCGCGCTCCTCCTGCAGGCCCAGCGCCCGCATCAGCCACAGCGCCGGGCGCACCAGGTCGAGCCGGAGCGCCGCCTGGCGGGCCATCGAGGTGGCCACGGCGAACAGCTCCGCGCGCAGCGACCCCGGCCGCAGCAGGGCGTCGCGGGCCTGCTCCAGCGACTTCAGGTCGGCGCGTTCCGCCACGGCCAGCACCCCGCCCGAGCCGGCGGCGGCGTGCTTGCCCAGGCTGAACACCCCGGCCAGGCCGAACGTGCCGAGCGGCCGGCCGCCGACCGAGGTCTCCATCGCGTGGGCCACGTCCTCGACGAGCACCTTCCCGGTGAACGCCGTCACCTGGTCGGGCAGCCCGTACAGATTGGTCGTCAGGACCGCGTCCACGGAGGAGAGGTCGGCGCGGGCGACGTCGATGTTGCCGTCGCGCGGCGACAGCGGCGCGATCACCGGGCACAGGCCGGCGGCGAGCACCAGGAAGAGGATCTCGTCGGCGGAGACCGGCGACATGAGCAACCGCTGGCCGGGCGAGCACCAGTGGCGCAGCGCCAGGTAGAGACCGAGCCGGTTGGAGGGGAGGAGCAGGCAGTGGCGGCCGGTGCGCTCCTCCAGGAACCTCATCCGGCCATCCTGGCCCGCAACCGGCCGTAGGTCTTCAGCGCCTTGTCCGCGGTCCTGTGGAGCACCGGATGGGCCAGCACGGTGGCCCTGGCCCTGCGCGCGGGCACCCGCATCATCCAGTGGACGCCGGCCGGGAGGCCGGGCCTGGCGAGCCGGCCCTCCGCGACGGAGAGCTCGCCGGTCTTGAGCTTCTCCTTGTACTCCTTGGCGCCCCGGCCCATGTCGATCAGCTCGATGCCGGCGGCGGCGGCCTTCTCGGCCATCGCCAGGTGCTGGATGAGGCCGGGGGAGTACTTGGCGAAGGCGGTGTCGTAGGCGGGGAACCAGCCGGCCAGGGTGGTGCGGGTGCGGACGCCGAAGTGGCCGGCCACCGGCCGGTCGCCGACGTAGACCATGTCGAGCACGCCGGCGAAGCTCTCGCCGCGGGTCGCCTGCAGCCGCTCCACCAGCTCGACGATCCACCGGTGGGAGAACCGGTCGGTGCGGCCGGTGCGGCGGTACTGGTCGGTCTTCCAGTTGAGCAGCGTGTGGAGCGGTCCCGGGTCGGTGATCGCGAACTCGTGGCGCACCTCACCGGCCTCGCGCCCGAGCTTGCGCTCCTTGGCCAGCGTCGTCTTGTAGGTCTTCCCGGAGTTGGCCCGCAGGAACTCGGTGTAGGGGCCGTAGCCGTCGCTCAGGTCGATGACCGGCGACGGATAGGTCTCGTAGGTGGCGCCCAGCAGGGGCTGCCCGATCACCAGGTGGTCGAACTCGTAGACGCTGAGCCCGCACTTGCGCAGCAGCTTGAACGGGTCGATCTCGAGGTCCTTGGCGTAGATCATGCCCTGGGCGTCGGTCAGACCCGCGGCCACCGGTTTACCGATGCCCAGCGGGTGTCGCTCGAATGGGAAGAATCCGACGATCTCCGGCCCGTCGTGGATCACCGCGACCCGCACGGCGTCGCGCAGCTCACCGACGGTGAGCGTGAACTCCGGAGACAGGAAGGGGTTGTCGAACGCCGTGTCGCTTTCCTGCAAAGCACGCCAGCGGCTGATTTCGGCGTCTCCCAGCTCTCTGGGATGAGCGAGGGTGACCTGCACTGGGCTCCTACTGTCGACATGCCTCGGGGCGGCAGACATGTGGAAACTCAGCTTAAAGGATCGGTGTGTCGCCTGTTCTCGCAGGTGCGGAACGTTACGCAACTCCCAGGTGGTTTTCAGAACCGAATAACGTTCTAATATCAGACCATGACCGTACCTGGGATCGACCGGCCCCGGCTGTTCGCCTGGATGGGCCGCCACGCGCCCGACGCCGGTGAGCCGCTGTCCGTCTCGCTCATCTCCGGGGGCAGGTCCAACCTGACCTACCTCATCGAGACCGGCGAACGCCGCGTGGTGCTGCGCCGGCCCCCGCTCGGCCACGTGCTGCCCACCGCGCACGACATGGCACGCGAGTGGCGCGTCATCTCCGCGCTGGCGCCGACCCCGGTGCCCGTGCCCGGCCCGGTCGCGTTCTGCGCGGACGAGGACGTCATCGGCGCGCCGTTCTACCTCATGGAGTACGTGGAAGGCGCCGCCGTGCGCGGCCGGGAGGAACTCGGCGACCTGCCGCCGGAGGGGACCAGGAGGCTGAGCGAGCGGCTGGCCGAGGTGCTGGCCGCCATCCACGCCGTCGACTACCGGGAGGCGGGGCTGGACGGCTTCGGCCGTCCTGACGGCTACCTGGCCCGGCAGGTCGAGCGCTGGTGCAAGCAGTGGGAGCGGTCGAAGACGGAGGAACGGCCCGACTTCGACCGCCTGGCGGAGCGGCTGCGCCGGAGACTGCCCGCACACTCGGACGGCACGCTCGTGCACGGCGACTACCGGCTCGACAACACGCTGGTGCGGCTCGGCCCGGAGCCGGAGATCCGCGCGGTCGTCGACTGGGAGATGTCGACCCTCGGCGACCCCCTCGCCGACCTCGGGCTCACGCTCACGTACTGGCAGGACGCCGGGGACGAGGAACGGGCCGGGATCCCGGTCGCCGGGGACGTGACGGCCGCGCCCGGCTTCCTGAACGCCGCCGAGTTCGCCGCCCACTACGCGAAGGTCTCCGGCCGCGACACCGCCGAACTGGGCTTCTACGTCGCGCTCGGCAACTTCAAGCTCGCGGTCATCGTGGAGGGTATCCACGCCCGCTTCCGCCAGGGTAAGACCGTGGGGGAGGGGTTCGAGCGCATCGGCGGCGCCGTGCCCACCCTGATCGCCCGCGCGCACCGCATGCTCGGCCCGTCCTGACCGCCGGCCACGCCTGACCCGACGCCAGTCACACCCACCGCCCTGAGGAGCGTCATGAGCACTGTTGCACTGATCACCGGAGCGGCGAGCGGCATCGGCGCCGCGGTGGCCCGCCGCCTGTCGACGGGAGGCGCCAGGTGCGTCCTGGTCGACCTCGACGGCGACGGCGCCGAGCGGCTCGCCAAGGAGGTCGGCGGCGTCGCCCTGGCCGCCGACGTGCGCACCGAGGAGGCGTCCAGGCAGGCCGTCGAACTGGCCGAGAGCGCCTACGGCCGGCTCGACCTGGTCCACCTCAACGCCGGCATCTCCAGCGGCGTCGACCTGAACGCCTTCGACCTGGCCCAGTACCGCAGGACCGTCGGGGTGAACGTGGACGGCGTGGTCTTCGGCGTGACCGCCGCCCTGCCGTTGCTGCGGCGCTCCGGCGGCGGCGCCATCGTGGTCACCGCGTCGCTGGCGGGGCTGGTCGGCTACGACGGCGACCCGATCTACACGATGACCAAGCACGCCGTCGTGGGCCTCGTCCGCGCCCTCGCCCCGCCGCTGGCCAAGGAGCACATCCGCATCTCCGCCGTCTGCCCCGGCTTCACCGACACCCCGCTGGTGGCCCAGGCGCGCGAGCTGTTCATCAGCGCCGGGTTCCCCTTGCTGGAGGCCGACGAGGTCGCGGCCGCCGTGGAATCGGCTTTTTACGCCGACGACACCGGCAGCTTGCTCGTGGTGCAGCCGGGTAGGCAACCGGTGCCGTACCGTTATGCAGGGGTTCCTGGACCCGCGAGCGGCCAGCGGCCACCATCGTCCTGACCGTTCGCAAGCCACTCGCAACCCGGACGGTTACGGTGAACAAGGTCGAGGTCCTGGCGCTCGGCCTTGTTTGGAACGTTCGTGAAGGGGTGGGTTCAGGGTGATTCCGACGGACGGCAGGCATGCCCGCAAACGGTCGCCATGGCCGCTGGCCGTCGGGGCGGGGGTCGTCGCGGTCCTGCTGGTCGCGGGCATCCTGACCTACGCCGGCCTCCGCTCGGAGCCGGACGACGGGCCCACGAGTTACGTCGGCGGCGAGATCGCCTCATCCGCGCCCGCCGAGCCCGCGCCCGAGCTCGACCCGCCCCCGGCGGTGGACGACTGGCCGCGCTGGGGCATCACCCACACCCAATACAGCGCCGACAACGAGGACCGCGTGGCCCGGGAGGCGGCCAGGGGGATCCTCGGCCGGGTCCCGATGCTGCAGAACCAGCACATCATGGGCTGGGGCGCCGGCAACCCCGAGCCGAGCCCCGGCCAGTACAACTTCGTCGACCTCAACAGGCGGCTGAAGTTCATGGCGTCCTCGCGGTCCATCCCCGTGATCACGCTGTGCTGCGCGCCCGACTGGATGAAGGGCGGCCAGGCGGGCCGCACCGACTGGTCGAAGAACCACACGGTCGCGGTCAAGCCCGAACACTTCGACGACTACGCCAAGCTCGCTGCCCGGGTCGCCAAGCAGTATCCGACGGTCGAGTACTACATGGTGTGGAACGAGTTCAAGGGCTTCTGGAACGCCAGCACCAACCGGTGGGACGCCGAGGGCTACACCGAGCTCTACAACAAGGTCTACGACGCGCTCAAGAAGGTCAACCCGAAGATCAAGGTCGGCGGCCCCTACGTGCCGATCGAGAGCTCCAAGGCCGACAGGCCGTCCGAGCTGAAGGGCACGTACGGCAGCGTCGACCAGCGGGCGCTGGACGCGATCGAGTACTGGATCGAGCACAAGAAGGGCGCCGACTTCATCGTCGTCGACGGCGCCACCATGACCACCGACGGCGGCAACGTCCCCGACGACTTCGCGGCCACGGAGAAGTTCAGCGCGATCAGCACCTGGCTCAGGCAGAAGAGCGGCGACCTGCCGGTCTGGTGGGCCGAGTGGTACGTCGAGCCCGACGACTCCGGCTGGACCGAGGACAAGCGGACCGCCGTCCAGGCCACGGCCCTCATGGAGTTCGCCAAGAGCGGCGTCTCCACGGCTCTCTACTGGAACCCGCAGACCAGGGGCCGCGGCGAGTGCGCCGGCTGCCTGTGGCGGTCCGGCACCGGCGAGGAGATGCCCATGGCCGGCCTGCTCAGCGGCTTCACCAAGTGGTTCCCCGCCCACGCGCAGCTGGTGCAGGTCCAGTCCTCCGACAAGCGGATTCGCGTCCTGGCCCAGGAACGCCAGGTCGTCATGGTCAACACCGCCGACACCGCCGTGACCGCCACCGTCGACGGCAAGCAGGTCACGCTCCAGCCGTACGAGATCCAGTGGAGCGGCCGCGGCCCCGCCTGAACCGTCAGTTGAGGCCCGCGATGTAGACGAACCGCTCCACGATCACCCCGAGCGCCACCGCGAAGGCCGGGATGGCCACCGCCAGCATCCAGCGGCGGGCGCGTGGCGCCCGGCGGGGGCCGTTGAGCCTGATCACCTCGTAGCCGAACAGCGCGATCCAGGTCACGGCCAGCGCCCCGATGCCGACCGGCGTCCACGGCGAGGTGGGCTCCCCCTGCACCTTGTACGGGCGAGGATCGGGGATCTCCGTGCCGCGCACGAACTTGCCCCAGGTGTAGAGAGCGGCGTCGTCGTTGGAGAAGACCCTCTTCAGCTCCGGCGCGGCGTCCAGCGCGGCCCGGAACTTCTCGCCCCAGCCCTCAGGGAAGCCCTCGTTGAGCTGCAGGTAGCTGACCTGGCCGCGGCTGACCACCACGTAGGTGTTGCGCGGGCTCTCGGGGCCGGGCTTCAGGGAGTCGATCACCCCGGTGATGTTCGTCGGGTCCTTGAACACCTGCGCCTGGCCGGCGAAGTTGACCAGCTCGATGTCGCGCTCGCCCCACGGCAGCGTGGGCGTGACCTCCGGGCCCAGCTTCGGCACCAGGTAGACCACCCGGGCGCTCGGCTTGTCGTGCTCGTACACGTAGTGCATGGCCGCGACCTCGCCCGAGGTCACCCGCTCGAACTTCTCGTTGCCGTAGCGGGCGACCAGGAAGGCGCCCGCGAACGCCACCGCCATGCACGCGGCCAGCACCAGCGAGATCTTCCTCGTCAGGTCGGGGTTGAAGCGCACGTTCCGCTTGCGCAGCGGGACGGTCTCCTCGCGCACGTCGGCGCTGTCGGCCGGCATGTTGGGGAAGAACGCGTACGCGGCCAGCAGGCACGCGCCGGGCAGCGCGAACATGTAGATGCGCAGCCCCATCTCGCCGCCGTAGCTCTGCATCGCCAGTGCCAGCGCCGGCACGCAGAGCAGGATCAGCGCCGCCCGGTCGAACACGCCGCGGTGCAGCCGCCTGAACAGGCCCACCGCCGCCAGCGCCAGGATCACCACCAGGATGCCCAGCCGCGCCTGCAGCACCAGGGCGTGCAGCGCGTCGGTGCCCTCGATCCGGTCGCCCGTGTTGGTCTGCAGGTTGTCGAGCACCCGGCCGAGCCCGCCGAAGATCGTGTCGATCTGGCCGACCCAGAAGCCGACGGCCATGTAGCTGATCCAGGTCAGCACCACCAGGCCGAGGAAGAACGGCAGCCCCCACGTCAGCGAGGTCCGCTTGAACAGCAGGAACGCCGTCAGCACGCCGAGCATCATGAACGGCGTGATCTGGTGGGACGCCGTCGCGGCCACGAACAGGGCCAGCAGCAGCATGAGCATGAGCAGCTTGTCGGCCCGGAACATGCCGGTGTTGGCCAGCTCGCCCGGCGTCATCGCGTCCAGGCGGGCCAGCAGCCTGCGCAGCCCCTTCGGCGGGATCGGCTTGGTGCGCGGCTCCACCCGCCCGAACCAGCGCAGCAGGATCGCCACGAACACCAGATAGAGGGCGAACGTGAAGCCCTGCGGCGAGAAGTAGTCCTGCCCGATCCACTGGACCAGGATGAACAGCAGCGCCGCGAACCAGCGCGCCCGCGTGGTCGCCACCACCTGGCGCAGGATGAGCACGAACGGCAGCAGGTAGAGCAGGTTGGACAGCAGCGGCGACCAGTTGAGTATCGGCGTCAGGTCCTCGATCCCGGCGGCCTTCGTGACGAACGCGAACAGCGCGAAGAAGCCCGGCCAGCCCATGCGGGCGTCGATGTTGATGGCCGTCTCGCCGGTCCTGCCGATGAACTCCACGAAACCGGCATGGATGTACGCGGTCGGGAACCTGGGTTCCTCGGCCACCAGCGCGCCCACGCCGTGCAGGGCGAACGTGATGGCCGCGATCTGGAACAACAGCAGGAACTTGCGGTCGGTGCTCTGGGCGACCGTGACGAAGAACGACACGACCATGATGAGGATGGCCGCGAACGCGGTGACGGGCAGCGCCGAGATCAGGCCCAGGCCGTTGATCTCCTCGGGGTCGACACCCCAGTACGGGCCGGGCGGCGCCTTGACCGCCAGCACGTACATGACCAGACCTTCGAGCACCAGCAGCACGGGCAGCCACCTGGGCGCGCTGGCCAGCAACCTCGCCCAGCGCCCTCCCTGCTCGCCCGCGACGCCTGGCGTCGCGACAGGCTTCTGCCGCACCGCGGTCGCGGTTTGCGCGGCCGCCGCGCCCTGCTTGGAGGCCGCTGGAGCTTCCGCCGGGTCTTTTTGGAGACCCGCCGGACCCTGAGGTGCCGCTGGGTCTTTCTGGAGACCCGCCGGAGTCTGGGGTGCCGCGGGGTCCTTCTGGGGACCCGCCGGAGTTTGGGGTGCCGCCGGGTCCTTTTTGAGAGCTGCCGGGGTTTGGGCGGTCGCCGGGTCTTTCTGGAGAGCCGTCGAAGTACGGGGTGCCGCCGGGTCCTTTTGGAGAGCGATCGAGGTTTGGGTGGCCGTCGCGTCCTGTGGGGACGTGGTCTCCTGTCCGCCGTCTTCCGCCTTCGCGCCCGGCTGCCCGGGCTTGCCCTTGGCGGGCGCGGACGCCGCCGAGGCACCCGCCCCCGTGGTCTTGCCCCTGGGAGCGGTGGGCGCCGGCGAGCCCTTGGCGGCCGGTCGTGAGACTCCGCCGGTCGAGGGGGAGGTGAAGTCCGTGGTCGGCGGGGCCGTGGTTGCGCCGGGGTCCTTACTGGCCTGCTGCGCGGGGAACGGAGTCGTGCCGGAGACGTCCTCCGTGGGCTTGGCCGAAGGGCCGAACTTGAGCTTGGGCAGCGTGGCCGTCTCCGGCTCGGCGTCCCCTTGCCCAGATGCGGCAGCGGGGGCCGCCCCCTCAGCCTTCGGCTTGGCCGCATCGCCCACCGGCTTCTGACCCGAGCGGGCCTCTTCTGCCTCGGCTACGGCCTTCTTGCCCGGGCGGGCCTCCGTCTCGGGTGCGGCCTTCTTGCCCGAGCGGGTCTCTGCCTTTTCACCCAAGCGGGTCTCTGCCTCGGGTACGGACGTCTCGCCCGAGCGGGTCTTCTCCGTGTCGGGCACGGCCTTCTGGGCGGACCGGGTCTTCTCGGGTACGGGTTGCGCCTTGGAGGCGGTGGTGCCCTTGGACGCGGGTGGTGGGGCGGCCGCGGCAGCGGCCTCTTCGGCGGTCGGCGGGCGTCCGATGTGGACCGACGGCGGGCCGGGGATGCGGAAGGTCAGGGTCTGGCTGACGTCCTCGGAGTCCCGCTTCGCTCCGCGCTCGTCCTCGGCGGAGTCGCCTCCGGAGGAAGCCGCGGCACGCTCTCCGGCAGGCCGCTCGGCGTCGGCGGGGGGCTCTTCGGCCGCCTCTTCGTCGGACGGGCGGTCGTCGGCCGAGCCGTCGGTGGGCTGGTCCGCGTCGGCGGGCTTGGGCGTGTCGGCTCGGTCCTTGGCGGCATCGAGGTCCAGCCGCGGGATGATCCCCGTAGCCTCCGGATCGAAGGGCACCTCTGACTCCTCTCCCGTGTCCCCCCGTACGCCGGAAGAGCCGGTGAAACGCGCTGTCATACGATCGCCGTCCCGTTGCCTCACGTGACCATCATGGGGCCCCGGGCGACCCCTGAGCGACGCTGAGCAGCCTAGTGTCGGCAGGTCTGAGAATTTTACGTAGTTTTCCGAAGATCACCAATGCGATGAGACTCTGGCTGATCAGCATGCCGTACCCCACCGCTTCGACGCTCGCGAACGGGAACAGCACCGCGATCGAGGTCAGCACCAGCGCCGCGAGCCCGATCTGCAGGAACGCCAGCTTCCGTACCTCGCCCTGTGCGCGCAGCGCGCTCAGGTAGATCTCGATCAGCACGCGCGGCAGCACGGCCAGCGCCATGAGCCGCAACAGCAGCGTCCCCTCGGCGGCGAAGGAGTCACCGAAGATCTGCAGGATGAGCGGGGCGGCGGCGACGGCTACCACGATGATGGGCACGATGATCATTAAGGCCCTGCGCAGCGCGTTGCGGCAGTTGACCGCCAGCTGGGACCGGTCGAAGGACCCCTCCACGGTCAGCGACACGGCCATGTTCATGGCCAGCAGCTCGATCATGCAGCCCAGCGTGTGGGCCATCGAGAAGCGGCCGAACGTCGCCTCGCTCACCTGGGTGGCCACGGCCACCGGCACCAGGTAGACGATCGCCAGTACGGAGAGCGTGCCGGGGAAGTCGCCGGACAGGAACCTGCCGATCTCGCGCAGCCCTGGAGGGTGCGGGTGCCGCTCGGCGGTCTGCCGCATGTGCCGCGGCACCACCACCCCGAAGATCAGCCAGTTGATCGGGATCAGCGCGATCGCCGTCGGCACCATCCAGGAGACGAAGATCCCGCCGTCGGGCAGCGCCCCGGCGAGCGCGACCAGCAGCCCCATCTTCATCAGGCCGAACACGATGCTGTTGACCGGGACCCAGACGGCGTTGCGCAGCCCGGTCAGCACCACGTCCTGGAGCGTGAAGACGGCCCAGACCGCGACCGCGCCGAGGAAGAACAGCCCGGGGCCGAACCCGCCGAGCACGGCGTAGGTGTCGCCCCACAGGGGCAGCGTCAGCAGGAAGCCGATCGCGGCGGTCACGCCCGTGGCGGCGGCGATCCCGTAGCCGCGCAGGATGAGCCCCGGCGTGCTCCGGCCGCCGATCGGCAGGTAACGCGCCAGCGCCCCGACCAGGCCCAGCGCGGTCAGCGACGCGAACAGCCGCATCAGCGTGATGACCGCCTGGCCCCGGCCGAACTCCTCCTCGGAGAAGTAGTGGGCCGCCAGCAGCCAGTAGCCCATGCCGAGCACCGCGGTGATGCCGGTGTTGGCCATCAGCGCGTAGCCGTTGCGGAAGAGCGGGTTGCGGAGGTCGCTCAGCACCTTCCGCCAGAGGCTAGACATTGCCGCGAACCCGTTGCAGCCCGTATCGCGTCCTTCTGACGACGGCGTAGCCCTTGGTCAGGATGCGTTCGCGCAGGTAGATCAGGGGCACGGCGGTGCCCTCGACGGCCTTCTTGAACATGCTGATCGTGGTGTGGCGGGCGACGGTCAGGCGCGGGATGGCGAGCACGTCGTGGCCGTCGGCCGCGATCGTGTTGTTCACCGCGCAGGCGGCGAAGTAGCCGGCCTTGCGCACCTCGCGGCGGACCCGCGCGCTGGAGTAGCCGTAGGGATAGGCCATGGTCGCCACAGGAGTGCCGAGCTTGTCTTCGAGCAGGCCCTTGTTGCGGCGCAGCTCCTGGCGCAGCTCCTCGCCCGGGAGCTGGTCGAGCTGCGGGTGGCTGTGGCTGTGGCCGCCGATCTCGATGCCGGTCTGGGCGGCCTCGCGGGCCTGGGTCCAGCTCAGCATGTCGTCCAGCGGCCGGCCCGCGGCGTCCTTGCCCGCGTCGGCCACCCACCCGCTGGTCAGGAAGACCGTGGCGGGGAACGCGTGGCGCTCCAGCAGGGGCAGCGCCTTCGTGTGGAAGTCGGCGTAGCCGTCGTCGAACGTGAGCACGATCGGCTTGCCGGGCAGCTCGACGCCGTTGATCTTGTTGAGCCGGGCGACCAGGTCGCCCAGCGTCAACGGGGTGAAGCCGCTCTCCGCCAGGTAGGCGAGCTGCTCGTCCAGGTCGGAGGGGCGCACCGAGTGCGGTTTGGTCTCCTCGTTGGGCGAGTCGGTGACGGAGTGGTACATCAGGATCGGCACCCGGATCACGAGCGCACCCCCTTCAGCCGGATCGAGCCCACCAGGTAGCCCCAGGCGGTCCAGGCCAGCCCGACCACGATCGCGCCGGCCCGGCCCAGGCCGCCGAGGTCGCCTCTGAGCGCCTCGCCGAGACCGCGCAGCGCGCCCAGCGGCAGCGTCTTCATCGCGTGCGCCCGCTCGCTGGACAGCCCGTCCTGGGTGCCCACCTCCTGGGTCACCAGGGCCTTCGACAGGCCCTCCGCGTAGCAGCGGGAGCGGAAGTAGCCGAACGTCTCCCGCTGCCTTGACACCTTGTGCCCGATCGCCGCCGTGGGCTGGAAGAGCATGACCGAGCCCGGCTTCCGCTGACTCAGGCGGATGCAGAACTCGGTCTCCTCGCAGCCCAGCGGCCGGCTCTTGCGGCCCTGCACGCTCCGGCCGATGCCGCTGTGGAAGCCGCCCACCTCGGACACCGCCTCGCGCAGGAAGGCCGCGTTGCCTCCCATCACGTTGCGGATCGGCGCCTTCACCTGGGGCATGCCCCGGTAGCTGCAGCCGACCGTCCAGTCGAACTCGTGCGGGAACCAGCGCGGCCTCCGGCCTGAAGCCCAGATGGGTTCGGTGCGACCGCCCACGCCGACGACACCCGGATCCTGGAAGCCCTCCTCCAAAGCCTCCAGCCAGCCGGGATCGGCGACCGCGTCGTCGTCGAGGAACGCGACGATCTCACCGTTGGCGATGGCCACGCCGGTGTTCTTGCCGCCCGACAGGCCCTGCTCGTGCGAGTTCTCCACGACGATCGCGTGTGGATAGGCGCGCTTGAGTCTCAGGTGCAGGTCGGGGTTGTGGTCGACGACCAGGATCAGCTCGCGGGGCGGGCGCGTCTGGCGCTCCACCGACTCCACGGCCTCCCTGATGTCCTCCCACCGGTCCTCGGTGTAGACGCAGATGACGACAGACGTGTTCACGACGATTCCTTCAGGCGTTCGAGCGCTTACGCCACACCCCGGTCCGCGGCTGGGGCGGCGGCCGGCTCGGGCCTGGGCGGCGCGGGCTGGCGACGCCACTCACGCATGATCGTCCTGAGCACGCGCAGGCCGTCGCGTACCACGTGCAGGTTGCTCTCGCCGTGGATGCGGTCGCGCTCGTGGCTGGGCACCTCGTGCACCTTGAGCCCGCCCTTGGCGGCGCGGATGTTCATCAGCGTCTCGACCTCGAAGCCGTCGCAGTCGAGGTCGAGCACGTCGAGGTGACGCGACCAGAAGGCGTTGTAGCCGTAGCAGAGGTCGGTGTACTGGGTGCCGTACATCTTGTTGACGATGCCGGTGAGGACCCTGTTGCCGAAGCGGCGGCTGAAGGTCAGGTCGTCGCTGCCGCCTCCGGAGGCGTAGCGCGAGCCCTTCACGAAGTCGGCCCCGGTCATGAGGGCGCCCACGAACGAGATGATCTCGTGGCCGTCCGTCGAGCCGTCGGCGTCGATCATCACGATGATGTCGCCCGTGCAGGCGGCGAAGCCCTCCGCGAGGGCGTTGCCCTTGCCCTTCCCGGTCTGCGTGACGATCTTGACATTGGGCCGCAGGCGCCGTGCCACGGCCACCGTGTCGTCGACGGAGTTGCCGTCGACGAGCACGATCTCGTCGATCCACTGCGGCAGCGTGGCGAACACATGGGGCAGGTTCTCCGCCTCGTTCATCGCCGGAACTACCACACTCACTGTGGGTGAAATGGCCAAGTGGGGCGTGATCGGCGTGAATCGCTCAATAGGCGGCATCGAACGCAAGGGCATGACGTGGCTCTTGCCGTTGTGCTGGACGGTGTCGGAACTCATGGCGAAGTTGATCCTTCCGGGACCGGCCGCGGCGTGCCGGCGCCAGTGTTTCCCCGGTGCTGAGGGAACGCCTGACGAGACAGGTGGTGCATCGGCCGGTCCAGTGAGGTGCGGGTGGTGCTCGGGTTGTGCTGCTGAAGTGCTGACGGACCGCCACTAGGGCGCTCCCGGCACTTCCTTCGGTACTGCGTTCGGATCGTGCTGGACGGTACTGCGGACCCGCCCGAATCCTTTGAGGACTCGATCGGCTGCCTTATAGAGAGACGGCCGATCCAGCACGATAGTTCGGGCCTTGTTGAAAGGAGTTCGGCCGATCCAGTGGACGGCCGCCGCCGGCGTCGGCCTGGACACGCGCCCCTCGGCGACGTAGAGAGTGCCGCTCTTGAGCCAGTCCTTGTACTCCTTGCCGCCCTTGCCCATGTCGATGATGTGCAGGCCGCTCTTGGCCGCAGCCTCCGCCATCTGCATGTGGTGGACGATGCCGGGGGAGTATCGGGCGTATTCGGTGTCGTACGCGGGGAACCAGCCGACGAGCGTGGTGGCCGTCATCAGCCCGAAATGGCCGGCCACAGGCACGTCTCCCGCGTACAACATGGTGAGCACGCCGGAGAAGTCGGGCGACCTCGAGGCGTGCATCAGACCGGTCAGTTCGACGATCCACGGCTGGGCGAACCTGTCGACCCTGCCGGTGCGCCGGTACTGATCGGACTTCCAGGACAGGAGCGTGCGAAGCTCGGACTCGTCATCGGAGGCCCAGGCGAGCCGGAGCCCGCCGTGTTCCCTGCCGAGCTTGCGCTCCTTGTAGCGGACAGTCTTGAGATTCTTCGGGGAGTTGGCCTTGACCTGGTCGAGCCAGTTGTCGAAGCCGGTGGTGAAGTCCATGACCGGCGCCGGGCGGACGTCGCTCTCGTACGGGGCGAACGTCGGCTGGCCGGCGACCAGGTGGTCGAAGTCGTACACGGTGAGCCTGCACGCGCGCAGGAGCGCGCGGGCGTCGAGCTGCAGATCGGGAGCAGCGATCAAACCATGACAAGTAGTCAGGAATCCGCCGAGAGGCTTACCAATACCGAAATTGTGTCGCTCATAGGGAAAAAATCCGACAATACGGTCTTCGTTCTCAATAACGGCAACCCGTACATAATCCCGCAATTGATCCATGGCGAGCGCGAACTCCACCGACAGGAACGGATTGTCCAGACTCGGGTCGGCCTTCTGGAGCTCCCGCCATCGTGCCCGCTCGGGCCCGCCAAGCTCGCGCGGGCGCACGACGCTGATCTTCACCTTGCCCTGGCCCCCTGTTCGGTCTGCATGTTCTTCCCCCGGTACAACACGCGAAGCACGTACATGAACCCGCCGAGCACGGCGACCGTCGCCACGCCCGCCCGGGGTGACCACGCGTCGAACAGCAGCATGGCCTGGGCCAGCAGCACGTTGATCACGAGGCTCGCGGCGGCTCCTACCGATAGTGCGGCAAGCGGATCACGATCGCGCAACAGGCCGACGACCGCGGTGCCCGGCACGACCAGAAGGAAGAGGGAGATCAGGAACGGCCGCAGAGGCGTGTCGATGTCGAGCAGAGCGATGACCGCCCCCGCTATGCAGGCCAGCGAGAGCAGCCACGTGACCGCTCTGCGGTGCTGCTTGAGCATGCCGTCTCTCTCCCGGTTCTTCGCTTCGAGGTGCGCGGTTGATCGCTCCATGGCATCAATCCATGCGCGCGCGCGTCAACGCCGACGCGTGAGGACCACGTCAGGTTTACCGCAGGTCGCCACTTACCCATGTGGGATTGACCACATGGGTAGGAACCACCTCGGCCTGACACGTTCCCCAGCTACACCAGGATGCCCTATCTGCCACACACGTACCGACTTCGCGTCCGACTTATCGCATTTTTTAACGCGATGACGAACTGGCGGCTTCGGGCACCGGTGTGCCGGTCGGTCCGGCGCTCGCGGTGACGTCGTCGTCGGGCAGCCTGGTGGGGCCTGGCACGGCCGGGTCGTCCCAGCTCAGCGCGCAGGCCGAGCCGCCGCCGTTCGAGGTGATCGTCACCGTTCCGCTGCCCTCTGTGCCGGGATCCTCCACCGTGACCCAGACGACCGCCGTGCCGCCGGGCTTGATCGAGCCCGCGGCCGGGACCACGCCCAGTCCTTCCGACGCCGCGGCCTTCCAGGAGACAGTCCTGTTGCGGGCGCGCAACCCGATCGTGGCGGCGCCGGCCACCTCTTCCGGGCAGGTCGTGGTGAGCCTGGCGGGACGGGCGGCCCGCCGCCGGGTGGGGGTGCTGACGGCCGGGGGCCTGGTGGTCGCCAGGTCGGCGGCGGGCCGCCGCGTCGGCTTCGGCGACGGCGTGCGCTCGCGCCTGCTCTCGCTCGGGCTCGGGGTGGGGCCGGACTCCTCCTCGGTCTCGGCCGGCGGGCTCTCCGGCAGCACGTGTGCGGTGGGCGAGCCCTCGGGCCGCAGGTCCAGCGCGGTCTTGGCGCCCTCGTGGCCGGTCATGGCGACCAGCACGGCCGTGCCGGCCAGCAGCGCCGCGGCCGCCAGCAGCGCCGGCGCGAGCCCGCGCCGCCCGCGCCGCCGCGACCGGCCGGGCGGCACGGGGAAGCCGCCGCGGTCGAAGCCGTCGCCCCGGTCCAGGATCATCGTGCGGGTGTCGCCCAGCGCCGGGTCCGCGCACGTGCCGAGCACCCGCTCGCGCAGGGAGAACGGCGCGTACGCCACCGGGAGCATCTCCAGCAGCCGCACCGCGGACACCTGCGCGCGCCGCCGCTCGGTGCAGACCTCGCAGCCGCCGATGTGCGCGGCCAGCCGCCGGCGCAGCGGCGGCGTCAGCGGCCCCTCCCACGAGTCCACCAGCGCCGAGAGCTCGGGGCAGTGCGCCCGGCCGGTCCTGGCCAGCACCACCGCCGCGGCCGCGTTCTCCAGCAGGTCGCGCGACCGGCGCAGCCTGCTCGCCGCCTGCCGCGAGGTCAGCCCCAGCACCGAGCCGACCTCGGCGGGCGTGAGCCCGTGCCGCGTCGACAGCTCCAGGATCTCCCGCTCGCTCCTGCGCATCTCGCCCAGCGCGGCCCCGACGAGCTCGGCCAGCTCGTGGTCGTCGGGGTCGTCCAGCGGCGCCGCGGCCCCGCGATGGTGGCCGAGCCTGGCCATCGCCTGGAACCTGACCAGCGCGTACAGCCAGGCGCGTAACCTGGCCGGCTCGCGCAGCCGGTCGGCGCACCCCTGCGCGGTCACCACCGCGTCGTGCACCGCGTCGGCCGCGCGCCGGTCGCCCAGGAGCGAGGCGGCGTAGTCGTGCAGCCGGTCGCCGTACGCGTCGTACAGGCGCTCAGGCGCACCCGGATCGGCGCGCCGCAACGCCGCCACCAGTTCCAGATCGTGGGCGCGGTCGACCGCCGGCCATCCAGGCACCAGTACCTCCCCGCGGGTGACAAGGAATCCCCGGCGTAGAGGACGTCCCTGGTGCCCGGCGGGTTGCCAGGTCGTGCCCAAGTGGCTTAACCAGGTAAAACAGGGGTAGATGTGACGGTTGTGTCAGCCGTCGCAGTTGGGGGAGCAGAGGCGGCGTTCCATGCCCTGGAGGAAGAAGTCGCGCACCTGGAGCGGGTCCTTGGCGATGTAGGCCTCGCCGCCGGTGGCCCGCGCCACCGCGTCCATCTGCCGCTTGCCCGCCTGCGCCTCGGGGCCGAACGCGATCAGCAGGATGCTGACCGGCCGCTCCGGGTTGTAGGTCTCCTTCAGGAACCGCAGGATCTCCGCGTCGCTGACGCCGCCGTCGGGGTCGTCGTTCCCCGCGCCGTCGGTCAGGATCAGCAGCGTGTTGATCCTGTCTCGGGCGTACGTCTTGGTCATCTCGGTGTAGGCGGCCTTGATCGTGTCGTTCAGGCCGGTGTCGCCGGTGGCCTTGGCCTGGACCGAGGCGAGCTCCCTGGCCAGCGCGTCCTTGCGCAGCACGCCGTCGACGCTCTGGGTGAGCGGGCCGACGGAGACGACTTCCTTCCAGTCCTTGCCCTGGCCGTCGAGGTGGGTGGAGAACATCCACACGCCCATCTCGGAGTTCGCCGGGAACAGCGTCAGGCCCTCGGTGGCGATCTTGCTGATGGCCTGCATGCGGGTCAGGTTCGTGCCGGGGACCGGCAGCGCCATCGTGCCCGAGACGTCGAGCAGCGTGAGCAGGCGGGTGCCGAGGTTCAGCCTGGTCCAGGTCTGGCTGACGGTGGCGACCGTCTTGACGTCGGGCTCCGGCAGCGCCTTGGGGGCGGCGGGGACGAAGCCCTTGGCCTCCGACAGCGCCTCGCCCGCCGTGCCGTCGGGGCCGCGGAAGCCCTGCGCGCGCAGCACCTTGAGCGCGGACTCCTTGGCCAGCTCCTGGCGGAAGTCGGCCGCGGCCTTCTGCGTCGCCAGGTCCTTCGTGAGGACGGTGAGGGGATAGTCGAGGCTCAGCGTGCCCTCGGCCGGGTAGAGCGCGACCGCCGGCGTCTCCGGCTTCTTCGTGTTGTGCACGTGGATGGCCTGCTCGGAGCTGACGCCGATCGGCACCTTCCCGCCGGACTTGACCGTGAGGCTGGCGAGCAGCGCGGTCGAGTCGGCCGCGACCTGGCCCGACAGCTCCTTGAGCGCGCCCACCAGCGCCTTGCTCTGGCCCGCCTCCCTGGCCACGCCGGACGCGGCCATCAGGGCCGCCATCCCGGCCGAGCTCTTCTGCGGGTCGAGGGCGACCACGCGCACCTTCTTGCCGGGGCCGTCGGGGTCGGCCACGTTCGCCGCCGCCACCAGGCCGGACCAGCTCGGCTTCAGCGTGCCCTCCAGCTTGGCCGCCGCGGACGCGGCCGTCGCCAGCACGACGGGCGAGGAGGCGATCGAACCGGCGGGCTGGGGCACCTCGACCTGCTCCGACACGCGGCTGCTCAGCTGGCTCAGGATCAGGCTGGAGTCGGGCACCCAGATGTCACCGGCGAACTTGCCCGCGGCGACCGCGCTCGCGGCCTTCGCGGAGGTCTCCTTGGCCACCGTGACCTCGACGCACTTGCTGTCGATCGAGTGCAGGGCCTTGGTGTACGTGCCCGCGATCTTGTTCAGCGCCGGCTGGATGTCCGGGCTCGCCACCACCCGCAGCGGCAGCCTTCCGGCGGAGCAGTCGTGTTCGCGGGTGAAGATGACGAACGCCGCTACGCCGAGCAGCACCGCCAGCGCCACGGCTCCCGCGAGCGGCACCAGGACCCGTCCGCGTCCACGCGCCCGTCTGCGCGCGGAGCGGGAAGATGGGTCCTGGGCTCGGTAGCCGCCGTCGATGTCGTCTGTGCGGTGTCGCCCCACGGTGTCCCTCTTGGTGTTCTTGATCGCCTGGCTGAGCCTGACCTTCCGGAGACCCTGGCGGGTGGTACTCCTCGATACCCGGGGAACGATACTCGGTAGGCTTGCCGGGGCAAAACACCTCTTTTGGTGCAGTAATTACTCAGGGTCGTGTTCAGTGGCAGCACGTGTGACCACGCCACGCCCGTATCCCTTCGCGTACCGCGACTACGGCGAGGACCAGCGCCACGATCGGATCGACCCACCACAGGCCGAGGGTGTTGAACCAGAGCCCGGCGAGCACGCCCGCGGCCGTCAGACCGCAGATGATGTTCTGGGTGCCCTCGCCCGCGGTCGCCCCGGACGCCAGCCGCACCCCCAGCCGCCGCTTCAGCACGCCCAGCACCGGCATGCTGACCAGGCTCACCGACGTCACCACGATGCCGAGCAGGCTCACCTCCGCGCGGTGGCCGGCGTCCAAGTCGTGGCCCACATGCACGATCAGGTACGGGGCGAGCAGCCAGAAGCTCACCGCCACGGCCCGCCGCGCCCGGAGCTCGGCCGTCTCCGACAGCGTGCGCTCGCCGGTGAACCGCCACACCACGATCAGGCTGGCCAGCGCCTCCACCAGGGCCGACAGCCCCCACCCGATCAGCGCGACCGAGTGCGCGCCGAACCCGGCCGCCAGCCCCAGCGTGCTCTCCACGCCGAGCCAGACGAGCGTGACCAGGGAAAGGGACCGCGCGTTCCGCGCCGCGCGCAGCCATTCGGACGACGCCACAGGATGTGCATGAACTCGCTGGTCAGACACCTTGAACCCCCGCTTTCGCCGCCGACAGCGTCCGTGGCGACCTCATCACTGCTCGTGACCCTAGAGGGTGGAGGCGAGGGACGGCCGAACTTCGCGGGTAGTGTCGTGATCAAGGAGCGACTCGTACAGGGGGGCCGGTGCCGTTCACACCCAGCCACATGGCGCTCGTGCTGCCCCTCATCTCGTCGGCCCGCCTGCGCCGCCTCGCCGACCCGTGGGCGCTGGCGCTCGGCGCGATGGTGCCCGACCTGCCGATCTTCCTGCCGTTCCTGCCCGACTACAGCGACTGGCACTCCTGGCAGGGCGTGGTGACGGTGGACCTGGCGGCGATGCTCATCCTGCTGGTCCTCTTCCACGGCCTGCTCCGCGACCCGCTCCTGGCCCTGCTCCCGCCCGCGCTGGCGGGCCGCGCCGCCACGCTGCGCCCCGCCTGGCCGCAGCTCGCCCGCGGCTTTCCGGCCGTCGTGGCCGGCGGCCTGATCGGCTCGGCCAGCCACGTCGCCTGGGACTCCTTCACCCACTCCACCGGGCCGGGGGAGTGGGGCGCGTGGCTGGCGACCCCGGTGCTCGGCGTGCTGCCGCTGTTCCGGGTCCTGCAGTACACCTCGTCGGCGGTGGGGCTGGTGATCGTCGTGTGGTGGGCCTGGCGCGGCCTGTCCAGGATGGCGCCCGTGCCGGTGCCCGCCGACCTGCGCACCCCCTCGCGGACGCGCTGGACGGTCCTGGCCTGGAGCGCGGCGGGCGTCGTCGCCGGCGCGTTCGCCTGGCCCCGCCTGGACGAACCCAACCCGGTCTTCGGCCTGCCCGGGGTCATCACCAAGGTCGGCGCCGGCACCGTCGTGGGGTTCTGCCTCGTGCTGCTCTGCTACGCGGCCGTCTGGCAGGTCAGACGGCTCATGGCAGTATCGGAACGTGCTTGAGTACGTCACGGACGCCGCCGATCCCCGCCTGACCGACTTCACCAGACTGCGCGACGTCGAGCTGCGCAAGAGCCTGGAGGCCGAGCGCGGCCTGTTCATGGCCGAGGGCGAGAAGGTGATCAGGCGCGCCGTCGGCGCGGGCTACCCGATCCGCTCCGTCCTCACCACCCGCCGCTGGCTCCAGCCGCTCGCCGACGTCCTCGGCGACGCCACCGTGTACGTGGTCAGCGACGAGATCATGACCGCCACCGCCGGCTTCCAGGTCCACCGGGGCGCCCTCGCCTCGATGGCCCGCCTCCCGCTGCCGTCCACCGCCTCGGTCATGGAGTCGGCCGACCGCCTCGTCGTCCTGGAGGACATCGTCGACCACGCCAACGTCGGCGCCGTCTTCCGCTGCGCCGCCGCACTCGGCGTCGGCGGCGTCATCCTGTCTCCCCGCTGCGCGGATCCGCTCTACCGGCGCGCGGTGAAGGTCTCGATGGGGGCGGTGTTCTCGATCCCGTACGCCCGGATGGACAACTGGTACACCGGCCTGGACGAGCTGCGCGCGGCCGGCTTCCAGACCCTGGCGCTGACCCCCGACCAGTCGGCCACCCCGCTCGACGAGGTCAAGCTGGGTGACCGGGTGGCGTTGCTGCTCGGCGCCGAGGGCGACGGCCTGTCGTCGCGGTGGCTGCACGAGGCGGACGAGCCGGTCTGCATCCCGATGAGCCCGGCGGCCATGGACGCGGGCGTGGACTCGCTGAACGTGGTCGCCGCCGCCGCCATCGCCTGTCACGGCCTCATGCGCGGCCGACGGTGACGCCGGTCAGGAGACCTTGGAGGACGACGCCGCCCAGGTGTTGCAGGACTTGGGGTCACCGGTGGCGAAGCCCTGCTTGATCCAGGCACGCACGTTGGCCGTCTTCCCGACCCAGCGCTCCGAGCCGGTGTCGCCCTGGACCAGGCTCAGCAGCTCGCGATAGTCACGCGACGTCCTGCCCTTGAGCGGCCACACGCTCTTCAGGAAAGCCCCGCCGAGGCAGTCGGTCTGCAGGCTGACGCGGCGCGACTGCTCCCGCAGCTCCGTCTTGTTGTCGTAGGGCTCGTCGTTGTAGGCGTCGGTGATGCCGGTGAGCTTCTGGACGTGGTAGCCGTACATGCCGGCCGTGTAGTTGAAGAGCCACAGGTCGTCCGGATCCTCGACCCAGGTCTTGCCCACCTGGACGGCGAGCGTCTCGGTCTTCTCGCAGTACCAGGCCTGCGAGTCGTCCTTGTCCACGTCCAGGCCGCAGTACTTCTTCGGGATCCGGTTGAAGTGCTTGACGCGCATCTTGCCGAAGTCCACCCCGGCCTTCGTCAGGTGCGCGCCCCAGGTCTTGTTGAGGCAGGCGACGACGGCGTCGATATAGGCCCGGGCCTGCTTCTTGTCGCCTGTCCTGATGCGCTTCTCCGCGCACTTCGTACGGGGGAGAGGCCCGGTGGCGTAGAGGTCGTTCTTGGTGAGCTCGGGGCTGTTGATCGGGTCCATGGCGGCGTTGGCCGCGGTGCCGGACAGCGGAAGGGTGATGGTCGCCAGCGCGGCGATCATGAGGGTTTTCACATGGCGGGACCATAGGGGGGAAGGCGACTTCGGGCAACCGCAATAGGTGAAAAGCGATATTTCCGGAATTTTCGGCGTATAACGCTGCTAGAAAGGCCCGCCTGCTTATCGGATGACGATGGCGTGGTCGCCGCGCGGCACCAGTTCGCCGATGACCGGGGCGCCCGGGATCTCGCCGGCGATCAGCAGGCCGCCCGAGGTCTGGGCGTCCGCGAGCAGGAGCATCGTCTCCTCGTCCGCGCCGCCCGGGTCGACGTGGCCGGCGACCCAGTCCAGGTTGCGGCGGGAACCGCCCGGCACGTACCCCTCGCGCAGGCTCCGGCGGACGTCGTCCAGGATCGGCACCGCGGCCGCGTCCACCACCGCCGTCACCCCCGAGGCGCGGGCGAGCTTGAACAGGTGACCCAGGAGCCCGAACCCGGTCACGTCGGTGGCGCAGCGCACCCCGGCCTCCAGCGCCGCCCGGCTCGCCGCCGCGTTGAGCGCGGTCATGGTGGCGACGGCGTGCGGGAACACCTCGCCCGTCGCCTTGTGCCGGTTGTTGAGCACGCCCAGGCCGAGCGGCTTGGTGAGCGACAGCGGCACGCCCGCGACCCCGGCGTCGTTGCGCATCAGCCGGTCCGGGTCAGCCAGCCCCGTCACCGCCATGCCGTACTTGGGCTCGACGTCGACCACGCTGTGACCTCCGGCGACGTGGCAGCCGGCGTCCGCCGCGACCTCCGCGGCCCCGCGCAGCACCTCGCGGGCGAGCTCGTATGGGAGAGTCTCGCGGGGCCAGCACAGCAGGTTGATCGCCATCAACGGGCGCCCGCCCATGGCGTAGACGTCCGAGAGCGCGTTGGCCGCCGCGATCCGTCCCCAGTCGAACGGGTCGTCCACCACCGGCGTGAAGAAGTCGGCGGTGCTCACGATCGCCGTCCCGCCCTCGATCCTGACGACCGCCGCGTCGTCACCGCTGTCGAGGCCGACCACGAGATCAGCGCCCTGCGGCCGGGCCAGGCCGGCCAGCACGTCCTCCAGCTCTCCGGGAGGGATCTTGCACGCGCAGCCGCCGCCCTGGGCGTATTGGGTAAGCCTCATCATGATCACATCATTGCGCGGATCGCGGGTTTCCGGTATGGCAGATGACCATGACCGATCAACGGCGCCGGATTCCCCGCACGGACGCGGTCCTGGCGGATCCCCGCCTGGCCGAGCTCACCCCCGTCTTCGGCAGGAGCCGGGTGAAGGCCGCGGTCACCGCGGCGCAGCGCCGGGCACGTGATGGCGAGATCGACCCCGAACTGGTGGCCGAGACCGCGCTGGCGTCGCTGTCGGACGCCGGGCCGCGCCGCGTGATCAACGCCACGGGGGTGGTCGTGCACACCAACCTGGGCCGGGCGCCACTGTCCGGACCGGCGCTGGAGGCCGTGCGGGTGGCGGCCGGATCCACCGACGTGGAGCTCGACCTGGTCACCGGACGCAGGGGACGGCGCGGGCGCGGCGCCCTGGCGGCCCTGGCCCAGGCCGTCCCGGCGGCGGAGGCGGTGCACGTCGTCAACAACAACGCGGCCGCCCTCGTCCTCGCGGCGACCGCGCTCGCGTACGGGAAGGAGATCGTCATCAGCCGGGGCGAGCTGGTCGAGATCGGCGCCGGGTTCCGGCTGCCCGAGCTGCTGGAGTCCACCGGCGCCCGGCTGCGGGAGGTCGGCACCACGAACCGCACCACCGTCGCCGACTACGGGGCGGCGATCGGCCCCGCGACCGGGTTCGTGCTGAAGGTCCACCCGTCCAACTACCGCGTCGAGGGCTTCGCGGGGACGCCCGGCGTGGGCGAGCTTGCGGGGCTGGGCGTCCCGGTCGTCGGCGACATCGGCTCGGGGCTGCTGCGCCCGGAGCCCGCGCTGCCGGCCGAGCCGGACGCGGCCACCTGGCTGGAGCAGGGCGCCGACCTGGTGACGGCCAGCGGCGACAAGCTGCTCGGCGGCCCCCAGTGCGGGCTCCTGCTCGGCCGGACCGGCCTGGTCGAACGGCTCCGCACCCACCCCCTGGCCCGCGCGCTGCGCGTCGACAAGCTCACCCTCGCCGCCCTGGAGGCCACGCTCACGCACGCCGCCAACCCGACCCGCGCCGCGCTCCTCGCGGACCTGCCCACGCTGCGCCGCCGCGCGGACGAGCTCCTGCTCCTGCTGCACGCGGACGGGGTCAAGGCCGACGTCGTGGACACCGTGGCGGCGGTCGGCGGAGGGGGCGCGCCGGGGGTGGAGCTGCCCAGCGTGGCCGTCACCGTACCGCTCGCGCTCGCCGGCCCGCTGCGGACCGGGACCCCCGCCGTGGTCGGCCGGGCCGCCGCGGACCGCTACCTGCTGGACCTGCGCGCCGTCGCCCCGGACGACGACGGGGACCTCGCGGCGGCGGTGGCGGCCGCCTGGGAGGCGGCGGCATGCGCGTGATCGCCACCGCCGGGCACGTCGACCACGGCAAGTCGACCCTGCTCCGGGCGCTGACCGGGATGGAGCCCGACCGGTGGGAGGAGGAACGCCGCCGCGGCCTCACCCTGGACCTCGGCTTCGTCTGGACCGACGGGCTGGCCTTCGTCGACGTGCCCGGCCACGAACGGTTCATCGGCAACATGCTGTCCGGGGTCGGCCCCGCGCCGGCCGTGCTGTTCGTGGTCGCCGCCGACGACGGCTGGGCCGTGCAGTCGGAGGAGCACCTGCGGATCGTCGACGCGCTCGGCATCACCACCGGGGTTCTCGCGGTCACCCGCGCCGACCTCGCGGACCCGGGTCCTGTCCTGGCCGCCTGCCGGGAACGGCTGCGCGGCACCGGCCTCGACGGGATCCCGGCGGTCGCCGTGAGCGCCGTCCGCGGCGACGGGCTGGCCGAGCTGAGAGCGGCGCTGTCCGCCCTTCCCGAGCCCGAGCCGTCCCCGGACGCCGACGTCCGCCTCTGGATCGACCGGGTGTTCACCGTCGAGGGCCGCGGCACCGTCGTGACCGGGACGCTCGGCGCGGGCACGATCCGTACCGGCGACCGGCTGATGGCCGGCCGCGAGCCCGTCCGCGTCCGCGGCCTGCACAGCCTCGGCACGGCCCGCGACGAGGTCCGCGGCCCGGCCCGGGTCGCGGTCAACCTGCGCGGCGCGGCCACCCCCCGCCGCGGCGACGCCCTCCTCACCCCGGACCGTTGGCTGGAGGTCACCCAGGCCGACGTCCGGCTCTCACCCGCGACCGACGTCCCCCACCACGCCATCTGGCACATCGGCACAACGGCCACCCCCGCCCGCATCCGCCCCCTGACAGCCCTCTCCCCCCGAACCGTCCGTAACCACCCACCCGGAGCGTCCGCCCACGACCTTCAGGACTCGCCGGGAGCGTCCGTCGGCGACGTTCAGGATCACCCGTATGGAGGAGCCGCCCACGACCTCCGGGATCGCCCGTCTGGGGGAGTCGCCCGCGACCTTCAGGGTCATCCGCCGGGAGTGTCCGCTCGGGACCTCCAGGATCACCCGTCGGGAGTGGCCGCTCGCGACCTTCAGGGCCATCCGCCGGGATTGGTCGCTCGGGACCTCCAGGATCACCCGTCGGGAGTGGCCGCTCGCGACCTTCAGGGCCATCCGCCGGGATTGGTCGCTCGCGACCTCCGGGATCATTCGCGGGGAGTGTCTGCTGGTGACCTCCGGGATCACCCGCCTGCAGCGTCCGCCCGCGACCTTCAGGATCGCCCGCCGGGAGTGGCCGCTCGCGACCTCCGGGATCATTCGCGGGGAGTGTCTGCTGGCGACCTCCGGGACCATCCGCCTGGAACATCCGCCCGCGACCTTCAGGACTCGCCGGGAGTGGCCGCTCGCGACCTCCGGGACCGCTCGCCTGGAGACCTCGGGCTCGGCGCGGGGAATCGGCTGCTTGCCGACGGCGCGGGGGGCCGTTCGTTCGGGGGTGACGCGGTGCATGTCACGCTCGATCGTGCGTACGGCGGGGAATCGGTGCTCGATCGTGCGTATGGCGGGGACACTGTGCGGGTCACGTTGGAGAGGCCGCTTCCGCTGCGTATCGGTGATCGGGCGTTGCTGCGCGATCCCGGCAGCCGCAGGGTCTGGGGGGTGACCGTACTCGACGTCCGGCCGCCCGCGCTGCGTCGCAGGGGTGCGGCGAGGCGGCGGGCGGAGGAGCTGGCCGCCCTGGACGGCGTTCCCGACGGAGAGGCGGAGCTGCGGCGGCGGGGGATCGCCAGGCTGGACGAGCTGGCCGCCATGGGCGCGCCGGCGACCGCCGAGCCCGTCGCCGGCGCGTGGGTCGCCGATCCCGAGCACTGGGAGTCGCTCAGGGCCCGGCTGGTCGAGGTCGTGACCGCGCACGCCGAGGCCAGCCCGCACGATCCCGGGATGTCGGCCGAGGAGGTCAGGCAGGCGCTGGGCCTGCCCGACCGGTCGCTCGTGGACGCGCTCGCCGAGCGGACGCCGCTCGGCCGCTCCCGGGGACGGCTGACCGCCGCGCCGCCGGAGCTCGCGCCCGGCGTCGAGCGGTTGCGCAGCGACTGGGCCGCCGCGCCGTTCGCCGCCCCCGACGCCGCCAGGCTGGCCGAGCTCGGTCTCGACGGCCGCGATCTGGCCGCGGCGGAGGCCGCCGGACACCTGGTACGGCTCGCGCCCGGCGTCGTCCTGCCCCCGGGCGCACCCGAAAGGGCGCTCACCGTGCTGTCCGGCCTGGCCCAGCCGTTCACCGCCGCCGACGCGCGCAAGGCGCTGGGCACGTCCCGCCGGGTGGTCATCCCGCTGCTCGAACACTTGGACAGGACCGGCGCGACGCGCAGGGCCGAGGACGGCTCGCGCCGGATCGCCGGAACGGGCCGCCCGGAGCGCTAAGATCGCGAGCGGAGGCGTCCAGGTGCCTGGTGGCCCTCCCGGTCTTCAAAACCGGTGGCGCCGAGCATCTCGGCGCGGCGGGTTCGATTCCCGTCCGCCTCCGCTCAACAAGTCAGTGCCGGGCCAGGCCCGGGATCGCCGGCTCCGCCTCGCCCGGCAGGTCGCGCAGGACATGCCCGTCGGTGGTCAGCAGCCGCAGGCGTCCCCGCTGGTCGGCCGGTGGCTGGACGACCGCGTACCCGTCCCTCGTGGGCCCGAGGGCGTACTGCCCGTCCGGCAGCGGCGTGCGCTCGACGAGCGTGCCGCGCGGATCGAACCGCAGCACGGCGACGCTGTCGCCGGTGTACTCCAGCACGAAGATCCGCTCCCCGCTGACCTGGACGGACAGCCCGTGGTCGGCGTCGGACAGCACCCCGGACCCGGTCGCCGAGAGCGTGCGGGCCGTCCCGCCCACCCGCAGCCGCACCCGCTCGCGCGCGCCGTCGCCGTCCTGCCCGAGCGCCAGGAGGACGAGCTCGCCCGACGGGAGCACGCCGACCGGCTCGTACCCCTCCGGCGGGGTCAGCGGCTCCGCCCGCCCGTCATCGAGACGCACGTCGGTGTACGCGTGCACGTCCCCGCTCGCGTGGTAGCCGAGGATCAGCCTGCGGGAGTCGGCCGACCACGCCCACGGGCTGTAGGCGCTGTCGGCCCGGCCGTCACCGGGCACGGGGACCCGATGCGCGGTGCCGCCCAGCAGGTCCCTGAGCTCGTAGCCGTCCGGCGTGGGCAGGCCCAGCCAGCGGCCGTCGGGGGACAGCGTGATGTTGCCCTGCGGGTGCACGGTCCGCGCGCCGAGCCCGTAGGTCCGGCCGTCCTCCAGGGTGAGCAGCGTGGGGCAGGAGCTCCGGCACGGCGCGTACACGACCGCGCCGCGGCCCACCGGACCGCTCGAAGGCAGGGACGGGTACCCCGCGCTCGTGGAGACCGCCGGCACCGCCGTGATGGTCTCGGCGGAGCGGGTGAGGTTCTGTAGCAGCCCGAACCCTCCGGCCACGAGCAGGGCCGCCGCCGCCGCGCCGGTCACGGCCCGTACGGTCCTGCGGCGGCGCAGGACGCGCAGGGCGAGGTCCGCGTCCGCGTAGTCGCGCGCGTCGGCTCCTAGCCGGTGGTACGTGTCGCGGAGGTTCATGGGCACACCCTCTCCAGCAGTCGCGGCGCCACCCGGCGCAGGCGGTTGAGCGCGTCGTGCGCGTGCCGCTTGACCGTCCCGACCGAGCAGCCCAGCTGCGCGGCGACCGCCGACTCCGGGAGGTCCTCGTAGAACCGCAGGTAGAGCACGATCCGCTGCTTGGCCGTGAGCACGCCGAGCGCGCGCCCTAACATGATCTTCAGGTCGGCCTGCGTGGACTGGTCGTGGTGCGGCCCGGAGTCCGGCAGGTCGGCGGTCGGGACGATGGTGAGCCGACGAGGGCGGCGCCAGGTGCGCAGCTGGTTGAGCATCATCGTGCGCACGTACGCCTCGGGATCGGCCGCGGCGGAGACCCTGCGCCACCGGGTGGCGGCCTTGACCAGCGTCTCCTGCAGCAGGTCCTCCGCCTGGCCGTGGTCGCCGGTGAGCAGGAACGCCGTCCTGGACAGGGCGTGGCCACGCGCGGCCACGAAGTCGCGGAAACCCTCGGTGTCGATCAATCGGCCCAGCCCTTCAGTCCTGCGGCGTCATAGGAGAGGACTCTCCGCACCCCGCCGGAGGTTGAGGCCGTTCGCGAGATCGTGCCAGTCAGGCCGGGACGGCGAGCAGCAGCAGGCCCAGGGCCAGCACCGCCGCGGCCCTGGCCCAGGTGCGCCAGGACACCGGCTCGCGGACGCCGAAGCACTGGCAGGCCGCCGGCCCGCCCGCGGCGACCAGGTACGTCTGCGCCGCGGTGAAGCCGGCCCCCAGCACCGTCGCCGCCACCCCCGCCACCAGGCCAGGGGCGGGGGAGAACAGCAACGCGGCCGTGCCCGCCTCCACGGCCACGACCGCGCCCGCGGCGGCCGTGCCCACCGCGCCCCGCAGCCCGAACGCGCCGAGGCTGTCGCGGAAGCCGCGCGGATCCCGCAGCTTGCCCGCGACGGCCAGGACGAGCACCAGCCCCAGCGCGTACCGGACGACGATCACGCGATCACCATCAGGGCCAGCATCGGGATCACCAGGACCACGAACAGCGGCCGGAGCCTCGGCAGCTCGAAGGAGAAGGCCTTGTCCGCGCTGTTCTTGCTGCGCGCGGCCACGAACGTCAGCAGCATCACGGCCCTGCCGAGCGCGAACCCGGCGCCGGCCAGGAGCGCCTGCTGCCAGGAGGCGAGGAACACGATGGAGATCGCCATGATGTGCGGCAGCGCCGTAGGCGAGTACGTGCGCATGCCCGTGCCCATCTCCATGCCGAACTGCACCGAGCCCCAGAACGGGATCCTGGTGACGAACTGCGGGACGAGCCGCGCGTTCTGCAGGATCGGGAACCGGAGCACGCCGATCTCCTGCAGCAGCAGGACCATCGCCGCGACGACGACCACCACCCGCGCCACGGCGGGCGGGAACGGCACGCGCAGGAGCGAGCCGACCACCACGAAGGCGAACGCAGTGCCCATCGCACCCAAGAAAAGACCGAGGACGAACCCCGAGACGTCAGAGCCCCGCCGGACCGACGAGGACAGCACCCAGGCGCTGTTGAGGCTTCAAACGGAGCCCGACAGCGAGAACCCGGCGACCAGGGCGGCGACCAGCCAGACGAAGCCGGTCGTGCCCGCACCGAGCGCCCCTGCCGAGGTCAGGGCCGCGAGCACGGCCGCCTCCCCCGCCGCGATGAGCCCGAAGCCGGGCCAGAGCAGGCGGAGGGAGGCCGACGTGTTGTCACTCACTCAGATCGTGGTCCTGCAGATCGAGAACTGGCCGGAGCCGCTGGCGCCGCAGGCCACCACGTAGCGGTAGCCGTCGGAGCACTTGCGCCGCTTGCTGGTCGTGCTGCCGCCGGTCCAGCGCCAGGCGTTGCGGCCGGCGCACGAGTCGGCGTACGAGGTGTAGTTGATGCTGACGCAGGTGCCCGAGTAGCCGTCGTCGCGGTGCCAGGAGCCCGTGCAGTTGTCGGAGCCGTAGTAGGCCGAGGACGGCACGCACACCGACGACGCGTTGATGAATCCCTTGCAGGTGTCCCAGACGGTCTTGTAGACGGCGGCGGCGGCGCTGCGCGGGCGGGAGCCGGGCAGCAGGTCGAGGGCGCCGAGCCCGGCCGCCGTCGCCACGCCGAGGGCGAGGCCGAACACGCCCCGGCGACTCGGACGCGGTTTGGTCGCGGCGACCCTGGACGGGACCGCGTCCACGGGCTCCCGATTCGCGCTCGGAATCTGGTCGAGGATCGAACTTCTCTCGTCCGAGATGGTCACGGCTGTGCTTCCCTTCGTTTCTCCAACGCTCGTTCCACGACGTCCACCAGCGCCTCGCCGGACCCGACCGGGGTCGAGAACACGACCAGCCCGTCAGGGCCGACGACGAGGAGGGCGGGTGCGTACGGGACGGTGATCGACCGCCACATCTCGGGGTCCTTGATCACCCGTACCGTCTCGGGGAGGCTCTTGCCGAAGCCCGGGTCGTCGGACACCACCGCGAAGGAGTGGTCCTCAGGGAGTTCGGGAGCCAGTTTGGCCACGGCGACGAGGACGTCGTCGCAGATGGAGCACTGTCTGTTGATCTTCACGACCAGCGTCGTGCCGTCCGGCCTGGTGATGGCCGAGCGTGCCTGCTCGTGCTGCCCGGAGGTGAAGCGGACGCCGACGCCCTCGTAGGTGGCCAGCTCCAGCTCGCGGACCCGGCGGTAGAGACCCGCCCCGGCCGCGAAGAGCAGCCCGACCAGGACGGCGAGGACGATGATCGCGGCGGTGGTGGGCTCCACCTACGCGGTCCACTCGAGGCGCTTGATCTTCGTGAGGAAGGTGGCGGCGGCGTCCTCGGCCGCCACGCCCAGGGAACGCACGGAGACGCCGGGCCGGTCCTGCCGCGGGGCGTCCCACGGGGACAGGGTGACCACGGCGGTGTCGGTGACCATGATCAGAGGCTGCGCGTGGGTGTTGGACTCGTCGTCGTCCCGCCAGATCTCGCCCGCGCTCGTCTCGTAGCCGCGCCAGGCCGGGATCCGCTTGGAGCTGGTCTGCTTGGGCTCGACGAGCAGCGACCCGACCCCGGCGATGGTCTGCGTGTACATGGCCATGGACAGCTGGAAGCGCTGCCCGGCGTCGGCGGTCATGCCTTCGGGGGTGTCGGTCCACGCGACCCGGGCGAAGGTGTCGATGATGTCCTTCGTCTCCCATTCCGGGGCGTAGAACATGCCGTGCACCATGTGCCAGGGGCCGAGCCAGGCGGCCCAGCGGGCGTCCTGGGGATCCTTGCAGTCGTGGACGACGAGCTCGCCGCCCGCCACGGACAGGCGCTCACGCTCCTTGCCGCCGACCGCCTGCACGGCCGAGCCGAGCGAGGTCAGGGGCGCGAGTTCGAGGGCCCAGACATCGGCCGTCGTGTCGCGGCTCCCGTATTTCGGGTTGTAACGCACATGGCCGCACCAGACGTGCAGCAGTTCTTTGTCGTTGTCCTCGACTTCTAGTTGAATAATGGAATTGTCGATGGCGCGGACGCGGGATAAATAAGTCATGCCGACCCCTTGACGAGTGCCGATACTGCGCGCGACCAGAGCTTTTCATGATCGGATTCAGCCCGTCAAGAGGCTGATCAACTCACCGGTAAAGTCGCTGATCATGGGCTTTACCGTTTTTTTCTGGAACGGTCTAGCGGCGTTTTTCTCTTTCCTGACCGGCGGTCGATAGTCCGGTAAGAGCGCCTACCACCGGACCGGCGTGTGCGCGTTGTCCAGCGGCTCGCCGACGCCCGCCGGCGGGGCCGCCCACAGCACGGCGTTGGCCAGCACGCGGCGCACGTCGGGATGGTGGTAGACGGGGTAGTTCTGGTCGCCGGGGCTGAAGTAGAAGATCCGGCCCAGCCCCCGCCGGTAGCAGCAGCCGCTGCGGAACGCCTCGCCGCCGCCGAACGAGCTGATGAACACCAGCTCGTCAGGCTCGGGCACGCCGAACGGCTCGCCGTACGTCTCGTGCTCGCCGATGACGATCGGGCGCGGCACCCCCTCGGCGATCGGATGGCCGGGGGCCACGGTCCACACCAGCTCGCGCTCTCCGGCGTCGCGCCAGTTGAGGGTGCACGTGGTGCCCATCAGGGAGCGGAAGAGCTTCGAGTAGTGGCCGGAGTGGAGCACCAGCAGCCCCATGCCGCCGAGCACCCGCGACCGCACCCGCTCGACCACCTCGTCGGCGACGTCCTCGTGGGCCATGTGCCCCCACCAGGTCAGCACGTCGGTCTCGGCGAGCTCCTTGTCCGACAGCCCGTGCTCGGGGTCGTCCAGGACGGCGGTGCGGACGCGGACCCGGGAGCCCAGGTGCTCGGTCAGCCCCGCCGCGATCGCCCCGTGCATCCCGTCGGGGTAGCGCCGCCGCACCTCCTCCTCGCGCTGCTCGTGACGGTTCTCGCCCCACACCGTGACCTTGATCGGCCCCTTGATCGGCCCCTTGATCGGCATCGTGTCCCCCTCGTGCGCCGCCTACGGGGAGGGCCTACCCGTCATTCGGCCCAGCTCATCGGCGCGGGCGGTTCGAACGAGCTGACCAGCTCGACAGTCCCGCCCTTCTCGTACGAGGCGCGCGCGGCGCAGAGGATCTCCACCACGTGCGCGGCCTGCTGACCGGTGGCGCGGTGCGGCCGCCCCTCGCGGATCGCGGCGGCGAGGTCGCGCACGGCCCGGCCCCATTCGACGCCCGCGTACGGCTCGCGCAGCGGCTTCACCGGCCGGGGCTCCTCGCGGAAGGCGGCGATCTCCAGCGGCGCGTCGAAGTCGTGCCAGCCGCGCAGCAGCAGCGATCCGCCGTCGCCGTGGAACTCCATGCCCTTCTGGTGGGTGTTGCGCTGGTCGACGTAGAAGTCGCAGGTCAGCCGGAGCAGCACGCCGCCCTCGAACTCGATGTTGGCCACCACGTAGTCGGGCGTGGTGAGGGTGAACGGGAGGCCGTCGAGGCGGGTCCGCTGAGGGTGCAGGGTGGAGGCGAACGCGGTCACCCGGCGGGCCGGGCCGAGCGCGGCCGTGGCGATCGTGAGCGGGTAGACGCCCACGTCGAACAGCGCCCCCACCTCGTAGAAGCCGACCGGCTCCGGGTGCCACACCTCGATCCGGCCCCAGTTCACCTCCGCGTAGACCAGCCGGACGCGGCCGATCGCCTCCTCGCGCAGCAGCTTGAGCGCCGTCTGCTGGGACTCGCCGAGGAACGTGGCGGGCGCGCCGCCGAGCCGCAGCCCGCGCTCGCCGGCCAGCGTCACCAGCTCGGCCGCCTCCTCGTAGCGCAGCGCGAGCGGCTTCTCGCTGTGCACGTGCCGGCCCGCCTCCAGGGCGCGGCGGATGACCTCGTAGTGGGCCTTGTGCGCGGTCAGGTTGACCACGATGTCGACGCCGGGGTCGGCCAGCAGCTCGTCCATCGTCGCGTACGCGCGGACGCCGTGCGCGGCGGCGAGAGTCCCGGCCCGCGCGGGGTCGACGTCCTGCACGCCGCGGAGCTCGATCTCGGGGTAGGAGGCCAGGTCGGCGGCGTATCTCTGGGCGATGTTGCCGCATCCGACGATCGCCACGCCCGTGGTCCCCATCACACGTCTCCCTCGCAGGCTCGCGGATCTGGCACTTCGATCACCGAAACTACGCGTACCTCACAACGAAGGTCAATCACGTGCAATGAGCTGAAAACCTGCCGTTTACGCCACTTGACTGGTGGGAGGCGTCTCGCCCGAGGGACTACGGACGCGGCGGCGCGGTCGAGGCGCGGACGATCAGCTCGTGCGGGAACAGCAGCCGCTCGGGCTCGTCAGGCGGCTCCAGCAGCAGCCGCCCGGCCGCCGCCCCGATCTCCTGCTTCGCCTGCCGGATCGTGGTCAGCCCGGCCTCCTCGGCGGCGCTGTCGGAGAACCCCACCACCGACAGGTCGCGGGGGACGTCGAGCCCCAGGTCGGCGGCGGCGTCGAGGATGCCGAGCGCCAGCACGTCGGTGTTGGTCAGGATGGCCGTCGGCCGCGGCGTGCGCCCGAGCAGCGCGTGGCCGGCCTCCCTGCCGGCCGCCCGCGAGTTCCTGCTCAGCTCGTAGAACGGCACGGACGCCCAGTCGACGCCGGCTGACACGCAGGCCGCCTCGTAGCCGGAGCGCCGCCCCCGCATCGCCTCGAACACGGCGCCGCGCTGGCGCCCGGGGTCGGCCCAGCCCGTCCGCCCGTCGTCGTGCAGGCCGACCATGGCCACGCCGACGCGCCGGTGGCCCAGCTCGACGAGGTGACGCGCGGCCTGCGCCCCAGCGGCCGGCTCGTCGATGCCCAGGAACGGGTGACCGGGCACGTACGGCTCGTCGACCACCACCGTGGGCAGCCTGCGGGCCAGCACCTCCGCCAGCGCCGGGTGGCCGTCGGGCAGTGACACCACGCAGAACGCGTCGACCACCGCGTCGCGCACCGGCGGCGGGCGTTTCTCGCCGCGCGGGAGCGGCAGGATGAGCAGTCCGACCCCGGCCTCCTCGGCGGCGGTGGCCAGCCCCTGGAAGAACCCGAGCGCGTACGGGTCGGCGAAGGCGTAGGCGAGGGTCTCGCTGAACAGCAGGCCCACCGCGCCGGCCCGGCCCAGGCGCAGCGAGCGCGCGGCCGCGTTGGGGCCGGCGTAGCCCAGCTCGTCGGCGACCTGGAGGATGCGCCGCCGCAGGTCGTCGCTGAGCTGGTCGGGCCGGGAGAAGGCGTAGGACACGGTCGCCCTGGACACGCCCAGCCGATCGGCGATCGTCTGCAGCGTGACCCTGGCCATCTTCCCACCGTAGCGGATCTCTTGCTGACCACCTCTTAATCGATTAAGGTCTTAATGGATTAAGAAGGAGGGTTCCATGGATGCCATGCAGGTCCTCGCGTACCGGACCGCGATGGGACACCGGGAGTCGGCGCATGCGGCGCTGCCGGACGCGCCGGTGCTGCCGCATCGCGACCGGGCCCGGGTCAGGGTCCGCCTGGCGCACAGCCTGCGCCGGACCGCCGACCGCCTCGACCCGGTCGTGCAGTGCTGAGCCTCAGCCGATGACGATCTCCCCGGCGGCGTGCTCCAGCAGCCGCTCGGCGGTCTTGAACCGGCGCTCGTCGCTGTCGCCGAGCAGCACGCCGACCACCCGCGTGCCGCGTTGCTCCGCCGCGAACAGCAGGCAGAACCCGGCCTTACGGGTGTAGCCCGTCTTGACCCCGATCGCGCCGTCGGCCCGGCCGAGCAGCTTGTTCGTGTTGGTCCAGGTGTGCGCCTGGTGCAGCGCCGTCTTGGTCACCTTGTGCGTCGCGCGGCTCACGACCGTCTTGAAGACCGGGATGTCGAGCGCGTACTGCGCCAGCCTCGCCTGGTCGACGGCGGTGGAGTAGCCGCCGTCGCGCGGGGTGGGCATGCCGTCGGCGTTGGTGTAGCGGGTGTCGCCGAGCCCCATCCTGCGGGCGGCGGAGTTCATCTTGGCGACGAAGGCGGGCTTGCCCGGCCCGTAGGTACGGGCCAGCGCGTTGGCCGCGTCGGCGCCGGAGGGCAGCATGAGCGCGTACAGCAGGTCCCGGACCGTGAGCCGCTCGCCCGCGCGCAGGCCCGCCGTCGCCGCGCCGCCCTTGGCCGCGTAGCGGACGTCGGCGGCGGTGACGGTGACGACGTCGGTCAGCTTCGCCTCGCGCAGCACCACGTACGCGGTCATCACCTTGACCAGGCTGGCCACCGGCACCCGGGCGGTCTCGCGCTTGCCGAAGTGGACCGTTCCGTGGGAGTCGACCACGTAAGCGTGCCTGGCGGCCACGGCGGGGGCCGCGACGGCCGGCGGCGCGGCGGAGACCCCCACGGTGAAGGCGAGCATGGTGGAACCGGCGAGAGCAGCGAAGCGCATGCGCACCATGTTGACATCAAGAGGGCGCGGATTCGGTGAAACATGCCGGGACGGTCAGGCCGGGAGTGTTTCCTCCCGCTGCGCCCTTTTCTTGCGCCGCCGGGCGATGTAAACCGCCACCGCCGCCACGACGGCCACCGCCACCAGCGCGGCCGCGATCGGCGACTGGTAGGCGAGCCGCAGCCACGCCCACAGCGCCACCATGCCGCCGAACCACCACAGCGGCGCCCAGGTCATGCACCCGAGCGCGCTGGCCACCACGTACCAGGGATACGAAACCCGCAGCGCCCCCGCCACCCACGGCAGCGTGTGACGCAGCATGGGCACCCAGAAACAGCCGTAGACGGCGAGAGCCCCCCACTTCTCGACCGTCCGCTCGATCCTGGCGATCCGCTCCCGGCCCATCCGCTCGCCGACGCGGGACTCGTACAGCTTCTCGCCCAGCCGGCGGCCGGCCCAGTAGTAGACCTGGAACACCACGAAAAGGGCGATCATCAGGATGACGCCCACCAGCCAGTAGGGCAGGCCCAGCCAGAACGGGTCCGTCGGCGCCGGCATCGCGAGCGGGAGGTGCCTCATGGCGAACTCCACACCCCCAATCGTTAGGTCAGGCTTACCTTATTTCACCTTGCAAACGACTGCCATATCGGGCTGCAAGTCGTGGTCAACCACCTCCCAGTAGACCTGAGGGTGAGCGAAAGAGGTGGTGACCATGGCGACGAGAAGCGGAGCGGTGCTGGCCAGTGGTACGGCGAACGCGGCCAAGTTCGTGGTGGCGGCCCTGGCCTTCACCGCCGCGTACGCGGGCCTGTCGGCCTACGGTATCGCGAGCTCCGCCCAGGCCCCCGCGCCGGCCGCCGTGAGCCTGTCGGCCGAGGAGACGCCGGTCACCACAGCCCTGACCGCGCGGGCGCTCGCCGCCGGCACCGTCACCGTCAGCGCGCTGCCCGCCGGGCCCGGCTGCCTGAAGCCGTACGTGGCCCGCACCCTCCTGGTCAACCCGGACCCGGGCCGGACCGTCTCCTACAGCTGGAAGCTGGCCCGCTGGAGCCCGTCGGCCAAGACCTGGCGGACCTACTTCGTCGACTACTCCGGCTTCGCCGGGGCGCGCGGGACGGCCGAGTGGGAGGCCACGGTCTCCGGCAACCCCGGCTGGTATCGCGTCGAGCTGGCCGTCGAGGGCGCCAAGACCGTCAAGAGCGACCGTTTCCAGGTGAGTTGCTGACCGAGCGCTGCGCCGCCTCCACCCACCGCGGCACGCCCACCCGCCTGGCCACCTCCAGCGCCTTGAGGTAGTGGTCGCGGGCGGCCTCGGGCTGGCCCACCCGGATCGCCAGGTCGCCGAGCGTCAGCGCCACCGGCCACAGCGCCACCACGCCGGTGCCGGCGCCCGCGACCCGGTCGGCGAACGGCTTGAGCTTGTCGTAGCAGTCGACCATCCGCTCCCGGTCGTCGAGGAGCATCCCGGCCAGCGCCCGCCACGTCATGGCCAGCTCGTACAGGAAGTCGGGCCGCACCGGCGGGCGCACCGCGGCGACGGCCTTGGCGTCGGCCAGGTGGCCCGCCGAGGCCAGCGCCAGCGCGTAGGCGTCGAGGGTCCACTTGGCGCCGCGCTGGTGGGCCTCGGCCAGCAGGTCGACCATCTCGGCGGCCCGCCCGTCGACCAGGTGGAGGCAGAACGCGGTGATCAGCGGCAGGTCCTGGCGGCCCTCCAGCATGCCCGCCCTGGCGGTCAGCCGGGCCGCGTCGCGGTAGGCGTGCTCGGCCGCCGGGTAGTCGCCGGCGATCATGCGCCGCAGCCCGACGTACCACGCGTGCACCGCGGCGGGGGCCGGCAGGTCGTACTGGCGGGCCAGCTGGTCGGCGGCGGCGGCGTGCTCGTCGGCCGCCGCGAACTCGCCCCGCGCGGCCGCGCACTCCAGCAGCACCAGGTGGGCCAGCGCCTGGGTGGCGATCTGCCCCGAACGCTGGGCGACCTGCAGCAGCTCACGGCCGATGCTCTCGCGGGTGTCGACCGCGGGGATGTCGTAGGACTGCCGCAGCCGCGCGCTCAGCGCGACCGCGATCAGCGCCGGGTCGCCGCTCTGCCGGGCCACCTCCAGCGCCTCCAGCGACGCCTGGCGGCCCCGCTCGGGCGAGGAGGAGCCCTCCAGCTCCAGCGCCAGCGTGGTGAGCAGGCTGGCGCGCAGCGACTGCTCGCCCTCCGGCAGCTCCGACAGCGCCCGCTCGGTGATGTCGACGATCTCCCAGGCGGTGCGGGTGAAGTCGCGGGCCATGCCCTTGTGCGGCACCGCCAGCGACGCGGCCACCCGGGCCGTCAGCTCCAGGTCGCCGAGGGGCAGCGCGGCGTCCATCGCCTCGCGCCGCAGCACCCGGGCCGCCGTCATGTCGCCGCACAGCGCCAGCGCCTTGATGCGGCGCAGCATGAGCTGCAGGCGCTGCTTGGTGTCGCCGCCGGTGCGGTCGAACGCGGCGGTGGCCTGCTCCCACAGCGTGGCCGCCTCGCGGTGGGCGAAGCGCCGCTCGGCCTGCTCGGCCGCCAGCCCGGCGTAGTGGACCGCCTTGTCGGCGGCGTCGGCCAGGTAGTAGTGGTGGGCCAGCGCCGCCACGTCGGACGGGGCGCGCCGCTCGATCACCGCCGCCACGGCGGCGTGCAGCCGGGTGCGGCGCAGCCGCGAGGCGTCGGAGTAGATCGTGTCGCGCACCAGGTCGTGGTCGAACCGGAGCATGCCGGGACCCGGCTCGGTCACCAGCCCCGCCAGCAGCGCGGCCTCGACCGCCTCGACCACCGCGTCCTCGTCGCCGGCCACGTCGACCAGCACGTCCACGTCCACGTCGCGGCCGATCACCGCGGCCTGCAGCAGGATCTGCTGCGCCCCGGCGGGCAGCCGGGAGATGCGCCGCCGCAGCACGTCGCGCACCCCGGACGGCACCTGCGACAGCACCTCCGCCGCGCTGGCCCGGTCGGCCGCGCCCTCGGCGTCGAGCAGGCGTACGGTCTCGCGCACGAAGAACGGGTTGCCCGCGGTGCGCTCCACGATCGACTCGACCGCGTCGTCCTCGATCTCGCGCACGCAGGTGGCGCGCACGAGCTGCGCCACGGCCTTCGGGTCGAGCCCGGACAGGCTCACCCGCAGCGGCCCGAGCCGGGCCAGGGCGGCGAGCACGTCGGCCTGGTTGTCGTCGAGCTCGCTCTCGCGGCAGGTGACCACGAGCAGCACCCGGCTGGTGGCCAGCAGGCTGGGCAGCGCGCGCAGCAGCGCGAGCGTCTGGTCGTCGGCCCAGTGGAGGTCCTCCAGCGTGAGCAGGACGGGCGAGCGGCTCGCCACGCCCGCGAGGTAGCCGCCGACGGCGCGGTGCAGCCGGAAGCCGCCCGACACCTCGTCGTCGTCGGGGTCGGGGGCGGCGTCGTCGAGCAGCGGCGCGAGTAAGTGGGCGTACTCGCCCGCGCCGGTCACGCGGACCAGCGTGCGCAGGATCTCCACCCAGGCCCAGCCGGGCGGGGTGGCGCTGGAGTCGGGGCAGGCGCCCGACGAGGTCATCCAGCCGTCGGCGGTGAGCCTGCCCTGGAGCTGGCGGAGCAGCGTGGTCTTGCCGGCGCCGGCGACGCCGGTGACGATCGCCACCTGGAAGCGGCCGGTGCGGGCGGCGGCCGTGGTCAGCCTGGACAGCTCGGCGTCGCGGCCGACGAACGGCTCAGGCTCCAGCGGCGGTGGCTCGACGGGCGTGGCCGGGCGGGGCGGCCAGGTGTCGGCCGCCGGGACCGGCCTGGACGGGCGCGGCGGCGGGGTCAGGTCGAGCTCGGGCGACTGGGCCAGGATGTCGGACTCCAGCTTGCGCAGCGCCGGGCCGGGGTCGATGCCCAGCTCGTCGGCGAGGATGCCGCGCGCCCTGCGCAGCGCGGCCAGCGCGTCGCCCTGCCGTCCGCAGCGGTAGAGGCCGAGCGCCAGCAGCCGCCAGCCCTCCTCGCGCAGCGGGTGTTCGGTGGTCAGCGCCTCCAGGTCGGGCACGGTCTCGGAGGGCAGGCCCAGGCGCAGGCCGGTGTCGGCGTGCCGCTCGCGGGCCACCAGCCGCAGCTCGGCGAGCCGGTTGACCTCGGCCTCGGCCCACGTCTGGTCGGCGAAGTCGGAGTAGGGAGTGCCGCGCCACAGGCCGAGCGACTTCTCCAGGCGGCCGCGCGCCGACTGGGGGTCGCCCTCCTCCAGGTGCTCGCCCGCCGCGCGCACGAGCTGCTCGAACCGCAGCGCGTCGACCTGGTCGGGCGCCACCCGCAGCGCGTAGCCGGAGGCCACCGTCACCAGCAGCCGGTTGGGCCCGCCGCGCGGGCGGCCGGGCTCCAGCACGCGGCGCAGCCGCGAGATGTAGACCTGCAGGCCGGACTGGGCGCCCTTGGCCGTGTCGTCGTCCCACAGGTCGTAGAGCAGGGTGTCAACGGGCACGACCTGACCCCTGGCCACGAGGAGCCGGGCGAGGACGGCCCGCTGCCGCAACCCGCCGAGGTCGAGTTCGTCGTCGTGTGCGTACGCCTCGACTGGCCCCAGAACTCGGAACGCCACCATTTCAGCCGCCACGCTATGCGGGCTTCCGAATCACGCACAAGGCCCGGGGTTGATAATCGAGCGTTATGTTTCTGATCGTCACCTGGGGGCCTTCGAGATCGTGGACGGGGGCTCCGCGGCGGCGCCACGCCTGTCGCGCCTACGCAGAAGCGCCCACGCCCCGAGCGCGAGGCCACCGAACGGGATCTCGATAGTGTAAGTCCAGAAGCCGAAAAGCAGTGCGGCGGCCGTCGCGGGAGCGAGCGGCACCCCGAACGCGCTGGTGAGCAGCACCACCACGCCCGCCTCCATGATGCCCGCCCCGCTGGGGGTGATCAGCGCGGTCGTCAGCACCCGCGACAGCGCGAAGACCGCGATCGACTCGGCCGGGCCCGGATAGGCGCCGGCGGCGACGAGGCAGGCCACCATGATCGCCCCCTGCAGGACCAGGAACGCGACCATGCCCGCGGTCAACGGCGGCCACCGGGTCCTGATGACGTCCGCGGTGTCGGCCCGCAGCCGGTGGAACGCCTCCGACGGCCGCACCCGCAGCCGGATCAGCCGTACGAGGGAGTCGAGGCCCCGGCCCAGCACGGCCGCGGCGCGGTCCCAGTAGAGCGCCACGGCCACCACCGTGACGAGGACCAGGATCGACACCGCGCCCGCCCAGCCCGCGTTGGCCACCGTCGGGTTGGGCACCCGGCCCGCGATCAGCAGGGCGATGATGCCGACGGCCGGCAGGACGAACCTGAACAGGGTGTTCCACACGCCGCTGACCAGCGTCATGACCACGATCGAGCGGCTGTGGAAGCCCCACCCCCTGGCCATCGCGAAGGTCAGCGCGACCCCGGCGGCGCCGCCGAACGGCAGCAGGTTGCTCACCGCGCTGCCCGCCGCGTTGAGCGTGAGCGCCTGCAGGCGCCCCAGCCCCGGCAGGGATCCCGTCAGCACGAACGTGTACGCCAGCAGGCTGAGCAGCCACAGCCCGGTCATCAGCGCGATGGTGCCGGCGCCGAGCGAGCCGAAGACGGCCCAGATCTCCCGCCACGAGACGTGCTTGCCGGTCAGGGTGTGCACGATCTGCGGCAGGTAGACCACGAGCACCACTGCCAGGCCCAGCGAGAGGGCGGACAGCGTGATCTGCAGCCACTTGTTCTTCATCGGCTCCCAGTCTGGCGGCTGCGCGGCGTGGCCGGGTCCATCTGGGGGACTATTTCGGCCCCGGGTCGAAGGGATGACGCACCCGGGTGCCCGGCGGCAGGTCGCGCCGGACGTACCACTCGGTGCCGAAGACCAGGCGGTAGAGCGGGCCCGGCACCTTGAGCATCACGGCGAGCGTGCGGTCGCTGTCGCCGCCGGAGGCCTGCGACACGTGCGCGGCCATCGCGGCCCGCTTCTGCCGCGCGTAGCGGCGCACGTTGACCCGGTGGGTGATGGTGTCGCCCGCCGAGTAGGCGCTCTCGAAGGTGCGCACGTCGAACTCCGGCGGGAACCGGTAGACCTTGCCCGCCATCCGCAGCAGCCGCAGCAGCGGGTCGCGGTTGACCGTGGCCTCCAGGACGATCGGCGTGCCGGCGATCTCCGCCGCCCGCCTGCCCACCCGGTGGACCTGCACGTGGTCGGGGTGGCCGTAGCCGCCGGCGGGGTCGTAGATGGTGAGCAGGTCGGCCTCCTCCTCGCGGAGGATCGCGGCGAGCGCGCCGGCGGCCTTCTCGGTGTCGGCGTCGATGAACGCGTTGTCGGGGCGCTCGTCGGCGACGCCGCCCTGCGGACTCAGCCCCGAGTCGCCGTAGCCCAGGCACTCCACGCGGGCGCAGCCGAGCACCGCGGCCGACTGGTAGAGCTCTTTCATCCGGGTCTCGCCGAGCGCCTCGCCGGGATCCATGTCGGCCAGGCCGCGCTCGCCGGCGGTGGCCACCACGAGCACCACGCGGTGCCCCTCGGCCGCCAGCATCGCCATCGTGCCCGCCGTCAGCAGGGCCTCGTCGTCGGGGTGGGCGTGGAAGAAGACTGCGGTACGTGGAGGCACAGGCCCCAGATTAGTCTGGGAGAGGTGCGGATCTTTCACGTGAGCGACTGTTACCTCCCGCGGCTCGGGGGCATCGAGGTGCAGGTCGCCGATCTCGTGCGGATGCAGCGCGAGTCCGGCCACGCCGTCGAGGTGGCCACCGCCACCCGGGGGGAGCCGCTCGACGGGGTGCACCGCGTCGCCGCCAGGATGCCGTTCGACCTGCCGGTCCACCCGCGCGGGGTGAGCCATCTCACCAGACGGCTGGCGCTGTCCAGGCCCGACGTGGTGCACGTGCACATGGGGGCGGTCTCGCCGTTCGCGTGGATGGGGGTGCGCGCCGCGGTGCGCCGCGGGCTGCCGTGCGTGGTGACCGTCCACAGCATGTGGGACCCCGTCACGCGGGCGCTCTACCGCCTCCTGGGGCTCCTGTACGGGTGGCAGCGGTGGGGACTGGTGGCCACCACGGTCAGCAACGCGGCGGCGGTGCCGATCCGCCGGGTGGCCGGGCCTGGGGTGCCGGTGCGGGTGGTGTCCAACGGCCTCGACCTGTCCGGCTGGCGGCTCTTCCCCGGAGGCGGCGGGCCCGAGCCGCGTGACGAGGTTCACGTGGTGGCGGTCGGCCGGCTGGCCCCGCGCAAGCAGCCGGTGGGCCTGCTGCGGATCCTGGAGAAGGCGAGGGCGCGGGTGCCCGCGGCGATCCCGCTGCGCGCCACGGTGGTCGGCGACGGCCCGGCCAGGCCGGCCATGGAGCGCTATCTGGCCAGGCACGGCATGAGCGGGTGGGTGTCGCTGCCCGGCCGCTACAGCAGGGAGCGCATCGCGAAGGTGCTGGAGTCGGCCGACGTGTTCGTGGCGCCGGCGCCGCGCGAGTCGTTCGGCATCGCCGCGCTGGAGGCCAGGACCGCCGGGCTGCCGGTGGTCGCGCGGACGCAGAGCGGGGTGGCCGACTTCGTCGAGCACGGCACGGAGGGCCTGCTCGGCCGCGATCCCGGCGCGGTGGCCGAGGCCGTGGCGCGGCTCTGCGAGGACCGCGGGCTGCGGGAGCGGATCACCCGCCACAACCGGGCCAACCCGCCCGCGGCGGGCTCCTGGCCCACGGTGCTCGCCGGATTCGACCGGGCGTACGCGGAAGCGGCCGGCCGCGCCTGAGGGTGTTATCTTGTTACCGTGGTACCAACCGAGCGGACGCAGACCGGCCTGAGAGTGGAGAAGAACCTGTTGAAGGTCCTCAAGGGGCTGGCCGAATATCTCGACATGTCACTCGGCGACCTGGTCGAGGGCATCACGCTGCACGCCTTCGAAGGCCGCGCGCCGTTCTCCGACGAGACCCTCGGCAAGATCGCCCAGCTCAAGTCCGTCTACGGTCTGACGCTCACCGCCGACGACGCCCACAAGCTGGTCGACCGGTGAGCGACGGGCACTGCACGCTGACCGGGCACGTGCCGGTCCCGCTGCCGCCGCCGGAGGCGCTGCGCCTGTTCACCCCGCGGGGCGAGGAGGAGTGGATCAAGGGCTGGCGGCCCCGCTTCCCCGTCCCCGCCCCCGACGACTCGCGGCCCGGCACCGTCTTCGAGACCGACTCCCACGGCGAGCGCACGATCTGGGTGGTGGCCGACCGGCAGGAGGGCCACCGCATCAGCTACGCGAGGGTGACCCCCGGCTCGCGGGCCGGCACGGTGACGGTCACCGCCGTCGACGACGGTCACGGCGGCACGACGGTCGAGGTCACGTACGAGCTGACGGCGCTGTCCCCGCAGGGGGCCCGCGAGCTGCGCGGGTTCGCCGACGGCTACGCGGACTTCCTCGGGTCCTGGGAGCGGGCGATAGCCGCCCGGCTCGCCTCCCCCAACGCGGCCACCCCTACGTGACGCGACCGGGGGCGGTCGGCGACTGCCCCCGGAACCGTTCTCTGATTAGCTGCAGGCCTGCTGGATCTTGGTGATGAAGCCCTGCAGCTTGCTGACCGACTCCATCGAGCCCGCCGGGTCGGAGCCGTCGATCTTGATGCCTTCCAGGCCGGTGGCGAGGTCGTTGAGCGCGGCGCCGACCTCCCCGTCGTAGTTGCCGGCCAGCGTCTTCACCTTGGCGCCGGCCTCCTTGCCCGCGGTCTCCAGCGCCTTCGGGTCCGTCGCGGCCGACGCGGCCGTGGTGTTGAACTCGTTCATGATCGTGGTGACTTCCGCGGCGGCGGTGTTGCAGTCGACCGCCTGGCTCAGGGCGCCGCAGCCGGTGATCGTCATACCTGCGAACGCGAACGTCGCGACCGCGAGGGCCAGGCGACGGCGAGGGGGTGTCATGGTTGTGCCTTTCGTAGGTTCAGGGACGAACGGACAGTAGAAGCGCGTTCTTGACGGTCGCTTGCACCGCGCTAACGACCGCGCTAACGACCGCGCTAACGACCACGGTGACTGCAGGTGGCCAGCCGGGGTGGAACGCCCTGACCAGCCCCGGCGCGCGCCGCCCCGGATGCCTCTTGACACGCCCCGAGGCCGACCCGAATATGTCGCATATAGAGCAACTCGGTGCGTATTACGCAACAAGGAGTGTCCCTTGACCAGCACATCGAGTCTGATCTCCACGCTGCCCGGACGCTCCTACACCGACCCGGCGCTGTTCGTGGCGGAACAGGCCAGGATCTTCGAGGTCCTGTGGTTCTGCGCGCTCCGGTCGGACGAACTCGCCAGACCCGGGGCGTTCAAGACCGTCCAGGTCGGCAGGGAGAGCGTGATCGTGGTCCGGGGCCGGGACGGGGAGCTGCGCGCGTTCCTGAACGTCTGCAGGCACCGCGGCGCCCGGCTCTGCGTGGAGGAGACGGGTGAGGTCAAGCGCACGCTCAAGTGCCCCTACCACGCCTGGGCCTACGACCTCGACGGCCGCCTGGCCGCCGCGCCCAACCTGGTCAAGATGCCCGACGTGGACCGCGTCGAGTACGGCCTGGTCCCGGTGGCCCTGCGCGAGTGGCTCGGCTACGCCTGGGTCTGCCTCGCCGACCAGCCGCCCTCGTTCGAGGACACGGTCATGCACGCGGCCACGGAACGGCTCGGCGACCCGGCCGCCATCGAGCACTACCAGACCGACAAGCTCGCCCTCGGCCGCCGCATCCGCTACGACGTGCGGGCCAACTGGAAGCTGATCGTCGAGAACTTCATGGAGTGCTACCACTGCGCGACCATCCACCCCGAGCTCACGGCCGTGCTGCCGGAGTTCGCCGGCGGATACGCCGCCCAGTACTACGTGGGCCACGGCGCCGAGTTCGCCGAGCGCGTGCAGGGCTTCACCGTCGACGGCAGCCCCGGCTTCGGCAAGCTGCCCGACGTCTCCGCCGAGCAGGACCGGCGCTACTACGCGATCACCGTCAAGCCGCAGGTGTTCGTCAACCTCGTGCCCGACCACGTCATCGTGCACCGGATGTTCCCGATGGCCGTCGACCGCACGGTCGTGGAGTGCGACTGGCTCTACCACCCCGACGTGGTCGCCTCGGGAGCCGACCTGTCGCTGTCGGTCGAGCTGTTCCACCGGGTCAACGAGCAGGACTTCGACGCCTGCGAGCGGACCCAGCCCGGGATGTACTCGCGGGCCTACCGGTCAGGCGGCGTGCTGGTGCCGAGCGAGCACCACATCTCCGCCTTTCACGACTGGGTGAACCAGCGCTTGCGCGGATAGCGTACGGTCAGGCCGCCGTACTTGCTCTGCCCGACGATCACCAGGTGAAGGGCGCCGGGCTGCTGGCGGCCCGGCACGTCCGCGACGCTCGTGCTGCCCCAGTCGCTGCGGAACCCGTCGATGTCCGCCGACGCGCCCGGCGGCAGCACGATCTTGGCCGCTCCGTACTTCAGGTCGAACGCGACCTCGACCACCCGGTGCGGAACCACGGCCTCGGTGAAGTCGAGGTGGACGGCGCCGTGCTTGGAGGCGATCCGCAGCCGTCGCGGGACCGCCCAGTCGCCGGTGCGCCGGATGCTGTCGTGCGTGCTCTCCAGGGTCACCTCGTCGCGCGCCGGCCCGGCCGCAGCCGCGGGCAGGTCGTCGACCAGGGCGACCAGATCTCCGTAGACCTTGGCGCTCAACGCCCTCTCCAGGCGTTCCTCCAGCTCGAACTGGTCGAGCCGACCCTCGGTGAACGCCTGCTGCAGCTGCTGGGTGATGCGCTCCCGGTCCGCGTCCGAGGCGCGCATCCGCAATTCCGACATACTCCGAGCATAGGGATCGGAAACCTAGAACGGGAGTTGACGGCCGGATGGGGTGCGCAGATCCAGGGAGAACGCTGGACGCGGCAGGCGGGGTCGCCGGACGACCCGGTATCTCTTCACACTGAGGGGGTACCCCCAACGAGGTGCCTTGAAGTCGTCAATTCCGGGTAGCTTGAATCACGATGCTGGCCGAGTCCTTCTCCTTCTCACATCCGGCCCTCTTCTACAGAGGCGACCGGGAATACACGGCTGCCGTCACGGCCTTCGTGCGCGAGGGCCTGGCGGCCGGTGAGCCCGTCGCCGTGGCGGTGCCCGGTCCCAAGCTGGAGCTGCTGGAGCGGGAGCTGGGCGCCGACGCCGCCCGCGTCCTCATGCTCGACATGAACCGGGAGGGCCGCAACCCCGGCCGCATCATCCCCGGCGTGCTGCTCGACTTCGCCGACCGCCACCGCGACGCCCACGTCCGCATCGTCGGCGAGCCGATCTGGCCCGACCGCACCGACACCGAATACCCCGCGTGCGCCCAGCACGAGGCGCTGATCAACTTCGCGTTCGAGGGCCGCGACGTCACGATCCTGTGCCCGTACGACGCCGAGGGGCTCACCGCCGAGGTGCTCCGCGAGGCGGAGCTCACCCACCCGGTGCTGCTCGACGCCGCCGGCGAGCGGCCGAGCGGCAGCTACGCCCCCCGGCTCGTCGTCGACGGCCACAACCGGCCGCTCGCCGACCCCGACGACTTCGTCTCGCTCCGCTTCGACCACGACAACCTGGCCGCCGCCCGCGGCCTCGCCGCCACCGCGGCGGCCGAGATGGGGTTCGGCGGCCACCGGCTCGACGACGTCCGCCTGGTGGTCGCCGAGCTGGGCGCCAACAGCCTCGACCACGGCGGCGGCGCCGGCCTCATCCGGGTGTGGCGCGAGGGCGGCCGCCTGGTCTGCGAGGTCAGCGACGCCGGCCACATCGCCGACCCGCTGGCCGGGCGCAGGCCGGTCGACCCGCAGGTGGCGGGCTCGCGCGGGCTGCTCATCGTCAACCTGCTCAGCGATCTGGTCCGGGTCCACACCCGCGCGGGAGCGACCGTCGTCCGCGTCTACTTCGACGCGCCGCGCTGACGCCCGCCCCACCCTCCCTGATCGGGCCAGCCCTACCCAGGGTCGAGTCCGCGCAGGTCAGGGGAGGGTCTTAGGGGATGATCCGACCTAAGTACTAAGGGATCGACCAGGGAGCGCTGGGGCTCTTCTCCGATACTCCGCGAGGCCGCGTGCCACGACGTTGGAAGCATGAAGGGATTGCTTGCCAGCGGATTCACGGCCATCGGCACCGGCACCGGCACCATGGTCGCCCTGCACGCCGAGGCGGGGCTCGACCCGATGCACACCGTCATCAGCGAGTACGCCTTCCAGGCGGCCGGCTGGCTGCTGCCGCTGTCGCTGACTCTCTTCGCGGCGGGCGCGGCCCTGATCGCCGAGGCGCTGCGCCGGTCCGGCGCGGACCGGTGGGTGGTGGCGCTGCTGGCCGTGTGGGGAGCGAGCATGTTCCTGGTCGGCGCCTTCCCGACCGACGCGCCCGGGCTGCCGCTGTCCTTCTCGGGGGCCGTCCACCGCTATGCCGCCTTCGTCGCGTTCCTGGTGATGCCGCTGGCCGGACTGCTGCTGGCCAGGGCGCGGATCCGGTACGCCGGATGGGTGCGGGTGCTCAGCATGGTGGCCCTGGGCGCGCTGGTGATGGTCGTGATCCCGTACGCGGTGCGGATGTTCGGCATCCCGCTGGAGAACGAGGACTTCCCCGCCGGGCTGATCCAGCGCACCGTGGTGATCACCGAGCTGGGCGTGCTGGCGCTGGCCGGCCTGTCGATGCCGGGGCGGCCCGCCCGCCGCTCGACGGCCCCGGCCCTGGCGTAATCGCCCCGCCTTTCGGTAGAGGACGGGCATGACGATTCTGATCGCGTACGACGGATCCGACGACGCCAAGGCGGCCATCGAGTTCTGCGGGAAGATGTTCCCCGGCCGGGACGCCGTGGTGCTGACCGTGTGGGAGCGGCTGGCGATGACCACCGCGCGGGCCTCCGCCGGCCTGGTGATGGTCGTGGACACCTCGCCCGCCGAGGAGGAGGCGATCCAGCGGGCCATGACCGAGCTGGCCGGACAGGGGACCGAGCGGGCGCGCGCGGCGGGGCTGGAGGCACGGCCGCGCTGTGAGCCGGACGCGCCGGCCGTGTGGGCGACCATCGTGGACGTGGCCGACGAGCTCGACGCCGAGCTGATCGTGACCGGCACGCGCGGGCTCGGCGGGGTGAGGTCGCTGCTGCTCGGCAGCACCTCGGACCGGGTGCTGCACCACGCGGGCCGGCCGGTGCTGGTCGTGCCTGGCCCGAGACCCGCCGAATAGCACGCTGTTCAGCCGCTGTTCTCCCGCCGTGGGTTGATCGCGCCGGTCCGATGCGGCAGAGTGCGCCGGACGGTGAGGGAGGGGTGCGTGGGCGAAGGGCTGGCCAGGCGACTGGGCACCGGTGACGCGGTCGTCGTGGGATTGAGCGCGATGGTCGGGGCCGGGGTGTTCGCCGTGTTCGCGCCGGCGGCCGGGGCCGCCGGGTCGTGGCTGCTCGCCGCGCTCGGGCTGGCCGCCGTCGTGGCCTACTGCAACGCCACCTCCTCCGCCCGCCTGGCGGCCCGCCACCCGGAGTCGGGCGGGACCTACGTGTACGGGCGGCGCAGGCTGGGACCCTTCTGGGGCTACCTCGCGGGCTGGGGGTTCACCGTCGGCAAGACGGCCTCCTGCGCGGCCATGGCGCTGACCTTCGGCGCGTACGCCGCGCCCGGCCTGGCCAGGCCGCTGGCCGTCGGCGCGGTCGTCGTGCTGACGGCGCTCAACCTGTTCGGGGTGCGGCGGTCGGCGGGCGCGGCGCGGATCATGGTCGGGTTCGTGCTGCTGGTGCTGGCCGCCGTCGTGGCGGCGGCGTTCCTGCCGGACCTGCTCGCCGCTCCCGCGTACGACCAGCCGCCGGGCCTCCGCATGTTCCTCGATCCCGAGGTGACCGGGTGGGGCGTGCTCCAGGGGGCCGGTCTGCTGTTCTTCGCGTTCGCCGGGTATGCCCGCATCGCCACGCTGGGGGAGGAGGTCCGCGACCCCGGCCGGACGATCCCGCGCGCCATCGGCGTCGCGCTCGGCCTCACGCTGGTGGTGTACGCGCTGGTCGCCGTGGCCGCGCTGGACACGCTCGGGCCGGGGATGCTCGCCCAGTCCGCCGAGCCGCTGGTGGACGTGGTGAAGATGGCCGGTGCGCTGTGGCTGGAGCCGGTGGTGCGGGCCGGCGCGGCGGTGGCGGCGCTCGGCGCGCTGCTCGCGCTGCTGCTCGGCGTCTCGCGCACGGTGCTCGCCATGGCCCGCGGGCGCGACCTGCCCGGCGCTCTCGCCGCCGTCGACCCCGTCCACCAGGCGCCGCGCCGGGCCGAACTGGCGGTGGGTGCGGCCGTGGTGGTGCTCGTGCTCGTCGCCGACCTGCGGGAGGCGATCGGGTTCTCGTCCTTCGGGGTGCTCGTCTACTACGCGATCGCGAACGCCGCCGCCCTGACCCTGCGCCCCGACGAGGGCGCGCCGCCGAAGGCGGTGCCGGTGCTCGGGCTGGCGCTCTGCCTCCTGCTCGCCGCCACCCTGCCGGTGGCGTCGGTGGTGGCCGGGCTGGTCATGTTCGCCGTCGGCACGGCACTGTGGGCCCTGCGCCGCCGCCGGGCCTGAGCCGCCCGCTTCCTCGTACGCCTGCTTCCTCGTACGCAAAAAATGGCGGGAGACGCGTGGGGCCGATCGGTACGATGGGAGGCATGACGGCGTTCGCGGTGATGACGGCCCTCTAGCGGGGTTCACCGGACGACGTCCTTCACGAGGCCCTGCGAGCGGGGCCTCTCGTCGTGTCAGGGGTCCCCGGGAGGCACCCGATGTACATCACGACGACCATTCCCTATGTGAACGCCCGCCCGCATCTCGGGTTCGCGCTGGAGATCGTGCAGGCCGACGTGCTGGCCCGCCACCATCGGCGGCGCGGCGAGCCGGTGCGGTTCCAGACCGGCACCGACGACAACTCGCTGAAGAACGTGCTGGCGGCGGAGGCGGCGGGCGTGCCGGTGCGCGAGCTGGTCGACCGCAACGCCGCCGCGTTCGAGGGCCTGCGCGGGCCGCTGGACCTGTCGTTCGACGCGTTCGTCCGCACCAGCTCCCACCCGGGACACCGGGCCGGGGTGGAGCGCCTGTGGCGGGCGACCGCGCACGACCTCTACCGCAGGCACTACGAAGGGCTCTACTGCGTCGGCTGCGAGGCGTTCTACCCGGAGGAACCCTGCGCTGAGGGGCACCCGGAACCGCTGCGGCGGGTGTCGGAGGAGAACTGGTTCTTCCGGCTGTCCCGCTACCGCGAACCGCTGCTGGACCTGATCAGGAGCGGCACCCCGGCGATCGAGCCGGTCAGCCGCAGGAACGAGGTGCTGGCGTTCCTGGAGTCCGGCCTGGAGGACATCAGCGTCTCGCGGTCGGCGGAGCGCTCGCGCGGCTGGGGCATCCCGGTGCCCGGCGACCCCGGCCAGGTGGTGTACGTGTGGTGGGACGCGCTGGCCAACTACATCACCGCGCTGGACGGCGACGACTACGGACGCTGGTGGGAGCGCGAGCCCCGCAAGCTCCACCTCATGGGCAAGGGCGTGATCCGCTTCCACGCCGTGTACTGGCCGGCCATGCTGCTCTCGGCCGGGCTGCCGCTGCCCACGCGGATCTTCGTGCACGACTACGTCACCGCGGGCGGGCGCAAGATCAGCAAGTCCGGGGGCGCGACGGCCGACCCGGTGGCGCTGTCGGCCGCGTACGGGGTGGACGCGGTGCGGTGGTGGCTGCTGCGCGAGGTGCCGCGCGTCGGCGACGCCGACTTCACCGAGGAGCGGCTGATCGCGCGCGCCGACGAGGACCTCGCCAACGGCGCCGGCAACCTGGTCAACCGGGTCGTCACGATGGTGCACAGGTTCCGCGACGGGCGGGTGCCCGACGCCCGGCCGGAGCCGCTGGAGGCGGCCGGCCGCGCGGGGGAGCGGGTGCACGAGGCGCTGGAGGCGTTCGACTTCCGGCGGGCGGCGGCCGCCGTGCAGGCGATCGTCGAGGAGGCCAACCAGTACGTGGAGCGGACGCGGCCGTGGAAGCAGGATCCCGGCGGGCGCGACACCTCCCTGGCGACGCTGGTGCACGCCTGCCGTGAGCTCGCCGTACAGCTGGAGCCCTTCTTGCCCACGGCGGCGCGCCGGGTGGCCGCGGCGGTGCGCGAGGAGGACGGGCGGCTGCCGCGGCCGGCGCCGCTCTTCCCCCGGCTGGGCGGCGGTTGACGGGGAGTCAGGGGCCGCTTACGGTGGCGCGGGAAGATCCGCCGGCACGGAGGTGGCCATGCCCGTCGTCAGCACCGTCCGAGGCCCGGTCGACGTCGCCGAACTCGGCCAGACCCTCATGCACGAACACATCTTCGTGGCCGCCGCCGAGCACCTGGAGAACTATGGCAGGGGCGCCTGGTGGGACGAGGAGGTCAGGGTCGCCGACGCGATCACCAAGCTGAACGCGGTGGCGGCCAAGGGGGTGCGGACGATCGTCGACCCGACCGTGTGGGGGCTCGGCCGCTACATCCCCCGCATCCAGCGGGTCGCCGCCGGGGTTCCGGACCTCAACATCGTCGTCGCCACCGGCATCTACAGCTTCGAGGAGCTGCCTCACCAGTACGAGCACCGCGGCCCGGGGCTCCTCCTCGACATGCCCGACCCGATGATCGACGACTTCGTCCGCGACCTCACCGAGGGGATCGCCGACACCGGGGTCAAGGCGGCCTTCCTCAAGTGCGTGGTCGACGAGAAGGGGCTCACCCCCGGCGTGGAGCGCATCTGCCGCGCCGTCGCCCAGGCGCACGTGCGCACCGGGGCGCCGATCACCGTGCACACCAACTCGCCCGCCCAGAGCGGGATCGTCGCGCTCGACCTGTTCGCCAAGGAGGGGGTGGACCTGACCAAGGTGGTGGTCGGCCACGCCGGCGACAGTAACGATCTGGACTACTTGCGGCGGCTCGCCGACACCGGGGCGACGCTCGGCATGGACCGGTTCGGGCTCGACCTCTACAACCCGACGCCGCAGCGCGTGGCCACGATCGCGGCGCTGTGCGAGCGCGGCTACACCGACCGCATGGTGCTCAGCCACGACGCGTCCTGCTTCATGGACTACTTCCCCAACGAGTGGGACATGGTCGGCGTCATCGCTCCCAACTGGCGCTATGACCACATTCACGATGATGTGCTGCCCGCTCTGCGTGAGGCAGGCGTGACGGATGGGCAGATCGAGCAGATGCTGGTGTTCAACCCCCGTCGATACTTCTCGTAAAGTAAGGGGAAGTCAGACGCAACGCAGGTAGGTGGAGCTGGGTGACTTCGGACCAAGCCTTGTCGATCAGTCTCGGTCTCCAGGGGCCGTGCGTCATCGCGAGGCTGACGGGCGACTTCGACTTCGGCTCCGCCGCTGAAGTACGCGACCGAGTCACCAAGGCTCTCGACCTCACCCAACCGCCGATGCTCGTGATCGACATGCAGGCGGTCAGCGTCTGCGACTCCTCCGGCCTGTCCGTGCTGGTCTACCTGCACAAGGCCGTCACCGCCTCCGGCGGCAAGCTGCTGCTGTCCGGGCTCAACGGCCGGTGCAAGCACCTGTTCGCGATCACCGCGCTCGACAAGTTCTTCGACATCAGGACGACCGCCGAGCTGGCCATCGCCGAGCTGAGCGAAGAGGGGAATTCGCCGCCCTTTACCGGGTAGTCGCCTGGCATGTCGGCTGAAGAGCCCGATCTGCTCGGCCTCTACCTGCAGCAGATCGGCGTGATCCCCCTGCTCTCCGCCGCGGACGAGGTCGACCTGGCCAAACGGATCGAGGCGGGCCTGTACGCGGGTCACCTGATCGGCCGGGGCGCGGGCTCCCCGGAGCTCGAAGACGTCCGCCGCGACGGCGAGCGTGCCAAGGAGCTGCTCATCAGGTCCAACCTGCGGCTCGTCGTGGCCGCGGCGCGCAAGTTCGCCCATCGCGGGCTGCCCATGACGGACGTCGTCCAGGAGGGCAACCTCGGGCTCATGAGGGCCGTGGAGAAGTTCGACTACCGGCGCGGATACAAGTTCTCCACCTACGGCATGTGGTGGATCCGGCAGGCCATCGAGCGCGGCATCCACGACAAGAGCCGTACGGTCCGGCTGCCGATCCACGTGGCCGAGGAGCTCGCGCGGCTGCTCACGGTGGAGCGGCGGCTCGCCGTCGAGCTCGGCCGCGACCCGGGCCTCGACGAGCTGGCCGAGGCCGCCGGACGCTCGATACGGCAGGTGGCCAGGTTACGGATGCTGGCCCAGGAGACGGTCAGCCTGGACATGCCCGTCGGAGACCGGGGCGAGGGCAGGATCGGCGACCTGATCGCCGACGAGGACGGCCTGGAGGTGCAGGAGCTCACCGAACGCCGCGCGCTCGGCGCCGAGCTGAACCGGCTCGTCACGTCGCTGCCGCCGCGCGAGGCGTACATCATCAGGCTGCGGTTCGGGCTGGCCGGGCGCGAGATCATGACTTATACGGAGATCGCCGCGCAGATGGGGCTGACCAGGGAGCGCATCCGGCAGTTGGAGAAGCAGGCGTTCAAACGCCTGCGGGAAGGCGGACCGCTGCTCGCCTGGGCATCATGAGCCGAAATATCGGCAAATGTGGACGTTGACCTTGCTCCCGATCTGGTGGTTAATCAGGATGCCGCTTTCAACAGGGGGAGGCGGCGGCCGGTCAGTCATGGGGGCACCAGTGCGCAGACGCCATGCCGGAAATCGCGCCACGACGCTGTCGAGGCTCTGGAGACGCTGGCTCGACGGAGAGATCCGCTTCGACCTGCGCGCGTTGAGGGTGAGGGCCAGGGGCGAAACGCCCCTGGCTGTCAGGAGGTGACCAGCAGGGCCAGGCCGATGAGAACCACGACCGGCACGAGCCAGACGACCGCCTCGGCAGCGAACTCCTTGTACATCGTGTAGATCTCCCTCTCAACGCCCGGGCGGGGGCAGCGTGAACGTCACTGCACACCATAGCCGCCTCCCGCCGGTGGATCGGCCCCCGGCTCCTCCGTCCGGCTCGCGGCGATGCGCTTGGCGAGGCCGGCGAGCGACTCGTCGGCCATCAGCGCGGGCAACCGGGGGGCCTCCGCGGCGATCCGGTCGTGGATCTCCTCGTGGTCGCCCAGGTGGCGGGTCCAGGCCCGCAGGACCTCCGGCATCGCGGCGATCGCCGCGTCGCTCAGGATCGCCTCGCGGGGCAGCCACGAGGTGAGGAACGCCGACACCCTGGCCGGGCTCCACCACAGCGGCCGCGCGCCCAGGAACTCGGCCAGCGCGCCGAACGCCTCGTCCGCCCCGAGCGTGTCGGGCAGGGCGTCGAAAGCGGTGAACGTCTCGTCGGGCGCGTGACGTACCGGATCGGGGACGGACCGGGCGCGTGCCAGCGCCAGCGGGCGGACGGCGGGCAGGGTGTCGGCCACCTCCGCGCCCATGAGCAGGTCGGTCACCTCGAACGCGTCCAGCACCCGCCCCGCCACGACGTCCGCCGGCGCCCGCGCCAGGTCGAGGTCGTCGAGGAACTTCGGCTCCTCCACCACCGCGTCCACCGCCAGCCCGCCGTGCGCCTGGTCGATGCCCACCACCAGCAGATGCGGCTCCCGGCCGTCGGCGTAACGGAACGCGAGCGCGGCCAGCACCTGCTCGCCGTGCCGATCGCCCCTGCCGTACCACGCCCCCTCGCACACCACCTCCCCCATCCGGGCCGCCCACCTGGGCAACCACTCCAACGCCTCCCGCCCTGCCACGGCGAGATCGACACCGTACGGGGGAGGTGTCCGTGGGACGGTCGCCGTGAGATCGTCGGGTTCTTCGTCCTCCCGGGCGGCGGTGAGATCGTCGCGTTCTTCGTCCGAGGTCGGTGTCTCCTGGACGGCCTCGGTGTCGTACGGCGTCGCGCGGGCGGTCGTGGTGAGGTCGTCCGGGAGTTCGAGCGTGGCCAGGGCCGCTATCGCGAGTCTCGCCTCGGGACGCTCGGAACCGGCCAGTTCGCCCAGCAGGTCAGGGTCGCCCTCGGACACCAGGCGGGCCGCCCAGAGCTCGGTGCGCAGCGGCGAACGCCACCGGAGGAGGTCACGGGCCTGCTCGATCGCGCGGTCGTACGTGGTCACCTTCCGACCGTATCGTCCCACCGGTCATGACAGCCGTCACCGCCGGTCCGGGTCGCCGCTCGTCCCTGGCGATGTCCATCCACAGTCCCACCGCGCGTCACGCGAGAACCGAGAGGTCGGGCAGCCTGACCCTCCCGCGCGGCAGAGGAATGGAGAACGTCCTCTTTCTGGAGTCGCAGGATCCTCACGCGCGGCACAATGTCCCCTCCCTGAGCCGCCGAATCCCTGTGCGCGAGCACGGGGGAATCTAGAACGTCGTCTTCCTGAGCCGCTGGATCCTCACGGGCGGTACGTGGAAAGCGAGAACGTCCTCTTCCCGGGCTGGCTGATCATCCCGCGCGGCGGGGGAACGGAGAACGTCCTCTTCTGGAGTCGCCCGGTCCTCACGGGCGGCACAACGTCCCATCCCTGAGCCGCCGAATCCTTCGGCGCGGGTACGCGGGAACCGAGAACGTCCTCTCTCTTAGCCGCCGGATCCTCACAAGCGGTACGTGGAGACGGAGAACGTCTCCTCATCCGGGCGGAGCGCGGCGTCTGGAAAGCCGGTCAGCGGACCTGCGCCCATGGGCGATCTTGAGGATGTGCGACAGGACTAGGCCGTGTAGTGCCGATCAGGTTTTGGGGGGCCGGCACGCTGTACTGACCGGGCTTGGGGTTGGGGTTGTGGACTGCCATGACGCGCGCGTGCACTTGGCGACGATGGTCACGGCGTCCGACGTAGGCGGGATTGACCACACCTCCGGCCTCCCGGACCGGGTGTCCGGGAGGCCGGGTGGTTACTTGTCGTTGCCGGTGAGGCCGGCCTTGCGGAGGGCCTCGGCCATGGCGCCCGTGGGCTCGGCGCGGCGCTGGGACTGGCCGCGGCGGTCGCGCTGGGCGTTGCCGCGCTGGTTGCCCTCGCCTCCGCCGCGCCGGTCGCCCTTGGCGTCGCGGCGGGCGTCTCCGCGAGCACCGTCGCCCCGGGTGCCGTTACCGCGAGACCCGTCTCCTCGGGCGGCCCCGCTGCGGGCTCCGTCGCCGCGGGTGCCGTTGCCGCGAGAGCCGTCTCCCCGGGCGGCGTTACCGCGAGCACCGTCGCCGCGAGCACCGTCGCCGCGAGCGCCGTCGCCGCGCGCGCCGTCGCGGCGGGGGCCGCCGCCTCTGCCTTCGCCCCGGCCGCCGGAGGCCGCCGGCTGGGCGGCGTCGTCGTCGAGGCGGAGCGTGAGGGAGATGCGCTTGCGCGGGATGTCGACGTCCAGCACCTTGACGCGCACGATGTCGCCCGGCTTGGCGACGTCGCGCGGGTCCTTGACGAAGGTGCGCGACATGGCCGACACGTGGACCAGGCCGTCCTGGTGGACGCCGACGTCGACGAAGGCGCCGAACGCGGCCACGTTGGTGACCACGCCCTCCAGGATCATCCCCGGCTCCAGGTCGGACAGCTTCTCCACGCCCTCCTTGAAGGCCGCCGTGCGGAAGGCGGGCCGAGGGTCGCGGCCGGGCTTCTCCAGCTCGCGCAGGATGTCGGTGACCGTCGGCAGGCCGAACGTGTCGTCGGTGAACTTCGGCGGGTCGAGGGACCGCAGCGTGGCCGTGTTGCCGATCAGCGACTTGAGGTCGGTGCCGACCGCGTCGAGGATGCGGCGGACCACGGGATAGGACTCGGGGTGCACGCTGGAGGCGTCGAGCGGGTCGTCGCCGTCCTGGATGCGCAGGAAGCCCGCGCACTGCTCGAACGCCTTCGGCCCCAGCCGCGGCACGTCCTTCAGCGCCGTGCGGCCGCGGAACGGGCCGTTGGCGTCGCGGTGGCGGACGATGCTCTCGGCGAGCGTGGCGCCGATGCCCGACACGCGGGTCAGCAGCGGCGCGGAGGCGGTGTTGACGTCGACGCCCACGCCGTTGACGCAGTCTTCGACCACCGCGTCGAGCGACCGGGACAGCTTGGACTCGGCGAGGTCGTGCTGGTACTGGCCGACGCCGATGGACTTCGGGTCGATCTTGACCAGCTCGGCCAGCGGGTCCTGCAGGCGGCGGGCGATCGACACCGCGCCGCGCAGCGACACGTCGAGCTCGGGCAGCTCCTGCGAGGCGTAGGCGGACGCGGAGTAGACGGACGCGCCCGCCTCCGACACCACCACCTTGGTCATCGACGGCATGAGCTTGACCAGCTCGCCGGCCAGCTTGTCGGTCTCGCGGGAGGCGGTGCCGTTGCCGATGGCGATCAGCTCGACGCCGTGGCGCTGCGCCAGCGCGCCCAGCACGGCCAGCGACTGGTCCCACTGCCGCTTGGGCTCGTGGGGGTAGACGGTCGCGGTCTCGACGACCTTGCCGGTGGCGTCGACCACGGCCACCTTGACGCCGGTGCGCAGGCCGGGGTCGAGGCCCATGGTGGGGCGGCTGCCGGCGGGCGCGGCGAGCAGCAGGTCACGCAGGTTGGTCGCGAACACCCGCACCGCTTCGTCCTCCGCCGCCTGCCACAGCCGCATCCGCAGGTCGATGCCCAGGTGGACGAGGATGCGGGTGCGCCACGCCCAGCGGACCGTCTCCCACAGCCACCCGTCGGCGGGCCTGCCCCGGTCGGAGATCCCGTAGCGGGCGGCGACCCGCAGCTCGTAGGCGGCGGTCTCCTCGGGCTCCAGCGCGACGGTGAGGACCTCCTCCTTCTCGCCGCGGAAGATGGCGAGGACGCGGTGGGAGGGAAGCTTGGTGAACGGCTCGGCGAAGTCGAAGTAGTCGGAGAACTTGGCGCCCGCCTCCTCCTTGCCGTCGCGCACCCTGGAGGTCAGCCTGCCCCGCTCCCACAGCTGCTCGCGCAGCGCGCCGATCAGGTCGGCGTCCTCGGCGAACCGCTCGATGAGGATCGCCCTGGCGCCCTCCAGCGCCGCCCCGGCGTCGGCCACGCCCTCGGTGACGAAGCCCGCGGCCGTCGCGGCGGGGTCGAGCGACGGGTCGCCGAGCAGCTGGTCGGCCAGCGGCTCCAGCCCCAGCTCACGGGCGATCTGCGCTTTGGTGCGCCGCTTCGGCTTGTAGGGCAGGTAGATGTCTTCGAGGCGGGCCTTGGTCTCGGCCGCCGAGATCTGGGCGCGCAGCTCGTCGTCGAGCTTGCCCTGAGACTCGATCGACTCCAGGATCGCGGCCCGCCGCTCGTCGAGCTCACGGAGGTAGCGCAGCCGCTCTTCGAGCGTGCGCAGCTGGGCGTCGTCGAGCGCGCCGGTGACCTCCTTGCGGTAGCGCGCGATGAACGGCACGGTCGAGCCGCCGTCGAGCAGCTCTACCGCGGACCGCACCTGCCCCTCGCGCACCCCGAGCTCTTCGGCGATCCGCTGGTGAATAGAGAGCACTTGCCCTGCCTTTCGATGGTCCCGCCGGTCAATTGTGCAGGACGATGCCGTCTTTCATGACAAGAGTGCGCCCGGGGCGAACGACCACGGCCTCGGCCGGGGTGCTCGCCCCGACCACGACGAGGTCGGCCCGATCGCCCGGCGCGAGCCCGTAGCGGCGCAGGCCGAGCGCGCGGGCGCCGCCGTGGGTGGCGGCCTCCAGGGCCAGCTCGATGTCGTCGTCACGGCGGAACGTGCTGCGGTAGGCCAGATGCATGGCCCGCTCCAGCATGTCGCCGCTGCCGAACGGGCCCCACAGGTCGCGGATGCCGTCGTGGCCGCACGCCACCGTGACGCCGGCCGCCCGCAGCGTCTTGACCGGCGGCACCGGGAAGCTGTAGACGGCGGCGGTGCAGACCGCCACGCCCGCCCCGGCGAGTCCCTCCGCCAGCTTGCCCGCCTGGGCGGCGTCGACCTGGCCGAGCGCGTACGCGTGGCTGATCGTGACCCGGCCCGCCAGGCCGAGCACGCGGGTGCGCTCGGTGATCAGCTCCACCTCCCACGCGCCCAGCGAGCCGCCGTCGTGCAGGTGGATGTCGACGTGGGCGCCGTAGCGGTCGGCCAGGCCGAAGATCAGGTCGAGGTGGCGCACCGGGTCGCGGTCGATGCCCGCCGGGTCGAGGCCGCCGACCGCCTCCACGCCGCTCTTGAGCGCCTCCTCCAGCAGCTCGGCGGTGCCGGGGTTGGTGAGCAGGCCGTGTTGCGGGAACGCCACCTGGGTCACGTCGACCGGCACCTGCGCGGCCGCCTCCCTGACCGCCTCCACGCCGCGCAACCCGGTCTGCGGGTCGATGTCGGTGTGGCTGCGCACGCTGGTGGTGCCGTACGAGCTCATCGCCCGCAGCAGGGACACCATGCGCGGCACGCTCGGGACGCCCAGCTCGCCGCGGCGGGCCAGGTCGTTGCCGATGCGGCCGGCGAGGGTGTCATCGGCCGAGTGGGGCACCCAGGGGCCGCCGTAGAGGGTCTTGTCGAGATGGCAGTGGGCGTCGACCAGGCCGGGCAGCACGAGCTGCCCCGCGACGTCGACGACCCGCGCGCCGGGGGCGTCGACGGACGGCGCGACGACCTCGATCACGCCGTCGCGGACGAGGACGTCGGCGGGGCCGCCGACCCCCCAGGGCCGGCCGCCGCGCAGCAGGACGTCTGTCATGCCCTGCACCCTAAAGCGCGGCACCGACGTTTTGCGGCCCTCACCGTCCGGGTTCGGTGGGGTGATTTTGGGGTGGTTCGCGCGGCACCGACGTTTTGCGGGGCGCCGCCGTCCGGGGGTGAGGGGGTCAGATGTGGTCGAGGTGGGCGACGTTGGCCTGGTCGGTTTCGTCGGTGCTCGGGGTGCCGCGCAGCCAGGCGTCGAGGATCTCGTCGAGGAGGACGTCCGAGGTGAGGCGGAGGCTGAGGGCGAGCACGTTGGCGTCGTTCCACTTGCGGGCGCCGTCGGCCGTGTAGGAGTCGACGCAGAGCGCGGCCCTGACGCCGGGCACCTTGTTGGCCGCGATGGACGCGCCGGTGCCGGTCCAGCAGCACACCACCGCCTGGTCGGCGCGGCCCTCGGCGACGTCGCGGGCCGCCGCCTCGGACGCCCAGGCCCAGCCGTCGCGCTCGTCGCCGTTGAGCGCGCCGTGCGTGACCACCTCGTGGCCGCGCCGCCGCAAAACGGCCACCAGCCGCTCCGCGACCCCGTCCAGGCTGTCGGCCGCCACCGAGATCCGCATCCTGCCCTCCTCCGGCCGGGAACCTGTTCTCAGGTCTACCAGTGAAGGGCCCGATGCGAGAGCGTGACTGGCGCAATGCCGGTGTATGTGCTTGGTTGGGGCCCCATATGAGCATCCGCGAAACTGACATTCCGGCCCTGGCGCGGGGATGCGCCGTGCTCGGCACCGGCGGCGGCGGTGACGTGCGCGCCGGCTCGCTGGCCGCCGTACGGGCCATCAGGGCGTACGGGCCGGTGCCGCTCGTGCGGCTGGCCGAGTTACCCCCCGACGCGCTGGTGGTGCCGCTGTCCGGGATCGGGGCGCCGACCGTGAGCCACGAGATGATCCACGGCGAGGACGAGCCGAAGCGCATCGCCGAGGAGGTCGAACGGCTCTTCGGCAGGCCGCCCGCGGCCGTGATGTCGTCGGAGATCGGCGGCTCCAACGGGGTCGCGCCGGTGGCCTGGGCCGCCCAGCTCGGGCTGCCGCTGCTCGACGCCGACGGCATGGGCCGGGCGTTCCCCGAGGTCCAGATGGTCTCCATGTACGTCGCGGGGCTGCCCGCCGACCTGGTGATCATGTCGGACGTGGCGGGCAACGTGGTGACGATCCGGCCGGTGGACGGCCTGTGGTCGGAGCGGCTGGCGCGGGCGGTCTGCGTGGCCGCGGGCTCCTCGGCGCTGATGGCCGACTACGTACTCACCGCCGGGCGGGCGCGGGGCGCGGTCGTCGAGGGCACGGTCACGCGCGCGCTGGAGATCGGCTGGGCCACCGAGGACGCGACGGACCCGCTGACCGCCCTGGCCGCCGAGCTGGGCGCGGTCAGGCTGATCACCGGCAAGCTGAACGACGTGGAGCGGCGCACCACCGGCGGGTTCGTCAGGGGCACCGCCACGATCGAGGGCACCGGCGACGACCGCGGCCGCACGCTCGTCCTGGAGCTGCAGAACGAGAACCTGGTCGCCGTCGAGGACAACCAGGTCAGGGCGATGGTGCCGGATCTGATCACGGTGGTCGACACCGAGACCGCGGCCGCGATCCAGACCGAGGGCCTGCGTTACGGCCAGCGGGTCACCGTGCTCGCCTGGCCGTGCGACCCGCTGTGGCGCACCCGGAAGGGGCTGGACACGGCCGGGCCGCGGGCGTTCGGCTACGACCTGGACTACGTTCCCGTGGAGGAGCTGGCGCATGGCTGAGCCGGACCTGCGGATCGGCATCGACGTCGGCGGCACCAACACCGACGCGGTGGTGCTCGACTCCGGCGACCGGGTGATCGCCAAGGCCAAGCGGCCGACCAGCCGGGACGTCACCGAAGGGCTGCGCGCCGCGCTGGACGCGGTGCTGGACGAGCTGGGCCCGCACGCCCACGGCCGGATCGGCCGGGTGATGCTCGGCACCACCCACGCCACCAACGCGATCCTGGAGCGCAGGAACCTGGGCCGGGTGGCCGTGCTGCGGCTGGGCGCCCCCGCCACCACGGCCGTCCCGCCGCTCTCCGACTGGCCCGACGGCCTGCGCGAGGTCGTCTCGGCCGGCGAGGCCGTGGTGCCCGGCGGTCACTACGTGGACGGGCGCGAGATCGGCCGGCTCGACCCCGGCTCGATCCGCCGCTTCCTGGACGGGGTGGAGGCCGACGCGGTGGCGGTCACCGCCGTGTTCAGCCCGGCCACGGCCGACCACGAGCGGGCCGCCGAGGAGCTGATCAGGAGCGAGTACGGGCTGCCGGTCTCGGTCAGCCACGAGATCGGCTCGCTCGGGCTGCTGGAGCGCGAGAACGCGACCGTGCTCAACGCCGCCCTGTACGAGGTCGCCGGGCACGTCACGAATGCGCTGACGGCCGCGCTGGCCGAACGCGGGCTGGCGGCCACCCCCTACCTGGCGCAGAACGACGGCACGCTGATGACCCTGGAGCACGCGGCGCGGCTGCCGGTGTCGACCATCGGCTCCGGCCCGGCGAACTCGCTGCGCGGCGCCGCGTTCCTGTCGGGCGTGCCGGACGCGGTCGTCGCGGACGTCGGCGGCACCTCCACCGACCTCGGGGTGCTGACCGGAGGGTTCCCGCGCGAGTCGGCGGCGGCCGTGGAGATCGGCGGCGTGCTCACCAACTTCCGCATGCCGGACATCCTGGCCATCGCGCTGGGCGGCGGCACCGTCGTGCGCGGCGCGAAGGCCGGTCCCGACTCGGTGGGCTACCGGATCGCGGAGGAGGCGCTGGTGTTCGGCGGCGGCACGGCGACGCTCACGGACGCGGCGGTCGCGGCCGGGCGGCGGCCGCCGGGCGTCACCTGGGACCTGGGCGACATATCGGAAGATTTCCGCGACACTCTGCAAAGGGCGATCGCCGCCACCGACGCGCTGGCCGCTGACGCCGTGGACCGCATGACGCTCGGCCGCACCGGCCGTCCCCTGGTGGCGGTGGGTGGCGGCGCTTTCCTGCTGCCCGAGCGGATCCCCGGCGTGAGCCGCGTCATCCGCCCGGAGCACGCCGAGGTGGCCAACGCCGTCGGCGCCGCCATCGCCCTGGCGAGCGGCAGAGTCGATACGATCATGCCTGCGGGTGAAAGCCGGACAAAGGCGATCGAAAGGGTGAGGCGGGAGGCCGCAGCACGTGCCGTGGCGGCGGGCGCGGACCCTGACCGGGTCCAGATCGTCGACCTCCTGGAGGTGCCGCTCAGCTACCTCGCGGAGCCCGCCGTGCGGATACACGCCAAAGCCGCCGGACCCCTCACCCGGTGACAATTCGAAAGGATCCCCCCATGCGCTGGCACAAGCGTCTGCTCGTAGCCGGGATCGCCGGTGTCGTCGCCCTGGCCGCATCCGCGTGCGCGGGCGGCCAGGTACGCGGCGCCGGCGGCACCCCCCAGCCGAGCACCGGCGGAACGCAGGCCACCCAGTCCACCGAGAACGACGCCACCTTCGTCTACGCCCCCAACCTGGACGTGGTGACCGACTGGGACCCGGCGACCTCGTACTCCAACGAGATCATCGCCATGACCAGCATCTACGAGGGCCTCACCCGCTACGACGCCGAGGCCAAGGAGGTCCGGCCGCGCCTGGCCACCGAGTGGTCCTCGGCGGACGAGGGCAAGGAGTGGACGTTCAAGCTGCGCCAGGGCGTGAAGTTCCACACCGGCGCCACGCTCGACGCCGAGGCCGCCAAGAAGGCCATCGAGCGCACGATGAAGTCCGGCGGCGGCGCCGCCTACATCTGGAGCGCGGTCGACAAGATCGAGACGCCGGACGCCTCGACGCTGAAGTTCACGCTCAAGTACGCGGCCCCGATGGACCTCATCACCTCCTCCGGGTACGCCGCCCACATCTACGACGCCGAGGCGCTGGAGAAGAACGAGGACGACGTCAAGAACGGCAAGCTGGACGCCGGCACCGGCCCGTACACGATCGACTCGTGGCAGAAGGGCCAGGAGACCGAGCTGACGCTGAAGGCGTTCGACGACTACTGGGGCGGCTGGCGGCCGGAGCAGTACAAGAAGGTCGCCTTCCGCGTCACGCCGGAGATCACCACGGCGTGGCAGCTCCTCCAGCGCGGCGAGGTCAACTTCGTGCAGCGGCTCAACCCGCAGCTGTTCGAGCAGGCGGGCATGACCGAGGGCGTGCAGGCCAAGCAGACGCCGTCGTTCCAGAACCTGCTGGTGCTGTTCAACACGGCGGAGGGGCCGACGAAGGACGTGCGCGTCCGGCAGGCTCTGCAGCACGCCATCGACTACGACGGCCTGGTGGCGGCGCTCAAGGGCTCCGCGCAGAAGGCCGGCGGTCTGGTGCCGCCCGGGCTGCTCGGCCACACCACGGGCATGGAGCCCAAGCAGGACCTGGCCAAGGCGCAGGAGCTGCTGCAGGACGCCGGGTACGGCCCGGACAACGCCGAGCTGAAGCTCACGCTCACCTACGCCCAGGGCGACGAGGACCAGAAGCTGCTGGTCACCCTGCTCACCGCGGCGCTGAAGAAGGTCAACGTCACCATCGAAGCGCGGGCGATGGCCTGGAACGCGCAGTGGGACCGGGGCAAGAAGGGCGACCAGGACATCTTCGTCATGTACTGGTTCCCCGACTACGCCGACCCGTACTCGTGGTTCCTCAACGTCTTCCGCAGCGCGGACGAGGTCTCGTTCAACCTGTCGTACCTGAAGGACGAGGCGATCGACAAGGCGATCGACGGCCTGCCGCAGCTCACCGCCACCGACCAGCTGGCGGCCGACCAGGCCTACGCCGACCTGCAGAAGAAGATCATCCAGGACGAGGCGGCGGTCGCGGTGCCGTACGTGCAGACCTACCAGCGCGCGCTCACCGCAGACGTGCTCGGGTACGTCGACAACCCGGCCTACCCGAACGTGGTCTCCTTCTACGACCTCAAGCCCGCCAGCTGACCGATGCCGCGCTACCTGATCCGCCGGCTGGGCCAGGCACTCCTGGTCATGGCCGGCGTGGTCGCCCTCACCTTCGTGATCACGAGGATGGTGCCCGGCGATCCGGCGGTCGCCTACGCCGGGCCCAAGGCCACGCCCGAGCAGCTCGCCGAGGTGCGCGCCCGCTTCGGGCTGGACGACCCGCTCTGGGTGCAGCTCGGCAACTACGTCAGGGATCTGGTGACGGGCGACTGGCAGACCAGCCTGCACACCCGGCGGCCGGTGCTGGAGGATCTGTACCACGCCTTCCCGGCCAGCCTGGAGCTGGTCGGGGCCGGCCTGGTGATCGCCGTCGTGGCAGGCATCCCCGTCGGCGTGCTGGCCGCCCGGTTCAGGGGCCGCTTCCCTGACTTCTCGGTCCGGCTGACCAGCATGCTCGCGGTGTCGCTGCCGGTGTTCTGGCTGGCGCTGGCCCTGCAGACGGTCTTCGCCAGCAACCTGGGCTGGTTCCCGGTCGCCGGGGAGTACGACAGCGCGCTCGACACCACCAGCCCGCTGACGCTCTGGACGAACATCACCGTCGTGGACGCGCTCATCACCGGCAACTGGCCGATCCTCACCAGCACGCTGGCGCATCTGGTGCTCCCGGCCCTGGTCGTGGCCGCGTACCCGGCGGGGGTGATCGCGCAGATGGTGCGCGCCACGCTCATCGAGGAGGCGTCGCAGGACCACGCCCGGCTGGAGCGGGCGCTCGGCTTCCGCGAGACGACCATCCTGACCCGGTTCGCGCTGCGGCCCGCGCTCAACCCGGTGCTGTCGCTGATCGCGCTGGTGTTCGCGTACGCGATCGTGAACGGGTTCCTGGTCGAGGCCGTCTTCAACTGGCCCGGCCTGGGCCGCTACGCGGTCAACGCCATCTCCAGCTCCGACACCCCGGCGGTCGCGGGCGTCACCCTGCTGGTCGCGCTGATGTACGTGCTCGCCAACCTCGTGGTGGACCTGCTGCAGGGCGTCGTCGACCCGAGGGCGAGGGCCCGGTGAGCGCGCTGCCCGAGGCGGCGCCGCTGCGCCGCACCCTGCCGAGGGTCACCGACCGGTTCGCACTCGCCGGGGCGGTGCTGATCGCGCTCATCGCGCTGGCCGCCCTGCTCGCGCCCTGGCTCGCCCCCTACCCGCCGGACGAGGTGGACCCGTTCGCCGCGCTGCGGGCGCCGGACGCCGCGCACTGGTTCGGCACCGACGCCGCCGGCCGCGACGTGCTCACCCGGGTGCTGTACGGCGGGCGGACGTCGCTGTTCATCGCCGTGACCGTGCTGGCGGTCTCGGCCACCACGGGCGTCCTGCTGGGCGTCGTGGCCGGGTACGCGGGCGGCTGGGTCAGAGACGTGATCATGCGGATCACGGACGTGTTCCTGGCCTTCCCCGCGCTGCTGCTGTCGGTGGCCCTGGCGGTCGTGCTGCAGCCGAGCGTCACCACCGTGATCGTGGCCATCGCGGTCACCTGGTGGCCGTGGTACGCGCGACTGTCGGCGTCGATGGCCGCCTCCATCGCCACCCGCCCGTACGTGGACGCCGCGCGCTGCCTGGGCGTGCCCGCGCCCATGATCATCCTGCGGCACGTGCTGCCGAACTCGCTGACGCCTGTCCTGGTCCAGGTCTCGCTCGACGGCGGCGGGGTCATCCTCACCGCCGCGGCGCTGTCGTACCTGGGGCTGGGCGCCCAGGAGCCGACGGCGGAGTGGGGGCTGATGGTGGAGCAGGGGCAGTCGCTGTTCACCACGAACTGGTGGGTCGTCACCTTCCCCGGGCTGGCGATCCTGCTGACCGCGTTCGCGTTCAACGTGCTGGGCGAAGGGCTGCGCAACGCGCTGGACCCGCGGAGGATCGTGAAGTGATCGAGGTACGCGACCTCCGGGTGAGCTACGGCGGGCGGGTCGTAGCTAGGGTGCCGGAGCTGGACGTGGCCCCCGGCGAGTGCGTGGCGATCGTGGGGGAGAGCGGCTCCGGCAAGTCCACCACGCTGCTGGCGCTGCTCGGGCTCACCGAGGGCGCCGAGGTCGGCGGGCGGATCCGGGTGGCCGGGGTGGACGTGACGAGCGCCTCGCCGGCCGAGCTGCGCGCGATCAGGGGAGCCAGGGTGGCGCTCGTCATGCAGTCGCCGCAGGCCGCGCTCAGCCCCACCCTCCGGCTCGGCACGCTGATGCGCCGGGCGCTCAGGCTGCACGGCGTCGGCGACGCGGAGCGGGTCATGGCCGAGGCGGTCGAGGCCGTCCTGCTCGACCCGGCCATCCTGCGCCGCTACCCGCACGAGGTCTCCGGCGGGCAGGCGCAGCGGTTCGCGATCGCGCTGGCCATCGCGCTGGGCGCGGAGGCGATCCTGGCCGACGAGCCGACCAGCGCGCTGGACGTGACCGTGCAGGCCGAGGTGGTCGCCGTGCTGCGCACGCTCTGCGCCGAGCGCGGGCTGGCGCTGCTGCTGGTCTCGCACGACCTGGCCCTGGTCTCCACCATCGCCCACCGGGTGCTGGTCATGCGCGCCGGCGAGGTCGTGGAGAGCGGCCCCGCCGCCCGCGTGCTGGCCGAGCCGGCCCACCCCTACACCCGCGAACTGCTGGAGGCGCTGCCGTGACATCGTCGGGGAGCCTGCTGAGGGCGGAGCGGGTGACGCTCGGGTACGGCCGCACCCCCGTGGTCCACGACGTCACCCTGGACATCACCGGGGGCGGGGTCGGCCTGATCGGAGAGAGCGGGTCGGGCAAGTCGACGCTGGCGCGCGCCTTCCTCGGCCTCCTCACCCCCATGTCCGGAAATATCCTGTACGGGGACCAGAACCTGAAAAAAGTGGACATGAGGCGCTTCCGCGGCGACGTCCAGCCCGTCTTCCAGGCCGAGGCCCTGGACCCCCGCATGCGCGTCGGCAACTCCATAGCCGAGGCGCTGCCCCGGGACGCCCGCCACCGCGTCCCCGAGCTGCTCGAACAGGTCGGCCTCGACCCCGCGCTGGCGAGCCGCAGGCCGCACCAGCTCTCCGGCGGCCAGCGCCAGCGGGTGGTCATCGCCCGCGCGCTCGCCGTGAACCCGAAACTGCTCATCCTCGACGAGCCCACCAGCGCCCTGGACGTGACGGTCCAGGCCAGGATCCTCGACCTGATCGCGGGGCTGGCGGCGGAACGCCTGCTGATCACGCACAACCTGGCCGTGGTGGGGAAGCTGTGCCGCACCTCGCACGTGCTCTTCGCGGGCCGCGTGGTCGAGTCGGGCCCCACGGCCGACCTGCTCGCCAGGCCCGCTCACCCGTACACGCTGGCGCTGCGCGACGCCGTCCCGAAGCTGGGGGGAGAGCCGCCCGTGGCGCGGGGGCGCGCGGAGGTGAGGCCGGCGGAGACGGGCTGCCCGTTCCGGCCGCGTTGCCCGATGGCGGTGACGGAGTGCGATCGCGCGCCCGCGCTGCGGGACCTAGGAGGGCATCAGGAGGGACAGGACGGGCGCCGGGTCGCCTGCCACCGGGCCGAGGACGTGCTCAGAGAGCCTTCAGCCCGTCGATGACCTCCAGGAGCACCGTGGCGTCGGGCGCCGGAGGCGGCGACTCCACCTGGACGAGCTTCTGCTGGTGCAGGTCGCCGACGAGGACCCGGACCACGCCGATGGGCAGGTTCAGCTCCGCGGCGACGTCCACCAGCCGCGTCGGCTTGGTGCACTTCTGCAGGATGATCAGATGCTCGGGACCGAGCCCGACCGGCGGCGTCAGGCCGCCGGAGGTGATGATGACGGCGATGAGGTCGATGGCCTCGCTCGCGGGCACCGTCCGGCCCCGGGTGAGTAAGTAGGCGGGGACGATCGGACCGGCGTCCTCGTCCAGCCAGCGCTCGTCTCTACTCACCTTGCACCACCCGGATCGGGCGGGCCGGGGCCGCGGTGGGCTCCTCCGGCTCGTCCGGAGGATCTGTTACGTGTTCTGCCGGGATCAGCACGATGGCGGTGGTCCCTCCATATGGTGAATCGCGCAACATCACGCGAATGTCATGCCTGGCGGCCAGGCGGGAAACGACGAAGAGACCGAGCCGCTCGCTGTCGGCCAGGTCGAACTCGGGCGGGCTGGCCAGCCGCTCGTTGTACTCGGCCAGCTGCTCGTCACTCATCCCGAGCCCCCGGTCCTCCACGTGGAAGGCGAAGCCGCGGGCCGCCACCTCGCCTCGCACGATCACCGAGGTGTGCGGGGGAGAGTAGACGGTGGCGTTCTCGATGAGCTCGGCCACCAGGTGGATCACGTCGCCGACCACGGGCCCGGCCAGACGCTGGGCCGGCATCGGGTCGACGATCACCCGCTGGTAGTCCTCCACCTCGGCGGCGGCGCCGCGGGCCACGTCCAGCATCGGCACGGGCTTGCTCCAGCCGCGGCCGGGGGTGGCGCCCGACAGGATGATCAGGCCCTCGGCGTGCCGGCGCATCCGGGTGGCCAGGTGGTCGAGCCGGAACAGGTCGTCGAGGTCGTCGGGGTCGGTGGCGCGGTGCTGCATGCCCTCCAGCTGGATGCGCTGGCGGTGCAGCAGCGCCTGGCTGCGCCTGGCGAGGTTGCGGAACACGTGGCCGACGCCGTCACGCAGCTGCGCCTGGCCGACGGCCGCCTCGACCGCGGTCTGCTGGACCGTGGAGAAGGCCTGGCCGACGTCGTCGATCTCGACGGTCGTGCTGGCGACGGAGAGCTCGGGCACGTCAACCGTCTCCCCCTTCCGCAGCTTGGCGACGACCTCGGGCAGCCGCTCCTGGGCCACCTCCAGCGCCGCCCCGCGGAGATTGGCCAGTTCCTTGGACAGGCGGTTGCCCATCCGCAGCGAGAACGCGATCGAGACCAGGATCAGCGCGAAGCATGTCCCGGCCAGCAGCAGCGCCCGGGTGAGCCCGGCGTCGGCCACCGGCTCTGAGCGCTCCTGCAGGATCATGCTCGCGCGCATCTGGGCCTCTTGGAAAGACTTCGCCAGAGACTCGGTGGTGTCCAGCCATCCGCGCGGCGAGCCGCCCGCGACGATCTGGTCCTCCATCAGCCGCATCCGCTGGTAGACGGGCGAGGTGATGATCGACACCTGAGTCTCGCGCAGGCTCGGGTCCAGCTGGCCGAGCGAGTGGTCGATGAGGAAGCGCCGGTTGCCCACCAGCCGGGTGAACAGCCTGCGCTCGGCCACCGTGGTGGTGCCCAGGCCCAGTGCCTGCTCGCGGGTGAGCAGCTCCTTGGCGTAGCCGAGGTCGATGACGATCCTGGACTGCTCGTAGATCGGCAGGTCGTCGATGTAGCCGACCCGCCGGTGCAGGTCGAAGAGGGCGTCGAGGATCGTGTTGTACCCCTCCACCGTGCGCAGACGGTCGGACAGGCCCGTGTCGATCTCTCCCCTGACCGCGTCGAGCCTGTCGAGCTGCGTGTACACCGCGTCCACCTGCTTGCGGATCGCCTCCGAGGTATCCCGGGACTTGCCCGAGGACTTCTTGAACTCCTCCTTCGCCCTGTCGCTGCGTGAGCGCTGCTCGATGAGCGCCGACCTGTCGGCCGACACGCCGGCGCCCAGGAGCTGAACGGAGGCGAGGCGCTCGCGCTGCAGCTCGTTGCCGAGCTTGTACGCCGGGTGTCGCAGGTTCGTCCAGAGCGTCTGATACTGCCTCAGCTCCAGACTCTCGCCCGCCGTGACGGCGGTGATAACCCCCCACAACACCACCATCGAGGCCAGCGGAACCAGCAGTAGGCCGATGATCTTCAGGCGGATCGTTCGGCTACGACCCATGGCACCTCACTCCGGTCGGTCCCCTGCTGGCAACCCCGGACGGGACAAGGCACGAGAATAGCAATTCGATCTCCGGATTGCCCAATTTTTCGGTGGTTTCGGCCATCGGGCCATGATCGTCTAGTAGGTTCTCCCAGGAGATCGGTCATAGAGGGAGATGCGTTGCGCCGTCGTCTCGCAGCGGTCGCCACGCTGGTGCTGCTCCTCACGGCGTGCTCGGCACCGGCAGTGGTGCGGCAGCCGCGGCTGGGGGAATCGGCGTTCGTCTACGTCCAGCACGGCGACGTGGTCACGGATCTGGATCCCGGCACGTCCTACTCCAACGAGGTCGTCGCCCTGCAGAACGTCTACGAGACGCTCACCCTCTGGAACCCGGTCACCAAGAAGAGCTCACCCCGCCTGGCCACCTCGTGGCGGACCACCGCCGACGGCCGCTCCTGGACGTTCACGCTGCGCCAGGACGTCACCTTCCACACCGGGCGGCCCATGGACGCCACCGCCGTCAAGCAGTCCATCGAGCGGACCATGTCCACCAAGGCCGGCGCCTACTACATCTGGGACGCGGTCTCCTCCATCAGAGTCGAGGACCCTCATACGCTCACGTTCGCGCTGCGCTACCCGGTGCCGCTCGACCTGGCGGCCTCCTCCGCCTACGCGGCCTACATCTACGACACCGAGGCGGCCCCCGACCTGGGGAAGTGGTTCCAGGCCGGCCGGGACGCCGGGACCGGGCCGTACAAGGTGGACACCTGGAAGGACGGGGCCGAGACCGAGCTGACGCTCAAGGCGTACGACGACTACTGGGGAGGCTGGGACCAGCCGCACTACCGCACGGTCAAGTTCCGCGTGATACCCGACCAGCGGCGCGCCTGGCAGCTCCTGCTGCAGGGCGAGGTCAGCTTCCTGCGCCGGCTGGAGCCGAGGCTGTTCGCCCGGGCGGAGGCCGCGCCGGGGCTGCGCACCTCCGAGCGGCCCTCGTTCCAGACTGCAATGCTGCTGTTCAACACCGCCGAGGGGCCCATGTCCGACCAGCGGGTGCGGCGCGCGGTGCAGAAGGCCGTCGACTACCGGGGGGCGGTCCGGGCGCTGCGCGGCGGCGTCAGCCCGCACAGCGGCGTGGTGCCGGAAGGACTGCTCGGCCACGTGCCGGGCCGGGTGCCCCGGCAGGACCTCGCGGGCGCGGGCGAGCTGCTCCGGCAGGCGGGGTACGGGCCGCAGGGCAGGCCGCTGCGGCTCACCCTCACCTACACCGAGGGTGACAGCGACCAGCAGGTCCTGGTCAAACGGCTGCGCCGCGACCTCAAGACGCTGAACGTCACGCTCAGGGTCCGGGCGATGCCCTGGATCGACCAGTGGGAGCTGGGCAAGAAGGGCGGCCAGGACATCTTCGCGATGTACTGGTGGCCGGACTACGCCGACGGCTACTCGTGGTTCGGCAACGTCTTCCACAGCGCCGAGCCGCCCGTGTTCAACCTCTCCTACCTGAACGACCCGACCACCGACAAACTGCTGGACTCGCTGCCCGAGCTGACCGTGACGGACCAGCGGACGGCGCAGCAGGCGTTCGCCAGGGCCACCAGGAGGGTGCTGGACCAGCAGGCCGCGGCGGCCATGCCGTGGGTGGTCAACTACCGGCGGGCCTACCTGGGCAGCGTGCAGGGATACGTGGACAACCCGGCCTATCCGGACGTGGTCTTCGTCTACGACCTGCGGCCCTCGGGCTGACCCTCGACCCGCTCGCGCAGCCGTACCCTGATCTCCTCCGGCGTGTAGGCGCGGCGGCGGCGCTCGGCGCGCGCGATCGCCACTCCCGTGGCCGCGACGCCCGCGACCCCCGCCAGGCCGAGTATCTTCCACCAGCGCATGTGCCTAGGCTAGCCCCATGCTGACTCTCGACGAGGCGGTTGAGCTCACCCGGACGGGCGACCTGTGGATCTTCCGCGGCCGGACCGTCCCCGACCGGGCCATCCAGACCATGACCAACAGCCCGGTCAACCACGTGGGCATGGCGATCGTCATCGAGGACCTGCCGCCCATGATGTTCCACGCCGAGCTCGGCAAGTCGCTGCTCGACCTGTGGTCGGGCACCCACCACCGCGGCGTGCAGCTGCACGACCTGCGCGACGCGGTGACGGTCTGGGCCGACCGCTACGGCCAGCGCGCGTGGCTGCGCCAGCTGGAGCCGCAGGCGACCCGCGAGATGGAGGACGCCGCGCTGCGCGCGGTGGCCCGGCTCGACGGCACCCCGTTCCCGTCGACCGCCAGGCTGGCGGCCCGCTGGGTGGGCGGCCGGCTGCCGCGCCCGCGCCGGGTCGCGGGGGAGCGGGCGCTGGAGAACGCCTACTGCGCCGAGGTGGTGGCCGTCACCTACCAGGAGATGGGGCTGCTGCCGCCGGGCCGCAGGCCCAACTGGTACGACCCGGGCCGGTTCTGGAGCGGCGACGACCTCGACCTGCTCGGCGACCACAAGCTCGGCAAGGAGATCACGGTCGGGATCCCGCTGGCTCCTCGGTCACGCTGATCCGGCGCGCGCGCGGCGTGATCGGCATGTGCTCCAGGTCCTCCAGCGTGCCGGGGGTGTCCTTGAGGAAGTCGAGCCTGATCAGGTCGTCGGGGGCCATCATGTTGAGCAGCCAGTCGCCGCTCACGCGCAGCCGAGAGCGGCCCGACGGCGTCGTCAGCAGGTGATAGCCGCGGGTGACGAGCTGCGCCAGCGGCCCCTTGAGGTCGATCCCGAACGGCCTGGCCACCGCGTCCGAGCCGCCGAGGTCGACCACCAGGCCGAGGTCGCGGTGACGATACTCACGCAGCTTGCCGCCGCGCAGGGCCGCCAGCACGTTCCGCGCCGCGGTCCTCGCCTGCCGGTGGGCGTGCTGCGCGGTCGGCGCGCAGGGCGTCCCCGGCTCGGCCGTCAGGTCGGGCACCGCCGCGGCGTCGCCCAGCCCGAACACGCCGTCGCAGCCCGGCACCCTCAGATCGGCGCCCACGACCAGGCGGCCCTTGACCGTCTCGGTGCCGAGGCTGGACACCACCGGCCTGGGCGTCACCCCCGCCGTCCAGATGACCGTGCGGGAGGGCAGCGTGGTGCCGTCGGTCAGCTTCGCGGTGTCCACGGTGATCCGGTCGAGCGTGACGCCGAGTCGCACCTCGACCCCGCGCTCCTCCAGCAGCCGCGTCGCCGCCGCGCCCAGCTCGGGGCCCAGCTCGGGCATCACCTTGGGCGCGATGTCGATCAGCGTCCAGCGCAGCAGCCCGGGGTCGAGCCGCGGGAAGCGGGCCATCGCCCGGCGGGTGACGAGCTGGAGCGTGGCCGCCGTCTCGACGCCCGAGTAGCCGGCGCCCACCACCACGAACCCGCACCGCGCGGCCCGCTCCTCCGGGTCATTGGAGGAGGCGGCCAGTTCGAGCTGGGCGATCGAGTGGTCGCGCAGGTAGACCGCCTCGGCCAGCGTCTTCATGCCGCGCGCGTACTCCTGCAGGCCCGGGATGTCGAACGTCCGCGTCATGCTGCCGGGGGCCAGCACGAGCACGTCGTACGGCACCCGCACCGGCTCGCCGTCGATCCTGAGGACGTCCACGGCGCGGGCGTCCAGGTCCACCTGGTGCGCCACGCCCGGCAGCAGCTTGCTGCGCCGCAGCCGCGTGTGCAGCGGCGTCACGATCGAGCGGGGCTGCAGCACCCCGCCGGCCACCTGTGGCAGCAGCGGGAGGTACAGCGTGTAGTCCTTCGGCGTGATCAGTACGATCTCCGCCTCGCCAGGCCTGAGCCAGCGCTCCAGAAGTTTCGCGCAGGTGTACCCGCCGAAGCCGGTGCCCACGATCGCTATGCGTGCCACGTGTAGCCCCTTCCGTGGACCGGAGCGGGCAAACCCGGGCGCGGTGAAAATCTGTTAGGTGGACCTGCGCTCGGAGGGCGGATTAACGGCGCTGTCCGGGCGAGCTCCTACGATACGGCGCATGACCTCGTTCGGATTCACGATCATCGCCGGCGGACCGTTCGACTTCGGCGCCTCGCTGCGCTTCGTCGAGGACTGGCCGGCGACCAGCGCCCTGCCCTCCGACGGGCGGGCGCTGCGGTTCGGGTTCTGCCCGGAGACCGACTGGCTGCCGATCGGCGTGTCCGTGACCGCCGCGCCGGGCGGGGTCGCCGTGGCCACGACGCGGCCGGTCGGCGCGGGGATCCGGGGCGAGGTCGCGCGCATCCTCTCCCTCGACGTGGACGGCTCGGGGTTCGCCGCGCTCGGCGAGGCCGACCCGGTGCTGGGCGACCTGCAGCGCCGCAGCCCCGGCCTGCGGCCGGTGTGCTTCTGGAGTCCGTGGGAGGCGGCGTGCTGGGCGGTGATCGTGCAGCGCTCGTCGATGCTCATCGCCGCCCGCATCAAGCAGCGCATCGCCGAGCGGTACGGGGCGACGGTCGCCGTGGACGGCCGCGAGCACGCCGTCTTCCCGCCGCCCGTGACGCTCCTGGAGGCCGGCGGCCTCGGCCTGCCCGCGCAGAAGGAGGAGCGGATCCGCGGCCTGGCCCGCGCCGCGCTCGACGGCGTCCTCACCGCCGAGCACCTGCGCTCCCTCGCCCCGGAGCAGGCCCTGGCCGAGCTGCGCGCCCTGCCCGGCGTGGGCCCGTTCTCCGCCGGGCTGATCCTGATCCGCGGCGCCGGCGCCCCCGACGCCTTCCCCGGCGACGAGCCCCGCCTGTTCGCGATCCTCCGCGAGGTGTACGGCCTGCCCGAGGACGCGCCCGCCGCGGCCTACCGGAAGCTGGCCGACCACTGGCGGCCCTACCGCTCGTGGGCCTCGTTCCTGTTCCGCGCGGCCACGTACCAGCCGGTGCGCGGAAACCCCGGCGACGAACCCCGCTGACAACCGTGGGAGGGAGGTCTGCGGCCTGTCGTACCTCCTGTGCGCGGAAATCCCGGCGATCAACCCCGCTGACTACCCGAAGGCGGGCGGGCCGCCTCCCGACCGGGAGCGGCGTACGCTCACCCGGATCAGGTAGCCCGCCGCTACCAGCGCCACGGCGGCCGGGACGAGCGCCGGCCACGGCATCCCGGCCAGCAGGGCCAGCACGGCCAGCACGACCCCGGCGAGCAGCACGAGCGCCGCGCCGAGCAGGCGGTAGCTCGACGCGTTCGAGGGCGGCGGGCTCTCGTCCCGGTCTCCCCGGCCGCCGCCGGGGACCTCGGGCACGCCGGTGTCGCTCACCACGCCGGAGCGGCTGACCTCCTCGGGAGGCGGCGGCTCGCGGAGCACGGGCGCGAAGAACTCGTCGTCGGGATCGTCGTCCTTCCTGTTCATCCCCGCCCCCTGCCCCCGGAGCGGCGGTTCACCGCTACGAAGGGCTCGGGCCCGCCCCGTCGACGATCTCGCGCCCCGCGACGGGCTCACGCAGCTTGACCAGCGTCTGCTTCTCGATCGCGATCTCCACGCACACCGGGTCGCGCACGTCCGGGTCCGAGCCCTCGTACAGCGTCACCTCGACCGTGTCCGTCCCGTACGAGACGTCCACCCGGTCGAGCACCCGGCACGGCGCCACGCCGGACGTCCACGTGACCAGCAGGCCGTGGCCGTCGCTCACCGGCTCGGCCGACGTCCAGGCGACCGGCAGGGGATCGACGGCGTCGCCGAGGGCGACCACGGGCTCGGCGGTGCGGCACGGCGCGGGAGACGGTTCGGCCGTCGGCGGCGGTGGCGTGGCGGCCGTGGTCGGCCCACCGGCGGTTGAGGCCCCGCAGCCTGCGAGGCCCAGGGCCAGCGCCGCGAGCCAGGCCGCCGTCCTCACCCTCATGACTGCCTCCTCGTGGCCTGGCAACCGGACGGTTGCCCGCGCGGCGACTACGGGCCGGTCTGGGACGTGCGGACCGCCGGATGATCGCAGCCGCTCCCGCCGCCCTGGCAGGCGTTCTGCGGGGCGGCCACGGTCATGACCACGCCGATCAGGAACACGACGTAGGCCACGATGGCGAGCACCCACCAGAAGGCCACCGGCACCTCCTTCGCGTGCCCCTGCTGGGACCCGGACAGGAGGGCGTCGAGGTCCGGATCGTCGAAGGCCAGCCGCTCCTCGATCTCCTGAAGCGTCTGGCGTTCCTCGTGTGAAAGGCCCATGGCGGTCACCCCCGCCCTCGCGTCTCCTTGCAGTATGCAACGTGCTCCCGGCGAGCAGGAAGCGTGGCCCCCCATCCACGGGCCGGCGCCCAGCCCTTGCGCTCGCCTTCCTCGGCCAGATCCTGTTGGGACAGGACGCGCTCGTCGGGACCGGGCGTGTCCGTGCCGTTCGTTCTCTGGGCAGGTGGTCCTTTCTGGCCGCCTGCCCAGCCCGGCCAAGGGGAAACCGTCACCACAGGCTGTGCCGCCGGGGCAGGTCGACGACGCCGGACAGCGAGAGCGCGCCGAGCACGAGGAGAGCGACCGCGAGGACGCCGAGCAGGAGCCAGGCGATCGGGTGCCCGAGGTTGAGCGTCCACGAGCCGGTCCCCAGGCGGGCGTGCACCAGCAGGGCGGGGTCGCGGCGGTTGGCGTAGACCGCGCCGGCCAGGAACCAGTGGCGGTCGTCGTCGCGCTGCTCGATCCCGGAATCCTCGTCCTCCTCGCCGGGCAGGGCGGGCAGGCGGTGCCCGGCCTGCCCGGCCTTGATCTCCCAGCCGACCCAGCCGGCCAGGAGCGCGACGAGCGGCACGTACGCGGCCACCTGCCAGCCGATGCCCGGCGTGACCACGTCCCACAGCTGGAGCGCCCCGACGAGCAGGCTCAGGTTGAGGCAGGCGGCGGCCAGCAGCGACATCGACGCGACGCCGCGCAGGTAGAGGCGGTAGCGGCGGGCCGACCCCCGAGGGCGGGCGGCGTCGAGGTCGGGACGGGCGCGCAGCACGACCACGACCAGCGCGACGACGACCACGAGGACCGCGACCTGGTAGAGCAGCGGCTCGAAGACCCGCAGCGGGGTCGTGGCCACGCGCTCCCCGGGGTCGATGGCGAACCCGAGGTAGAGCGGCAGCGTGGCGGGCAGCCCGCCCAGGCGTGACCAGCCGATGCCTCCGGTGATCAGCAAGACCCCCAGCGCGGGCAGCCCGTGCTTCCACGGCACCCGGACGGGATCGGTGCGGAAGGTGGTGTCGACGGTGACGCCCTGGCGGCGCCCGGCCGACCACGCGCCGGCCCGCTTGGCGGCGCTGACCCGGCGGTGGGCGAGGTAGTAGAGCAGCAGGTCCGCGACGATCACCGCCGACACCGTGACGGTGACCCCGGCCGCGTAGCCCGTGACGAGCAGCACGGGGACGGCCATCACGGCGGCGACCACGCCCACCACGATCACCAGGCGGGCGAAGCGGCGCCGCTGGCCGACCACGGCCGGATCGCCCGCGCGGTCGGCGGGCACCCGCACGCCGAAGGGCAGGGCCGGCCTGGCCAGCGCGGGCAGCGCCAGCATGAGGCAGGTGATCAGGGCGACGGAGACGAGCACGGAGACGAGCGCGGTGACGATGAACGGGGTCATGCCGGCTCTCCGAAGCCGTCCAGCATGGCCGCGCACCGGCGCAGCACGTCCTGACGGTCCATGCCGTGGACGGTGGCCTCGGCCAGTAGCACACGCATGCGTTCCTCCCAGTCTTCGGTGAAGGGGGCCTCGGGCGGGCCGCTGCCGGCGTCCCGCCGTACGACCGCGCCGCTCTTGCGGTTGATCCGGATGACGCCCTGCTGCCGCAGCAGGTCGTACGCCTTGTTCACCGTATGGAAGTTGACGCCGAAGTCGGCGGCGAGCTGGCGGGTGGAGGGCAGCGGGTCGCCTTCCCCGGCCTGCCTGCGGGCGATGGCCTCCACGATCCGGTCGCGGATCTGCTGGTAGATCGGGACCTCGCTGTCGAGGTCGAGGGTCAGGTGCACATCCGCAGTCTATCTGATATACAACTTATAGAACAGATAGTTGAGGAGGCACAAAGATGATGCACGTAGAAATCGGCCAGGGCACGCTGACCCTGCGTTTCGCCCCGTGGGCGCGGCTGTTCACCAGGACCGGCGTCGTGAGCGTGCCGCTGGCGGCCATCGCCGAGGTGCACCACCTCGACCGGCCGCTCGCCGCCCTCACCGGCTTCCACTCGGGCCTGCTCGTCTCCGGCGTCGTCAAGCTCGGCACGTGGACGTCCCCCGGCGGCGTCCGGCGCCTGGCCGCCGCCCGGCGCGAGGTCCCCGGCGTGCGCGTCGTGCTCAAGGACCGGGTGGCCGGCTATGACGAGCTGATCCTCGGCGTCCCCGACGCCCGGCGGCTCCACCACGACCTGACGGCGGCGCGGGCATGAAGGTCGAGGTGCGCGGCCTGACGAAGACGTTCGGGCCGGTCGCCGCCGTCACCGGCCTCAGCTTCGACGTCGCGCCCGGCGCCGTGACGGGCTTCCTCGGGCCCAACGGCGCCGGCAAGACCACCACCATGCGGATGATGCTCGACCTGGTCGCGCCCGGCTCCGGCACCGTCACCTACGCAGGCAGGCGCTACTCCGACCTGGCCAGGCCGTCGGCGACCGTCGGCGCCGTGCTGGACGGCGCGGGCTTCCACCCGGCCTGCACCGCCCGCGACCACCTGCGGATCTACGCCCGCATGGGCCGCCACGGCGCGGCCCGGGTCGCGGAGGTCGCCGACCTGACCGGGGTGTCGGCGTTCGGCGACCGCGCCACGCGCACCCTGTCCACCGGCATGCGGCAGCGGCTCAACCTCGCCACCGCGCTGCTCGGCGACCCCGGGGTGCTGCTGCTCGACGAGCCGGGCAACGGTCTCGACCCCGAGGGCATCGCCTGGCTGCGCGGGTTCCTGCGCGCCATGGCCGCTGAGGGCCGCACCGTCCTGGTCTCCAGCCACGTGCTCGGCGAGGTCGAGCATCTGGCCGACCACGTCGTGGTGATCCGCGACGGCCGGCTGGTCCTCGACCGGCCCATGGCCGAGCTGTACGGGAGCGCGGCGGTGGTGATCCACTCCCCGCAGGCGGAGCTGTTCGCGGCCCGGCTGGCGGAGCGCGGGACCCAGGTGGGCCAGCCGCGTCCCGGTGTCCTGCGTGTCCACGGCCTGACCACCGCCGAGATCGCCACCTTGGCGGCCTCGTACGGGGTGGTCCTGCACGAGATCACCCCCGAGCGCCCCACCCTCGAACAGACGTTCCTGCATCTCACCGGAGGTTCCCCATGATGACGCTGGTCGCGGCGGAGTGGACGCGCCTGACGAGCACCAGGCTCTGGCTGTGGGGCCTGCTGGCGGCGCTGGGCAGCGGGGCGCTCATCGGCCTGGCCGCGCTCGTCGGCCCGGAGAACTTCACCCCGCCGCTGCCCGGCCTCGAAACCGAGGAGGGCACCCGCGTCCTGCTCGGCCTGCTGGGCTTCACCGTGTTCGCCCCCGCTCTGCTCGGCACCAACGCCGTGGCCGCCGAGTACCGTCACGGGACCATCACCGCCACGGCGCTGTTCGCGCCCAGGCGCTGGACGTGGCTCGCCGCCAAGCTGGCGGCCTACACCGTCGCGGGGCTCGCCTACGGCTTGCTGGCCACGGCCGTGGCGGGCGGCGCGCTCCTCGGGGCGGCGGCGCTCAAGGGGGTCACCCTCGGGCTGCCCGTAGGCACCGTCGCGGTCCTGCTCGGCCGCATCGCCCTGACCATGGCGGTCTACACCCTGCTGGGGGTGGCGGTGGGCGCGCTCCTGCGCAACCAGGTGCTCGCGCTCCTCGCCGTCGGGGCGTACTTCTACATGGTCGAGACCGCGCTGATGCTCGTCCCGGGCGTCAAGGAGCTCTACCCCTTCCTGCCGGGCGGCGCCACGGCGGCGCTGACCGGATTCACCTATCTGTCGGAGGCCGTCGCCACCCAGACCGGCACCTCCGCCACGGCCCTGCTTCCGGCCGCGGCGGGCGGCGCCGTGCTGGTCGCCTACGCCCTGGTCGCGGCCGCCGTCGCCGTGGCGGCGCCGCTGCGGCGGGACATCGCGCGCTGACGACGTACGGGCGAGGAGAGCGGGAAGGCTGGATCCAAAAGAGTTTTGAGAAGGAAGCCCTCCCATGGCCTCGCGATCTTCACAGTACCAGGCGGGGATCAGGCGGGGATCAGCTCGTGCAGGGTCGCGGGCGTGACCACGCGCGTCCCCTCCGGCAGCTCCGCCGGCGCCGCCGGCCCGAGATAGGTGGTGTGCGCCGCCGAAGAGCCCTTGGCGCGCAGCCGGTCGGCCAGGTAGCGGACCGTCAGATACTCGCGCTCCACGATCGAGCGCACCAGCAGCGAGGCGGTGACCCGGTTGCCCTCCACCTGGTTGAAGTCCGGATATCCCTTCAGGTAGAGGTGCAGCCACTTCACCCGCCAGGCGCCGTCGCCGTCGCGCAGGAAGGCCAGGGGCAGCGCGACCCGGCCGGAGCCGCGCAGATCGGACTTCATCCGTACGGTGCGCGGCTCGAAAGGGAGGCCCCGCTGCTCGTCGTTCCTCGTCATGTAGCCGAAGAACGCCTCGGCGGCCTCGTCGAACGGTTCCCCCGCGTAGACGTGGACCTGGGGGATGATGATCGACCGGGTGGCGGCGGCGAGCCGGATGTCGACGAACTCCGACGCGCCTTCCGGCGCCTCCGTGAGGTCGCCGGAATACCGCGCGAAGCCACTGCTGTAGTTGGTCCACGACACGTGGATCTCGTCGCCGTACGAGTCGTCCAGCATGAGCGCGGACAGGTCGTAGTCGGTGCGGCGCGCGGCCTGGCGCCAGTGCACGAAGAACCGGAGCAGCTCGCCGTCCACCGGTGAGATCGAGCCGCGGGGCAGCATGCCGAGACCGGGCGCGACGGCCTTGCCCGACAGGGGCAGGGCCACGCCGAGCATGTCGGGGTCGACGATCAGCGCGCCGGGGTCCGGGAGGCGGCGGGTGATCTCCTCGTCCAGGAGGGCCAGCGCGTGCGCCAGCACCTTCCGGTCCAGCGGCGGGCGGGAGTCGGGCGTGGTGAAGGCCCGGCCGTGCCGGTTGGTGAAGACGCGGCCGGGGGTGGGGGACAGGCGGTTCTGCACGTGCTCGCGCAGCGACAGCAGCACGCGGCCGGACGCGTGCGCCGCGGCCCGCGCCGCCGCGTCCAGCACGTCCCGCGCGGACGGGCTGAGGCGCAGCAGGTGGTCCAGGCGGCGCAGCAGCGCGCCGGGCGCGTTGGCGAGCAGCGTGACGGCCTCGGCGGGGCGGCCCTCCGCCAGGGCGGCCTCGACCCGGCTGTCAAGGCTCGCGGCCTCGCGCGTACCCCTGGCCACCTCGAAGACCTGGGCGGCGCGCGGCAGCAGCGGGTACTCGTGCGGGTGCAGCCGCTCGCCGAGCCGCTTCCACCGCTCCCGGTGGCGTGGCACGTCGCCGAGCTTGGCGGGGGTGGCCACCGCGTCCAGGGCCCGCAGCAGCGCGCGGCGCTCGGCGCGGCGGAAGGACCGGAACCGCGTGGGGGTGGCCAGCGTGACGTCCCCGCCGGAAAGGGCGCAGGCCAGCCGGAGCACGTCGGTCACCGTGTCCACCAGCGGCGGTCGCCCGGCGGCCGGCCGCGCCTCGTTGAGCACGGCGCGGTTCTCGCGCACCGGGATGCGCTCCGGCTCGTCGGCGCAGCTCGCGGCCAGCAGGCGCAGCGCCGCCAGGTCCTCCTCGGCGAGAGGGGTCTCGGAGCCGGCCATCGAGAGGAACAGCGCGCGGGTCTCCTCCTCCAGGCCGCACCGTCACCCGGTCGGAGGCCAGCGGGACCAGCTCGGCGTGCGCGGCCAGCAGGTCGGCGTAGGTGTGCTGGTAGCGGCCGTACGCGGGGAAGTCCAGCAGGTCGACGATCTCCGGCCGCGCGCGCTCGGCGGTCACCGGGTCGAGCAGCGCCTGGCGGAGCAGGCCGGCCCAGAACTCCAGGGTGTCGGGCACGTTCCCGGGGAAGTCGACGAAGTAGGCGTTGTGGAGGACGTGGTCGCCGGCCAGGGTCCTGACCGCGGCGAGGACCCGTACGCCCAGATCCAGTACGGCCTCGCCGGGCAGTTGCGACAGTCGTCCGAGCAGGGCGGGCGAGCAGGTGAAGCCGACGGTCAGCAGCGCGGCGTCGAGCTGCCGGGCGGCGGCCTCTCCCCAGCCCGGGGCGGCGCCGGCGGGGGCGTCGACGGGGACGCGCAGGCGCCGGGCGATGACGAGGGCCTCCAAGTCGCTCACCGCTGCACTTTATCGGCGAACTGATCCACTTTCGTGGGGTTTTCGCCTGCCCAGCCCGGGTCCGGCCGTGGCCGGACCCGGGCGGGCTCAGGGCGGTGTGCGGTGATCAGCGCACTTGGAAGCAGGTGCGGTGATCAGCGCACTTGGAAGCAGGTGCGGTGATCAGCGCACTTCGAAGCAGGTGCGGCCCTTGGGACGCCAGCCGGATCCGACCTTCTCCCAGCCCTGCGCGCAGATCCTCGACCCGGCGGTGTAGTCGTCCACCCCGCTCCAGATCGCCGCCTGGGGCGGGGTGTGGTCGCCCCGCTGGATCGTGTGCCGGCCTTCGCGATGCAGGTCGATGTGCCCGGTCCAGGCGCCGGTGCGGCCGTCGTGGTAGGCCTCGGCGTAGGTGACGCGCAGCCCTTCGTTCACCACTTTCAGGCAGACCCCGGGGACGTCGGTCCGGTTGCTGCACGACTGGTGGTCGGCGTGCGCGGCGGGGGTCCCGGCGAGCAGCCCCGTCAGGAGCATCGCTCCCGCGAGGAGCCCCTTGGCGGCGGAGGACGCGGTGCGGGTACGGGTGTTCATCTCTGGATTCCTCCCTCGGTGTCCGGCGGCCGTTCCGCCGGACGGGAACCAGAGAAGCCGCCCGGCCGAGGTGTCCAACAGGGGCGCGGACGGACTCGAACGGAATCGATCCACTTCCGCGCCGATCCCGGACAGGGCGTCGCCACCGGGGCCGATCAGTCGCTCCAGCCGGCCCGCCACTCCGGCGCCAGCACCGACCAGACCTCCATGTCGTGCCGCCGGCCGCGGTAGGGGTAGCTCTCGCGCAGCACGCCGTCCTTGGTCATGCCGAGCCGCCGGGCGACGGCGATGCTGGCCGCGTTCTCCGACGAGACCACCCACTCCACGCGGTGGATGCCGCGCTCCTCGACGGCCCAGTCGATGATCGCCCGCACCGCCTTGGTCACCAGCCCCCGGCCGGCCGCCGACGGCTCCAGCCAGCAGCCCGCCTCGGCGGTGCCCTTCGGGACGTCCATCGTCCTGAACAGGACGCCGCCGGCCAGTTGGCCGTCCACCCAGATGCCGTAGACCCGCCCGGTGTCGGAGGCGGCCTTCTCCGCGTACGCCCGCAGGAACGCCAGGCTGGAATCCAGGTCCGTGACGGAGTCGGGGAGCCCGACGTACCGCCCGATGAACTCCCGGCCCCGGTCGATGTGGCTCAGGAACTCCCCGGCGTGCCAGGGCTCCAGCGGCCGCAGTTCCGCGCCGTCACCCAAGGAAACTGCGAACATTTCGCCCTCCATGCCCATATAACCGGAGAAATCCTCTCATGGGCGTGATCCTTTCAGGCCCGGTGGAGCTGCCCTCCGGGCCTGGTGACCACCAGCTCCGACACGACGGCCCTGGAGGAGAGCCGCGTCAGGCTCATCGCCAGCTCGGCCACGTCCGCCGTGCGGATCATGTCGGCGGGGTCGATCCGGTCGTGCACCCACGCGGACATGTCGGTGTCGACGTAACCGGGGCAGATGGCGGTGGCCGTGACGCCGTCGGCGGAGAGCTCCGCGTTCAGCGACCGGCACAGCGAGATGAGCGCCGCCTTCGAAGCCCCGTACGCGGCCAGGCCCGGCTCGGGGAAGGCCCCGGTGAGCGACGACAGCATGATGATCTTCACGCCGTGGTCCGGCCGTGCCGCCGCGGTCGCCCTGAGCGTCGGCAGCAGCGCCTGCACCAGCGTGTACGGGGCCCGGACGTTGACGGCGAACTGCTTGTCGAACCGGTGCAGGGGCGCGGTGTCCACCGGCCCCGCCGTGCCGACCCCCGCCGCCACCACCAGCACGTCGAGCCGCCCGTACGCGTCCTCGTGCGCCCTGGCGAGCCGTCGCACGTCGTCCTCGGCCGCCATGTCCGCGGGCTCGGCGCGGACGGCCGCCCCGAGCGCGGCGAGCCTGACGCCCGCGGCGGAGAGCGCGTCGCCGCCGCGAGCGCAGATGGTCAGGTCATGCCCGGCGGCGGCGAGGCGCTCGGCGATGGCGAGGCCGATGCCCCGGGAGGCGCCGGTCACCAGCGCCGCGGGCCTGGTCGTGGTCATGTGCGGATGCCCTCCTTGAGCGTGTGCGGCCCCGCCGCGACGAGGAGTGGCGTGCAGGAACTCATGGATGCTCCCCGCCCGCGCGGAGCACGTTCTTCTGGATCTTCCCCGTCGAGGTCTTGGGCAGTTCCCCGAAGACCACCTTCCTGGGCGCCTTGAAGCGGGCGATCCGCTCGCGGACGTACGCGATGACGTCGTCCTCGGTCACCGGGGGCGCCTCCGGCCGGAGCGCGACGAAGGCCACGGGCACCTGGCCCCACTTCTCGTCGGGCACGCCGACCACGGCCGACTCCAGCACGGACGGGTGACCGTCGAGGACCCGCTCCACCTCGACGGAGGCGATGTTCTCGCCGCCGGAGATGATGATGTCCTTGGACCGGTCGCGGATCTCCAGATAGCCGTCGGGGTGCCGCACGGCCAGGTCCCCGGTGCGCAGCCAGCCGCCGGCGTCCACCTCGGCGGTGGCCTGCTCGTCGCGGTAGTAGCCGAGCATCACGTCGTTGCCGCGGACCACGATCTCGCCCACCGTCTCGCCGTCGGCCGGCACGTCCGCGCCGGACCCGTCGACGACGCGCACCTGTTCCGCGATCACGTTGCCCACGCCCTGGCGGGCCTTGAGCTCGGCCTGCCCGCCGGCGGAGAGGGCGTCCCATTGCGGCTGCCACTGGTTGACGGCCACCGGTCCGAACGTCTCGGTGAGCCCGTACAGATGGGTGACCTCCATGCGCAGCCCGGCCATGCGGGCGAGCAGGGCCGGGGTCGGCGGCGCGCCGCCCGTCTGCACGCGCACGGTCCGGCCGAGCGGGGCGCCCGCCCGCGCCTCGGGCGCGTTCGCGATCATGGTGAGTACGGTCGGCGCGGCGCTGAAATGGGAGACGTCCTCCTCGCGCAGCAGCCGCCAGATCTCGGCCGGGTCCACGGCCCGCAGGCAGACGTGGGTGCCGCCGGCCGCGGTGACGGCCCAGGTGAAGCACCAGCCGTCGCAGTGGAACATGGGCAGCGTCCACAGGTAGGCGCTGGCGGGGCCGAGCCCGGCGTGGAACGCCATGGCCAGCGTCTGCAGGTAGGCGCCCCGGTGGTGGTACATGACCCCCTTCGGGCGCCCCGTGGTGCCGCTCGTGTAGTTGATCGCCAGCAGCCCGCGCTCGTCCTCGCAGGCCGCGAGACGGGGCTCGGCGGCGGCGAGCAGCTCTTCGTACTCGTCACCGGGGCCGCCCGCCAGGACGAGCCGGACCCCGGTCGCGGCGGCGACCTCGCGGGCACGCCCGGCCAGCTCGTCCGTGGCGACCAGGACGCGCGCGCCGGAGTGTTCGACGATGTGCGCCAGCTCCCCGGCCGACAGCCGGATGTTGAGCGGCACCAGCACCGCGCCGCGCATCGGCACCCCGTTGTGCAGCTCCAGCATCACGTGGCTGTTGACGCAGAGCGCCGCCACCCGGTCGCCGGGCTCGACGCCGAGATCCGCCAGCGCCCCGGTGAGCCGCCGCGCCCGATCGAGGAACTCACCGTACGTGAGCCGCCTGGCGCCGTCGATCACCGCGATCCGGTCGCGGAAGACGGCCCCGGACCGCTCCAGGAAGGCGGACGGCGTGAGCGGGGTGAACGTGAACGACGCCATGGCGGCGCTCACCGGCCGCCGGGCAGGAGTCCGGCGAGATCACCCGGGGCGGCGGCGACGGCCAGCGCGGGCCGGGCCGACGCGAGCTCATCCGGGTAGTAGCCCCAGCCGGCGCCGACGAACGCGGTCCCGGCGGCGATGGCCGCCTCGGCGTCGTGCGGGCCGTCACCCACGTAGGCGCAGTCGCCGGCCGACCATCCGGCGCGGCGCAGCCCGTGCAGGATCGGCTCGGGCGACGGCTTGCGCTCGACGGTGTCCTCGGTGGTGACCACCACGTCGAACAGCGGCAGCAGGTCACGCGCGCCGTGCACGTGGCGCAGGTCGTGCTCGGTCCGCTCCCGGCCCTTGTTCGTCACGATGCCGAGCCGCAGCCCCTGCCCGCGCAGCGCGTCGAGCATGTCGGCCGCCCCCCGGTAGAGGACGACCTTCCGGTGACCGTCCTCCAGGTAGTGGCGCTCGTACCGGGACACGCACTCGGGGGCGCGCTCGCCCGCGACCTCGGCCATCACCTCGCGCATCCGCCAGCGCATCACCCGGCCGAGACCGAGCTCCAGCAGGGACTCCCAGCCCTGGGGGACGGGCGCGAGTGCCGCCCGGTAGCAGTCCAGGATCGCGGGACGGGAGTCGACGAGCGTCCCGTCGAGGTCGAAGAGCACTGCCCGCGTCATCGCGTGACCTCCCTGAAGGCGAGGAACCCGGCCGGGTTGGCGACCAGGGTCAGCTCGGCCAGCTCGTCGCCCAGGGCCTTCCTGATGGCGTCGAGGCAGGGGCCGAGCCCCGGCGAGCCGCCGTAGGCGCGCTGGTAGGAGCCGCGGCCGAGGTCGCCGGAGACCATCACCCGGGTGTGGCCGGCGTCCACGAGGCGCCGGACCATCGCGGCCCGGTCGGTGTCGTGGCCGTACTTGTCCTTGGTCCACTGGTCGAGCCCGAGCCAGGCGCCGCGGCGGGCCAGCGAGAGGAGGTAGTCGGCTTCGAGGTTGCGGTCGAGGTGGCCGACGCACACCTGACCCAGGTCGAGCCCGGCGGCCTCGAAGACGTCGAGCTGCTCGTGGCCCAGGCGGCCCGCCTGGGTGTGGGTCAGGATCGGCGCCCCGGTCTCCTTGGCGGCGATGGCCGCCGCCGTGAGGACCTTGCGCTCGACGTCCCACATCTCCTCGGTGGAGCAGGTCCCGGCCTTGATGGCGCCGGCCCGGGTGTTCTCCGGGCCGAACCCCGTCAGGATGTCGGTGACGAAGCCGGCGGCCAGCTCCTCGCTGGTCCGCCTGGACGTGCCGGCCGGGTAGTAGATGCCCTTCTGCAGGCCGGTGCCCTGGACGATGTGGGCGCCGGTGGCCCTGGCGGCGGACAGCGCGGCCGTGACGTCGCGGCCGTAGTCGACCGTGGTGAGCTCGACCAGCCCGCCGCCGCCGGCCTCGACGAAGTCGGAGACCTCGGCGGCGGCGCCCTCCGCGGTGCCGAACTCCAGGTCGGGATCCCGGTGAACGGCGTAGGCCGGCGGCGCCGTCAGCAGGTGCTCGTGGATGAGCATCGCTCCCAGGGACTCGGGTGACACGTCACCGAGCACCGTGCGGACCAGCCCTGCCGGTTCTGCGGTGTACACGATCAGTCCTTTCCTTGGTTGCCTGCGCGGCCGAAGCCGGCGAACAGCTCGCGCGCCGCCGCCTGCGCGCGGAGGAAGCGGTCGAACGCCTCCCGGTGGGGCTCGGCCAGCCCGGGGTCCGGCTCGACCCGGCCGACGGTGCGGACCATCTCCGACACCGCGGTCTCCAGGTCCTTCCAGATGCCGACGCTCACGGACGCGAGGATGGCGACGCCGAGCGCGGCCGACTCGCTGGTGGTCACCAGCTCGACCGGCACCTGGAGCGCGTTGCTGAAGGTCTGCCGCCAGACCCGGCTGCGCGCGCCGCCGCCGGTCAGCCTGAGCAGGCTCAGGTCGTCGCCCTGCCGCCGGTAGCAGTCCATGGCGGCGTACACCTGGCCCTCGTAGACGGCGCGGAGGATGTCGCCGCGGGTCGTCCCGTGCTCCAGGCCGAGCATCACCCCGCGCACGTTCCCGTCCTTGAAGGGCGCCTGGACGCCGGCGGGAGAGAGGTACGGCAGGAACGTGAGGCCGTGGCCGGCCTCCTCCGACGCCAGCGCCTCGGCCTCGACGGCGGCGAAGTCGGACTCGGCGCCGCCGGCGAGGTCGCGGCAGAACGTGCGCACGGCCCAGTCGAACGTGCCCGCGCCCGCGGTGTGGGCCAGGCACCGGATCCAGTGCTCGCCGTCGGGCGACGGGTACACCCAGCCGACCCCGCGCAGGTCGTCGTCCAGGTAGCGGTTGACCATCTGGTTCAGCCAGCTCGTGCCCAGGACCGAGACTGCCTGGCCGGGCATGACGACCCCGGTGCCGAGCATGGCGGAGATGGCGTCGCCGAGTCCGTTGGCGACCGGCGTGCCCTCGGGGATGCCGGTGGCCAGCGACGCCTCGCGGGTGACCGTACCGATGATCTCCCCGGACGGGCGCACCTCCGGCGCCCGGGAGAGGAACGCCTCCGCCCCGACCAGCTCCATGAGCCGCGGCGAGATCCGGCCCGTGGCGATGTCGCCGGGCATCAGGGACACGTCGGTCGGGTCGGTGACGACGCGCCCGGTCAGGAACGACTGGACGTAGTCCTTGGCGCAGGCGAAGTAGCGGGTCCTGGCGATCACGTCCGGCTCGTGCCTGGCCAGATGCCCGAGCAGGAGCATCGTCATGCCGGGCAGCGCGCTGGTGGCCGAGATGTCGAGGTACTCCTCGTACGGCGGGCTCGCCTCGAAAGCCGTCAGCGTGTCCAGCGTGCGCGCGTCCGGCCAGGCGATCGCGTTGCGCACCGGCCGGCCGGTCTCGTCGAGCAGCCAGGCGCCGGTCATGTGACCGGACACGCTCACCGCGGCGATGTCGGAGGCGCGGCCGGGCAGCGCGGCGACCGCCTCGGCCACGGCGTCCATCGTGCTGCGCAGGCTCACCGCGGGATCTTCCTCGTGCCAGCCCCGCCGAGGGCTGAGCACCTCGATGAAGCGGGCCGCGCGGGCCAGCTCGTTGCCGGTCTCGTCGAAGACCGCCGCCTTGGTGACGGTGGTCCCCTTGTCGATGCCGACGATCAGCCTGCGGCCTTCGGGAACGCTCATCAGTGGCCTGCTCTCCTTCCGGACACCATGCGCCGGGCGCTGGTGCTCATGCCGACGGCCGCGATGAGCAGCAGGCCCTGGAAGATGAACTGCGCGGACGTGGACACGCCGTGGATCGCCATGCCGTTGAAGCCGACGGCCACGGTGACCACGCCGATCACGGTGCCGACGACGTGGAACTCGCCGTCGCGCAGGCACGCGGAGCCGAGGAAGGCCGCCGCGAACGAGGACAGCAGGTAGCCCTGGCCGCCCGCGATCTGCCCGCTGCCGACGTTCGCCGTGATCAGCACGCCGCCGGCGGCGGCGAGGACGCCGCACACGACGAACGCGAAGATGACCACCCGGTGCACGCGGATGCCGCTCAGTTCGGCGGCGGTCCTGTTGCCGCCGACGGCCTGCCACTCCAGGCCGAGCGAGGTGCGGTTGAGCAGCAGCCAGAGCACCCCGGCGACCACGAAGAGGATGACGATCGGCCACGGGATCGGGCCCAGCTTGCCCAGGTAGACCTGGATCAGGTCCATCCCGGAGGCGTCCAGGCTCTGCGGCACGCCGGCGGTGACGATGTAGGTGGCGCCCATGACGACGCTGCCTATGCCCAAGGTGCCGACCAGCGCGTTGACGCCCAGTTTGGTCACGATGAGGCCGTTCACCAGGCCGACCAGCGCCCCCACGGCGATGACCAGCCCGATGGCGCCGAGTTTGCCCCCGGCGGAGCCCGCGTACAGGCCCGCCGTGAGCACGCCGGCGAGGCTGGCCGTGTAGCCGATGCTCAGGTCGAACTCGCCCACCACCAGGACCACCGTGAGGCCGAGCGCGATCACGACCGAGATCGTCGACTGCAGGAGGATGTTCTGGAAGTTGGTGAACGACAGGAAGCGGCTGCCGTCCAGGAAGGAGAAGACGAGGACGAGCAGGATGAGGACGAGCAGCGTGCCGTAACGGCCGAGGAACTTGACGGCCTTCAGCGTCATCGAGCTCGCGCCCGCCTGCTCAGCCCGATGCGAGCCAGGTGGCGGCGCGGCGGGCTGCTGGCCAGCCGCGGTGTGACGGACGGTGTTCATGGAACTCTCCTGGATCGTCTTTCTATGCCTGCTCGACGGCGGCCGCGCCGGCGCGCAGGAAGCAGAGGCGGGTCAGCTCGTCCTCGTCGAAACCGTCGTCGTTGTCGAACTGCACCGTGGCGCGGCCCTCGACCATGACCACGATGCGATCGCAGTACTCCAGCTCGGCCAGCTCGGAGGAGACGTAGACGACGCCGACGCCCTGGTCGGCGAGGCCGCGCACCATCTGCTGGAAGTCGTAACGGGCGCCGACGTCCACGCCCCGGGTGGGCTCGTCCAGCAGGAGCAGGCGCAGCCCGTCGACGGTCGCCCGGCCGAGCACCACCTTCTGCTGGTTGCCGCCGCTGAGCGACATGATCGAGTCGTTCAGCGACCGCGCCTTGAGCCGCAGCGACTCGGCGAGCCGCTGGGCCGACTCCCGGTAGCGGGACCGCCTGCTCAGGATGCCTCCCGGCCCGCCGCCCAGCGTGCGGAAACGGGAGCTGGAGAAGTTGAACACGATGTCCCGCTGGGTGAAGATCGCCTGGGCCAGGCGTTCCTCCGGCACCAGGACGACGCCCTGCTTCAGCGCCCTGGCCGGGTCGCGGGGCTGGTAGGCCCGGCCGCCGAGGCTGATCTCGCCGGACACGACCCGGCGGAGCCCTACCAGCGCCTCCAGCACCTCGGTCCGGCCGGCGCCGACGAGGCCCGCGATGCCGACGATCTCGCCGGGGTTCACCTCGAACGAGACGTCGTCCACGCGGTTCTGCAGCCGGAGACCGCTGACCGTGAGCAGCGGCCCGTCAGGGCTCGCGCTCTTCTTGACCGAGGCGGCCGGGGCCGTCGTGGTGCGTTCGGCGCGGCGCCGGTCACCGCCCGCGTCGTGGGCGATGAGATCGGCGAGCGCGTGCTCGTCGACGCCCTCCATCGGGCCGTCGTGCACCCGCTGGCCGTTGCGCAGCACGGTGATGGCGTCGCACAGCCGGCTGACCTCGCCAAGCCGGTGACTCACGAAGATGACGCCCGCGCCGGCCTCGACGCGGCGGCGGATGATGGAGAACAGCCCGCTCACCTCCTTCGGGCCGAGCGAGGCGGTCGGCTCGTCGAGGATGAGCAGGCGTCCGCTGCCGACCAGCGTCTTGGCCAGCGCCACGGTCGCCTGGTGGGCGGGGGACAGCTCGCGCATGACGGCGTCCAGCGAGATGTCCAGCCCCCATTCCTCGAACAGCTCCGTGTACGCGCGCTCGCGTTCCTTGGCGCCGGCCAGTTCGGGATGGAGGTAGCGGCCGAGGTGGAGGTTCTGGCGCACGCTGAGCGCCGGGACGATGGCGAGCTCCTGGTGGGCCAGGCGCACGCCGGCCGCCGCCGCCTCGCGGATGCTGCCGGGGCGGAACGGGGCGCCGTCGATGGCGAAGTCTCCCTCGTCCGGCTTGGCGAGGCCGGCGAGGATCTTCACCAGGGTGGACTTCCCGGCGCCGTTGGCGCCGAGCAGCCCGTGCACCTCCCCGCGCCCGACGGTGAGGTCGGCACCGCGCAAGGCCTGGACGAGGCCGTAGTTCTTCACCGCGCCCCGCACCGACAGCAGGGGCGCCGGATCGTCTCCGGCCGCCCGCGCGGCCGGATGCCCTGTCGCCATCACGTATGACTCGCCTCCCTCGTCAGGCCTTGGTGGTGGGTCCCGGTACCGCTAGCTGAGGAGATCCGGGTTCTCCTGGAGCGTCTGCTCGATGTTGTCCTTGGTCAGCAGGACGCTGGGCGCGGTGACGTCCTTGGGCTGCCACGAGCCGCCCGCGTCACGCCACTCCTTGATCATTTCCACGATCTGCTCGCCGGCCTTGTCGACCTGGATCCACAGCACGCCGGTCGCGTAGCCGTCCTGGATGGCCTGGATCGCGGGCTTCGAGATGTCCCAGGTGTAGAGCGGGTAGGGGCCGCGGCCGGCCTGCTTCTCGGCGGACACCGCGCCGATGGCGGCCTCGGAGAAGCACGGCCAGATCATGAAGGTCGTCTGCCCGTCGTCGGGGTGCGCCTGCAGCCAGGCGGAGGTGGCCTCCTGGGCCGACTGCTCGCCGCCGGGGATCTTCACTTCCTGGCGGGTGACGTTGACGTTGGACAGCCCTTCGAGCTTGGCGTCGAGGTCCTCGGCCCTGGACCGGCACGGGGCGCCGGGGGTGTAGCGCAGCTGGAGCAGCTCGACCTTCGGCTTGTCCTTGATCGCCGCGATCACCTCGTCGTTGACGTTGGCCGCCGCGACGAGCTCGACCGCGCCGGCCTCCCCGCCTCCGGCCAGCCCGCCCGCGGTCGAGAAGACCGGGATGTCGGCCGCCTTCGCGGCCGCGAGGCCGGCGGACAGCTGGTCGGGAGTGTAGGTCTGCACGATGATGGCGTTCACGCCGCTCTGCACGAGGTTCTGCATCGCGGAGATGGCCTTGGCGGGGTCGCCGTCGGAGTTGATCTCCGTGGTCTCCCAGCCGATGCTCTTCATCTTCTTCTGGGCGGCGGTGCGCTCGTTGAGCGCGGTGATCTGCGTCGCGTCGAGGGCGACGATGCCCACCTTGAACGGGTCGCCCTCCGCGGGCGTGCCCGCCTGGTCGGTGGAAGGGCTGGACCCGCATGCGGCGACCACGGCCGCCAGGGCGCCCATGGCGGCGAGCGCGCGGATCCTGCTGAACCGACGGGCCGACTGTGCGATCACGTCTTCTCCTGTCTTATGGCGTCGTACGAAGAGATGCCGTCGCATTCGATCCCGACGTAGCGCTAAGCGGGACGTGGACCGTTTGCTGGAGCCGTTTGTCCAACTCAGTGGACATATGACATCAGAGTGGGAATGAGATTTCAAGGGTGTATATAGGGCAAGATATGGCGTTTGCGCAGGTGAGCGAGCCAGTACCGGAACGACTCCTCGGTGTCGAGGCAGTCGTGGAAGCCCGCCCGGCGCAGCTTGACGGTGCTCAGGAACTTCGGCGGCATCGGCTTCTCCGACCCGTACGCGAAGCACTTGTCCGCGTAGTGGTGGGACTCGCCGAGTAAGGCCGGCAGGGGCGTCGGGCGCAGCCCGTGCTCCCGCACGATCTCCTTCCACACGTGCTCGTGCCGGGGCAGGAAGTCCGCGAGCGCCCGGGGTGTGTCGGCCGCCGGCTCCATGCCGAGCTCCGCCGCGATGGCGGGCCACAGGTCCCGCCACTCGAAGACGTCGCCGTTCGTGATGTTGAAGGTCTCTCCCCGGGCGGCGGGCGACGAGCGGGCCCACGACAGCGCCGAGGCCACGATCCGCGCGTCGACCGCCTCCCAGACGTAGGACCGCCCGCCGGGGAAGCCGAACGGGAGGCCGAGTCTCGCGCAGAGCGCCGCGTAGACGCCGATGACGGGGACCACGTTCATCGCCGAGCCGGTGGCTCCGCCGACCAGCATCTGGGGGCGGAAGATCGTGAGGTCGAAGCCGTGCCGGTCGGCCGCCTGCCTGAGGTGGTCCTCCTGCAGCCAGTAGAAGTTCGGATGGGGGTCGCGCGGCTCCCGCTCGCGTGACGGGATCCGGCGGGGCGGATGGACGTGCCCGCCGTACGCCTTGGCGCCCTGCATGAGGCTGACGTGGCGCAGGACCGGCCGGGGCGCGCCGACGAGCGCTTCGACGAGGTTCGTGAGCATGGCCAGGTTGGTGCGCATCTGGTCTTCCTGCAGCCACCCGGCCACGAGCCCCGGCTTCTCGAACAGCGCCGCGTAGACGACGTGCGTCACGCCCGCCAGCCGCCCCAGGACGTCCCGGCACGCGGCGGCGTCCGTCAGGTCCACGGCGACGTGCCGGAGCCGGGGGTGGGGAGCCACGTCGGGAGGCCGCCGCGACAGGGCGACGACGTCGGTCCCGTCGGCCAGGAAGCGTTCGACCGCGGCCTGGCCGATGACGCCCGAGGCGCCCGCCACCAGGACGGTCATGACACGTCACCCGCCGCGATCAGGGTCTTCATCAGCCCCGCGGGCCCGTCGCCGAAGACGCGGCCGGGCGCCTCGCGCACCGGCACCACGTCGCTGACCAGCGCTTCCAGGGGCAGCCCCGCCGTACCCATGAGGTTGACGGCGCGGGCCATGTGGTCGCCGGTGTAGACGCGGGAGCCCACCAGCGTCTGCGCCTTGAGCATCACCTGGGACATGGGCACCCGGGCCGGCCGGTCGGTGAGCGCGCCCACCAGGACGGTGCCGCGGGGCCTGGTGACCTCGGCCGCGGCCGCGTAGGAGGAGTCGGCCCCCGACACCTCGAAGCTCACGTCCACCCCGCCGGGCGCGCGGCTCTCGCACCAGGAGGCCACGTCGGCGCCGAGCGGGTCGGTGACGGTCATGCCGAGCTCCGCCAGCAGCTCCCGCCGGTCCGCGCGCGGCTCGGCGACCAGCACGGCGGAGGCGCCGGACAGCCGGGCCACGAGGCCCAGCAGCGCGCCGATGGGCCCGCCGCCGAAGATCATGACGACGTCGCCGACCGCCACACCGGCGCGGGAGACCATGTGGACCGCCACCGAGAGCGGCTCGGCGAGCGCCGCGACCCGCGGCGGGACGCCGTCAGGCAGCCGGTGCAGGCGGTCGGCCGCGACCACCACGTGGCTCGCCGCGCCGCCGTCGCGGTCGATGCCGTAGAGCCCGAGCGCCTCGCAGATGTGCCGGTGCCCGCGGCGGCAGGTGCGGCAGGTCCCGCAGCTGATGAGCGGCTCGACGGCGACCGGGTCGCCGGGCCGGAGCCCCGCCCGGCCGAGGTCCCCGCCGACGGCGCGCCCGGCCATCTCGTGACCGATCACCACCCCCGGCCGGACCCGTGCCAGGCCGCCGCGGACCAGGAGGTGATCGGTCCCGCAGACGCCGACGTGGCCGACTTCCACGAGGACCTCGCCCGGACCCGGCTCGGGCTCGGGCACGTCGCGGATCTCGACCGCGCCGGGACCGGCGTAGACCAGCGCCTCCATGGCGTTCCTTCCGTTGGGTCGGGGCGATGACGAGCAGCGTGGCAACCAGAACGGGCGATGTCAATGAGTAGGACACACATTCGTTGAATGAGACAGAGTTGTTGTCTACTCTCATGGCTTGAGAGTATGTGTCATTGACTGAGCCTTGTACATCGTTCATAGTGGGACCAGGCAGCTCTGGATGGCTAGGCCGCCGATGGTCTGACCTCATGAAAAGGAATCGACTGCATGCCCGCAAGTGAAGGCGCGTCCCTCACGACCTCATCGGAGGTGGTCGAGCGGATCCGCGAGCGCGCCCAGTTCGTCCGCCTCGAGACCGTCCGCCTGATCTCGATCGCGAAGACGGGTCACTACTCGTCGACGTTCTCGTGCGCGGAGATCCTCGCGACCTTGTACTACGGGGTGCTGCGCCTGCGCCACGGAGACCCTCAGTGGCCGGATCGCGACCGTTTCGTCATGGGCAAGGGCCATGCCGCCGTCGGGCTCTACCCGATCCTGGCCGACCACGGGTTCTTCGACCCCGAGCTGCTCGACGGCTACACGCGCCTCGGCAACCCGCTCGGCGACCACCCGGACATGACCAAGGTCCCGGGCTGCGACTTCAGCTCGGGCTCGCTCGGCCACAACCTCTCCGTCGGCCTCGGCATGGCGCTGGGCGCCCGCATGACCGGGCGTGACTTCAACGTCTACGCCCTGCTCGGCGACGGCGAGCTGCACGAGGGCCAGATCTGGGAGGCCGCCGCGGCGGCCGGTCACTACGGCCTGGGCAACCTGGTGGCGATCGTCGACCGCAACGGCTACTGCCTCGACGGCAAGGTCGACGACATCATCACGATCGAGCCGCTCGCCGACCGCTGGCGGGCCTTCGGCTGGGACGTCGTGGAGGTCGACGGCCACGACGTGCCGGCGCTGCTCGACACGCTGCTGCGGCTCCGCGACGGCGAGCCGGCCAAGCCCACGGCCGTCATCGCGCACACCGTCAAGGGCAAGGGCGTCGGCTTCATGGAGCGCGACTTCGGCTGGCATCTCGGCTGGCTCGCCGAGCAGGACGAGGCCGCGGTCATCCGGGAACTGAAGGGCGAGAAGTGAACCTGAACACCGACAGCCTCGTCCCGCGCGGAGCCGATGGGCAGCCGCTCGCGGAGGGCTCCTGGCACATCCCCAGCATGCTGCTCAAGTCGCCGGGCCTGCTCGCGCTCGGAGAGCAGCTGGGCGCCCTGGTCGACGACGGCGAGCCGGTCGTCGTGCTCACGCCGGACCTGTCGTTCTCCAACGGCCTGTGGGCGTTCCACGAGCGCCATCCCGACCGGTTCCTGCAGCTCGGGGTGAGCGAGCAGAACTCGGTGTCCGTCGCCGCCGGTCTGGCCACCACCGGGCTGCGGCCGTACGTCACCGGCTTCGCCTCGTTCCTGGCCCTGCTGTGCTGCGAGCAGATCCGCACCGACATCGCCTACACCCGGCAGCCGGTCCGGCTCATCGGCCACCACTCCGGCATCACCTTCGGCTTCTACGGCACCTCGCACCACGCGACGGAAGACATCGCGATCATGCGTACGATCGCGAACATGACGGTCGTCGCGCCCGCCGACCACGTGGCGATGGGCGTGCTCCTGAAGGCGTACGCCGACCACCCGCTGCCGGTCTACTTCCGGATGGGCCGCGGCCGCGAGCCGCTGGTGTACGAGCCGGACGACGAGCGGATCCGGCCGGGTCAGGCGATCGTGCACGCCACGGGCGACGACCTCACCATCATCGCCACCGGCACGACGGTGCATCCGTCGCTGCTGGCGGCGGAGGAGCTGCGCGCCGAGGGCCACAGCGTCGGCGTGATCGACCTGCACACGATCAAGCCGCTGGACGAGGCCGCGGTCGTGGCCGCCGCCGAGGGGTCACGCGGGCTGATGACGGTCGAGGAGCACAACGTCTACGGCGGGCTCGGCGGCGCGGTCGCCGAGACGCTCACCGACCACGGGATCGGCGTGCCCCTGCTGCGGCACGGCATCCGCGACGAGTACGCTCCCATCGGCCCGCCGACCCATCTCTACCGCCACTACCGTCTCGACGGGCCGGGCATCGCCGAAGAGGCCCGCGCGTTCCTGAAGTCGGGGAGGATGACCTCCGATGTCCGCTGAGACGGCTCGGCCCGTCGCCCTCGTCACCGGCGCCGCCCGCGGGCTGGGCGCCGCCATCGCGGTCAAGCTGGCCGCGGACGGCTTCGACCTCGTGATCGCCGACCTGAACGGCGAAGGCGCCGCCGCGGCGGCCGACGTGGTGGCGAAGGAAGGCGGCACGGCCGTCGGGGTGCACGCCGACGTCACCGACGACGACAGCGTCGGGCGGCTGCTGGAGGAGGTGCGCTCCCGCTTCGGGCGGCTGGACGCGCTGGTCAACAACGCCGGCGTGATCGCGCGGGCGGCGGCCGAGAGCTTCCCGACCGAGGGCTTCATGAAGGAGCTCGACGTCCACCTCGGCGGCGCCATGCGCTGTTCCCGCGCGGCCTTCCCGCTGCTGGAACGCAGTCCCCGGGCCGCGATCGTCAACCTGGCGTCGGTGGGGTCGACCTTCGGCCTGCCGCTGCGGCTCGCTTACACCACGGCCAAGACCGGCGTCTCGGGGCTCACCCGGGTGCTGGCGGTCGAGTGGGGGCGGCGCGGCATCCGGGTGAACGCGGTGGCGCCGGGCTACATGGACACGGACATGTTCCGCTCCGGGCTGGTCATGGGCGTCCTCGACGAGGAGACCCTGCTGCGGCGCACCCCGCTGGGCAGGTTCGGCAGGCCGGAGGAGGTCGCGGACGCCGTGGCCTTCCTGGTCTCCCCTCAGGCGGCGTTCGTCACCGGGGTGGTGCTGCCCGTCGACGGAGGCATCACGGTCGACGGGACCTTCCACCGGGAGGACGACTTTCCCGATCGTTGATCCGACTATTGTCACGCGACCACCAAGATAGGGTTGTTCCATGAGAGGACAGGCTTCGCCAGGCACCCCCTCCACCAGTGACGGGGAGCCGGTCGGCCTGCTCGACAAGGCGTCCGCCATCCTGGAGATCCTCGCCCAGCGCGAGTGGGTCAGCGCGGCGGAGCTCGCCGAGACCCTGGGGGAGCCGCGCAGCACCATCCACCGGCTGCTGCGCAACCTCGCCTCCCTCGGCTGGGTCGAGTCAGGCACCCGCGGTCAGTGGGGGATCGGCCTGCACCTGTTCCGTCTCGGCTCCGGCGCGGTCCGCCGGATGGACGTGCGCCGTGCGGCCCTGCCGCACATGCAGCACCTCCACGACGAGAGCGGCGAGACGGTCTTCCTGTGCATCCGGCGCGGTCTCGACGCCGTCTGCGTGGAGCGCCTCGACGGCCGCCGGGTGCAGAGCCTGGCCCTGCAGCTGGGCGGCTCCATGCCGCTCCACCTGGGCGCCGGGCCGATGGCGATCCTGGCGTTCTCTCCCGAGGACGTCTATCGGGAGTGGCTGCTCGACTTCGCGGAGAACGGCTCGAAGGACGGGCCCACCGCGGCCGAGATCAACGAAGAGGTCAAGGTCACGCGCCAGCGCGGCTACGCCGTCTCCGACCAGAACGTCACCCCGGGCATCGCCGCCGTCGGCGCCCCGGTGTTCAACTTCCGCAACGAACTCGAGGGCGCCCTGTCCGTGAGCGGCCTGCGCGACGTCATACTCGACCCCGCCAACCGGCTGGCCGAGCTCACCGTCGAGGCCGCCGAGCGGGCGTCGCGAGACCTGGGCTGGGCCCGGCCCGCCGCCTGGTGGGGCAAGCCCCTGCCGTCCGACAACCACCGATAGCACGACCCTTCCGGCGCCGGCTCCCGTACGGGAGCACCGGCGGCGTTCCCGCCTGCGCCGATCGAGAAAGGACCGACCATCATGACGGACACTCCGGACGCCGGCAGGATCCGCGACGAAGCCGCGATCCCCTACCGCGGCCCCCTCCTGCCGAACACCGTGGACGACCTCGTCGAGCTCGGCGCGCTGGACGTCGAGTGCGACGAGCGCCTCTGGGTGCCGCAGGCGCCCGACGTGACCTTCAGGCCGCTCCTGCTCAGCGCGACCCAGGGCTACTTCGTCAACATCCTGCGGGTCAGGAGGTCCGGCATCCTGTCGCGCCACCGCCACGCCGGCCCCGTCCACGCGACGACGCTCCGGGGCCGCTGGCACTACCTGGAGCACGACTGGTGGGCCGAGGAGGGCAGCTACGCCTTCGAGCCGCCGGGCGACATCCACACCCTCGAAGTCCCCGAGGGCGTCGAGGAGATGCGGACCCTGTTCCACGTCACGGGCGCGTACATCTACGTCGACCCGGACGGCAACCCCACCGGCGTGGAGGACGTCTTCTCCAAGATCGAGAACGCCCGCCGCCACTACGCCGAGGTGGGGCTGGGCGCCGACTACGTCGACCGCTTCATCCGCTGAGCGACGCCCCCGGCCGTTCGCCGGCCGGGGGCGCGGCCGTCATCTCGAAGAGCCGGTCATCTCGTAGAGACGGTGGGGGAGTCCTCGCCGGGCGGCGTGCCGCACGACGGGCCGTTGGGGCCGCCGATGCGGACGGACTCGAAGAACTCGCGGTAGGTGGCGAAGAAGTTGCCCTTGGAGCCGGCGCGGGTCACGGCCGTGCAGCCGGTGTAGTTCGCCCCGGAGTAGAGGTGGACGAGGGAGCTCGTACGGTTCCAGTCGGAGTTGGCGCGGTTGGCCATGCCCAGCGCCGCGAGGTCGGGGGTGTCGGCGGTGATCTGGATGATGTCACCGGTGCCGTCGAGGCCGGAGAACATGCAGTAGTTCCCCGGCTGGCACCGGTCGTAGCCGTCGGCGGCCTGTGCGGGAAGGCTGGTGAGTGCGGCCATGGCGACGGCCGCGATCGGAACGGCCAGCAGGTGAAGCTTCTTGCCCATCGATCCTCCGTGGGTGAAACTTTCTTTCGGCAACGGCTTGACCATACATGGCGCGATCTTGTTAGGGAAGGGTGAAAGTTTCACTCCATCGGGCCTGTGGTACGCCCTGGCTGGACCGCTCCCGCGCCCGCCGACGTCACCGCCTACCGCCTCGGGTCCGTGCTGTCGGGCGGCGGGTCCGCGCCGTCACCAACACTCCGGCTGCCTGGGCGGACATGTACGACAGGTTCCAGAACGCGGAGCTGGCCACCCCGCTCGGCATCCCCATCCTGTACGGGGTCGACGCCGTGCACGGGCACAACAACGTCCACGGGGCCACGATCTTCCCGCACAACATCGGGCTCGACGCCACCCGCGACCCCGCCCTGGTCCAGCGGATCGGCCGGGCCGTGGCCGAGGAGATGGCCGGGACCGGCACCGGCTGGAACTTCGCCCCGTGCCTGTGCGTGGCCCGCGACGACCGGTGGGGCAGGACGTACGAGTCCTTCGGCGAGACGCCGGAACTGGCCGCCTCGATGGCCACACTGGTCACCGGCCTGCAGGACGGGACCCCGTCCGTGCTGGCCACCGCCAAGCACTACATCGGCGACGGCGGCACGGCCGGCATCCCCCTCGTGGTGGTGCTGGTGTCCGGCCGCCCGCTGGACGTCGCCGAGCACCTGTCCGGCTGGGACGCGCTGGTCGCCGCCTGGCTGCCGGGCACCGAGGGGCAGGGGGTCGCCGACGTGCTGTTCGGCGACGTCGAGCCGACCGGCAAGCTGCCGATGGTGGGTCCGGTTCAGGCCCGGGCGCCGCACACGCCCGGCGTCCTGCCGATCATGGCGTCGTCCTCGGCCGCGTCCAGGAGCGCCGTCGCGTAGTCGGCGCGGGGCAGCGTGGCCTCGCCGCCGGTGGCGTTGGCCTCGAAGTCGACGTGCAGCCGGCCGTTGGCGGGTTTGCCGGTCAGCATGGTGGCGCGGACGATCGTCCAGTCGAGGCCGGAGACCTCCAGCATGCCCTCGGCCCGCGCCAGGTCCACGTAGGCCGATCGGAAGAACAGCCAGGCCAGGCCGACGGCGAGGCGGGGGCGGGTGGCGGGGATGGAGCGGCTGCTGGTCATCACCACCCTGCGCACGCCGGTCTCGCGCATCGCGGCGATCAGCGTCCTCGCGATGCCGCTCGTGCCCACCGCCGAGATGACGGCGTCCTGGCCCGCCACGGCCTCGCGCACGGCGGGCAGGTCGGTCGCGTCCCCGGTCACGACGGCGCGCAGGCCCTCGCGCCCCTTCAGGAGCTCCGGTTTCCGGGTGAACGCCGTCACCTCGTGGCCGCGCGCGACACCCTGCTCCAGGACGTGCGCACCGGTACGGCCCGTCGCCCCGATCACTAACAGTCTCATACTGCCTCCTTCTATATTGCAAGATGCAATAGAGCAGCATGCAGTGTCAAGTTCCCTACGAGGGATCAGCAGTCGCAGGAGCACCCGTCTCCGCCGCAGCAGTTGCAGCAATTGCAACATTCGCCGCAGTTGCCGCAGGCGTCCCAGCCCGAGCAGTCGAAGCGCTGGCAGCAGGAACTCTCATGGTCCTCGTCCCACGCGGGCCGGTACAACCCGCACGTGCAGCAGGTCAGCGCGGCACACAACGAGGACAGCAACCCTCCGGGATCCCGCTTCGGCGGACGCTTGCCCGGCGGCGCCCCGGGATCACCGGGCGGCGTCTCAGGCGCCCGCCCGGACAAGCGCCCGGCGCGGTGGTCTCCCGCGAGGTGGTTCCCCGCGTGATGGCTTCCCGCACGGTCGTCTGCGGCGTGGTGGGGCTGTGCTTCACTGCCCTCCGCGATGGCGAAGGCTCGGGAGACGGCTCGGCCGGTCTCCCGTACCAGGAGGGCGCGTGCCAGGGAGGGGTGCGGCAGGTCCAGCTCGGTGACCGCCGCGCGGACGTCGGCGCGGGCGGCGTCGCAGTGGCGGCGGGCCTCGCGCAGGCCGGTGCCGGTGGCGGCGAGCGGGTTGTACGCGCCGGACGCTTTGTCGTCGGCCAGGTCCTCCACCGCGTCGATCAGGTGGGCCAGCCTGCCGAACCCGCGCCCGGCCGCCTCCAGGGCCGCCCGGTTGTGCGGCTTCCCCGTGAGCACCGCCGTGTGCCCGAAGGCGGCGGCCACGGCGTCCTCGGTGGGCCCGGTCAGCTCACGCAGGGCGCGGGCGGGCGCGCGTTCCAGGAGGGCCTGGCGGCTGGCCGCCGCCGTCAGCGGGGCTGGGTCGAACCCGAGCGTGCCCGCCATGGCCGTGCCCGCCGAGGACCAGCGGCTCGCCAGCCGGGTGGCTCCGGCGGCCACCGGACGGCGGGCGTACACGCCGTCCCCGTCCGCCACGTGGTCGCGTACCTTGCCCGCCGCCAGCAGCAGCGACACCGAGGCCGCCAGCCGCACCCCTTCGGCCTCCACCACGTCGGCGCCCTTGAAGCCGCGCAGCGCGCACGCGCCCGCCCGCCGGCGCGGCGCGGACGCGGGGGACTGGGCCTCGGTGAGGACGGACACGAGCAGGCCGTCGTAGTTGGTCACCAGGCGGGACAGGTGCCCGTGCTCGTCACGGAGCGCCAGGCAGAGCCCGCACAGATGGCCCATCCAGTCCGCGAAGAGTCCCTCGCACATGACGTGCCGGCATGGGCGGACAATGCCGAACATATATCCCCTTATGTGTCCAATGAGCGGCTAAACCGTAGCAGGACAGCTCCCGGGAAAGGCGGATCTCTCACGCGTCACGGGTCGAGCCTGTTCAGCAGTTTGGGCAGGGCCACCAGCGTCGCCCCGCCCGCCCCGCCGCCGCCGAGCAGGGCGGCCGGCCAGGGCGCGCCGGTGGCCAGGAAGAGCGCGCAGGTGATCGCGGCGATCATGATCGTCACGGTGAGCGTGAGCAACTGGCAGGTGGTGAACATCGGTCCTCTTTCTTCAGGCGCGGTCGTCGGCCCAGAAGTCGATGAGCTCTTCGGGGGTCATCTCTTCCGGGCGCACGGCAGGAGGTGTGCGCCCGGTCGCGAGCACCCAGGTCGTCAGGAGGGTGACCAGCAGGTGCTCGTCCGCCGGGCAGGGAGCGTCGGCGCGGTACGTGATGCTTGAGGGGCGAGCCGTGAGAAGCGGCATGGGGGCGCTGGCCTCCCGGAGGGCGGCGGTGGACGCGACCCATGGTGCGGCTCCGGGAAAGGCGCCGGCCAGTGGTGCAAACATGCCCGGACAGAGCCGGACGAGATCGACAACGAAGCGTCCCCGGGGGCAAACTTCCGCGATCGTACGAGGTCGTCCGGCTTGTTCCGGACTTATCCGGAAATCAGCCACCTAAGACGATCCCATCGGCCGTCTGACCAGCGGTACCACACCTGGTACGGCTGCGCCGGAGATCAATGAAAGTGGCCGTTGATGCCGAAATAGATGGATATCGGAAAACCGTCCAAACTGCGAGATTTTTTCTGCAAATATGGCGACAACCTGATCCGCTCGACACTTTCAAGGACGATGACTGAAACGCATAAGGGCGAGCACCACGCCTTCATAGCCCAGCTCATAGAGCTGCGGGAAGCGGCCGGGCAGCCGAGCTATGGCCGGATGAACCGGCTGTCGCGCGCGCCGGGCATCCCCAAGGAACTGCCCACGAGCACGCTCAGCGACATACTCAACGGCAAGCGGGAACGCCTCCCTGACTGGGAGCTGGTCTCCTCCTTCGTCACGGTCTGTCATCGCCACGCCGAGCAGACCGGCCTGCCGGTGGCCCCCCTCGGCACCGTGCCGCAGTGGCAGGCCCGCTGGCTCGCCGCCAGGAAGGAGCCCCGCGCGCAGGCCGGCGGCGCGTACGAGCCCCGCACGCACACGACCGGCACGTACGACCTCTACCGGACGCCCGCGGAGGAGGCCGACCGGCGCACCTCCAGGATGGTCGCGTACCTGGTCCGCCGGGCGGCCGAGGGCGACTCCGAGCCCGCCTACCGTCTGGCGATCATCAAGGCGCTGCTGGGCGAGGTCGCGGAGTCCCGGCACTGGGCCTACGTCGCGGTGCAGCGGCGTCATCCCGGCGCCGAGGCCTTCGACCGTCACCGGCCGCCGATCGACCTGGCGGCGGATCTGGCCTTCGCCTACGGCCGGGCCTACGAGCAGGAGGGCCCGTCCAAGCTCGACATCGCCAGGGCCTACTACAGGCTCGCCGCGGGACACGGCCACCTTCGCGCCGCCGAACGCCTGCGCGCCATGCGCGCCGTCCCGTTCGGCAAGCTGCTTCCCGCGCCCCTGCCCACCGACCACCGCCCCGGCCCCGGATGATCTGACCGCCGCCGGGGTCCTCCGCTCACGGCCCGCACGCCGTACAGTCTTCTCATGCACGAGCGTCGTGTCGTCGTCGTCGGCTATCCCGACGCGCAGCTGCTCGACATCGCCTGCGTGACCTCGACGCTGCAGAGCGCGAACTGGTACGGAGCCGCGCCCGCCTACCGGATGGTCATGGCCAGTCCCGGCGGCCATCCCGTCACCTGCGCCAGCGGCCTGACCCTGCAGGCCCACGAGGCGCTCGAACAGGTCAAGGGCCCGCTCGACACGCTGGTCGTCACCGGCGGCATCGGCTGCATGGCGGCGGCGGACAACCCGCGGATCCTCGCCCACGTACGCCGCCTGGCCAGGGAGAGCCGGCGGGTCGCGTCGGTCTGCACGGGGGCGGAGATCCTGGCGGCGGCGGGGCTGCTCGACGGGCGGCGCGTCACCACCCACTGGGAGTGGGCGCGGCATCTGGCCACGAAGTACCCGAAGGTCTCGGTCGATCCCGATCCGATCTTCGTCCGCGACGGCGAGATCGCCACCTCGGCCGGGGTCACCAGCGCCCTCGACCTCACCCTCGCCTTCGTCGAGGAGGACCACGGCCCGGAGGTGGCCCGGCGGGTCGCCCGCAACCTCGTCACCTACATGCAGCGGCCCGGCAACCAGGCCCAGATGAGCATGTTCACCGCCGCGCCCCCGCCCGGCAACGGCCTGGTCGAGCGCGTCATGAGCCACATCGTCGCCAACCTGGACGGCGATCTGACCACGACCACGCTGGCCGCCGGCGCGGGCGTGAGCGAGCGTCACCTGACCCGGCTGTTCCTCAAGCACGCGGGCCTGACGCCCGGCAGGTTCATCAGGCAGGCCCGCACCGAAGCGGCCGCCCACCTGCTGGCGGCCACGTCCCTGCCGGTGGCCGTGGTGGCGGCGAGATGCGGGTTCGGCACCGCCGAGACCCTGCGCCAGGCGTTCGTCGACCGCTACGGCGTCCCGCCGTCGCACTACCGGATGACGCAGTCCTCGACCGCCGCGTCCGGCTGAGACCCTGACGGGTCACCAGTCGCCGCGGTAGAGCTGGCCGCGGACGGCGCCGCCGGGGAACTGCTTGTTGTGCAGGTTGACGTACCAGTTCTTCGGGTTGTTCCAGATGCGGCGGCCCGTCGCCGCGGGGGTGGGCACGCTGCCCGCGACGCCGTTGACCCCCGCCGGTAGGCCCTTCTCCGCGGCGAAGAAGGGCACCACCACGGGTCCGTTCCTGCCCTTCGGGGCGCGGTGGATGTGCGCGGCGACCGGTGCGCCGATCCGCTTCCACGCGGTGGCGAACCAGACGCGCTTGCCCTCCGGCTGCACCAGCCATCCGGCGCGCCCGTCGCGGTCGCCGGACTTCGTGCCGGGCGCCGGCACCTCCTGGCGGCCGTTCGCCTGGGTGGTGAGCGTCTTGCCGAACCCGTGCGAGAGCACCGACTCCAGCTCCACCGGATGGATCCGGTAGAGCTGCGCCCGTACGGCTCCGGCGGCGAACTGGGCGTTGTGCAGGTTGGCGTACCAGTTGCCGGGGTTGGTGATGATACGGCGCAGCAGCCCGAGATCCTTCACCCGGACGGTGCCCTTGACGGCGTGCAGCGTGGCGGGCAGCGCCTGGCCGAAGAACGGCACGGTGACGGGGCCGTTCTGTCCCTTCTGGCCCCGGTGGATGTGGAACCCGCTGGGCGCGGCCACGCCGTGCCATCTGATGGCGTAGTCGACGCGCTGACCGTGGATCCTGAACACGGCGAGGGCGTCGCCGTCGGGGTCGCCGGCCTTCCCTCCCTTGGCGGGCACCTCGTTGGCGCCTTTGAGCGCCGCCGCCAGGTAGACGGGGGTGGTGGCCTGCGCCGAGACCGGGCTGAGCGAGGTGGCGATCAGAGCAGTGGCGGCGGCCAGGCCGGGAGCCACGAGGGTGCGCTTGTGCATCTTGACCCTTTCGCTGTTCTCTGTGGCTTGGTACGGCCGGCCGCGCCGCCGAGTTCAACGGCAGGAGTGTGGAAAAGTACGCACTCGCCGCCGCCGTAGATCATCCGGAGCGTCAAATTCCCGCATTTATCCCGATTTTTCGGGTTCCTGATAGCGAGTCTAATTTCGAAAGGAAATGGCAAAAGCGCCCCCATCCTCGGTTTTGATCCGCACTTCTCTGATCACTCCTGGAGAAGCAGGAAAAGAAACGAGGTCGAGCGATGCCGCCAGGTCTGAACACCGGAGACTCCGCGTGGGTACTCGTCAGCACCGCCATGGTGCTGCTCATGACCCCCGGACTGGCCTTCTTCTACGGGGGCATGGTCCGCGCGCAGAACGTCCTGAGCATCATCTTCATGAGCTTCGTCTCGATCTCACTGGTGACGATCGTGTGGTTCGCCTACGGCTACGGGCTGGTGTTCGGCCCTGACGTGGGCGGCGTGGGGCTGATCGGCTTCGGCGACCTGCGGTTCTCCGACATCGCGCCCGGCATGCTGCACGGCCGGGTGCCCACGTACGCCTTCGCGCTCTTCCAGCTCACCTTCGCGATCATCACCGTCGCGCTGATCAGCGGGTCCGTCGCCGGCCGGACGCGGCTCGGGCCGTGGGTGGTGTTCTCCGTCGTCTGGGTGACGCTGGTGTACTTCCCGATCGCGCACTGGGTGTTCGACCCGGCCGGGTGGATCAACAAGTGGGGGGTGCTCGACTTCGCCGGCGGACTGGTCGTCGAGCTGAACTCCGGCATGGCGGGGCTGGCCCTCGCCATCGCGCTCGGCCCAGGCGTCAGGTTCCGCAGGAAGGAGCCGCCCCAGCCGAGCAACATCCCCCTGGTCATGCTGGGTCTCGCCCTGCTCTGGTTCGGCTGGTTCGGCTTCAACGCCGGCTCGGCCATGGCCGACGGCAGGACCGCGGTCACCGCGTTCCTGAGCACCATGATCGCCGGAGCCGCCGGCATGCTCACCTGGCTGGTCATCGAGTGGTTCCAGTACCGGCACTTCACCCGGCTCGGCTCCGCCACCGGCGCGCTCGCGGGGCTCGTCGCCATCACCCCGTCCTGCGCCTTCGTCAACGTCGAGGGCGCGCTGGTCATCGGCATCGTCGCCGCCGTCGTGGTGTCGTTCGCCGTGACCTGGAAGCTCGTCCTCGGCTACGACGACACCCTCGACGTGGTGGGCGTGCACGGCGCGGGCGGCGTCGTCGGCACCGTTCTCATCGGCCTGTTCGCCACCGGTGCCACCGCCAGCACCACCAAGGGCCTGCTGTACGGGGGATCGATCACGCTGCTGCTCAAGCAGATCGTCGCGGTCATCGCGGTGGCCATCTACTCCTTCGTCGTCACCTGGGTGATCGGCAAGGTCGTGGACCGGTTCCTGCGCATGCGGGAAACCGAGGCCGAGCAGCTCGCCGGCTCCGACATGCAACTCGGCAAGGAGGAATGATGGCCGACGCCCCGCGCGTGGGGCGCGCCCTGGTGTTCGTCGCGGTCGGCGGCGGCTTCGGCGCGGTCGCCCGGTACCTGCTCACCGAGGCGCTGCTGGGCGCCTCCCACCCGCTGCCCTGGCCGACGCTGATCGTCAACACCGTGGGCTGCCTGCTGATGGGCCTGCTCACCGGCGAGCTGACCCGCCACCCGCTGCACCGCCAGCCGGTGAAGATGCTGCTCGGCACCGGCTTCCTGGGCGGCTTCACCACGTTCTCGCACTTCGTCGACGGGGTCAGGGAGCTGACGGTGGGCGGCTCGCCCGGCTGGGCCGCCGTCTACCTCGTGCTCAGCGTCGGGCTGGGACTCCTGGCCGTCTGGGCCGGCATCACGCTGGGAGGGAGCCGGAAATGATCACGGTCCTCGCCGTCTTCATCGGCGGCCTGGTCGGCGCGCCGACCCGCTACCTGGTCGACTCCTCCGTCAAGAGGAGGTTCGGGTCGGCCCTGCCGTGGGGGACGCTGACCGTCAACGTCATCGGCTCGGCCATCCTCGGCTTCCTGATGGGGCTCTCCTCGGTCGACGCGCTGCCTCACGCCGTGCTGTCGCTGATCGGCACCGGCTTCTGCGGTGCGCTCACCACGTTCAGCACGTTCAGCACCGACACGTACAAGCTGCTCTCGTCCGGCTCGACCGGCAAGGGGCTGATCAACATCGGCATGAACGTCGTGGCGGGTCTCGTCGCGGTGAGCCTCTGCTATCTGCTCGGCAGAGCCGTCGCGGGTTGATCGCGGTTAAAGAGTTAGGTGGCATTTTCTGATGATTGTCCAGCTAATGGCATTTGCGCTTTAGCGGGTACGCGCCAGGGAATGCTGCGGCTCGTTGAATCTTTGGAACCGGAGAACAGGGGCGGGCATTGAACGTCAAGGCTTCCGAGCTGCCGCCCGCGATAGTCCGCGGTGTCAGCCAGGTCGATTTCCAGGTCGATTACCGGACGGCTCTGTGCTTCATCGTCGCGCTGTTCGTCGGCGGCTGGCAGTTCGGGGTCTTCGGCCTGCTCGGCGCCGCCGTCGCCACGCTCACCGCCGTGGTGCTCGGCGTTTCGTCCGATCGGGTGACCGGCGGGCTGGAGGGCTTCAACGGGACGCTGATCGGCGTCGCGCTGGTGCTGTACTTCGACGTCCGCTGGGTGACCGTGCTGCTGGTGATCATCGGCGCGATCATGGGAAGCGTGCTGACCTCGGCGCTCGTCGCGCTGCTCGGCCCGTACAACCTGCCGACCTTCACCGCGCCGTTCTGCGCGGTCACCACGATCATGGTGATCGGCGCCCCGGCCTTCGAGCGGATCTGGAGGGGGCGCAGCATGGCGCCGCCGCCGTCGGCCGCCTATCCCGGGCGCGAGCTGACGTTCACCGACCTGTGGCAGGGCCTGTTCAACGGGGTCGGCCAGGTGTTCTTCCAGAGCAAGTGGTACGTCGGGCTCATCTTCCTGATCGGCCTGGCGTTCGCCGGCCGGCTCGTGGCCCTGTCCGCGCTCCTCGCCAGCGCCGTCGGCATCGTGGTGGCGATCGTGCTCGGCGCGCCCGCCGCCGACATCGGCGCCGGACTGTACGGCTACAACGCGGTGCTCACCGGTATCGCCCTGACCGGCACGTTCGTCGTCCTGTCCCGGCTCGGCGTGCTGTACGCGGTGGCCGGGGCGGTAGCGGCGACCGTGCTCACGGCGTTCGTCACCGACTTCTTCAAGCCCGTCGGCGGACACACCCTGACCTGGCCTTTCGTCATCGTCACCTGGATCTTCCTGGCGGCAGTGCCGGCGTTCTCCGGCCTGCGGCGCAGTCCTACCTAAGGAGAGCTGATGAACCTCGCCCCTCGCGAGATGGACAAACTGTTGATCTACGTGGTCGCCGATCTGGCGGCCAAACGGCGGGATCGCGGTCTCAAGCTGAACTACAGCGAGGCGGTGGCCCTGATCAGCGCCGCCGTCCTGGAAGCGGCCCGCGAGGGCAAGACCGTCGCCGAGTGCATGGAGCTCGGCAAGAACGTGCTCGGCGCCGGCGACGTCATGCCGGGAGTGCGCGAAATGCTCAAGCTGATGCAGGTCGAGGCGTCGTTCAAGGACGGCTCCAAGCTCGTTTCCTGCCACGACCCGATCGGCGGCTGACCGCCGCCCGACCAGAAGGGACCGGTTCGTCATGACGGACATGGACAGGGTCGTCTACGCCGACGACCCCATCGAGATCAACACCGGCCGGGCCACGGTCACGCTCACCGTGCGCAACACCGGGGACCGGGCCGTCCAGGTCGGGTCGCACTTCCACTTCTTCGAGGCCAACCGGGCGCTCAGCTTCGACCGCGAGAAGGCGTACGGCATGCACCTCGACATCCCGGCGGGCACCGCGGTCCGCATCGAGCCGGGCGACACCCATCAGGTCAACCTGGTCCAGTACGGCGGCGGGATGCGCATCGTCGGCTTCGCCGGCCTGCTCAACGGCGGCATCAAGGCCAGGGACGCCCGGACCCACGCGCTGCGGCGGCTGGCCGAGCTCGGCTACACCGACGAGCCGGAGCCGTCGGCCGAGATCCGCCCGAAGGGCGCCGCCAAGCCGGTCGGGGCCGGCAAGGCGGCGAAGAAGCCTCCCTCCGGCAAGAAGCCGTCCGCAGGGAAGAAGCCGCAAGCCGGGAAGAAGGGCTGACACATGGCCACGATGAGCCGCAAGCAGTACGGATCCATGTTCGGCCCGACGGTGGGCGACAGGGTCCGGCTGGCCGACACCAACCTGGTGATCGAGATCGAGAAGGACCACACGGCCGGCTACTACGGCGACGAGGCCGTCTACGGCGGCGGCAAGACCGCCCGCGACGGCATGGCGGCGGACCCGCTCTCCCAGAACGCCACCATCGCGCTCGACCTGGTGATCACCAACGCGGTCGTGCTCGACCCGATCCTCGGCGTCGTCAAGGGCGACATCGGCATCAAGGACGGCAGGATCGTCGGCATCGGCAAGGCCGGCAACCCGCACACCCAGAACGGCGTGGACCGCAGGCTGGTCATCGGCGCGGGCACGGAGGTGCTGGCCGGTGAGCACATGATCGCCACGCCGGGCGCCATCGACCCGCACGTCCACCTGATCTCGCCGCAGCAGGCCGAGGCCGCGCTCACCAACGGCATCACCACGCTGATCGGCGGCGGCACCGGCCCCACGGACGGCACCCGGGGCACGACCTGCACGCCGGGCCCGTGGAACATCGGCCGGATGCTCCAGGCCGTCGAGGCGTTGCCGGTGAACATCGGCATCATGGCCAAGGGCAACTCCAGCCTGCCCGCCTCGCTGGTCGAGCAGATCGAGGCCGGGGCGTGCGTGCTCAAGGTGCACGAGGACTGGGGTTCCACCCCGGCCGTCGTGGACTGCGCGCTGCGGGTGGCCGACCAGTACGACGTCCAGGTGGCGCTGCACTCCGACAGCCTCAACGAGGCCGGCTACCTGGAAGACACGATCAGCGCCATCAACGGCCGCGCCATCCACACCTTCCACACCGAGGGCGCGGGCGGCGGACACGCGCCGGACCTGATCCGCATCGCCGGCGAGGCCAACGCGCTGCCGTCCTCGACGAACCCGACGCTGCCGTACACGATCAACTCGGTGGACGAGCTGCTCGACATGGTGATGGTCTGCCACCACCTCAGCCACGACATCCCCGAGGACGTGTCGTTCGCCGACAGCCGGGTGCGGGCCGAGACCATCGCCGCCGAGACGGTCCTCCAGGACATGGGCGTGATCAGCATGTTCTCCTCCGACTCCCAGGCGATGGGCCGGATCGGGGAGACCTTCACCCGGGCCTTCCAGACCGCGCACCACAACAAGGACCAGCGCGGCAAGCTGCCGGAGGACTCCGAGCGCAACGACAACTTCCGGGTGCTGCGCTACCTGGCCAAGCTGACCATCAACCCGGCCAGGACCACCGGCATCGCCGAGACGGTCGGCTCGCTGGAGGACGGCAAGCTGGCCGACATCGTGCTCTGGCCGTTCCACTCCTTCGGCGCCAAACCCGCGATGGTGGTCAAGGGCGGGATGATCAACTGGTCGCGGATGGGGGACCCGAACGCCTCACTGCCCACGCCGCAGCCCGTCTACTTCCGGCCGATGTTCGGTGCGATGGGCATGGCGCAGCGCAAGAGCAACGTGACCTTCCTGCCCGACGCCGCCATCGCCGCCGGGGTGGCGGAACGCCTCGGCCTGCAACGGCTGATCGCCAAGGTCCGCCACACCCGTACCGTCGACAAGCGGCACATGGTGCGCAACTCGGCGCTGCCCACGATCACCGTGGACCCGGAGACGTACAAGGTCACCGTCGACGGCGAGCACGCCACCATCGCGCCGGCCCAGGAACTGCCGCTCAACCACCTGTTCTTCCTGGCATGACCCTGCTCGCCCAGCTTCAGCTGACCGACTCGGCCTTTCCCGGCGGCCTCTACACGCTCTCCCACGGGCTGGAGGCGTACACGCAGGCCGGGCCGGTCGACGTCGGCGTGCTGCTGGAGGACGTGCTGCTGCACGCGGCGGGGCCGGGCGACGCCACCGCCCTGGTGCTCATCCACCGGGCGGTGACGGCGGGCGACTGGGACGCGGTCGTGGAGACGGACCGGCGGCTGCACGCGATCAAGCTCAACCGGGAGATCCGCGCCGCCGCCACCAGAACCGGCAACCAGGTGCTCCGCACCGCGACCCTGGTCTTCGCCACCCCGGAGCTCGCCCGGCTCACCGAGCTGGTCGAGGCCGGGACCACGCCGGGCAACCACGCCGTCGTCCTGGGCGCCGCCTACGCCGGGCTCGGCGTCCCGGTGGACGACGCGGTGATCGGCGACCTGTACGCGTTCGCCGCGAGCTGGGTCAGCGCCGCCGTCCGGCTCGGCAGGCTCGACTTCCGGCGGGCGCAGGCCACGCTGTACGGCGCGGGGGGCGCGATCGGGCTGGCCGCCGCGCACGCGCTGGCCGCCCGCGGCCCCCTCGACCTGCACGCCGCCACCCCGGTCGCGGACGCCATGAGCGCCGTCCACGAGCGGGCGGAAGCCCGGCTCTTCACCACCTGAAAGGGGGTACGCCATGCACACCCACCACCACCATCACCTGGACCACGACACGCCCCGCGAGCTGGAAGGCGTTCTCAAGGTCGGCATCGGCGGGCCCGTCGGCTCCGGCAAGACGGCCCTGATCGAGGCGCTGGTCCCCATCCTGATCGGGCGGGGACACAGCGTCGGCGTCATCACCAACGACATCTACACCATGGAGGACGCCGACCACGTCAAGCGCACCCTCGACGGCGTGCTCGACCCGGCGCGCATCGTGGGCGTGGAGACCGGCTCCTGCCCGCACACAGCCGTCCGCGACGACCCCACGATGAACCTGGCCGCCGGGACCGAGATGCTGCGCCGCTTCGGCGACATCGACACGCTGCTGTACGAGAGTGGCGGCGACAACCTCACGCTCACCTTCAGCCCGGTCCTGGCCGACGTGTACGTGTTCGTCCTGGACACCGGCGAGGGCGACAAGATGCCGCGCAAGCGCGGGCCGGGCATCACCGACTCCGACCTGCTCGTCATCAACAAGATCGACATCGCTCCGTACGTGCGCGCCGACCTGGAGGTGATGACCCGCGACGCCCGCCGGGTCCGTGACGGGCGCCCGGTGATCCTCACCGACTCGCTGGAGGGCACGGGCGTGGCGGAGGTCGCGGACTTCATCGCCAGCCGCAGGCCGGTATGGTCGCCGAGCGCGTAGACCGGCTGGCGGCCTCGCATTACACGATCACCTCGATCCCGGAGGACGTGGCGCGGCACGCCGAGGTGCCGCACACGCTGCCGGTCGGCAGTCCGGGCAAGGTCGGCGTGCTCGACCTGGCCTTCGAGCGGCGGGGCGGCCGGTCGGAGCTGACCGGCCACTACCAGAAGGCGCCGCTGCAGATCATGCGGCCGCTCTACTACGACCCCGACCGGCCTGACCTGCCGTACGTGATCGTCATGTCCACGGGCGGGGGAGTGCTGCAGGGCGACCGCTACCGGATCGACCTCGCCTGCGGCGCCGGGGCGTCGACGCACGTGACGACGCAGGCCGCCACGAAGATCTACCGGATGGAGCAGGACTACGCCAGCCAGCTCGTCACCATCACGGCGGGGCCGGGCGGCTACGTCGAGTACCTGCCGGACCCGGTCATCCCGTTCACCGGCTCGCGCTTCTACCAGCGGATCAGGGTGACGGCCGACCCCACCGCCACCGTGATCCTCGGCGAGACGATGCTGGCCGGGCGGCTGGCCAGGGGCGAACGGCACGCCTACGACGCCTGCTGCAGCGACCTGGAGGTGTGCGGCCCGGACGGCGAGCTGCTGTTCGCCGACCCGATCAGGCTCGTCCCCGGACGGGCGCCGGTCACCGGCCCGGCCATGTTCGGCGGCCACGGCGTGCTGTCCACCCTGTACGTGATCACGTCCGCGGTGGACGCCGCCGAGCTGGCCGACGCGCTGCACGGGGCGGTGGCGGGCAGCGGGCTCACGGGCGGGGCCAGCACGCTGCCGAACCGCGCCGGCGCCTGGGCGAGGCTGCTCGGGCCGGAGTCCCCGCCGGTCATCGCGGCGCTGGAACGCCTGTGGGACGTCGCCAGGCGGATGATCACCGGAACCCCGGCGCCCGACAGGCGCAAACCCTGAGCACGGCCGGCCGCTGGGCCGAGCAGGTGTGGGACCTGCTGCGGCCGCAAGGCAAGCCGGACTTCCCGGCCGGGCTGGCGGCGGGCGTGCTGATCGTGGTGCCGCTGCTCGCCGGGGCCGCGCTGCACCGGACCTCGCTGGGCGCGGCGGTGACGCTGGCGGCCACGCTCATGCTGTACCCGGCGCCCCAGCCGCTGTCCCTGGTCATGCTCGTGCGCGGGGCGGCGGTCACCGCGGCGGGCGTGTTCGTCTGGCTCGTCGCCGGGCAGCCCTGGCTGCTGGCGGCCGGCGTGACGGCGGCGGCCGTCGCCGGGAGCTTCTGGCCGCTCCTGGGCACCACGGCCGCGCTCGGAGCCCTGCTCATGGCCATCATGGACGACCCCGGCATCGGCGTGCCCGGCCTGGCCCAGCTCGCCGGGGCTGCCTGGGCGGCCCTCGTCGTCCTGCCCCTGGGCCGGCTGTCGGCCACGGTCCCGCCGTCCGAGCTGAGCCTCGCCCGCCGCGCCCGGCACGCCGCCCGGCTCGGCGTGCTGGTCGCCGCCTCCATGTCGATCACGGTTCTGCTCGGGCTGCGCGTCGCCGAGGGCCACTGGCTGGTCACCGCGATCCTCGTCACCCTGCGGCCCACACCGGAAGCCACCGGCTCCCGCTACGTCAAGCGGATGCTGGGCGGCCTGGCCGGCAGCGCGCTGGCGGCGCTGATCCTGCTCTGCCGTCCGTCCACCCTGGTCACCGCCCTGTGCGTGGGCGCGGCCGGCACGCTGGCGCACGCCTACCGGGCGGCCAACTACGTCTACTGGTCGTTCTGGATGCCGGTCACGGTGCTGCTGCTGGCCGACTTCAGCTACCCGGAGCCGTGGACCGCGTCCGTCGCCCGGCTGGCCATGAACCTCGCGGGCGGCCTGGCCGCACTGGCGGCCGTCCGCTACCTCTGGCCCGACCCCCCATGACACGGTCCCGGTCGGCCATGGTCCTGTACGAGCCCGGCGCTCCCGGGCCGCGGTCGCCCTGGTCGGCTACCACCGCCGGTGGCCCCGGGGCCCGCCGGCCGTTCGCAGGCCGGCGGGTCCGTGTTCGGCAGGTCAGGCGGCCCTCAGCCAGGCGGGGGTGAACCGGGCGAAGACGATGCCGCCGGTGTCGCCGATCTCGTAGAGGACGCCGACCTGGCCGTCGGCGAGCACGGCCATGGTCGAGTAGCCCGCCGCGCCGGGTTTGACCAGCGCCCTGGCGGGCCAGGTGGTCCCGTCGTCGGTGGAGAGCCGGACGGTCAGGTCGTTGCGGGCGGTCGGGTGGGCGTTGCCGCTGTACAGGACCGTGGCGGTGCGGATCGGCGCGCCGTTCGAGCCGCGCTGCCCGGGGGTGAGGTAGGACAGCTCGTCGGCGTTGCACAGCGGATCGGTCAGCACCGGGCTGGCGGCGGCGGCGCCGAAGGTCCGGCCGCCGTCGGCCGAGGTGGCCAGGAAGCGGGAGCGGACGCCGTTGTGCCGCATGTTCTGCGCCACGGCGCCGCCGCTGCGCTCCACGGCCTTGCTCTCGTTGACGTTGCCGCTCGCCGACGAGCCGCGCTGCCAGGTCCGGCCGTGGTCGTCGCTGTAGATGTTGGCGGCGTGGCTGGTCCCGGCGGCGTCGCGGTAGACGATCGGCTGGATCAGCCGGCCGGAGCTGGTCTGGATGCCGTGCCCGGACGACGCGAAGAGCTGCCGCCAGCCCGGGTCCTTCACCGACGGGTTGAGCTCGACCGGGGCGCTCCAGGTGAGGCCGTGGTCGGTGCTCTTGACGTACTGGATGTGCAGGCTGTCGGGGTCGTTCGCGGCGTTGGAGCCGGACCCGCCCGACCAGAAGCTGATCCCCGGCCGCGGCGAGTAGGTGTAGAAGACGAAGACCTCTCCGGTCGAGCGGTCGACGAGCACGCTCGGGTCCCCGACGCCCTGGGCCGTCGTGGCGGCGTGGTGGATGACGCGCGGCTGCTCCCAGGTGAGGCCGTGGTCGGTGCTGCGCATCAGCACGATCTGGATGTTGTTGGTGCCGCCGCCCAGGTCGTAGGAGCCGTCGACGCGCGCGTCGGCCACGGCGATGACGGTGCCGTTCCCGGTGACGGCCATGCCGGGGATCCGCACCGATCGGACGGTGCCGTCGTAGCGGCCATCGGGGCCGTTGAGCCCTCTGATGGTGGTGCTGGTGCGGAGCACGGCGGTCGAGTTCAGCTGGGGCGCGTCGGCGGCCATACCGCAGCGCGCGACGCCGGAACGCGTGTCGTCGAAGCCTTCCGCCGTGGTCCGCAGGGTGTACGGCGTGCCGGCCGGGACCGTCCAGTAGTGCAGGTAGTTACCGCCCGCGGCGACGGTGCGCGTCCAGGGCGAGCCGGTCCGGCCCGGCCAGGTGACCGTGAACGTCTTCGACGCAGTGGTCCGGTTCTCCAGGATGAGCTGGAGGCGGCTCTCCGTGCAGTCGAAGCCGACGAGCGCGGACATCCCGCCGCCGCAGTGGAACCTGCCGCTCTGCGTGGTGTCGTGGCCGGTCGGGGTGGTGGTGCGCAGGGTGTACGGGGTGCCGGGGTCGAGCGTCCAGTGGAGCAGCGCGCTGCCTCCGGCGGGCACCGTGCGGGTCCACGGCGATCCGGAGCGGCCGGGCCAGGTCACGGTGTACGTCTGGGTCTGGGCCGACTTGTTGTCCAGGGTGAGCTGGAGCCGGCTGAGCGGGCAGTCCGCTCCGACGGTCGCCGACACGCCGGGGACGGCCGCGAAGGCGGGGGCGGGGACGAGGACCGCCGCGGCGGCGACGGACAGGACGAGGGCTAAGACTCCGCGCAGGAGCCTTCTGGGCAGGGACGTCACGGATCGATCGCTCCTTCGGTTCGGGGGGTTGGAGCCGAGGAGCATCAGACATCAGACGTCCCGTACTGTAAGCGCGGGGTGGAGAGCCGTCAATGCCCGCGATTTTCCCTCAGGTGCCGCCGCACCGGGGCGTAGTGGGCGGCGATCGCCTCCGCGAACCCGTGGAGGTCCTCGGCGGAGGCCGCCCGCACGATCGCGCGGTGCGCCGCGACGGTCTCGCGCACCGACTCGGGGGTGGTGGGCATCGTGGGCGCGACGATCGCGTGCACGTCCCAGAAGGCGGCGGTGAGCTGGGTGACCAGCTCGTTGCCCAGAGGCTTCATGAGGAGCAGGTGGAACTCGCGGTCCTGCTCGATGAACGTCTCGCCCGCCCGCGCCCGCTCGTCCATCTCGTCGGTGAGCCTCTCCAGCTCGCCGCGCAGATCCTCGCCCAGGGCGGGGATGATCGCGGAGGCGAGCCCCTGCTCCAGGGTCTGGCGGACCTGGACCAGCTCGGAGAGCACCTGGTAGTCGTCGGACCGGCTGAGCAGCCCCCGGAAGCTCAGGCTCTCGACCAGGGCGGCGAGTGACAGCTTGCCGACGTAGGTGCCGTATCCGTGGCGCACCTCGACGATGTCGAGGGCGGTGAGGGTTTTGATCGCCTCGCGCACGCTGGAGCGGCTCGCGCCGATGGCCGCGCACAGCTCCGCCTCGGTGGGGAGCGCGTCGCCGGGCCGCAGGCGGTGGTGCAGGATGTACTGCTTGATGCGCTCGGCCACCTCTCGCTGTCGCAGTTGCGTACCGCGGGACGGTCGCGAGATGGGCTCGATCACGGCCAACATCTTGCCCTTTCGTCCAAAGGTCGTCTACATTCCCCGCATCGGCATCAGACATCAGACGTCATGTGTCCTGTGCCGCACCCGTGACGATACCCCCCAAAACGGTCACCATCAAAGGAGAGGGGTAGCCATGCCCGATCCCGCCCCGTCCGTCAACCGCCGCGGCTTCCTGCGGCTCGTAGGGGCCATGAGCGCCGCCACCGCGTTCACCGGCTCGCTCGCCGCGTGCTCGGGCCCCGCCTCCACCGGCAGCGCGGCGCCCGCCGCCGCCGCCGACAGCATCGAGGCCGGAATCTCGTACGCCCTGTCGACCGGCTTCGACCCGATGACCTCGTCCGGCGCCACGCCCGTCGCGGCCAACATGCACACCCTGGAGGCGCTGTTCGACCTCGACCCGGTGACCCGCGAGCCGTACGCCGCGCTCGCCGCCGGAGAGCTGGAGAAGGTCGACGACACCACGTACAAGGTCGCCCTGCGCCAGGGCGCCACCTTCCACGACGGCTCCCCGGTGACGGCCGGAGACGTCGCCTTCAGCTTCGAGCGCGTCATGGACCCCGCCAACGCTTCGCTCATGGTGCAGTTCATCCCGTTCGTGGAGAGCGTCACCGCGGTCGGCGACACGGCGGCGGAGATCAAGCTCAAGCACGCCTTCCCCCTGCTCAAGGAGCGGCTCGCGGTCGTCAAGATCGTGCCGAGGGCGATCGTGGAGAAGGACAAGGCCGCCTTCGACGCCAAGCCCGTGGGCTCGGGCCCGTACCGCCTGATCGAGGCGACCAAGGAAGACAAGATCGTCTTCGAGCGGTGGGACGAGTACAACGGGCCGCGCCCCGCGAAGGTCAAGAACATGACCTGGCGGCTGCTGTCCGACCCGTCCGCCCGCGTGACCGCGCTGGAGTCCGGCCGGGTCGCGGCGATCGAGGACGTGCCGTACCTCGACGCCGAGAAGGTCGGCCAGAAGCACAAGCTGGAGGCGGTGCAGTCCTTCGGCCTGCTCTTCCTCATGTTCAACTGCGCCGAGAAGCCCTTCGACGACAAGCGGGTGCGCCAGGCGCTGCACTGGGCGATCGACAAGGACAAGGTCATCCGGACGGGCATGCTGGGCAACGCCGCCGCGGCGACCGGCTACGTCCAGGAGTCGCATCCCGCGTACGCCGAGGCGGCCACCGTCTACGGCTACGACCCGGACAAGGCCAAGGAGCTGCTCAAGGCGGCCGGGGTCGAGAACCTCCAGGTCACCATGGTCACCACCGACACCGGCTGGGTGAAGGACGTCGTCCCGATCATCAAGGAGTCCTGGGACGCCGTCGGCGTGACCACCACGCTCGACATCGGCCAGTCGGGCGGGCAGTACACCAACAAGATCGACCCCGGCGCGTTCCAGGTCCTGGTGGCGCCGGGCGACCCCTCGGTCTTCGGCAACGACATGGACCTGCTGCTGCGCTGGTTCTACGACGGCATCTGGCCGGAGAACCGCTACCGCTGGAGCGAGACCGCCGAGGCGAAGAAGATGCTGGAGCTGCTCGACGCCGCGGTGCGGACCGACGACGCCGCCGAGCAGAAGAAGCTGTGGGGCCAGGCCGTCGACCTCGTCGCCGAGGAGGTGCCGCTCTACCCGATCCTGCACCGCAAGCTGCCCACCGCCTGGGACGAGAAGGCGCTCACCGGCTTCCAGCCCATCCCGACCACGGGCCTGTCCTTCCTCGACGTCGCCCGCGTCTGACCGCCCCGACGAGAAAGCGCCATGTTCGCACTCCTACGGCTGACCGTGAGACGGCTGGTGATCCTGCCGCCCATGCTGCTGGGCGTCACGCTGCTGGTCTTCGTGGTCCTCCAGTTCTCGCCCAACGATCCCGCGTACAACGCACTCGGCGACGGCGCGAGCCCGGAGGCGCGCGCCGCCTACAGGGCGGAGCACGGGCTGGACGACCCGCTCCCGCTGCGTTACGTCCGGTTCCTGGGGCAGCTGGCGCAGGGCGACCTGGGCTACACCGCCCCGCCGGCGACCCCGGTGATCGACCGGGTCGTCACGGCCTTCCCGCTCACGATCCAGCTCACCGTGCTGGGCCTGGTGCTCGCCGTGGCCGGCGCCCTGGCCTTCGGGGTCACCGGCGCGCTCCACCGCGACCGGTGGCCCGACCAGGTGACCCGCGTGCTGTCCATCGCGGGGGTGGCGATGCCCTCCTTCTGGCTGGGCATCCTGCTCATCCAGGAGTTCGCGCTCGGCGTTCCGATCTTCCCGACCGGCGGTTACGTCAACCCGGCCGACTCCGTCACCGGCTGGCTCCTGTCGCTGGCCCTGCCCTCGATCGCGATCGCCGTCCCGGCCGCGGCCTCGCTGTCGCGCCTGGTGCGCACCTCGATGGTGGAGGAACTGGACAAGGACTACGTCCGCACCGCCACCGGCAACGGCCTGCCCCGCGCGATCGTCGTACGCGGCGCGCTGCGCAACGCGCTCATCACCCCGCTCACCGTGCTCGGCCTGCGGGTCGGCTACCTGCTGAGCGGCGCCGTGGTCATCGAGACGATCTTCGACCTGCCCGGCATGGGCAAGCTCATCCTCGAAGGCGTCACGAACGGCGACGTGGCCCTGGTGCAGGGCGCGGTGCTGACGATCGCGGTGGCGTTCCTCCTCGTGAACCTCGTCGTCGATCTGCTCTACCTGCTCGTCAACCCGCGGATCAGGGCGGTGTGAGATGCTCAGATCAGGCCTGACCGCCCGGCTCTCCGACCCCGGCATCCGCTTCGCGCGCCTCTCCCCGGTCGCCGTCGTCTCCCTCGCCGTGCTCGTGGCGATCGCGCTCTTCGCCGTGCTGGCGCCGCTCTTCGCCGGCGATCCGCTCGCTACCGGCACGCCCGCCGTCCCGCCCGGCGCCGACCACTGGCTCGGCACCGACAGGGCCGGGCGTGACGTCTTCGCCAGGATCGCGCACGGCGCGCAGTCCTCCCTCCTCATCGGCCTGGGCGCCACCGCGCTCGCCGTCGCCGCCGGCGCGGTGCTGGGCAGCCTCGCGGCCACCTCGCGCAAGGCCGTCAGCGAGGGCATCATGCGCGTCCTCGACGTGGTCATGGCCTTCCCCGGCATCGCGCTCGCCGCGGTGCTGGTGGCGGTCTTCGGCCGCCACCTCCCGGTCCTGATCGGCACGATCGCCTTCCTGTACGTGCCGCAGCTGACGCGGGTGGTGCGGGCCAACGTCCTGGCGCAGTACGGCGAGGACTACGTCGCCGCCGAGAAGGTCATCGGCGCCACCAGGCCGCACATCCTGGTCAGGCACGTCGCCGTCAACTGCGCCGCGCCCATCATGGTGTTCGCCACCGTGCTGGTGGCCGACGCGATCATCTTCGAGGCCAGCCTGTCGTTCATCGGCGCGGGCATCCAGGACCCGGCGCCGAGCTGGGGCAACGTGCTGGCCTACGGCAGGCAGCTCGTCCTGGCCGGCGGCTGGTGGGCCACCTTCTTCCCCGGCCTGGCGATCCTGGTCACGGTGCTCGCGCTCAACCTGCTCGCCGAAGGGCTCACCGACGCGTGGGCCGCGCCCCGCTCCGCCCGCCGCGCCGCCGCACCGGCCGACGACGTCTCCTCGGCGGCCGTACCCGCCGAGGAGAGCACCGAGACCGGGGACGCGCTCGCCAGGCTCGCCGTCGTGGCGGGCGAGCGCCCGCCGCGCGTCCCGCCGCTGCCGCCCGGGGCCGCGCCGCTGCTGTCGGTCGAGGACCTGACCATCCGCTTCCCGCAGCGATACGGGGACGTCCCGGTCGTCCAGTCGCTCTCCTTCGACGTACGGGTGGGCGAGACGCTCGGGCTGGTGGGCGAGTCCGGCTGCGGCAAGAGCCTGACCAGCCTGGCGATCATGGGTCTGCTGCCCCGCGCCGCGCAGGTGAGCGGCCGGATCGTCTACGACGGCCGCGACATCCTGCATCTGCCGCCAGGCGAACGGCGGGCGATCTCGGGCCCGGAGATCGCCATGGTCTACCAGGACGCCATGTCGTCGCTGAACCCGTCGGTCCTCGTGGGCACTCAGCTGCGCCAGCTCACCAAGCGGGGCGGCACCCGTACGCCGGAGCAGCTCCTCGAACTCGTGGGCCTGGACCCGGCGCGCACCCGGCGCAGCTACCCGCACGAGCTGTCCGGCGGCCAGCGCCAGCGCGTGCTGATCGCGATGGCCCTGTCCCGCGGCCCGCGGCTGCTGGTCGCCGACGAGCCCACCACGGCGCTCGACGTGACCGTGCAGGCGCAGGTGGTGGAGCTGCTGGTCGAGCTGCGGGACGAACTCGGCTTCGCGATGCTGCTCGTCTCGCACGACCTCGGCCTGGTCGGTCAGCTCGTGCACCGGATCGCCGTGATGTACGCCGGCCAGCTCGCCGAGATCGGCACGACCGGCTCGCTCCTGTCCGGCGCCGAGCACCGCTACGCCCGGGGCCTGCTCGGCTCGGTGCTCTCCCTGGAGAGCGGGGCCAAGCGGCTGCACCAGGTGCCCGGCGTGGTGCCCGCGCCCCGCGACTTCGGGCCCGGCTGCCGCTTCGCGGGCCGGTGCGCGGCCGCGGACGCGACCTGCCGCACCGCTCCGCCGCCGCTGGCCGGCGACCCGCACGATCACGCGCGGGCCTGCTTCCATCCCGGAGGGGGACAACGGTGAACGAACCAGTCGTCAGCCTCGAACACGTGCACGTGGTGCACACCGCGCGCAGCGGCGGCCTGGTGCGCCGCGACAAGGTGCACGCACTCACCGACGCCACCGTCTCCGTCGGCCGGGGCGAGATCCTCGGCGTGGTCGGCGAGTCGGGATGCGGCAAGTCCACCCTCGCCAAGGTGGTGGTCGGCCTCCAGGCGCCCACCTCGGGCACGGTGCGCTTCCGCGGCGAGGACCTGTGGACGCTGCCGGTACGGCGCCGCCGGCGGGACTTCGGGGCCGCCGTGGCCATGGTGTTCCAGGACGCCTCCACCGCGCTGAACCCCCGCCTGTCCGTGCGCCGCATCCTGCGCGACCCCCTCGACGTGCACCGGCGCGGCACGCCGAAGCAGCGCGAGGAACGCGTGCGCGACCTGCTCGACCTGGTCGGGCTGCCCGGCCACGTCGCCGAGGCGCTGCCCGGCCAGCTCTCCGGCGGCCAGCGCCAGCGGGTCGCCGTGGCGCGCGCCCTGACCCTCGAACCCGACGTGATCGTCGCCGACGAGCCCACCAGCGCGCTGGACGTCTCCGTCCGCGCCCAGGTGCTCAACCTCCTGCTCGACCTGCGCACGAGCCTGGGGCTCGGCCTGGTGTTCATCTCCCACGACATCCAGACGGTCCGCTACCTCGCCGACCGGATCGCGGTCATGTACCTCGGCCGCGTGGTCGAGGAGGGGCCGGTCGCCGACGTGGCCGGCCGGGCGCGCCACCCGTACACGCGGGCCCTGTTCTCGGCCACGCCCAGCCTGCTCGACGACACCGAACGGATCGTGCTCACCGGCCCGGTCCCGTCCGCCACTCACCCGCCGTCCGGTTGCCCGTTCCGCACCCGCTGCTGGAAGGCCACCGAGGCGTGCGCGCAGGAGTTCCCGCCCGCCACTCAGGCGGAGGCGCACTTCTGGCACTGCGTCCACCCCGAATCGCCCGTAAGGAGCCTTCTTTGAGCCCCCGCAAGCCCCGCTTCAGCGGCGTCATCCCGCCGGTCGTCACCCCTCTGACGCCGGACGGCGAGATCGACGCCGCGTCACTGGAGCGGCTGGTCGAGTTCCTGATCGAGGCGGGCGTCAGCGGCCTGTTCGCCCTCGGCAGCTCCGGCGAGGCGGTCTTCCTCACCGACGCCCGCCGGGACAAGGCGCTGGAGGTCGTGGTGCGGGCGGCCGCCGGCCGGCTGCCCGTGCTCGCCGGCTGCATCGAGACGACGACCGGCCGCGTGATCGAGCGGGCGGAGATCGCCAGGAAGCTCGGCGCGGACGCCGTCGTGGTGACCGCGCCGTTCTACGCCCGCATTCATCCCGTCGAGGTCGACCGGCACTTCCGCGCCGTCAGGGCCGCCGTGGACCTGCCGCTCCTGGCCTACGACGTGCCGGTGTCGGTGCACACCAAGCTCACCGCCGACCTGGTGCTCTCCCTGGCCGCGGACGGGGTCGTCGACGGGCTCAAGGACTCCAGCGGCGACGACGTGGGATTCCGCCAGGTGGTCCTGCGGGCCGCCGGGCTCGCCGGGTTCTCGGCGCTGACCGGGCACGAGGTCGTGGTCGACGCGATGATGCTCGCCGGGGCCGACGGCGCCGTGCCCGGCCTGGCCAACGTCGACCCGCACGGTTACGTACGGCTGCTGCGGGCCTGCGCCGACGGGCGCTGGGCCGACGCCAAGGCCGAGCAGGACCGCCTGACCCGGCTGTTCCGCATCGTCGAGGCGGCCTCCCCTGCCACCGCCGGTGGCAGCACGCGGGGCGTCGGGGCGTTCAAGACCGCGCTGGCCCTGCGCGGGGTCATCGGCCACGCGGCCGTCGCCGCGCCGATGCGCGAGCTGACCGCCGGCGAGGGCCGCGCCGTCGCCGCCCATCTGGAGGAGGCCGGGCTGCTGTGAGCCTCGTCGTCGGCGTGGACATCGGCGGCACGAAGATCGCCGCCGGCCTGGTCGACCACTCCGGCACCCTCCTGGCCACGGCCACCCGCCCCACCCCCGCCACCGAAGGCCCCGACGCCATCCTCACCACCGCCACCGCCCTCATCCACACCCTCACCGAGAGCCGTGGGGTTGTGATCGCGGCCGGTGGTGCGGAGTTCGGTCGGGATCTCCGTGATGGGCGGGGGGCTGTGGGCTCGGACGGTGGTCCGGAATTCGGTCGGAATCTCCGTGATGGGCGGGGGTCCGCGAGGGCGGCTGGTAGTGCGGAGTTCGGTCGTGACCTTCGCGATGGGCGGAGATCGGTGGGGCCGCCTGCGGAGGCCGGTCGTGACCTCCGTGAGAGGCGGGGGGCCGTGGAGTCGGGTAGTGCGGAGGTCGGTCGTGACCTCCGTGACCGGCGGAGGGCCGTGGACGCCGCCGGTAGTGGGGAGTTCGGTCGCGGTGTCCGTGACGGGCGTAGGTCCGTGAGGGCGGGTGGTAATGCGGAGTTCGGTCGTGACCTCCACGATGGGACCGTGGAGCCGGCTGGTGTCGGGGGTCGCGGTGGCCGGGGGGTTGTGACTGCGGTCGGTGTCGGTAGTGCTGGGGTGGTCGATCCGGGGCGTGGTGTGGTGGTCTCGGCGACCGGGGCGCTGGTTGGATGGGCGGGGACCGATCTGCGTGGCGAGCTGTCGCGCAGGCTCGGGGTGCCGGTGGTGGTCGGCAACGACGTGCACGCGCACGCCCTCGGCGAGCAGTGGCGCGGTGCCGCCGCCGGCCGGGAGGACGTCCTGCTGGTCGCGGTCGGCACTGGCGTCGGCGCCTCGGTCATGCTCGGTGGGCGGGTCCGGCACGGGGCGCACGCTGTGGCCGGGCACGCGGGCCACGTGCCGGTGGCGGCGGCGGCCGGGAGGCCGTGCCCGTGCGGCGGGCAGGGGCATGTGGAGGCGGTCGCGTCCGGCCCCGCCCTGATTGGTGAGTACCGTCGCCGGGGCGGTACGGACGCTGCGGACCTCGCCGGGGTGGCTCGGTTGGCTGCGGCCGGGGATCCTCTAGCCGCGGATGTCCTGGCCGAGGGCGGGGCCGCGCTCGGCTCGCTCATCGGAGGGCTGATGAACGTCATCGACCCCGAGATCGTGGTCATCGGGGGAGGCGTCGCCGGATGCGGCGAACCGTGGTGGCGACCGCTGCGCGCCGCCATCGCCGCAGAGGTGCTGCCCGCACTGCGAGACGTCCCGGTCGAACCCGCCGCCCTCGCCGGCGCCGCCGCCCTGCTCGGCGCCGCCCGCATGGCCCTGGAAGCGTCCCCATGACCGACACCACTTTCCGCTTCGCGCCGCCCCGCTTCGCGCCGGTCCCGCCTTGCGTCGGTCCGCTTCGCGTGAGCCGTTTCGCGTCGGCCCGTTTCGCGCTGGCCCGCTGGGCGCTTGGAACCGTACTGGACGCGCGAATGATCGGCCCGCTTCGCGCGACCACCATCGAGGATTCGCGCGATCACCAATCGAGGAGGATCATGACGTCGGCCGCTGAGCACCCTGCGCTGGCCGCCATTCGGGGCCGTCTGGTGGTGTCGTGTCAGGCGTACCCCGGGGAGCCGATGCGTGACCCGGACACGATGTGCCGGGTGGCGCGGGCGGTGGCCGCCGGCGGGGCGGCGGGGATCCGGGCGCAGGGGCTGGAGGACCTGCGGCGGATCCGCGCGGCGCTGGACCTGCCGCTCATCGGTCTGTGGAAGGACGGCGACGGAGACGTCTTCATCACGCCGACCCTCGACCACGCCCTCGCCGTCGCCGCGACCGGCGCGGACATCGTGGCCGTGGACGGCACCTGCAGACCACGCCCCGACGGCCGCACGCTCGCCGAAACCGTCAAGGCCGTGCACGAGCGTACCGGCCGGCTGGTGATGGCGGACGTCTCCACGTACGAGGAAGGAATCGCCGCCGCCGAGGCAGGCGCGGACGTGGTCGGGACGACCCTGTCCGGGTACACGGCGTACTCCCGCCCAGGACCCGGCCCCGACCTCGAACTGGTCGCCGGGCTCGCCCGCGACCTGCCCGTCCCGGTGATCGCCGAGGGGCGGGTCCACACGGCGGAGCAGGCCGCCGCAGCCGTCGAGGCGGGCGCGTACGCCGTGGTCGTCGGCACCGCCATCACCCACCCGACGACCATCACCCGCTGGTTCGCCGACAGAGTGACGAGGCCGGGGGCGTGACAGCCACGGTTCCGGCAGAATCGTCCCCGGGCACGCGGTGAAGCCGGGAGGCGTACGACGTCTGACGTCCTATGCTTAGGGTGCACGCCAGAGACCGGCATCGCGGGAAAGGCAGAAGATGACGCTGGACTTCCCTGGACCCGCCACGGGGCGGCATCCGTTGCGGCGGCAGGAGGTGACGGAGCAGATCAAGGCGTTCATCCTGCGGAACCATCTGAAGCCCGGCGATCCGCTGCCCACCGAGTCCGTGCTCTGCGAGAGCTTGGGGGCGAGCCGCTCCAGCGTGCGTGAGGCGATCAAGACGCTGAGCGCCCTCGACATCGTGGAGGTGCGGCACGGCCACGGCATGTACGTCGGCCGCCTGTCCCTGGTGGCCCTGGTGGAGAGCCTCGCCTTCCGCGTCCAGCTCAGCAGCCGCGACGACTTCACCGTGCTCGGCGAGGTGATCGGCGTCCGGCAGTTGCTCGAACAGGGCCTGGCTGCCTCCCTCGTGGCGGCTCTGGAGGAGCCCCACTTCGACGCCCTGGCCGCGCTGGTGTCCGAGATGCGGGAGCTGGCCGACAAGGGGGAGACGTTCGTCGAGCAGGACCGCGCCTTCCACCTGCTGCTCATGGAGCCGCTGAAGATCGACCTCGTCCAGCAGCTCACCGGGGCGTTCTGGGACGTCCACAGCATGGTCGCCCCGTTGCTGGCCCCGTCCACCGCCGACGGACGCGAGACCGCCGACGCGCACGCGGAGATCGTGGCGGCCGCCCGGCGGCGCGACGTGGCCGCCTTCCAGGCGGCGATCGAGGCCCACTACGGGCCCGTGCGCAAACAGCTCGCCACCCACCTGCGGGATTCCGGGAACGCCGTGGACGGACGGCCCGGGGGCCGATGAGCCCGCCGCCGATGCTCACGCCCGGCGAGCGGAGTCTCGCCGTCAGACGTACGAGGATCAGCAGGTAGATCAGGGTTCCCAGGGCGATCAGCGCGCCGCCGACGACCACCGGCCAGGGTGCGCCCAGCCGTGCAGGGAACGTCCACGGCGTCGCCGAGCACGACCGCCATCGCGATGATCGCCCACGGGAGCAGGGCCGGTGAGCCGCCGACTGCCAGGCCCGCACAGGTCAGGGTGAGCGCGACGGGCGCCGTGGTCAGCAGCCACGCCGTCTGACGTGCCCGTACGTCGGCGCGCTCGGTGCCCGGGCGCATCACCGTGAGCCAGAGCGCCATTCCTCCCGCCATGGCCTCGGAATGGCCGGATCGCCACGTGACTCGTCAGCGCGCCGTCGGCTCCCCGTTCCCTGGCACCAGCAGGGTGGTCAGCAGGTCGTCGAGGCTGACGATGCCGATCGTGGCGTCGTCGTCGCGGACGAGCGCGAGCTGGCTGTGGCCGGCCCGGAGCGCCGACACCGCGTCCGACACCGAGGCGCCCGCGTGCAGGGCCGGGACGCGGTAGGCGAGCTGCTCGGCGGTGACGTCGCGGGAGCGGCGGCGCGCCAGGTAGGCGTCGCGGATGTGGACGACGCCCAGCGGCGCCGCGGCGGGGCCGACGATCAGGCGTGAGCGCCCGGCGTTCAGGCAGGCGTCGACCACGTCCTGGGCCGAGGCGGCGGCGGGCACGCCGACGATCCGGTCGATCGGGGTGATCAGCTCGGCGATGCCGGTGTTCGGGGCGTGCAGGGCCTGGGTGAGCACGGCGTGGTCGTCGGCCTCGATGAGCCCGAGCCTGCGAGACTCCTCCACCAGGTGCTGGAGCTGCTCGGGGGTGCGCGGGTTGGCGTCGCCCTCCCGGGGCCTGACCTTGAACAGGCGGAGCAGGGCGTCGCTGACGGCGTTCAGCACGCTGATCAGGGGACGGACGACCAGCGTGAAGCCGCGGAACGGCAGCGCCAGGACGGTGGCCGAGCGCTCCGGATGGGCGATCGCCCAGGACTTGGGCGCCATCTCGCCGAGGACCATGTGCAGGAAGGTCACGATGGCCAGCGCGATGACGAAGGCGACCGCGTGCGCGGCGGCCTCGGGCAGCCCGGCGGCGTGGAACAGCGGGGTGAGCGTGCCGGCGATGAGCGGTTCGGAGACCACGCCGAGGCCGAGCGAGCAGAGCGTGATGCCGAGCTGGGCGCCGGCCAGCATGAGCGACAGCTCCTTGATCCCCGCCAGCGCCGCCGCGGCGGCCCGGCTGCCCCGCGCGGCGGCCTTCTCCAGGCGGTGGCGCTTGGCGGCGACCAGGGCGAACTCGGCGGCGACGAAGAAGCCGTTGCCGACGAGCAGGAACAGGGTGAGGGCCAGGCCCAGGGTCAGGTTCACGGCTGCTGCTCGCCTTCGTGCCGGTACGGGGTGAGGCGGACGCGCTCGGGGACGTGGCGGTTCAGGGTCAGCACCTCGATGCGGGCGTGGGTGGGCGCGCCGGGGTCGAGGGTGGCGGGCAGGTCGGCGATGATCACGTCGCCGGGCACGGCGAAGCGGCCCAGCCGGTGCAGGATGAGCCCGGCCAGGGTGTCGTAGTCGTCCTCGTCCGGCAGGCTCAGGTCCGTGGCCAGGGCGATCTCGTCTATCCGCAGGCCCGCGTCCAGCTCCCAGCCGTCGCCGCGGCGCACCGCGGCGGGCGTGTCGGCGTCGTTCTCGTCGGCGATCTCCCCGACCAGCTCTTCGGCGACGTCCTCCCAGGTGACCAGGCCGGCCAGGCCGCCGTGCTCGTCGACCACGCAGGCGACCTCCTCGCCGCGCGCGTGGAGCTGGCCGGCCAGGTCGGGCAGCGGCTGCGAGAACGGCACGACGAGCACCTCGCGGGCCAGGTCGCCGACCCGGGTGGTGGCGGCCGCGCCGGTCGGCACGGCGGCGACGTCACGCAGGCTGACCAGCCCGGCGACGTCGTCCAGCGTGGCGCCGAGCACCGGATAGTGCGTGTGGCCGTGGGCGGCGATGAGCTCGTCCAGCTCGGCGACGGTCGCCGACGCGGCGACGGCCACCACGTCGGCCCGGGGCACCATGACCTCTTCGGCGGTGTGGTCGGAGAAGGCGAGCGCCCGCTCCAGCACGTCGGCCTGGCTGCCGGGCAGGTGGCCGTGCGCCTCGGACTCGCCGATGATGTGGCCGAGCTCCTCCAGGGTGGCGCCGTGGTGCAGCTCCTCGACCGGCTCGATCCCGACCGCGCGCAGCAGCCTGTTGGCAGTGGCGTCGAACAGCTTGATGATCGGCCCGGCGACGGCCAGGTAGATCAGGGTCGACGAGGCCAGCGCGCGGGCCAGCGGCTCCGGCCTGGCCAGCGCCAGGTTCTTCGGGGCGAGCTCGCCGATCACCATCTGGATGATCGTGGCGAGCGCGAACCCGATCGCCAGCGCCACCGCGTCCACCAGCCCCGCGGGCATGCCGAGCGCGGTCAGCGCGGGTGAGATCAGCTCGGCCAGCGCCGGGCGGGCGATGAAGCCGACCACGAGCGCGGTGACGGTGATGCCGAGCTGCGCGCCGGACAGCATGAACGACAGCCGCTCCAGCACCTTGACGGCCTTGGCCGCCTTCTTGTCGCCCGCGGCCGCCTGCTGCGTCAGCGCGAGCCGGTCGGCGGTGACGTAGGCGAACTCCTGGGCGACGAAGTAGCCGGTGGCCAGGGTGAGGACGAAGATGGCCACCAGGCCCAGCGCGACGCTCATCGCGCGCACCCCCGTCCCGGCATCGCGCCTCGGCGCTCAATCGTGTTCAGGTCAGCCGGCACCGGCTCCACCATCTCTTTCCTTTCGAAGCCGGGGCCTGGACCTGCGACCGGCGAGTGGGCGCGTGCCGGACAAACCGTCCGCACGCGCCGTTTTCGACGCTAGCCGATCGTGCGGCCCCGGCTGTCACCAGGCCACATCTTCCCAGGCAACAAGCAGGAAAGGGACCTATCGGTTGCCCGCGTGCCCCCAGTCCAGCAGAGCCTGCGCGGTCTGGAAGCGGCGGCCGGAGTCGGTCTCGCCGAGGATCACGCCGACCAGGCGGTTGCCGTCGCGCTCGCCGGCGAAGGCGAGCGTGTAGCCCGCGTCCCTGGTGTAGCCGGTCTTCACGCCGAGGGCGCCCGGCGCGGCGAGGAGGCGGTTGGTGTTCTTCCACGCGTACGAGCCGTGCTCGGACGTCGACTCCACGGCGTGGTACCGGGTCGAGGTGATCTTCTTGAGGGTCGGGTCGTCCAGCGTCGCCTTGGCGAGCGTCGCCTGGTCGCGGGCGGTGGAGTGGCCGCCGCCCTGATAGGGCATGCCGTCGGCGTTCACGTACACGGTGTCGGTCATGCCGAGCTTGCGGGCGGTGTCGTTCATCTCGGCGACGAACCCGGGCACGCCGGGGCCGTAGGCGCGGGCGAGCGCGTGCGCGGCGTCGGCGCCGGACGGGAGCATCAGCCCGTACAGCAGGTTCTCGACGGTGAGGGTGTCGCCGGCGCGCAGGTGGGCCACCGACGCGCCGCCCTGGCTGCCGTACTCGACGTCCTCGGCGGTGATCGTGACCTTGTCCGTCGGCTTGGCCTGCTTGAGCACGGTGTAGGCGGTCATCGCCTTGGTGAGGCTGGCGACCGGCCTGCGCAGGTCGGCCTCCTTGCTGAAGTGCACCTCGCCGCTCTCCGCGTCCATCAGGTACGCGGCGCTGCCGGCCACGGAGGGGGCGTTGGCGAGGGGCCGCTCGACGGCCGCGGCCGGAGTGGCGGCCTGCGCGGCGCCGGCGGCGGTGGTCATGGCGCCCGTGGCTACGGCGAGGCCGAGCAGGGCACTGCTGATCCGCTGGGTGAGACGCATGAAGGGATTGCTCCTAGCTTCCATGCCGCCTACCGGGTTAGCTGACGGGTTCGGGCGTGGAAGTGCCCTACGGCGCGAGATCGGGCGCCGATTCACCCCGGAAGGAGAGTGGGTCCCCGGCTCCGCCGGATGGCGGATTAGGCGGCCGCGCGAAGGCGCGGTCCGGGCAGAACACAGCGGTCGCATGGCGGACCCCGCTGCTGCAAGCCTCAAACGTAGCAAAAAGGCACAAAACGGTCAAATGTTCGCCTATGAAGCTCAGTACGTGGCGCGTCCCCCGCTGATGTCGTACACGGCGCCGGTGGAGAAGCTGACCTTGTCGGAGGCCAGCCAGGCGATCAGTTCGGCGACCTCCTCGGGGCGGCCGACGCGGCGCATCGGGATGAGCCCGGTGATGTGCGCCAGCGCCTCCGGGCCGGTGTCGGCGTTCATCGGGGTCTCGATGACGGCCGGGGCGATCACGTTGGCCAGCACGCCGCTGGTGGCGAGTTCCTTGCCGAGCGACTTGGTCAGCGCGATGACGGCGGCCTTCGAGGCGGAGTACGGCGCCATGTTGGGGTTGCCGTCCTTGCCGGCCATGCTGGCGATGTTGACGACGCGGCCCCACCCGCGCTCGCGCATGCCGGGCACGAAGGCGCGGCAGGTGTGGAAGGTGCCGTCGACGTTGACCTCGAAGGTGCGCCGCCAGCCGTCGAGCGGGAGCTGCCAGAGCGGGGCGTTGGGGCCGACGATCCCGGCGGAGTTGACCAGGATGTCGACCGGGCCGATCTCGTCGGCGGCGGCCTGGACGGCGGCGGCGTCGGTGACGTCCACGACCAGGTCCGCGCCGTCGGCGACGTCGAGGGTGACGACCCGGACGCCGTCGGCTTCCAGGCGGACGGCGGCGGCTCTGCCCAGGCCGCTGACCCCGCCGGTGATGAGAGCGGTGCGCATGTCTCTTTCCAATAGTCGGAATCGATAACACATGGGTGGAACTGTCTGCGAGGCTAACCGGCTCCCGCCGTCCGGGGGAAGGCTTCGCCGGGAGCAACTTCCGTTTCCTGGAACGACGGTCTAACGTACGGAATATGCCCGAATGGACGGAGGAGCAGCGGCTCGTAGGCTCCGATCGCGTGCTGGCGGTGCTCGCGGAGCTGGCCCGTCACCCCGACGGGGTGGGGCTGGAGGAGATGGCGCGGGCGGTGGACAGCTCGAAGCCGACGGTGCATCGGGCGCTGGCCTCGCTGCGCCGGGCCGGGTTCGCCAGCCGGCACGGACACGGCCGCTACGTGCTCGGCGACGAGTTCCTGCGCATGGCCTTCGCCCACCATGAGGCCCGCCCCGACCACGTCCGGGTGACCCCGATCCTTGAGGCGCTGTGCGACCGGTACGGCGAGACGGTGCACTACGCGGTGCTCGACGGCCCCTGGGTCGTCTACCGCTCCAAGCTCGACCCGCCGTCCGGGGCGGTGCGGCTGAGCTCCGTCGTGGGCGGCCGCAACCCGGCCCACTGCACGGGCGTGGGCAAGATGCTGCTGGCCGCCGCCCTGCCCGACGAGGACGCGGTGCGCGCCTGGGTGGGCGACCGGACGCTGGAGCGGCCCACCGGCCGCTCCATCGGCACGGCCGGGGAGTTGCACGCCGAGCTGGTACGGGTCCGCAGGCAGGGCTATGCCGTCGACGACCAGGAGAACGAGCCGGGCGTCAACTGCCTGGCGGTCCCGGCCTACCTGACCTCGCCCACCGTGCCCAGCGGCGCGATCAGCATCAGCGGCCTCGCCTACCGCACCCCCGTGCGGGCGCTCGTGGACGACCTGCCCGCCATCCTCGCCATCGTCTCCGGCGATCGGCCCCCTTCCAGCTAACGGAGAAGACACGTGCAGCTCATGCGCATCGGCGCGCCAGGCGCCGAGAAGCCCGTCGTCCGCGTGGACGAGACCCACTACATCGACGTCTCCGACGTCACCCCCGACTTCGACGAGCGGTTCTTCGCCCGGGGCGGCGCCGCCCTGCTCGCCGACCGGGTCGCCGCGGGCCGGCCCCGCGCGTTCGCCGGCGAGCGCGTCGGCGCCCCGATCGCCAGGCCGCACCAGATCCTCTGCATCGGCCTCAACTACAGCGACCACGCCGCCGAGACCGGCCAGGCCGTCCCCGACGAGCCGATCCTGTTCACCAAGTCACCCAACACCCTCGTCGGGCCGTACGACGACGTGCGCATCCCGCGCGGCTCCACCAAGACCGACTGGGAGGTCGAGCTCGGCATCGTCATCGGCAGGCGCACCTCCTACCTCGACTCGGTGGAGGAGGCCCGCGACGCCATCGCCGGCTACTGCGTGGTCAACGACGTCAGCGAGCGCGCCTTCCAGATGGAGCGCGGCGGCCAGTGGAGCAAGGGCAAGTCCGCCGAGACCTTCAACCCGGCCGGTCCCTGGCTCGTCACCCCTGACGAGATCGCCGACGTCACGAACCTCGGCATGTGGCTGACGGTCAACGGCGTGCGCCGCCAGACCGGCACCACCAAGACGATGATCTTCGACCCGTACGTCATCGTGCACCACCTGAGCCAGTTCATGGTGCTGGAGCCGGGGGACCTGATCAACACCGGCACCCCGCCCGGGGTCGGCATGGGCCAGAACCCGCCCGTCTGGCTCCGGCCCGGCGACGTGATGGAGCTGGGCATCGACGGCCTGGGCAGCCAGCGCCAGAAGGTGATCGGCCCCCGGTGACGCGGGCGCTGGTGTTGACCGGCCCGGGGGAGGCGGAGGTCCAGGAGGTCGAGCCGCCGGTCGCCGCGCCCGGGGAGGTGGTGGTGGACGTCGAAAGGGCCGGCGTGTGCGGCACCGACGTCGAGCTGTTCACCGGCCACATGAGCTATCTGAGCACCGGCCGGTCCCGTTACCCGTTACGGCCGGGCCACGAGTGGTGCGGGCGCGTCACCGCCGCCGGCGAGGGCGTCGACCCCGCCTGGCTCGGCCGCCGCGTCACCGGCGACACCATGCTCGGCTGCGGCCACTGCGCCCGCTGCCGCGCCGGCCGCCACCACGTGTGCGCCGAGCTGGCCGAGATCGGCATCAGCCGGGGCCGCCCCGGCGCGCTGGCCGAACAAGTCGCCCTGCCCGTCACCGCCCTGCACCGGCTGCCGGACACCGTGGACCCCGCGCTCGGCGCCCTCGTCGAACCCGGCGGCAACGCGCTGCGGGCCGTCCGCGGCGCCGCCCTGGATCCGGGCGAGCGGCTGCTGGTCCTGGGGACTGGCACGATCGGCCTGCTGGCGGCGCTGTTCGCCCGCGCCCAAGGCGTCGAGGTCCACCTGATGGGCCGCGACGACGAGGGCCTGCGCCTGGCCGCGGACCTCGGCTTCACCGGCGCCTGGACCAGGGCGTCGCTGCCCGCGCTGCCCTGGCACGCCGTCATCGACGCCTCCAACGCGCCCGGACTGCCCGCACTCGCGCTCGACCTCGTCGAACCCGCCGGTCGCCTCGTCTACATCGGCCTGGCCCGGAGCCCGTCCACCCTCGACACCCGCGACCTCGTACTCAAGGACGTCACCGCCGTCGGCATCCTGGGCGGCTCGGCCGGTCTGGCCGGCGCGATCGCCGCCTACGCCGACGGCTCGGTGGACGCCCGCCCGCTGGTCGCGGCCACGGTCGGCCTCGCCGATACGGCCGGCGTGCTCGCCGGCCGCCGTCCCGGAGGCGCCGGTCCGAAGATCCACATCGACCCCCGGCGCTGACGCCGCCTGGACAACCCTTCGCTCGGCATGATCACATATGGCGCTGTTCGCTTGCGTCTCCAAGTGAAAGGCGTTCATGTGTTAAAACGAAGTGTTACGGGGCTCTTAGCCCTTGTCGTCCTGGTCCTCGGTACCGGCATGCCGGGCGCGGCGGCGGACGGCGGCGCCCCCACAGACCCCGGGCCCGTCTACAAGACGGTCACCGACAAGAGCGCGAAGCTCTCCCTCCAGACGTTCGGACGCCCGGACGGGAAGGACATGGTCTTCCGGATCTCCGGCTCGGTGTACGCGAACATCGAGGGCAACAGCCTGGACCCGGAGCTACGCCACGGCCAGAAGCTCTTCAACATCGAGGGTTACAACATCCGGCGGCTGTACCGGGTCCCCGGGACGACCCAGCTCTACCAGCTCTCCCGCGAGATCGTCTTCTACACCGACCCGGCCGACCCGAAGCACGTCGTGCGCACGTGGAAGAACCCGGTCGACGGCAAGACGTATCCCGTCGTCCCCATCAACAACGACACGGTCAACTTCGGCCCGTTCCCGATCACTTCCTCCTACGTCGGCCCGCCGCTGCAGCGCCTGCACGACGAGACCGTGTGGACCAGCGACATCCCCGTGAGGACGGACTTCGGCGCCACCCTCGGCGAGCGGTTCGGCCTGGTCGGCGGCGTGTACGCGGCGCAGGAGATGTTCGACTTCTCCGTGGACGACCGCGAGGTGGCGGCCCGCACCAAGCCCGGCGTCCCGTCCGGCGCGATGAAGACGAAGATCAGCTGGTCGCGGACCAGCCCGTGGGCGCCGTTCATGTGCCTGGCGGAGACCGACGTGCGCGGCCAGCTCACCTACCACGCCCGCAGCTGGTCGCTGAGCTCGTACGCCGACATCGAGCCGTGGCTGCGGGCCGAGGTCGAGAAGAGCCATCCGCTGTACAAGGCCGCCCCCGGCGCGCCTGGGCCGAGCGAGAACTCGTGGACGTCCTTCTACAACAAGCAGCTCGGCAAGGGCGCCACCACCTGGGCGAGCTGGTGCGCCGCCAACGGCCGCGCCTGAACCGCCCGCCAAGGCGGAGCCACGACGGCTCCGCCTGGTAGGACGCGTCAGGCCACGGGATGCGGCGCGGTGCGGGACCGGGTGGCCATCAGGTGGTCGATGAGCGCCAGCAGCACGTCGCGCCCCGCCGCCCGGTCGCGGGCGTCACCGAGCACCAGCGGCACCTGCGGGTCGAGGTCGAGCGCCTTGCGGATCTCCTCCCGCGTCCGGTCACGGACACCGTGGAAGCAGTTGACGCCGACGACGAAGGGGATGCCGCGGCTCTCGAAGAAGTCGATCGACGCGAAGCTCACCTCCAGCCGGCGGGTGTCCACCAGGACGACCGCGCCCATCGCCCCGTTGACGAGGTCGTTCCACATGAACCAGAAGCGCTCCTGGCCGGGCGTGCCGAACAGGTAGAGCACGAGCTGCCTGTTGATGGTGATGCGGCCGAAGTCCAGCGCGACGGTGGTGGTGGACTTGCCGCCCACGCCCTCCAGGTCGTCGACGCCGACACTGGCGTGGGTCAGGTACTCCTCCGTGCGCAGGGGGGCGACCTCGCTCACCGCGCCGACCAGGGTCGTCTTCCCGACGCCGAAACCGCCGGCGACCAGGATCTTCACTGCCAGGGGAGCGGCGTCCGCATGGTCAGAGTTCGCGTAGCCCATCCCTCACCGCCTCAAGGATTGCCATGTCGGGGAAACCGCCTGCCTGTGCGAAGGAGAGCGGCGGCCGGGCCAGCACCTGACCCGACTCGATCAGGTCGCCGATGAGGATCTTCGTCACCGACACCGGCAGGTTCAGCGCGGCGGCGACCTCGGCCACCGCCAGCGGCCGCTTGCAGAGCGTGAAGATGGTGCGGTGCTCCGGCTGCATCCTTCTCCGGCCGCGCGCGGCTTCCGGAAAGGCCTCGGAGACCGTCGTCACCAGGGTGATCAGCGCCAGGTCGTCCCGCTCGGGCGCGGTCCGTCCGCCGGTGATCGTGTAGGGACGGACGAGGGACTCGTCGGCGTCTTCGTCCTCGAAGCCCTCCGTCCAGTGCCTCATCCGTGTCTCCCCCCGTCATGCGGGGAGCGCGCCTCGGTGCCCAGCGCCTGGCCCACCTGCTGGATCAGGGTGTGCATCGCGACGCTCATCAGCTCGGCGTCGACCTCCTGGGACGCGACCACGGCCAGATGGGTCCCCCGGCCCGCGGCCGTGACGAACAGCCACAGGTCGGCCATCTCGATGATCACCTGGTGGACCGGGCCGCCGCTGAACAGCTGCCCGACGCCGCGGGCCAGGCTCTGCTGGCCGGTGGCGATCGCGGCCAGGCGTTCGGCGTCCGCGCGTTCGATGGTCCTGGACCGGCTGATCACCAGGCCGTCGTCGGACAGCACGATGGCGTGCCGGGTGCCCGCGACCCGGTCGACCAGGCCGTCCAGGAGCCAGTCCACGTCTATGTTCGTGGCGGTGGTGCGCTGCGTCATCATCGATCTTCCGTCGTAGGGGAACTGGACTCGGCGGATCCGCCCTGCCCGGGCCGGGAGGCGTCGTCACCGGTCCGGCGCTTGCGGGACTGCCTCTGGAAGGCGCCGATCGCGGCGCTGGACCGGCCGGGCTGGTCGCGCACGGCGAACTCCTGGCCGGTCCGTTCGTCTCTGGCCGCCGGGACCTTGAGCTCCGCGGCGAGGCTGGCCTGGCGCACCCGCTGGGGGAGCGGCCGGAGGCCGGACGACGCCGGCGCGTCGTCCCGTTCCGGTGACGCCGAGGCGGTCACGTGCGCCATCGCGCGTCCCCTGGAACGGGCCGGCAGATCGCCGTCCTCGTGAGCCGGGCGGGCGTCTTCCCGGGGACTGGAGACCTCCTCGGGAACCGGCACCGCGCGGGGCCGGTCCACCACCAGCGACTCGGGGATCAGCACGATGACCCGGGTGCCGCCGAAGGCCGACGACCGCAGCTCCACCTTGAGCCCCAGGCCCGCGGAGAGCCGGGCGACCACGTACAGGCCGAGACGCACGTCGTCGGCGTGGGTCATCACGTCGAGCCGCGGCGGCGACCGCAGCAGGTCGTTGGCGGCGTCGTACTGCTCGGGCTCCATGCCCAGGCCCCGGTCCTCGATCTCCACGGCGACGCCCCGGCTGACCGGCGCGGCGCGCACCTCCACGGGGGTCAGCGGCCTGGAGAAGGCGGTGGCGTTCTCCATGAGCTCGGCCAGGACGTGGACCAGCGGTCCGACCGCGCGTTCCGCGATCCAGGACTCGCCCTCGACGTCGATCGCGATCCGGCGGTAGTCCTGGACCTCGCCCTGCGCGGCGCGCAGGACGTCGAGCAGGTGGACGGGCTTGCGCCAGCGGCGCTGCGGCTGCCCGCCGCCGAGGATCACCAGGTTCTCCTCGTAGCGGCGCAGCCGGGCGGTGAGGTGGTCCAGGTCGAACAGGCCCTCCAGCACCTCGGGGTCCTCGTGCCTGCGCTCCAGCTCGTCCAGCTTCTTCAGCTGCAGGCCGATGAGGATCTGGGTGCGGCGGGCGATGCGCTGGAGCATGCGCTGGAAGCCGCGGTGCTGCTCGGCCTGCCGCACGGCGGTGAGCACGGCGCTGCGGCTGGCCAGGTTGAGCGCCTGCCCGAGCTCGCCGAGCTCGTCGGGGGTGGGCTGGAGCGTGCGCACCTCCGCGTCCACGTCGACGTCCTCGCCGCGTTCGAGCCGGGCGACCACGTCGGGCAGCCGCTCCTGGAGCTCGTGGGCCTCGTGGCGCAGGTGCAGGATGCGACGGCGGAGAATGGCGGTGAGCCGCCAGCTGGTGAAGATCACCAGAGCCAGGGCGAGCAGGCCGACGCTGGAGATGCTGACGAAGACGGTGAAGACCATGCGGGCGTGGTCGTAACCGATCTTGCTGACGTTCTCGAACCGGAGGTCGATCAGCTGCCGCAGCTGCCCGGTGACCGCCTCCGCGGAGGAGCGCCAGGCCACGCTGTCGCCGCGGAGCGTCACCTGGTCGCCCTCGGGGGCGCTGGTGACCAGCCGCTCCTCCATGGCGGTCATGGTCGCCCACGCCTTGCCGTCCGTCAGCTTCGCGTACGGGGTCTCGTCGCCCTTGAGAGCGGGGATCACCCGGGAGCGCATGAGGTGGTTCCTGGCGCCGACGGCGTCGGAGACGAGGACGTACTCGTCCCTCGTCAGGCGCCCCGTCCCCCAGCCGCGGGCCAGCACGGCGTCTTCGCGGCCGAGCAGGTTGACGACCCAGTAAAGGTCGCTCAGCGCCTGCGCCTCCCTGTTGACCTGGCCCTCGTCGGTCCTGCCGAGCGTGGTCAGCACGCCGAGGCCCGACTCCAGGACGCCGCTGTAGTAGTCGAACGCGCGCTGCGCGCCGGACCGGCCGGCGTCCACCGCCCGGCGCTGCTCGGCGAGGAGGCCGAGGCCGCGATCGGTCCTGGCGATGGCGTCGGCGAGCCCCTCCTGCGCGTCGGGGACGTCCAGGGCGGTCAGCGGACGGAACGCCGCCACGGCCTGGTCGGTCACCCGGCGCTGCTCGGTGAGCTCGGCGCGGGCGCTCGCCGAGCCGGCCAGCACCTCCGCGGTGAGCCGCCGCTCTTGGTCGAGGCCGAAGAACAGGGCGGACGCGGGTACGCCCACCGTGGTGGTGGCCAGGTCCATCTGGGCCTTCTCCGCCTGCCACTGCGTGAACAACTGGTTCATGCCCGAAGCGAGCAGCGGGGCGAAGGTCAGGCTCGGCACGAACACGACGATGAGCAGCACGGTGCGCAACGGCAGCCGCCGGACACCGCCCCGTCGCCGCGGGCCGTCGCCGGACGGCCCCGCTAACCCGTTCCCGTCGTCCATCGTCCCCGTCCGTTGTCGCCCGGTCCTGCCTGACTCAGCCACGTGCGGGACACTCTCCTCGGCGATCGGTGCGTTCTTGGAGAAGATCGCCGCATCGGCGACCGATGCCCGATCGTAGCCATGAGGCAGTTGAGTCGAAAGCCCCCGATTTGCCAGTACGGGTCGGGCTTCCCGGAGTGCTCTGACCGGTGGGCGCCCTGAGATGTGGGATCGCGCGTCAGGGACCGGAGGACGCGAGCCGGCGTACGGCTTCGATCAGCTCGGCCCGGTCGGCGGCGCCGGCGAAACTGAGGCGCAGGTAGGCGGCGGGGAGCTCGGTGGCGAAGAAGCGGTCGCCGGCGCTGACGGCGACGCCGTGCTGACGGGCCGTGCCGGCGACCGTGGTTTCGTCGGCGCCGTGCGGCAGGCGGACCCAGAGGTGGAGCCCGCCCGCGGGGACGCGGTCGAGTGTCCAGCCGGGGAGCTCGCGCGTGACGGCGGCCGCCAGCGTCCCGCACCGCTCCCGCAACGCCACCGCCAGGGCGCGGACATGCCGTTCCCAGGCCGGAGAGCTGAGGAGTTCGAGCGCCGTCTCCTGGAGCGGGCGGCTGATGAAGAAGTCGTCGACCAGCCGGACGGCGCGCAGGCGCGCCATCACGGGGCCCCGGGCCACCAGGGCGCCGATGCGCAGGCTCGGCGCCGCCGGTTTGGTGAGCGAGGTCAGGTAGATCACGGTGCCGTCGCGGTCGTCGGCCAGCAGGGGCGGCGGCGCCGGCGTGCCGTGGCCGAGGTGCCGCGCGAAGTCGTCCTCGATCACGAACGCGCCCGCCGCCCTGGCCGCGTCGATGATCTCCCTGCGGCGTGGCGGCGCCAGCACGGCGCCGGTGGGGTTGTGATGGGTCGGCTGGCAGTAGAGCAGGCGGGCGCGGGTCATGCCGAAGGCGTCGGCCAGGAGGCCGGGCCGCAGGCCGTCGGCGTCCATGGGCACCGGGACCGGGCGCAGGCCGGCCGCTCTGGCCGCCGCGATCGCCCCCGGGTAGGTGGGCGACTCCACCAGGACGGGGTCGCCCGGCCCGGCGATGGCGCGGAACGCCATGGAAAGGGCGCTCTGCCCGCCGGCGGTGACCAGGATGTCGTCCGCGTGCACGCCGTCGCCGGCCATGGTGGCGAACACGCTGCGCAGGGCCGCCAGGCCGCCGGCGGGGGCGCGGTCCCAGGCGTCGGGGCGGCGCGCCGCGCGGGCCAGCGCCGCGGTCAGGATCTTGCCGGGCTGGAGCGACCGATGCAGGTAGCCGCCGTCCAGCATGATCGTCCCCGCGGGTGGCGGGCCGCCGGCGTCGGTGAGGAGGCGGGTGTCCACGCTCCGGTCGGCGAGGGTGACGGTCTGCCAGGAGGTGTCGGCCACCTCGGCGCGCCGCTGGGCGCGGGCGGCGACGTAGGTGCCGCTGCCCGGACGGGTGACCACCACGCCCTCGGCGGCCAGCGTGGCGATCGCCTGCGACACGGTGGCGGGGCCCACCCGGTGGCGCCGGATCAGCTCCCGGCTGCTCGGCAGCCGGTCACCCGGCGCCAGCCGCTCGATCTCCGCGCGAAGCCTGGCCGCCAGCTCGACCGAACTGCTACCGTCTGACATGAGGATCGATAATAGCGCTTCCAGCATCTCCCCAGAACCGCTTCTGGACGTCGCCGCCCTGCGCGCCGACACTCCCGGGGCCGCGGGCGTCGTGCACTTCAACAACGCCGGTTGCGGCCTCATGGCCGCGCCCGTGCTGGCCGCGATGGTCGACCACCTGCGGCTGGAGGCGGACCTCGGCGGGTACGAGGCCGCGGCCGCCCGCGCCGAGCAGGTCCGCGGCTTCTACGCCGAGACCGCCGCGCTGATCAACTGCGCTCCCGAGAACATCGCCTTCGCCGGTAGCGCCACCCACGCGTTCTCCACCGCCCTGTCGGCGATCCCGTTCGAGGCCGGCGACGTCATCCTCACCACCCGCAACGACTTCATCTCCAACCAGATCGCCTTCCTGTCGCTGCGCAAGAGGTTCGGCGTACGGATCGTGCACGCGTCCGACCTGCCCGAGGGCGGCGTGGACGTGGCGGCCATGGCCGCGCTGATGCGCCTGCACCGCCCGCGCCTGGTGACCGTCACCCACATCCCCACCAACTCCGGCCTGGTCCAGCCGGTCGCCGAGATCGGCCGGCTCTGCCGCGAACTGGACCTGCTCTACCTGGTCGACGCCTGCCAGTCCGTCGGCCAGTACCCGATCGACGTCGAGGAGATCGGCTGCGACCTGCTCACCGCCACCTGCCGCAAGTTCCTGCGCGGCCCCCGCGGCTCCGGCTTCCTGTACGTGTCCGACCGGGTGCTGCGCGCGGGCTACGAGCCGCTGTTCATCGACATGTACGGGGCGCGCTGGGTCGAGCTCGGCCGTTACGAGCCGGTCGAGACGGCGGCCAGGTTCGAGGACTGGGAGTTCCCGTACGCCCTCGTCCTCGGCTGCGCGGCCGCCGCGCGCTACGCCCGCGAGGTCGGCATGCACGCCATCGGCCGCCGCACCCCCGCCCTGGCCGCCCGCCTGCGCGACGCGCTCGCCGGCCTGCCCGGGATCCGCGTCCTCGACCACGGCCGGCGCCTGGGCGCCCTGGTCACCTTCGCCGTGGACGGCTGGGAGCCGGAGCCGTTCAAGGCGGCCATGGACGCCCGCCGGATCAACTCGGCGCTCAGCTTCCGCCACTTCGCGCAGTTCGACTTCGGCGACAAGGACGTCGACTGGTGCCTGCGCCTGTCGCCGCACTACTACAACACCGAACAGGAGGTGGACGAGGTCGTCGCGGCGGTCGCCGGCCTCACCGCCGTGGGCCACGGGCGGTAGCCGATCGCCGTCGCCGACGACCGGCTCACCCGCCTTCGAGACCGGCTTCAGCCGTTTCCGGGCCTCACCGTGACGTGCCGGGCGGCACCCGCGTGTTCGGTGGCATCGTCACCATCCCACCAGACCCCGTAGATGTACCTGCCCTCCTGATCGGGTCGGTCGTCGAAGCGGAACGACCCGTTCCTGGCGACCCGCACCGTGCCGAGGTCCTCGACGACGCCATCGGCGCTTTCACGCATCACCGTCAACGACGGGCGTGTGGTGGGCGCCTGGTCGCCGAACTTCAACTCGCCTTTGAAGCGGAGCCGCTTTCCGACGACTCCGTCCACGGGCCCGGTCAACGTCACGAACGCCGACTGCAGGGACACCATCACCGCCACCGATGCCGTGCTCCCTCGGACGCCGGCGGCACCGGGCCAGTTCACGTCATAGCCGACCGTCCCGGCGACCGGCGGGGTGACGGTGATGGTGAACGTACCGTCTGCCGCTGTCCGTGCACGGCGGAGGGCCGTGCTGGTCCCGTCGGGCAGCCGGTGGGACACCTCCAGCCGTTGCCTTCCCGGAGCCGCGCCGTCAGCCCGGGTGAGACGGCCGGTCAGGGTGAGCGGCTCCAGCGCCGTGGCCTCTTCCGGAGCCGTCAAGGTCATGGTCGTCTGCACCAGAGTGGCGTCTTCCAGCCGCCACAGGCGGAGCCTTTCGGAGCCGGGGACCCACAGCACGGCGAAGACGTCATCACCGGCGACGGTCACCCCTCCGCTGATGATCACGGGGCTGGGCCACCCGGTAGGACTCTTCTGCGAGTAGGTCGTGGCCCCCGTGACCACGTCGTACAGTTCGACGCCTCGAGTGGTCCACCCGCCCACGATATGACTGCCATCCGGGCTGACCGCCACGGCTGCCGCATGGCCCTGGGCCGACATGTCCTCGCCGTAGACCCGGACCCTGGTCAGACTCGTGGTGTCCCAGGTCTCGTACCGGTCCGAGAAGGTCAGCACGGCCTTCGAGCCATCCGGTGTGACGGCGAGATCTCTCAGGTTGGTCATGGCATGGGCGCCCTCGTCGATCTCGCCGCGCAACTCGACGGAACCTGCGCTCACGTCGTACACCTGGAGGTCGACTGGTTCGACGCGGGAGTCACCGAGCACCAGCGTGTTCCCCGCGGCGGCGATCAGAGGTGGGGTGTACCTCCCCGTCACGACCGCGACAGGTTGCGGCGCCGGGGCCGACACATCGAGACCGGCGACACCACCGACGCCACGGTCGCACCCGTACGCGGTCCACAGCACATCGCCGGACAGCGACAGACTGACCGGGCACGGGTGCGCCGCGAAGTCGATCCGCCGCGTGACTGCGAGGGTCGCGGTGTCGATCTCGATGACCTCGTGCGACTCATACAGCGCCGCATACACGCGGGTGCCGTCAGGTGCCGCCGCGAGTCCTGCCGGCCCGGCCAGATCGGTGATCGCGCCGACCAGTTCCCCACTGGTGTCCGCGACCACGATCCGGTCATTTCCGGAAACGAAGACCTTGCCTCCTCCAGCGGCCACGTCGCTGTTGCCCCGCCGGTTGTTGATGAAGCCGAGCTCTGTCATCGAGTCGGCGGCCGAGGCCACGGGCGCCACGGCGGTGACGAGGCCGGTCGTCATGGTCATGGCACACAGGAGAGCGACCAGCCGACGTACGGTCCGGGCGATGCCTGACCGTTCCGATGGGGAGAAGCGCACGTGGGTACTCCGTTCCTGGCAAGGACGCGAACGAAAACGATCAAGCCAGAAAACTGATGCCGGGTCAAGATCGATTACGCGTCGCCATCCGACGACGTCGATCAGTCGAACAGTGAGGCTTTTTCGTGCGCCCAGCAGAGCAGGAGGTGAAGCCGTGACATAGCGGTGGATCTTGCTGTTCGTAAGCTCGTCGTCGCTTGCCGGTGGAAGTCCGGTCCGGGTAGCT
>NZ_JBFAPV010000008.1:0-144383 GCF_040676925.1 Nonomuraea sp. NPDC049486
CGCGCCTTCACCGGCAACCTCTGGATGCCGCCGGTCGCACTCGAAGCCTGATCAGCACCTATCACCCAGCGTCACAGAACCTTCTGATTGCTTACAGGCAAGCGCCGGCAGCATCATCCGAGTACGCGGCCGCATGGCCGCGCGTGAGAACGGACAGCGGGGGTGAGTCCAGGGGCAGGAGGCGTCAGGCCGACTTGCGGGCCTTCCGCTTGGCGGGGGCCTTCTCTTCCTTGGCCTTCTCTTCCTTGGCCCTGTCGTCCTTGGCCCTGTCGTCCTTGGCCTTCGCCTTGCCCGAGGCGGCCCGCTTCGGCTTAGCGGGAGCGCCCTCGCGCTCGCGCTTGGCGGCCTCGACGCTGGCCCGCAGCGCCGCCATGAGGTCGACGGCGGGGCCGCCCTCCTCCTCGGCCTCCGGAGGCGTGATGACCTCCTTGCCCGCCACCTTCGCCTCGATGACCTCCTGCAGCGCCTCGCGGTAGGTGTCGTGGTACTCGGCCGGGTCGAAGTCGGCCTCCATCGTGGAGATCAGCGACTCGGCCATCTTGAGCTCCTGCGTCCGCACGTCGATGTCCTCGTCCAGGAACTCGAAGTCCGGCTTGCGGATCTCGTCCGGCCACAGCATGGTCTCCAGCACGAACACCCCGTCGCGCACCCGCAGCGTCGCCAGCGACTCGCGCTGGCGCAGCGCCACCTTGACCACCGCCACCTGGCCGGAGCTCTCCAGCGCGTCGCGCAGCAGCACGTACGGCTTGGCCCCCTGCGCGTCGGGCTCCAGGTAATAGGACTTGGCGAAGTAGATGGGGTCGATCTGCTCGGCGGGGGCGAACTGCAGCACGTCGATCCGGCGTGAGGTGCTCAGCGGCAGCCCTTCGAAGTCCTCGTCGGTGAGCACGACCATCTCGCCCGTGGCCAGCTCGTAACCCTTGGCGATGTCCGCGTACGCGATCTCCTCGCCGTCGAGCGTGCACACCCGCTTGTAGCGGATGCGGCCGCCGTCCTCGCGGTGCACCTGGTGGAAGCTGACGTCCTTCTGCTCGGTGGCCGAGTAGAGCTTCACCGGGATCGTGACCAGCCCGAAGGAGATCGCACCTTTCCAGATGCTGCGCATGGGCAACTCCTCAGTAGTGTCGGGCGGTTCGCCAACGGGGACATACCCGTCCCCGTGCGACCAATGCCATAGCTCGTCGAACCCATGCCGGGCCGGTCCTGTGGCGTTATCGATGGGTTAGACCCGATCTCGTCGGGGAGGTGGCGTACACGAAGGCCTCGCCGTCCCGTGTGGCGCGGGCCCGGAGAAGCTGCCCCCGGAGGTGACGGCCCGATGAGCCCGGCGAGCAAGGTCCCGGTGCGGGTGGACGGGCGGGAGCTCGTCCTGAGCAACCTGGACAAGGTGCTCTATCCCGAGTCCGGCTTCACCAAGGCCGAGGTCATCGACTACTACAGCCGGATCGCCCCGGTGCTCCTGCCGCACCTGGAAGGCCGGCCGCTGACGGTCAAGCGCTTCCCGAACGGCGTCGAGGGCATGTCGTTCTTCGAGAAGAACGCCCCCGAGCACACCCCCGGCTGGGTGCGCAGGGCGCGGCTGCCGGCGCCCGGCAGCACCAAGGACCGCGACACCATCGACTTCGCCCTGATCGACGACCTGCCGGGGCTGGTCTACTACGCGAACCTGGCCGCGCTGGAGCTGCACGTGCCCCAGTGGCGGGTGGACGGGGAAGGACGCGCGCTGCCGCCGGACACCCTGGTGTTCGACCTGGACCCCGGGCCCCCCGCGATGATCGTGGAGTGCTGCGAGGTCGCCCTGATGCTGCGCGAGGTGCTGTCGGCCGACGGCCTGGAGGCCAGGCCGAAGACCAGCGGGAGCAAGGGCATGCAGCTGTACGCCGCGTGGGACGGCCGCGAGGAGCCGTCGGCGTACGCCAAGCGGCTGGCCCAGGCGCTGGCGAAGCGGCACCCCGGGCGGATCGTCAGCGTGATGGCGAAGAAGCAGCGGCCGGGCAAGGTCTTCATCGACTGGAGCCAGAACAACCCCGCCAAGACCACGGTCGCGCCATACTCGCTGCGGGCCAGGACGCGTCCGACGGTTTCCACGCCACTGCTGTGGAAGGAGGTCGAACGCTGCGAGAGCCCGGAAGACCTGGTGTTCACGTCGTCCGACGTGCTGGCCAGGATGGAGAAGCACGGCGACCTTTTCAGCCGGGCGTAATCTGGTTCAGTCCACACGAAGAGGGGGACCGACATGTCGGAGATGGACGTACGCGGGGACGACGACAACTTCGCCGATGACCAGGAGCTGCCGATCGAGGCGACGCCGGCCGACGCCGCCGAGCAACAGCGTCCGCTGCGGGAGGACGACGAGCAGTGGCGCCTCGAGCTTCCCCTTGAGGTCAACCCGGCCGACGCGATCGAGCAGGACCGCGTGGTCGGGTACGACGACGACGACTATCGCTGAGGTGATGACTACCCGCCCGTAGGATGTCGGCAGACCCGGCACGAAACCCGTTGGAGACCCGTGTGACCGCTACCCCGGACGCCAAGCCCCGGGGCACCCGGCTGCCCCGACTCGCCCGCCGCAGGCAGCTGCTGAGCGCGGCGCAGGAAGTGTTCGTGGAGAACGGCTACCACGCGGCCGCCATGGACGAGATCGCCGACCGCGCGGGGGTCAGCAAGCCGGTGCTCTACCAGCACTTCCCGGGCAAGCTGGAGCTCTACCTCGCCCTGCTCGACCTGCACGTCGACGACATGGTCACCCGGTGCAGGGAGGCGCTCGCCTCCACGACCGAGAACAAACTGCGGGTGCAGGCGACGTTCAGCGCGTTCTTCGACTTCGTCTCCACCCAGGGCGAGGCGTTCCGGCTGGTCTTCGAGTCCGACCTGCGCAACGTGGCGCCGGTGCGGCAGCGCGTGGAGCGCTCGCTCAACGAGTGCGCCGAGATGGTCAGCGCGGTGATCCAGGAAGACACCGGCTGCACCAGCGACGAGGCCCACCTGCTGGGCGTCGGGCTGGTCGGCATGGCGGAGGTGAGTGCCCGCTACTGGGTCAGCGAGCACGGCTCCATCCCCAAGGACGCGGCCGAGCAGCTCATGGCCCGGCTCGCCTGGCGGGGCATCAGCGGTTTTCCGCGTACGGCTTAACCCGTTCGCTGGGCGCGATCAGCTGCGCTTTTCCGGCGTCGAACGGCCACGATGAGGGAAGCCCCGCCCCGTGGAAAGGGAGCATGATGGAAATCAAGATCGGCGTGCGTTCGGTGCACCGTGAGCTCGTTGTGGAGACCGACCTGTCGTCCGAGCAGGTCGAGGAGGAAATCCGGAAGGCCCTTGCCGCCGATCGCGGCGTGTTCGCCATCACCGACGTGAAGGGCAGGCGTGTGGTGGTGCCGGTGGCGTCGTTGGGCTTCATCGAGATCGGCGAGGACGAGTCGCGTCCGGTGGGCTTCGGCGGCACCCTCTAGGCGCCGCCGTCCGGGAGCCGCCTTGAGGCGCGGCTCCCGGGCGTGACGCCTCAGATGCCGAGCGCCGCCATGCGCTTGCCGTGCTGCTCCGTCAGTTTGGCGAACAGGCGGGAGATCTCCGCCTGGTCGTTCGCGCCCGACTCCACCAGCATGAGCGCCAGCTCCGGGCGTTCCGCCGCCACCCGCTGGCCCTGGCTGAGCGCCTCGCCGACGAGCCGCCTGGCCCACAGCGCCAGCCGCCCGCTCACCGCCGGGTCCGCCGCGACGCCGGCCCGTACGCGCTCGACGGCGAACTCCGCCCGCCCCTCGTCCGTCAGCACCTCGTCGACCAGCTCCACGATCGACGGGTCCAGCCTCCGGGCCGCCTCACGATAGAAGTCGAGCGCGATGCCCACCCCCACATAGGCCTTGACCAGGGCTTGCAACCAGTCGGCCGGGCTGGTCTGGGTGTGCCAGGCGTCCAGCGCCCCGGCGAACGGCTGCATCGCCCGCTCCGGGTCCGCCCCCAGCTCCCGCAGCCGGTCGTAGAGCAGCCGGAAGTGCTGATACTCGGCGACGGCCAGCTCGCACAGCGCCGTCCGGTCGGCGAGCGTGGGCGCCAGCGTGGCGGCGTCCTCGGTCATCCTCGTGAATGCGCTCAGCTCGGCATAGGCCAGGACGCCGAGCAGGTCGGCGACCCCAGGAGACTCGTTCATGGAAGGCAGCGTACTTCCGGGAATCTTCGGGAACATCCGTAAGCCTGGTCAGCGTTGTGGTATCGAGTACACTGCTCTGAGAAAGTGCGACCGCACTGTGTACATTCGGGGGTCTCTCCTCCGAATCCCCCGATCCCCGGGTGCGCGGTCGTAATGACGCGAGAGGGCTGGCTCTACCGCGAGGACCCAGATACGAGGTCGGATTTCCGCCCGTAGGTCCCGGCAGGCCCGCCTTCATTTGAGACTGAGGCAGGCCACGCTGACGACTTTCCGAGACCTCGGAGTCACACCAGAAATCGCCGATGCCCTCGAGACCGAGGGCATCACGACACCGTTCCCGATCCAGGAAATGGCGCTTCCGCTGGCGCTGAACGGCCAGGACCTGATCGGCCAGGCCCGCACGGGCACCGGCAAGACCTACGCGTTCGGCATCGCGATGCTGCAGAGCATCGGCAAGCCGCGCAAGAACCGCAAGAAGCCCCGCGGGCTGGTCGTCGTGCCGACCCGCGAGCTCGCCACCCAGGTGAGCGAGGACCTGGTCACCGCCGCCGGCAAGCTCGGCTCGCGGGTGCTCACCGTCTACGGCGGGCGCGCGTACGAGCCGCAGATCGAGGCGCTCAAGGCGGGGGTCGACGTCATCGTCGGCACCCCCGGCCGGCTGCTCGACCTGGTCAAGCAGAAGCATCTCGACCTCGGCCAGGTCAACACGCTGGTCCTCGACGAGGCCGACCGGATGCTCGACCTGGGCTTCCTGCCCGACATCGAGCGGATCTTCAAGCTGATCCCGGCGGAGCGGCAGACGATGCTGTTCTCCGCCACCATGCCGGGCGAGATCGTCACCCTTTCCCGCAAGTACCTCAGCCGCCCCACCCACGTGCGCGCCGAGAACGAGAGCGGCGAGGCCGAGACCACCCCGCAGGTGCGCCAGATCGTGTGGCGCGCCCACCGGATGGACAAGATCGAGATCGTGTCCCGGCTGCTGCAGGCCGAGGGCCGCGGGCTCACGATGATCTTCTGCGAGACCAAGCGCGCCTGCGACATGGTCTCCGAGCAGCTCGACACCCGTGGGTTCGCGGTCGCGGCCGTCCACGGCGACCTCGGCCAGGGCCAGCGTGAGCAGGCGCTGCGGGCGTTCCGCAACGGCAAGGTCGACGTGCTGGTCGCCACCGACGTGGCGGCCCGCGGCATCGACATCGACGACGTCACCCACGTGGTCAACTACGACTGCCCCACCGACGACAAGACCTACGTGCACCGCATCGGCCGCACCGGCCGGGCCGGGCGCACGGGCATCTCGGTCACGTTCGTGGAGTGGGAGGAGCTGACCCGCTGGAAGATGATCAACCAGATGCTGGGCCTCGACTTCCCGGAGCCCGAGGAGACCTACTCCACCTCTCCTCACCTCTACACCGAGCTCAACATCCCCGAGGGCACCAAGGGCGTGCTGCCGCACGCCAGCCGCTCCCGGGCGGGCCTTTCCGCGGAGCGCATCGAGGACCTCGGCGAGACGGGCCGGCCACGCGCGCGCGGCCGTCGCCGCGACGAGCGTGAGGAGCGGGAGCGGGAGCGGGAGCGTCCGGCCCGCACGCGCCAGCGCCGCCGCACCCGCGGCGGCAGGTCCGCGGAGGAGAGCACCGCGGGCAGCCCTGCCGTCGAGACGCCGGAGGTCGAGCTCGTGACCGGTCGCTCCAGCCAGCACCAGGAGGAGACGCCCGCGATCATCACTGCCGAGGAGGTGGCGACGGCCGCCGAGCCGCGCCGCCGCACCCGGCGGTCCGCCGTCCAGGAGGAGCAGGTCGCGGACGTCACCGCCCGCCAGGAGCGGTCCGTCACGGCCCCGCCGAGCGACCACACGGCCGCGCCCAGGCGCGACCAGATCGCGGCCCCGCCGCGTGACGAGATCGCGACGCCGTCGCGGGACGAGATCGCGGCCTCCCAGCGGGACGAGGTGGCCACGCCGTCGCATGACCGGATCGCGGCCTCCCAGCGGGACGAGGTCGCGACGCCGTCGCGTGACCGGATCGCCGCCTCCCAGCGGGACGAGGTCGTGGCGCCGGCACGCCAGGAGACCGAGTCCTCGTCGCGTGACGAGGCCACGGCGCCGGGCGAGCCGGAGTTCGCCGCACCGCGGCGCGAGCCGGAGCGGATCATCCCGGCCAGCCCGTTCACGGTGATCTTCCAGTCACCTGACCTGGCGACGGACGACGACGACATCGCGCCGTCGGCGGCCACGGAGCGCAAGCAGCAGCGCCGCGGCGGCAACCGCGGCAACCGCCGCCGCACCGGCTGACACGTTCGGCGAAAGGCGCGCATCCCGACCGGGGTGCGCGCCTTTCCGCATGTCACGGGCTTTCTCACGGACATGGGCACGACTCGCCCCAGATCGCACCGGCGTACCGTGTTCACCGGTGTCGAGGTGGTGGGCTCTGGGTATTGTTGCCCCACGTGAGTACGCCGCGATTCCTGCACCTGCCTCCTGGCGTCACCCCACGCAAGATCGAGACCGACCGCGGCATGTTCGCGGCCCTCGAGGCGCTGCCGGCGACCGGCGTGGTGGAGCGATGGCCCGCGATCCTTCTCCCGGGCCTGACGGGCAGCAAGGAAGACTTCATCGCGGTCCTGCAGACGCTCGCCCTGTCGGGCCGCCGCGTGCTGGCCGTCGACCTGCGCGGCCAGTACGAGACGCCGGGCCTCGACGACCCCGCCGCCTACACCTGCGCGGCGCTGGGCGCCGACGTCGACGCGCTCGCCCAGCGGTTCGGCGACGGCGAGCCGGTCCACCTGGTGGGCCACTCCTTCGGCGGGCTGGTGGCGCGCGAGGCGGCGATCGACGGGCGCACCAAGTTCGCCTCGTTCACGCTGATGGGCTCCGGCCCCGCGGGCATCACCGGCAAGCGCGCCGGACACGCCCGATGGCTGACGCGCACGATCCCCCTGTCGGGGCTGGAACACGTGTGGCATGCCGGCTTCGAGCCGGAGGCGCTGGCCGCCGGCGTGCCCGACGACATCCTGGCCTTCCTGCGCCAACGGCTGCTGTCCAACTCGCCGACGGGTCTGGCGCGCATGGCCGACGAGGTGGTGTCCATGCGCGACCGCACCGAGGAGCTGCGCCAGATCGAGGTGCCCACGCTCGTTCTGTACGGGGAACACGACGACGGCTGGCCTGCCGAGACGCAGCAGGAGATGGCGGCGGCCCTGGGCGCCGACTGCGTGGTGGTGCCGGGCGCGGCCCACTCACCCGCGGTGGAGGCGCCGGAGACCACGGCGGCGGCGCTCGTCAGGTTCTGGAACGAGGCCGAGAGCCACACCCTCGACACCCGCGCCACCTGACGGCGTCACTCCGCCAGGCCGTCCCAGGGGCGGTGCTCGGGGGCGGCGGTCACGCCTTCGGGGCAGTGGCGGCGGAAGTCGCACCAGCCGCAGATCGGGCCGGGGCTGGGGGCGAACACCTCGTCCAGCTCCGCGGGCACGCGTGGCGGGCTCACCAGGGGCCGGTCACGCCGCTCGGGGGCCGGCGCGTCGTCACGGGCCGCCGGTGGACGGCCCGCGTCGCGGGGCCGAGGGCGCTTGGCCTGGGCCGGCTCGCCCATCACCGTCCGGTAGCGCTCGTCCGCCTCCGCCGCCTCCATCGCGATCTCCTCGGCGCGCCGCAGATGGCGGTCGAGCGACTCGTCCGTGTGACGCCACTGCACGATCTCGCCCGTCGGCAGGTGGTGCAGCTCGACGGCGTGGGCCGGGGTGCGCATCATGCGGGACGCCGCCACCGCGTAGATCGCCAGCGCCAGCGAGGAGCGCGCGTCGTCCTGCGTGAGCGGCCGCCGCCCGGTCTTGTAGTCGACCACCACCAGCTCGTCGCCGCGCCGGTCGAGCCGGTCGATGCGGCCGGAGACCGCGATGACCGAGGTCCGGGTGGCCACGGTGCGTTCGACGCCGACCGGGTCGTCGGACGGGTCGAGCGTGGCCACGTAGCCGGAGACCAGGTCGCGGCCGCGGCCGAGCCACTGCGCCGACTGGGCCTCGTCCCTGAACCCCTCGGTGATCCAGCCCTTGGTGAGTAAGACGGCCGCCGTCAACGGCGTGCGCCGCTCGTACGGCTCCCGCCACCACGCCGCCAGCGCGTTGTGAACGCTCGCCCCGACGCTGTTGTGCGCCCAGCCCGGGCCCTTCGACGGCTGCGGCCGGTCCAGGTAGGTGAACCGGTAGCGGCGCCGGCAGTCGAGCCAGGCGTTCAGCCGCGACGGCGTGCACGAGTAGAGCCGCCGCGGCATCCCATCCAGCGGAAGCTGGTCGTACACCCTAGTCGTCGCCGGAGTCGAGCCTGATGCGGGCGGCCCTGGTGCCGTCGACGAGCGGGCCCTCCTCCTCGGGCTCGGTCTCGACCCGCGTCAGCGAACCGCCGATCCAGTCGTCGAAGTGCGGCTCCAGGTCGCCGATGGTGACCTCCTCGCCGTGGGAGGGCAGCACCCGCGTGTCGCCGGGCAGCGTGAACAGCCGCCCGCCGATGGCGGTGAGCTGGTCGGCCAGGCGGGGGTACTCGCCGCCGAGCTTGCCGGGCCCGTCGGCCTGGAGCGTCTTGCCGGAGAAGACCGCGCCGAGGCCCTCGCAGTAGAGCGAGACCCCGCCGGGCGTGATGCCGGGCGTCTCCATGACGTCGAGCTGGACGTCGGCGACCTGGAAGATGCCGTCGTCCTCCATGTCGATGTCGGGCCAGGTCTCGGTCCAGGTCTCCCGCCAGAGCGGCTTGTCCTTGGGGTGGAGTGCGACGACCGCCTCGTCCCTGGCCGCCACCTCGATGGCGGCGCCGACGTGGTCGGGCAGGCCGTGGGTGCAGATGACCGCGAGCACCTCGCGCTCACCCACCTGCTCAAGGATCTTCTCGGCGTCCCTGGCGGGGTCGATGACGATGGCCTCCTCGTCGTCGCCGATGATCCAGGTGTTGTTCTCGACCTTGTGCTCGGTGCCGTCGATGTCGACGAGGCCCTCGGTCACCACTCGCTCGATACGCGCTGTCACGCCTCCGAACTCTAGCCCGTCCGCACCGGTGAGCGAATCCCGTTGGGCATCAGTCTTCGAGCCGGGGGGAGAACGCGCCGAAGGGGATGTCGAGGTCATGGTCGCGCAGGTCGATCAGGCTCAGCTCGGCGAGCACGATGAGGCAGCCGGCCTCGGCGGGCCAGGCGATGACCCACAGCCAGTTGCCGAGCGCCTCACCGGCGTAGACGGCCCGGTCGGCGGCGCCGTTCACGCACCACAGCGGGGCCGGATGCCCGAGGACCTCGATCTTGGCGTTGGGCGGGCCCGAGTCGAACCCCTCGCCGGGGTCGGCCCCGTCCAGACCGGCGAACGCGGCCCCGAGGCCGACGCCCGGCTCCTCGGCGATGACGAGGATGTCCGCGGGCCCCTGCGTCAAGGACGGCCCGGACAGCGCGACCAGGCTCGCCCGTATGCCCTTGCGCTCGTCGCCGACCTCGCCGAACCCCGTCACCAGCCATCCGGACGGCAGCGGCCAGGGCAGCCAGACCGGCACCAGCGAGGTCTTGCGCATCGCCTCCGCGGCCGTCTGCGACGGCGGCCAGGGCGGCTGGTACGGCAGGACGTCGCCGTGCGCATCGCAACGCCAGGCACTGGACCACACGCTCGGCGCGTGCAGCGGACCGAAGCACCGTGGGCAGGTTGGAGCCGCTCTCACAGCTACCCACGGTGCTTCGTCGGGCACCGCCCCGTCAAGACCGCAGTCCGTTATCACGTCGTAATCTTGACCATGTGCGCGTAAATTGTGTCGGCGCGATCGTCCTGGACGACGCGCGCCGCCTTCTGCTCATCCGGCGCGGGCACCCTCCGGACGCGGGTCGCTGGTCGCTGCCGGGCGGCCGGGTGGAGCCCGGCGAGTCCGACGCCGTGGCGGTGCGGCGCGAGGTGCTGGAGGAGACCGGGCTGGAGGTGGCCGTGGGCCCGCTCGCGGGCACGGTGGACCTGCCCGCTCCCCGCGGGGACACGTACGCGGTCCGCGACTACCGCGCCACCGTGGTCGGCGGCACCCTCACACCGGGCGACGACGCCGCCGACGCCCGCTGGTGCACGCGGGAGGAGCTCGCCCGGCTGCAGCTCACCACCGGCCTGCTGGACACCCTGCGCTCCTGGCGCGTCCTGCCCACGTGACGCCGCGGCCACCGGCGGGGCTCAGCGGCCGGCGGTGAGAGTCGACGTCCAGAGGATGAGGTGGTCGTCGCTGTAGGTGGTGGACCGGCCCAGAGCCACCACTTCCTCGCCGGAGATCGTCACCGCGGCCAGCCACTGGGCGCCCGGCCCGGCCAGGCGGTCCTCCTTCAAGTCCAGCCGGCTCCACGAGAGGCCGTCCTGGGAGATCCAGGCGGCGCTGTCGCCCTCCCCCTGCTCGCCGTGCCAGCCGACCGCGACCAGGCCCTGCCCGGCCGCCGCCAGGTCGTACACGCCGGCCGCCCGTTCCGCGGGAAGCCATGACGTCTCCCAGGTCACGCCGTCGTCCTCGGAGATCGCCGAGAAGGCCCGGGACGCGCCCGAGGCGGTCGAGGCGGTCCCGATGGCCACCAGCCTGTCCTGGTGCACCGCCACCTGGCGCAGCCCGGCCGAGGACGCGTCCGGCGGGGAGAGCCGCTCGCGGGCCGTCCAGTTCAGCCCGTCCGGCGACACCCAGACGATGCCGCTCTCGTTCCCGCCCGCGCCCGCGCCGCCGACCGCCACGTACCCGTCGGGGGTGGCGGCCACGTCGTGCAGGCGCACGCCCGAGCCGCCCTGCGGCAGCCGCTCCGAGCGGGTGTACGAGCGCAGGTCGGGGGTGAACCAGACGGCCGCCGCCGTGCCCGCCGGGCCGCGGTCCTCGCCCGCGAGCAGGTAGCCGTCGGGGCCCGCCGCGACCGTCCGCACGTCCAGGTACGGATGATCGCCCGGCCTGGCCAGATCGCCCGAGAGCGGCACCTTCTTCCAGGCGCGCCCGTCGCCGGAACTGACCAGCAGCGGCTCCGTCTCCTGGAGGCCGGCCTGGGTGCCGCCCACGGCCAGCCAGCCGCGGCGGCCGAACGCCACGTCGTTCAGCTGCTGCCGTCGCGGGCCGCCGAGCCCGATGGACCTCCAGTCCTTCCAGTCCTGGCTGGTCCAGACGCCCGCCTCGCCCCCGGCCGAGCCGACGGCCACGTAGCGGCCGTCGTGGCTGGCCAGGCCGCTGGTCTCGCGGGCCATCCTGGTCAGGCCACGGACCTGGTCGAGCGGCACGCGCGCGGGCTCGCCGCGCCGGGGCACCGCCATGAGGACCGGCTCGTTGTCCACGTCCGAGACCGCGCGGTCGCCGCCCGCGTACAGGGTGCCGCCCGCGGCGATCGCGAACCCGCGCAGCGTCGCCCCCCGGAGCTCCCCGATGCCCGCCCGCCCGCTCCACGAGCGGCCGTCCGTGCTGGTCAGCACCGCGTACGAGCCGATCCCCGCCTGGCTCACCGCGGCCACGCCGTCCTCGTACGAGACGAGCCGCTCGACGCCGGGGCTGGCCGCTGGCAGGCCGTCGATCGTGCCGCACTGCGACCACTCGGCGCCGGTGGGCGAGCAGTAGGCGCGCACGTCGCCGGTGATCGTACGCTGCCTGGTGGCCACCAGCACGAACCGCTTCGACGCGACCGCCAGCGAACCCGCCTTGGGCATCGCCTCCGGCAGCTGGAAGCCGGTCGACTGCCAGGTGCGTCCGCCGTCGGCCGACCTGAGGACGCGGGAGCCGTCGCCCTGCGCTGGCCTGGCCATGGCCACCACCGTGTCGCCTCTGGCGACCACGGCGCGGATCTCGCCCGCCTCCAGGCCCCGGGTCTCCACCCGCTCCCAGGCGTGGCCGTCCGTGGAGTGCCAGGCGGCCGGGCCCGCGCCGCCGTCGCGCAGCGCCGCCTCGCCCACCGCGACGAACCCGGAGCCCGTCCTGGCGATGTCGTGGATCAGGTCGCCGTCCCTGAAGGCCTCTCCCCCGCCGACCGCCTGCCAGTTCAGGCCGTCGGCGCTGGTCCACAGACCCCGCTCGCGCACCCCGTCGCCGCCGGTGGCCAGCCAGCGGCCGTCGCCGCCGGCCACCCGCTGCACGATGGGCGTGCTCGCGCCGGTGACGCGGCCGAGCTGCCACTCCTCGCCGTCGGCGGAGTAGAGGAACAGGGGCCTGGGCGTCGGGCCGGTGGTGTCGCTGCCCACGACCACCACGGCGCGGCCGACGGCGGCCACGTCGTTGAGCTTCTGGTCGGTGCCCTGGGCCGCCGCCGGGACCGTGAACAGGTTGTCGCCTGACCTGCCGGTGCCGGTGGCGAGCCTGAGCCGGGCCTCGTCGTCGGCGCGCCACTGCCACACCAGCACGCCGGCGGCCACCAGCAGCGCGACCGCCAGCGCCACGGCCATCGGCGCGGCCGGGCTGCGCCCCCGCCGCACGGGACTCGCCCGCCGCATCGCCGCCGGGGCCGGGCCCCTCTGGTGCCTTCCCCCGGGTCGTTCGGGGCCCGACGCGACCAGCAGATCAGGCCGCGCCGGCCTGCCGCCCGGCGGCCTCCCGACCCGCCGCACCGGCTCGTCCCCGTCAGCGTTCTCGTCCTGCCCGTCCCCCGCGCCCCCGGCTCCGCCGGAAGCGACCCCCCGTGACGGCTCACCGCTGGTCTCCTCCCCTCGGCCGGGCTGATGCGCGATCCCGTACGGAGCCGTACGAACTTCCTCTCCAGCCTGAGCCGAGGTGCCAGTGACCTCGCCGCTCCCGGGAGCCCGTGTGCCGAGGGCTTCCCCACCCCTCGGAGCGTCGTCTCCTCGGTCTGGCGCCGGAGGCTGGTGGGCGATTCCGTACGGGGCCGTGCGGGCGTCTCGCCTGGTCCGGGTTTCGGGGGCGGGCTCCGCTTCCGTGGGGGGGTTGTTCTCGGCGGCGACGGCATCGGGATGGGTGCCGGTGGTGTCGTGGGGGGACCCGAGGTCCTTCCCCGCCCCCTCGCCGGGCGGGGAAGGCTCGGGCTCTCGTGGCGGGTCGTGGGGTGGTGGGACGGGGCGTGGCGGGCCGCTGGCCACGAGCTTGTCGGGGCGGTCGACCGTGCGGCGGCGACGCCTGGGTTCCGTGTCCGGCTCCGCGGTGGGGGAGCTGTAGGGGCGGCGGCCCTTGGGGAGCTCCTGGGGCTCGTCCTCCGGGGTGGGCGCGGCGAACGGCGGCATCCCCCAGGGCGAGGTCAGCGGTAATCCGCGCGCCCGGTCGTCCGTCGGCCCCGGCGGGCTGTGCCGGATGCGCGGCTCCCGCGGCTGCGCACCGCCGGCGGCGGGACCGCCCGGGGACTCGGCCGGCGGGACGGGCTCGCCTCGGCCGAAGGCTTCCAGTCCGGCGGGGTCGGGCGCGAGCGCGTCGCCGGGGGCTCCCGGGCCGGGGGAGGCGGGTTCGTCGGCGGGGGGTGAGTCCGGGGCTGGGGCGTCGCCGGGACGAGGGTCGTCTGGCGGCTGCCGATGCTGGTCACTGGCGCCGGAGGCCACGCGCCGTACCTCCTAGTCGGACGGGTCGAGCGGGACGGGGCCCGGAGCGGGCGGGCCGGTCGGCTCGAAGGGTCGGGTTCGAGTCTGCTCGGCGGAACCGGCAGGAACAGGGGGACCGTTCCAAGGATGACTTATCCGAACATATGCGCTATATGGACTGAATTCGACCTTCGCGTCCCCTCCTCCGGCATCGCGCCACAGGATCGCTCGCACAACGACTACTCCTACCCCGCCGCCCGAAACGATCACCCCTCATCTCGTACGCCCGAGTCCACAAGAACCAGACCAGCACGCCGGAGCCGGAATGGCGAGACCTCTCTAGCGAGATTCCCGGCACCCACCGGTTGATTTATCCAGAAGTAGTGCTGATTGACCGCTTTTTAGCGAAATAGAGCACCAGGAGGATGAACACTCCCAGCTGCACGACGGTCCCCACGAGCGACTGCCACGGCACCGGCACCGACGCCTGATCCAGCGCCTGGTCCAGCTGCCCCGCCGCCGCGCTGATGCCGAACGCCACCGTGTTGTTCAGCACGTGCAGCGCGATGGCCGCCTCCAGACCGCCGGTCCACACCGTCAGGACCGCCATGGCCAGGCCGAAGGCGAACACGTCGAGCAGCCCCGCCCACTGGTATCCGTGCAACGACGCGAACAGCACCGAGCTGATCACGATCCCCCACCACGGGTTGCGCAGGTGAGCCCCGAACGCCTGCAGCAGCCACCCCCGGAACAGGTACTCCTCGGTGGCCGCCTGGAAAGGCACGAGCAGCACGATGACGACGAGCGCCGGCAGGAACCGCTCCCACCCGGTCCACCCGAAGATGCCCTCGGTCCGCTCCCCCGTGGCGACCAGCAGGACCACCTGGGCGATCTGGGCCAGCACCATCGACAGCACCGCCGCGCCCACGCAGATCAGCAGCCACGACCAGCGCACCCGCCCGGCCACGGACGAGAGCGTCCCCGGCCGCCGCCGCTGCACCAAGGCGGCCACGCCGAACACCACCGGGAGCACGGCCGCGATCGACAACAGCAGCAGGATCATCCCGTACACCGGATCGCCGGAGATCTGCTCGGGCCGCTCGGGCTGCGGGATGCCCAGGACGGCCCCGATGATCACCCCCGCCAGCAGCACGATCGCGCCGATGACGAAGAACGCGGCCGCGACCGCGAGGGTGCCCACGACCTGCCGCCACACCCGGCTGACCGGGGTCCTGGCGAGCTGGTCGTACCGCGCGTCACGCGGCACGGGCGCGTACCAGGACGGCCGTGGCGGCGGGTACGGGTAATAGCCCGCCGGCGGACCGCCGTAAGGGCCTGGTGAAGGCTCGGGATTATCCTGCATCTCCATATTCTGTCCATCCGGTGCGCAATAGTTCACAGACGGCGCGGCCTTTTCGGCGGATGCTCGGGACGTACGCATGTCGACCCTGGGAGCAAGCCATGTCAAGGCTGGGACCTATCGTCACCCTGGCGGCGGGCGCGGTGCTCGCCGCGGGGCTGGGTGTCGCCAGCATCACCGCGGCGCCGGCGGCGGAGCAGGCCGTCGCCACCGCCGATGAGGCGACGCGATCACCGGAAACCGGCGAGGAGACGGCCGCGGCCGAGCCCTCGCCCAGTGAGACGCCGACGTTCGAGGAGCCGGAGCCGGTCGTGCCGGAGAAGGCCGACTACGCGGGCCGGGTGAAGGACAACGGCGGCCTCATCGCGATCTCGATCCGCGACGGCAAGGCCGTCGGATACTTCTGCGACGGCAAAACCGAGGCCTGGTTCAAGGGGAACGCGACCAGCGACCGGCTGACCCTGAAGGGCTCGGGGAAGGCCACGGTCAAGGCCGAGCTCGGTGACGGCGGGGCCGAGGGGCAGGTCGCCGTCGGCGGCAGGAAGTGGAGCTTCGTCGCCGGCACCGCCAAGAAGCCCTCAGGCCTGTACCGGGCCAGCGCCGTCGTCAGGGGCGCCCAGGTCCGCGCGGGCTGGATCGTGGTGAGGAACCCGTCGGGCGGCTACACGCAGGTCGGCGCCGCCTCCCAGGACGGCGAGCCGGTGGACATCCCGCGGCTCGACGGCGACGACCCGACCAGCCCCGTCTCCGTCAACGGGGCCACGGTCACCCCCGAGGACGTCGACGGCTTCATCGAGGAGATGTCATGACCGCCCTCCACCACCGCCCTGCCCGCGGCGCCGTCTCGCTGCTGGTGCCGCTGCTGGCCGGCGGCGTCCTCATGGTCGCGCTCGGCGTGTACGGGCGCGTGCACGCCCCCACCGGCTTCGCCGTCGGCGTCGCGGGCTTCTCGGCCGCGCTGCCGATGAAGGTCTGGCTGACCACGGCCTCGGCGGCGCTGGCCGTGGTGCAGGTCGTCTCGGCCCTGTCGATGTGGGGCAAGCTCGGGGTGGACATCCCCGCCGGGGTCCACCGGTGGTCGGGCAGGCTGGCGTTCCTGCTCACGATCCCGGTGGCCTTCCACTGCCTGTACGCGCTCGGCCTGCAGTACGACGTGCCGAGGGTGATGGTCCACTCGCTGCTCGGCTGCTTCTTCTACGGGGTGTTCACCACGAAGATGCTGGCCCTGCGCAAGGAGGACGCCCCCGGCTGGACCCTGCCGGTGATCGGCGGGCTGGTGTTCGCCGCGCTCGTCGGTCTCTGGCTGACCTCGTCGTTCTGGTTCTTCACCGCGGTCGGGCTGAAGGTCTAACCCTCCGGGCTGAAGCGCGTGGTGCGCTTCAGCCCGGCGGCCCGTCCCTTGGCCGCGACGACGAGCGCCATCTTCCTGGACGCCTCGTCGATCATCTCGTCGCCGAGCATGGCCGCGCCGCGCTTCTCGACCGTCGTGTAGTGCTCGTACGCGTCGAGGATGAGCTCCGCGCGGTCGTAGTCGTCCTGCGGCGGCGAGAACACCTCGTTGGCCGCGTCGACCTGCAGCGGGTGGAGCACCCACTTGCCGTCGTAGCCGAGCGCGGCCGAGCGGCGGGCGGCCCTGCGGAACCCGTCGACGTCCTTGATCTGCAGGTAGGGGCCGTCGATGACCTGGAGGTCATGCGTACGGGCGGCCATGAGCAGGCGCATGAGGATGTAGTGGTAGGCGTCGCCCTCCTCGTAACCGGGCGGCTGCTCGCCCACCACGAGGGTGCGCATGTTGATCGAGGCCATGAAGTCGGCCGGCCCGAAGACCAGCGTCTCCAGCCGTCCGGACGAGCCCGCGATGGCGTCGGCGTTCACCAGCCCGCGCGCGTTCTCGATCTGCGCCTCGATGCCGATCCTGCCGGGTGCGTAACCCATGGCCTTCTCGATCTGCGTGAGCAGGGTGTCGAGCCACACGACCTCGGTCGGGTCCTGCACCTTGGGCAGGATCAGGCAGTCGAGCCGGTCGCCGGCGCCCTCGACGACCTCGATCACGTCCTTGTACGCCCACTGCGTCGCCAGGTCGTTGACCCGCACCGCGACGGTCTTGCCGTCCCAGCCGCCCTCGCGCAGCGCGGCCACCACGTTGCGCCGCGCCTCCTCCTTGGCCAGCGGCGCGACCGCGTCCTCCAGGTCCAGGAACACCTCGTCGACGGGCAGGCCGCGGGCCTTCTCCACGAACCGGGGGTTGCTACCGGGCACGGCCAGGACGGATCTACGCGAACGCAACATGAGCCACACCGTAACGGCACCCGGGCCGGTTACATTCAAGCTGTGACCGACAACACCCTGGCAATCGAGGAGGGCGCCAAGAAGTCCGGCATCCTCTGGCTCGATCTCGACCGGCCGCGACTGGCCTGGCACGCGTGGCACGACGGCGCGATCTATCTGGTGACCGGCGGCGAGGAGCAGGAGCTGCCGGGGCTGACCAGCCGTGAGCGCGTACGGGTCACGCTGCGCAGCAAGGACAACGGGGCCCGGCTGGTGGAGTTCGACGCCGCCGTGGCGGTCGTCGATCAGGCGGCGGCGCCCGAGGTGGTGGCCGTGCTGGCCAAGGAGCGGCTCAACGCCCGCGACAGCGAGGGCCTGCCCGGGCGCTGGGCTCAGGAGTCGACGGTGCTGCGGCTCACGCCCACGTCCACGGGCGCGACCGGCTCGGCGAGCGCGGGCGCCTGACGGCTGACGGTCGCGGTCTGCGCGAGGAGCGCGCCCGTCAGCACGATGGCCCCGCCCAGGATCTGATACGCGCCGAGCGCCTGGCCGAGCAGCAGCCAGGCCACGACCGCGCCGGCGATGACCTCCAGCGAGGCGACGGTCGCGCCCACGGCCGCCGAGAGCCTGCGCACCGCGTTCACCCCGAGGATGTAGGCGACGACGGTGGCGGCCAGCACCATCCAGAGGTACGCGCCGAGCACCGGGAGCGTGGCGCCGCCGGCCGGCGCGACGGTCAGGGTGAAGGCGTCCCAGGGGATGTTCCAGGGCTGGGAGATGGGGGCGAGCACGACGGCGGCGCCGGTCATGCCCCAGGCGATCAGGCCGAGCGGGTCGACGTCGTCCCCGAAGCTATCGCTCATCAGGAAATATCCGGCGCAGCACGCCCCGGCCATCAGCGCCAGCACCAGCCCGATCACGTCCAGCCGGATGCCCTCCCAGGCCTCGACCACGATGGCCAGCCCGGCCACGGCCATGACCGCGCCGATATAGGCGGCCCTGGCCAGCCGGATCTTGCGCACGATCCGCACCCACGCCACCACCATCACCGGCGCCATGAACTCCAGCAGCAGGGCGATCCCCACGGGCAGCCGGGTGATGGCCGCGAAGTACAGTGACTGCACACCGGCGACGGCGACGATCGCGTACACCGCGAAGAACGGGAGCCGCGAGCGGGCGATCCGCAGCGCGGACGGCTTCACCACGGCCAGCACGGCGAGCAGCAGCAGCCCGGCGCCGGCCATCCGCACCCAGACCGCCTCCAGCGGCGCCAGGCCGGCCTCGTTGAGATACTTGGCCATGGGCCCGGAGAAGGCGAAGCAGAGCGAGGACGCGAACGCCATCGCGAGTCCCGCGTAGCGCACGCGAACCCCCGTGAGAAGTAATCACTGTTTAGCGGGTTTGATACTGACACGCCGGGGGTCCGCGGCGCAATGCCATAGCACTGTTAGCCTGCTGACGTGCAGATCTTTGTCGCCCGCCTGGCAGGCACGCCGGTCTTCGACCCGGCGGGCGACCAGATCGGGCGCATCAGAGACGTGGTGGTCGGGCTGCGCGGCACGCGCCCGCCCCGGGTGCACGGCATGGTGGTCGAGGTCCGCCCGCGCCGCCGGGTGTTCCTGCCCATCACCCGCGTACGGGGCATCCAGGCGGGCGCGGTGATCTTCACCGGCAGGCTCAACGTCCGCCGGTTCGAGCAGCGGCCCACCGAGACCCTGGTGATCGGCGAGATGCTCGACCTGACCGTGCGGGTCGACGGCGAGCCGATGACCGTCTACGACGTGGCCGTCGCCGAGGTCAAGCGGTCCGAGTGGCAGGTGACCCGGATCGCGGTCCACCGGGGCAGGCGGCGTGACGCGCGGGTGGTCGACTGGAGCGAGGTGTCGGGCTTCGACATCCTGCAGAAGGACCAGGGCGCCGCCGGGCTGATCGCCTCGTTCGAGTCGCTGCGCGCCGCCGACCTGGCCAGCGCGCTGCACGAGCTGTCCGGCAAGAGGCGCGAGGAGGTGGCCCGCGCGCTCGACGACAACCGGCTGGCCGACGTGCTGGAGGAGCTGCCGCCCGGCGACCAGGTCGGCATCCTGCGCACGCTCGAACCGGAGCGGGCCGCCGACGTGCTGGAGGAGATGGGCCCCGACGACGCCGCCGACCTGCTCCACGACCTGCCCCCGGAGCAGGCGGCCGCGCTGTTGGCGCTGATGGAGCCGGAGGAGGCCGCCCCGGTGCGGCGGCTGCTCACCTACCCGCACGACACCGCCGGCGGCCTGATGACCACCGATCCGGTCATCCTGCCCCCGACCAGCACGGTCGCCGAGGCGCTCGCGCACGTCCGGCAGAAGGAGCTGACTCCCTCGGTGGCGGCCCAGGTGTTCATCACCCGGCCGCCCAACGAGACCCCGACCGGCCGCTACCTCGGCATGAGCCACTTCCAGCGGCTGCTCCGCGACCCGCCCTCCACCCTCCTCGGCAGCGTCATCGACCCGTCGATCGACCCGATCAAACCGGACTTGCCGCTCCACGACGTGGCCGCCTACCTGGCCTTCTACAACCTCGTCGCGGCCCCGGTCGTCGACGAGCACGCCCGGCTCGTCGGCGCGGTGACCGTCGACGACGTCCTCGACCATCTGCTGCCCGAAGACTGGCGCGAGAGGCTCTGACGTGACCACCGAACGCCTGGACCAGCCCCGCGAACTGCGCCGCTCGCTGCGCCCGCACTACGACCCCGAGGTGTTCGGGCGGCTGGCGGAGCGCATCGCCCGCTTCCTCGGCACCGCGCGCTTCCTGGTCTACATGACCGTGTTCGTGGCGGTCTGGGTGAGCTGGAACGTCGCCGCCCCGGCCCGGTTCCAGTTCGACCCGTACCCGTTCATCTTCCTCACGCTCATGCTGTCGCTGCAGGCCTCGTACGCGGCCCCGCTGATCCTGCTCGCGCAGAACCGGCAGGACGACCGCGACCGCGTCCAGTACGAGCAGGACCGGGAGACGGGCGAGCGCAACCGCGCCGACGTCGAGTACCTCACCCGCGAGATCGCCGGGCTGCGGCTGGCGCTCGGCGAGGTGACGACCCGCGACTACCTGCGCTCCGAACTGCAGCGGCTGAGCGAGGAGCTCAAGGAGCGGCGCTGACGCCGTGGGAGCCAGGGAGTAACCTTGGAGGGCTGCCCGGAAAACCGACGGATCCGACTGGATTAACGGGACCGGCTTCCAGGTTCATACCATGGAGGGGCATCCTCAACTGGCGTCCAGCGCCTGTCACACATATACCGGCAAAGGAGGGACGGCACCCCCTCACCCGGGCGTGCCGAGACTTCGATGGCACCAACCCAGGACCAGGTGACGGCCGCCCTCGCCACCGTCATCGACCCCGAGATCCGCCGCCCGATCACCGACCTCGGCATGGTCAAGGGCGTCGACATCGCCGCAGACGGCAAGGTGCGCGTCGGCGTCTACCTCACGGTCGCCGGCTGCCCGATGAAGGACACCATCCGGCGCGACGTCACCGCCGCGGTCGCCAAGGTCGACGGCGTCAGCGCCGTCGAGCTCGAACTCGACGTGATGAGCCAGGAGCAGCGCAAGGAGCTGCAGACCAAGCTCCGCGGCGACCGGGGTCCCGAGAAGGAGATCCCGTTCAACAAGCCCGGCTCGCTGACCCGCGTCTTCGCGGTGGCCAGCGGCAAGGGCGGCGTCGGCAAGTCGTCCGTGACGGTCAACCTCGCCGCCGCCATGGCCGCGAGCGGGATGAAGGTCGGCATCGTCGACGCCGACATCTACGGCCACAGCGTCCCCCGCATGCTGGGCGCGGCCGAACGGCCCACCAAGGTCGAAGACATGATCATGCCGCCGATGGCCCATGACATCAAGGTCATCTCGGTCGGCATGTTCAAGCCCGAGGGCAACACCCCCGTCGTGTGGCGCGGGCCGATGCTCGACCGGGCGCTCCACCAGTTCCTCGCCGACGTCTACTGGGGCGACCTGGACGTCCTGCTGCTCGACCTGCCGCCCGGCACCGGCGACATCGCGATCTCGGTGGCCCAGCGGCTGCCCGGGGCCGAGATCCTGGTCGTCACCACCCCGCAGATGGCCGCCGCCGAGGTGGCCGAGCGGGCCGGCTCCATCGCGGCGCAGACCCACCAGCAGATCGCCGGCGTCATCGAGAACATGGCCTGGCTGCCCTGCCCCCACTGTGACGAGCGCATCGCCGTCTTCGGCGAGGGCGGCGGCCAGACGGTCGCCGACGCGCTGACCCGCATCCTCGGCGCGCGCGTGCCGCTGCTCGGCCAGGTCCCGATCGACCTGCGGCTGCGCGAGGGCGGCGACGAAGGCAAGCCGCTGGTGCTCACCGACCCCGACTCCCCCGCCGCGACGCAGCTCCGCTCGATCGCGGCCACGCTCGGCAAGCGCTCGTCGAGCCTCAAGGGCATGCAGCTCGGGCTCTCGCCCAACCGGGGCTGACCCCGCGACGGGCGTGGGTCAGGTCGCCTCGTTGTCGTACGGGGGGATCTCGCCCACGCCCAGCTCGCCGCCCACCGGGACGGTGTCGGCGGGCTCCAGCTCGGCCGCGGCCGGCTTCTTCCAGTCGTCCTCGTCGTCCTCCAGCAGATGCTTGCGGACGAAGTTGCGCGGATTGAGGTCGGCCGGGTCGAAATTGGAGAACTCGGGCCCCAGGCCGGCCCGCAGGTCGTCACGCGCGTTGTTGGCCATGCGGCGCAGGTTGCGCAGGGTCTTCCCGGCCTGGGAAGCCGCCTGTGGCAGCTTATCCGGGCCGAAGACCAGCAGCGCGATAATGATCAGCGCGCCGACTTCCAGCCAGCCAAGTCCGAACACCGTCAGCTCCAAGCAGTCAACCGCCCCGGGGACAACCCCGGCTATCCCACAGACTAAGGGCTCTAACGGGTAGCTCGGTCTCCTCCTCGCGGACGAATCCCGCCTCCGAAGAGGCTCCAGGACCTCCCCCGGCTTTTCAGCCGAGCGGGCCGGAGGCACGCGTCACGGCGCCTCACCCGAGGGGCCCCTTCGGGTTGCCCCCCGAGGCACGCGTCACGGCGCCACACCCGAGGGGGTTCCCTTCGGCGGGAGCGCGCGAGATCAGGACGGAGTGGGCGTGGGAGCGTCGGCGCTGACCACGAGGGTGGCCGTGCGTTCCTCGTTGTCGCGCTCGTACTTGATGTTGATCTTCGCGCCCGGCGCCTTGCTGCGGATCAGCGCGATGAGCTCGTTGCCGTCCTGGAGGCGCAGGCCGTCGACCTCAAGGATGATGTCGCCGGGCTTGAGCCCGGCCTTCTCCGCCGGGCCGCCCTCGTCGATCGGCGGGCGGCCGTTCTGGATGCCGGAGGCGATGCGTACGCCCTCGCCGCGGTATTCGGTGTCGAGCACGATGCCGATCTTGGGACGCTTGGCCTTGCCGGTGGTGATGAGCTCCTCGGCGACGCGGCGCGTCTGGTTGACCGGGATGGCGAAGCCGAGGCCGATGCTGCCGCTCTGGCTCGTCATGGACCGGCTGAGGGTGGCGATCGCCGAGTTGACGCCGACGACCTCGCCGCGGCCGTTGACGAGCGGGCCGCCCGAGTTGCCGGGGTTGATGGCGGCGTCGGTCTGGATGGCGCTGATGTACGCGGTCTCCTCGCCGCCCCCGCCGCTCTCGTCGCCGGCGATGACCGGCCGGTTGAGCGAGCTGACGATGCCGGTGGTGACGGTGCCGGTCAGGCCCAGCGGCGAGCCGATCGCGATGACGGGGTCGCCCACGACCACCTGGTCGGAGTTGCCGAGCGTGATCTCGGGAGTGCCGAACGTCTCCTCGGGCTTGAGCACCGCGAGGTCGGAGCCGGGGTCGCGGCCGACGATGCGGGCCGTCGTGGTCTTGCGGTTGTTGAACATGATCTTGATGTCGCCGCCGCCGGCGGCCAGGGCCACCACGTGGTTGTTCGTCACCACGTACCCGTTCTTGATCAGGAACCCGGAGCCGGAGGCGCCCTCGGTGTTGCTGCCGTTGCCGACCTCCAGCGAGACCACGCTGGGCAGCACCCGCGCGGCCACGCCGGCGACGGAGGTGGGGGCGCGGTCGACGTTGCCCGTGGGGATGGGGCCGAGGCTGTAGGAGGGGTCGGTGCTGCCGCTCGGGCGGGTCAGCAGGTAGGTGCCGACGCTGCCGAGCCCGGACGCGACCAGGGCGACGACCAGGGCCAGCACGAGCAGCATCGGGGTGCTGGGGCCGCGGCGGGGGGCCGCGACCCTGGTGGCGCCGGGCGGCGGCGCCCAGTTGGCGCCCATGGGCAGGGCGTTCGGCGGCGGTGGCGGGCCGCTCCCGCCGAACGGGCCCTCGCCGCTGGGGTTGGTGAAGGAGCCGGGGCGCTTCTCGCCGCTGCCGAAGAACGGCCACTCGCCGGTCGCGTACGCGTTCTCGCCGGCCGGACCACCGAAGCGCGGTCCTTCACCACCGGGATGCCCGAAGGACGAACCCTCGCCGCCGGGGTTGCCGAAGGACGGACGCTCGCCACCCGGATGGCCGAAGGACGGGCCTTCGCCGCCGGGGTGGCCGAAGACGCTCGGGTTGCCGAAGGACGGGCTCTCGCCGCTGGGGTGGCCGAAGGCGGGGGACGGGCCGGGGGGCTCGTACGCGCGGGTGTCGCCCGGGCGGGCCGGCTCGTCGTAGGGGTGGGAGGTGCCGAAGACGGAGGTCTCGCCGGCGTCGTCACCGCCGGGGGCGGGCGGCCGCCCGTCCTGCCGGTCTCCGGCGGGGAGGAACTCCGGCCGGCCCTGTGGCTCAGGGTGTCCCGACGGCGTGCGTCCTTCGGGGCGCGTCTCGTCGGTCATCTAATCCACCACTCCTTGCTCACGACACCGCAACCATGGTCTGTACGGCATACGGGTGCTGTAAAGCAATTGTCAGCCCGATTCTCCTGACATATCCCGATCTCAGATCGTATGCCCCTCACGCCATGGACTACGCCATCACGAGTATCCCAGCCGGGATCGGTCTCAAGGAGTGGCGGTGGACGGCGCGCCCGTGGGCGTCGGCTGCACGCGCTTGACGAGCTCGACCGGCGGGGTCTGGGTGTTCTGCCCGACGCCGGAGACGGCGAAGAACGTGCCGAGCGCCACGGCCGCCGACACGACGCTGACGGCGACGTACGTGCCGCGCCTAGTCGCGCGGCCAGGGCCCGAGGAGGCGCCACCAGTGCCGTTCCTTCGGGGCCGGTTGTCCAAAGGGGCGATGCTGTGCGGCCCCGGGATGGGCACCCCTCCGAACGTACGCGTAGGGAAAGGCCGCTCCCTGGGCGGCAGCGGACCGCCGGGCTCGGCCATGCGCAGCAGCGACATGGTGAGGTCCGCGGGCAGCGCGGGGGTCTCCAGCGAGCGCAGGCGGGACTTGAGCGCCCGCACCGACTCCACTTCTCTCCTGCAGTCGGCGCAGAACGTCAGGTGGGCCAGCGCGCGCTCTCGCTCGGCGTGATTGAGTTCGCCGTCGACGAGCGCGGATATGCGTTCTTCAAGGTGAGCCATGTCAGACTTCCTCCCCACGGGTTACGGTCGGGGGGAGTTGGGAATTACGGGGTGCCCGATGTTCGAGCGCCTCGCGCAACTGTGCCCGGCCACGGTGAATCCGGCTTCTGACCGTTCCCAGCTTGACGCCGAGCGTGGCCGCGATCTCTTCGTAGGACAATCCCTCGATGTCACACAGCACGATCGCCGCCCGGAACTCGGGTGCGAGCGCGTCGAGAGCGGCCTGGATGTCAGGCTCCAGGTGAGCGTCGTGCAGGGCCTGCGCCGGCGACGGCTCCCGGCCGCGAAGCCGCTCGGCCGCGTCGTCGGCCAGTCCCTCGAACCTGATGCGCTGCTTGCGCCGCGCCATGTCGAGGAACAGGTTGGTCGTGATCCGGTGCAGCCAGCCCTCGAACGTGCCGGGGGTGTAACTGGACAAAGATCGGAAGACCCGGACGAAGACCTCCTGGGTGAGATCCTCCGCGTCGTGGACGTTGCCGGTGAGACGGTACGCCAGCCGGTAGACACGCGCGGAGTGGGTCCGCACCACTTCCTCCCAGGTGGGAGGGGTCCATTCCGGTTCGGGGACCATGCCGGGGACATCGGACAACGGAGTATCGGCCTGGTGGTCACTTTCGTCCACCAGCACTCCTCTCTCTGGGACCACCGCTACCGTCATAGTGCCTGGTTTTGTCCCTTCGTGCGCACTCGCTGCCATCCGGACCGGCAAAGCCCGTTTAAACCTGCAACGCCTCGAGGCCCTCCTGAGTTCCCGTCCCGGCACTACTCCCCTAGGCTGCGATCGGTGACCAATCGCACGAAAGTGGGGGGAGGAGGCCGATGACCAGTCCGTTGGAGGCCACTCTGGCCTATGCGGAGCAGTTCCATCACGAGGATGAGATCCTGCACGCGGCGCGGCAGCGCGGGCTGGAGATGGGTGCCCCGCCCATCCTTCCCGGCGGCGGCGCGGCGCTCTGCTTCCTCGCCACCGCGATCAACGCCAAGTCGGTGGTCGAGGTCGGCACCGGCTGCGGCGTCTCGGGGCTGTGGCTGCTGCGGGGCATGCGCGCCGACGGCACGCTCACGAGCGTCGACGTCGAGCCCGAGCACCAGCGGCTCGCCCGGCAGGCGTTCGCGGAGGCGGGCTTCTCGGGCGGCCGGGTGCGGCTGATCACCGGACGGGCGCTCGACGTGCTGCCGCGGCTCTCCGACGGCGGCTACGACCTGGTCTTCGCCGACGCGGCCAAGCAGGAGTACGCCGACTATCTCTCCGAGGCGGTCCGCCTGCTCCGCGTCGGCGGCATCGTGGCCTTCGACAACGTGCTCTGGCACAACAGGGTGGCCGACCCCGCCCAGCGCGACCCCGACACCGTGTCGCTGCGCGAGCTGGGCAAGCTCGTGCAGGCCGATGACCGGCTGCGGTCGCTGCTCATACCGCTCGGCGACGGCCTGCTGGCCGCGGTCAAGGTCTCCGGCTGAGGCGCGTCACAGCCCGGACAGCCACTCCAGCAGCACGCGCACGCCGAACCCGGTGGCGCCCTTGGTCAGGAGCCCTTCGTCGACCGTGCTCCGCCCCACCCCGGCGATGTCGAGGTGGGCCCACGGCCGGTCGCCGGCGAACTCGCGCAGGAACAGCGCGGCCGTGATCGAACCGGCGCCGTAACGGGAGCCGATCTCGACGTTGGCCAGATCGGCTACCGGCGACTCCAGCGCCCCGGCGTAGTCGTCGATCAGCGGCAGCCGCCACAGCCGGTCGCCGCTGGCCTCCCCGGCCTCCAGCAGCCGCTTGGCCAGCTCGTCGTCGGAGGCGTAGAGGCCGCCGCGGTGGCGGCCGAGCGCGACGGTGACGGCGCCGGTGAGCGTGGCGACGTCGACGACCACGTCGGGGTCGAGCCGGGCGTCGGCGTAGGCGAGCGCGTCGGCCAGCACCAGGCGCCCCTCGGCGTCGGTGTTGAGCACCTCGACGGTGCGCCCGCCGTACGGTCTGATCACGTCGCCGGGGCGCTGGGCCGTGCCGGACGGCATGTTCTCGGCGGCGGCCACCAGGCCCGTCACCCGGATCGGGAGGCCGAGCCGGGCCAGCGCGCCCATCACGGCGATCACCACGGCGCCGCCGGCCATGTCGGTCTTCTGCGTCTTCATGTTCTCGGTGGGCTTGAGCGACAGCCCGCCCGAGTCGAAGGTGATGCCCTTGCCGACCAGCACCACGTGGCGCTCGGCGGGCTCGTCGGGAGTGTAGGAGAGCTGGATGAGCCGCGGCGGCCGGGCCGAGCCGCGGCCGACGGCCAGGAGGCCGCCGAACCCCTCGGCCTGGAGCTGCTCCTCGTCCCAGACGCGGATCGGGACGCCCTGCTCGGCGGCCCGCTCGGCCAGCCACGACGGGCCCTTGACCGACGACGGCATGTTGGCCAGGTCGCGGGCCAGCGCGACGGCCCGCGCCACGCTCTCGCCCCTGCGGACCTGCTCCTCGTCGGCGCCGACGAAGGTGATCGCGCCCACCGGCCGCTTCCCCGCCGAACCGATCTTGAACGAGTAGGCGGCCAGCAGCGCGGCCTCGGCGAAGGCCCGCGGGTCGCCCTCGGGCGTGACCACGGCCAGCGACTCCTTGCCGCGGGCGCGGCGGGTCAGCGTGGCCGCGGCCTTGCGCAGGGCTCGCGGAGAGCCGTCGCCCACCCCGTAGAGCAGGACGCGGCCGACGCCGTCGCCCCTGGCCACCGGGACCTCGACGACCTCGCCCGCTTCTCCCTCGGCCTCGTAGTGCGCGAGCAGCCCGGCGACCGGCACGTGCAGGTCGAGCCGGAGCGCCGGGGCGAGCGCGGAGTCGTAAGGGACGGCCAGCAGCGGGGCGTCGTCGGGAACCTGGGCGACCACCGAGGCAGCGGTCTCGATCGGCACGTTCTCTCCTCATACGTCGGCGACCCTGGCACGCGGGTGCACGCCAGGGCCGTGGGGTGAAGATCGGTCGGAAGCTCTAGCCGACGACGTTCTTCAATGCTTCGCCGAGAGCCTTGGCCTCGTCCGCGGAGATCTCCACGACGAGCCGTCCGCCCCCCTCCAGGGGGACCCGCATGACAATGCCGCGCCCTTCCTTGGTGACCTCGAGCGGACCATCGCCGGTCCGCGGCTTCATCGCCGCCATGCGTGCATCCCTTCCTGCCTTGGGCTCCCGCGGCCCGCGATCTCCGACCTCCGACCTCCCGAAACGGGTGGTCGGCGTATTCACGTCTTCTGTGATGTCCTATTCTCCCGCATCGAGAGCCCTCATGGGTAACGATCTCCTCCCAGAATGCGTTGTCGAGCGGGGCGAAGCCATCCAAACTGGACTTCGTGCACGCACGCGCCGCCCTGTTCGACCTGTATGGAGACCACCTGCGCTCTCGCGGTGGGCAGGCGTCCGTGGCCGCTCTCGTCCGATTGATGAAACCCCTGGAAATCGCCGCACCGGCCGTGCGTACAGCCGTTTCCCGCATGGTCAGGCAGGGCTGGCTGCGGCCGGTCCGGCTGCCGCGCGGGCCCGGCTACGGTCTCACCCCGAAGTGCGTCAGACGGCTGGATGAGGCGGCGCTGAGAATTTACCGAGCCGGAACCTTGAGCTGGAACAGCCGCTGGCACCTGATCGTGTTCCCGCCCGTCAAGGAACGGCCGCGCCGCGAGCGGATCAGGATCACGCTGGCCTTCCTCGGCTACGCGGCGCTTTCCGAGAGCACCTGGATCGGCCCGCGTTCCTCCGCCGAGCTGGACCACCTGCTGGAGAGCGAGGGAGTGCGGGCCGATAGGTTCGAGGCGGCACTGGAGGGAGACCCGCGCGAGCTGGTGGCGCGGGCCTGGGATCTGGACGCCATCGGCGAGGCCTACGAGCAGTGGCACGCCGAGGCCGACACACTGATCACCGCCCTGCCCGCCCAGGCCAGGCCCGACCTAGTCTTCGCGACAAGGAGCAAGCTCGTGCACGGATGGCGGAACTTCCTGTTCCGTGACCCCGGCCTGCCGCCCGAGCTGCTGCCCGCGGGCTGGCCGGGTGAGAAGGCCAGGGCGTTCTTCGAGCAGGAGGCAGCCCGGCTGCTGCCCGCAGCCGCCGCGTTCGTCGACAGGGAGTTGCATTGATCCGTTATGACGTGGCCGACGCCGTCGCCACCATCACGCTCGACCGGCCCGACGCGATGAACTCGCTGACGGCGGAGGTCAAGACCGCCTTGCTGGACGCGCTGCGGCGGGCGGCGGCCGACCCCGGCGTGCGCGCCGTCCTGCTCACCGGCTCGGGCCGGGCCTTCTGCGCGGGGCAGGACCTGCGCGAGCACGCCGCCAACCTGGAGGCCGGCCGCGGCCTGGACAACACGGTGCGCGAGCACTACAACCCGATCATCGAGCTGATCACCACGATGGACCAGCCGGTCGTCGCGGCGGTCAACGGGGTGGCCGCGGGCGCGGGCGCCGCCCTCGCCTTCGCCTGCGACCTGCGGATCGCCTCGGAGAAGGCCAAGTTCGCGCTGGCGTTCGCGGGCATCGGGCTGGCGCCCGACTCGGGCGCCTCGTGGACGCTGCAGCGCCTGGTCGGCCTGGGCCGGGCGACCGAGCTGATGCTGCTCGGCGAGCCCGTCACCGCCGCCCGCGCGCTGGAGCTCGGCATGGTCACCCGCGTGGTGCCCGCCGACGACGTGCTCAAGACCGCGCACGAGCTGGCCGTACGCCTCGCGCAGGGGCCGACGAAGGCCTACGGCGCCACCAAGCGGGCGCTGGCCCACGCCGCCGCGCGTCCGCTGCCCGAGGCTCTGGCGCTGGAGGCCGACCTGCAGGACGCGTGCGCGGCCACCGACGACCACCTGCGGGCCACGGCGTCGTTCCTGGCCAAGGAGCAGCCGGTCTTCCACGGCCGCTGACGGCGCGCGGGCTCAGGCCCGCGCCACGCAGCCCTTGATGTGATCGTTGACCAGCCCGATCGCCTGCATCAGCGCGTACGAGGTGGTCGGGCCGACGAACCTGAACCCGTGGCTCTTCAGCTCCTTGGCCAGCGCCTTGGACGCGGGGGTCACGGCGGGCACGTCGGCCATGGTCGCGGGCACCGGCGCGGACGGGTCGGCATATTTCCAGACCAGGTCGGACAGGCCGCCCGGCACCTCCATCGCCGCCCTGGCGTTGGCGACCGTGGCCTCGATCTTGGCCCGGTTGCGCACGATGCCCACGTCGGCGAGCAGCCGCCGCACGTCGTCCTCGGTGTACGCGGCCACCTTGGTGATGGCGAAGCCGTCGAAGGCGGCGCGGAAGTTCTCCCGCTTGCGCAGGATCGTCAGCCACGACAGGCCCGACTGGAACGCCTCCAGCGTCACCCGCTCGAAGACCCGGTCGTCGCCCCGCACCGGACGGCCCCACTCCTCGTCGTGGTAGGCGAGGTAGAGCGGGTCGGCCATGCCCGCCCACGAGCAGCGGATCACCTCGCTCACGCCCGCCCGTCCCCCTCCTTGCCGCCGTCCTCGTCGCGCGCTTTGTCGTCGCCGTCTTTGTCGCCGGAGACCCGCACCAGCTCGCCGACGTCGCCGGACCCCTCGGAAGACCGTCGCCGGTCGCCCCTCTCGGACCCCTCCGCCGCGCTCTGCGCCGTCTCGGACCGCTCCTGCTCGTCCCGCTCCACCGGACCCTGCTCGGCCTCGGACGGTTCAGACCCGTCCCGCTCCGCGGAACTCTCCCCGGTCTCAAGGTCTTCGGGCTCGTCGTGTTCGGATGATGCGGCGAGGTCCTGGCCGTCGGGACCCACCCAGGAGACCGGCTCGTGCTCGACGCCGGCCGGCGCCTCCAGCGCGGACGGGGGCACGTGGCCGTTGGACGGCGGGCTCTCGGCGGTCAGCGCGAGGGGCGAGGCGGGCGGCTCGTGCTCGGTGCGTGGCCCGTTGCCCGGCGCGGCGTAGACCTCCTGGCGGGCGTACAGCCTGCTCGACAGCAGCTCCGACACCCGCTGCTCCAGGATCGCGATCCTGGTGTCACGCGCGCTGATGGCGTTGGCCATCCGGCGCAGTGACTCGTCGACGCTCTGCGTGTGGTAACCGATGAGGTTGACCGGCAACTGCAACGCCAGGACGTCGACCGCCGCGAGATTGCCCGCCTCGGGAAGGTTGAGCGGCGGCACGTCCGGCGGGAACTCGGTCAGCTCACCGCCCTTGCCCAGGGACACCAGGACCACGCCGGCCAGGATGGCGAGCGCGGCGATGGCGAGGATGACCAGCAGCACATTGGCATCGTACTCATACCACCGGGGCACGAGTCCCGCACTTGCCCCACCCGGTGCGCAGCCGGACGCTCAGTCGACGGCCTCGCTCAGCTCCTCCACGCTCGGCCGGACGGGCTGCGCGCGGGCTTCGAGATGGGCCAGCGCCTCGTCGACCGTGGTGGTCCAGGAGATGGCGTCGAAGACGCCGGCGCGGGTGAACCCGGCGTCGTACATGCCGCTGACCAGGTCCCTGAGCGGCCGGTAGAGCCCCCAGGGATCGAGGATCACCAGGGGACGGTCGTGGATGCCGAGCACCCTGGCCGTCCAGATCTCGAACAGCTCCTCCAGCGTGCCGATGCCGCCGGGCAGCACCAGAAAGGCGTCGGACCTGGCGTCCATCTGGCCCTTGCGCTCGCGCATGTCGGCCGTGACGATCAGCTCGTCGGAATCCTCGTCGGCGATCTCGATCTCGACGAGGACCTGGGGGATGACGCCGATCGTGCGGCCGCCGGCGGCGCGGGCCGCCCTGGTGACCTCGCCCATGCAGGAGACGGTCGCGCCGCCGCTCACCAGGGTGTGGCCGCGCCGGGCCAGCTCACCCCCCACCTCGGCCGCCAGGCGGAGATACTTGTCGTCGATGTGCCGGCTTGAGGCGCAGAAGACGCAGATGTTCACGGAGAGCCAGCCTATTGCGGCTCGGCCACCTGCGCCCTGACGGACTCCTCCTCGTCCTCCCGCCGGCGCGACCGGTTCAGCTCGGAGTCGGTGATGATCCGCACCGCCTCGTCGACGTCGTCGGTGACCGTGATCAGGTCGAGGTCGTGGGGGGCGATCTTGCCGGTGCCGCACAGCTGGCTCTTGACCCAGTCGAGCAGCCCGCCCCAGAACTCCGAGCCCATCAGCACCACGGGGAAGCTGGTGACCTTGTGGGTCTGGACCAGGGTGAGCGCCTCGAACAGTTCGTCGAGCGTGCCGAACCCGCCGGGCAGCGCGATGAACCCGCACGAGTACTTCACGAACATGGTCTTGCGTACGAAGAAGTAGCGGAACTCGATGCCGAGGTCCACGTAGTCGTTCATACGCTGCTCGAACGGCAGCTCGATGCCGAGCCCGACCGACACGCCGCCGTCGACCTCGGTGGCGCCCCGGTTGGCCGCCTCCATGACGCCGGGCCCGCCTCCGGTGATCACCGCGAAACCGGCCTGCGCCAGCGCCCTGCCGAGCTCCCGGCCCACCTTGTACTCCGTCGAGTCGGCGGGGGTCCTGGCCGAGCCGAACACGGTGACCGCGCGGGGGAGCTCGGCCAGCTGGCCGAAGCCCTCGACGAACTCCGCCTGGATCCGCAGCACGCGCCACGGGTCCTGGTGCACCCAGTCGGCGGGCCCCTGACGGGCCAGCAGCCTCTGGTCATGGGTCGACTCGGGCACCAGGTTGCCGCGCACCACCGCCTGGCCTTGCCGCCGTTCGCGGCGATTCGCTCTCATACGGACCACGCTATCCCTCAACAGTTCGCTGGATGTCCGGTATCTGCCTACCCTGCGGGGACGTGGCCGGGATGCCGCCAGGAAGGCCGCCGGAAGAATCTTGAAAAACTTCCCGGGAAACCTGGAACCAGATTTCGCGACCCCTGCGTCTAACCGGCGAGGGTGCTGCTCGGGACTGAAAGTGGCTCTCCCCGTCAAATGGCCGGCGAGGAGAGCCACTTTCACTGTTTCCGGCCCCCGGTGAGCCAGGCGCGCATCGCCCGCTCGCCCTCCACGATCTTCTCCAGCGTCACGTACTCGCCCTGCTGGTGTGCCAGATTGGGGTCGCCGGGGCCGTAGTTGACGGCCGGGACGCCCAGGTCGGAGAAGCGCGCCACGTCGGTCCAGCCCAGCTTGGCCCGCGGCGTGCCGCCGACGGCGGCGGTGAAGGCGGCGGCCACCGGGTGGGTCAGGCCAGGCCGCGCCCCGGGCGCCGCGTCCACGAACGCGACCTCGTACCCGTCGAACACCTCGCGCACGTGCGCCCGCGCCCGCTCGACCGTCAGGTCGGGGGCGAAGCGGTAGTTGACGGTGACCACGCACTCGTCGGGGATGACGTTGCCCGCCACGCCGCCGCGCACGCCGACCGCGTTCAGCCCTTCGTGGTACTCCAGCCCGTCGACCACCGGCCGCCGCGCCTCGTAGGCGTTCAGCCTGGCGAGCACCGGCTCGATGCCGTGGACGGCGTTGACCCCGAACCACGACCTGGCGCTGTGGGCGCGCTTGCCGGTGACCCGGATCTCGGCGCGCAGCGTGCCCTGGCAGCCGCCCTCGATGACCCCGTCGGTCGGCTCCATCAGCACGGCGAAGTCGGCCGCCAGCCAGCCGGGGTGCTCGCGGGCGACCCGGGTGAGCCCGTTGCGCGCGGCCTCGATCTCCTCGCAGTCGTAGAAGACGTACGTGACGTCGCGGACCGGGTCGGGCACCGTGGCCGCCAGCTTCAGCGCGACGGCCACCCCGGCCTTCATGTCGGAGGTGCCGCAGCCGTAGAGCAGGCCGTCCTCGACCCGGCTGGGCAGGTTGCCGGCGACGGGCACCGTGTCGAGGTGACCGGCGATCACCACCCGCTCGGCCCGGCCCAGCGTGGTGCGGGCCACGACGGTGTTGCCCGACCTGTCGACCTTCAGGTGCGGCAGCCCGGTCAGCGCCCGCTCGACCAGCCCGGCGAGGTGCTCCTCCGCGCCGCTCACGGACTCGATGTCGACGACGGCCGCCGTCAGCGTGCGGACGTCCTGCGTCAGGTCAAGCATCAGGTGTTCACTCCGTGTTCGCGCAGCACCTCGTTGAGCGCTGCCTTGTCGTGGCGCCGCCCCGGCTCCAGGCGCTTGAGCACCAGGACGCAGGGCAGCCCGAACGTCCCGCCGGGGTACTCCTTCTGGCGGGTGCCGCCCACCGCCACGCACCAGTCGGGGACGCGGCCGCGGGCCAGCTCCTCGCCGGTCTGGACGTCGACGACGGGCATGGACGCCGACAGGATCGTGCCGGCGCCGACGACGGCGCCGCGGCCCACCCGGGCGCCCTCCACGATCATCGCCCGGCTGCCGATCAGCGCGCCGTCCTCCACCACCACCGGCGCCGCGTTCGGCGGTTCCAGCACGCCGCCGATACCGACCCCGCCGGACAGGTGGACGTCGGCGCCGATCTGGGCGCACGAGCCGACCGTGGCCCAGGTGTCGACCATGGTGCCCGGCCCGACGTAGGCGCCGGTGTTGACGAACGACGGCATCAGCACCACGCCCGGCGCCAGATAGGCGCCCCAGCGGACGATCGCGCCCGGCACCACCCTGACCCCGTCGAAGGAGGTCTTCAGCGGCACCCTGTCGTGGTGGTGGAAGTCGCCCACCTGCGACCTGGCCATGCCGAGCACCTTGAACGCCAGCAGGATCGCCCGCCTGGCCCGCTCGTCCACGACCACCTCGTCACCCGACGGCCACGCCACCCGCGCCTGCCCCCGGTCGAGCAGGTCCACGGCGGCCACCACCGCGGCGCGAGCCTCCGCGTCGGCCGGTGACAGCTCGGCGCGCCGCGCCCACAACCGGTCGATCGCCGGTGACAGGGTGCTCACTTCGGTCATGGCCACGGAGCCTATCCCGCCGGGTAGGTTCTACAGCGTGCACCTGCGCTTCTCACGGGGAGTCATCACCATCGCGGCGATCGTGCTGATCCTCGCGGTGGGCATCTCGTTCGGCGTCTACCAGTTGCTCAAGCGGGCGCCCAAGCCCCTGGCCGTCCCCGAGGCCCACTGCGTCGTGCGCACCCCCGGCGGCGATCGGGAGATGGACATCGAGCAGGCCCGGATCGCGGCCACCATCGCGGCCGTGGCCGCCCGGCGCAAGCTGCCGGAGCGGGCCGTGGTGATCGCGTACGCGACGGCGCTGCAGGAGTCCAAGCTCTACAACCTCGACTACGGCGACCGCGACTCGGTCGGCGTGTTCCAGCAGCGCGAGTCGCAGGGGTGGGGCACCAAGAAGCAGATCATGGACCCCGTCTACGCGACCGAACGCTTCTTCGCCGCCCTGGTCAAGGTCAAGGGCTACCGCAAGATGCCGGTCGCGGAGGCCGCCCAGGAGGTGCAGCGCTCGGCGGCCGGCTACGCCTACGGCCCCCACCAGGAGGAGGCCGAGATCCTCGCGGCGGCGTTCACCGGGCGCGTCCCGCGCGCCGTCCACTGCTGGTATCCGCCGGAGACGGGCCAGGCCGGCGATGCGCAGGCGAGCGGCGGCAAGGCGGGCGCCGAGCAGGCCGCCGCGCCCCGGCCCAAGACGGCCCAGGCCCGCCGCCAGCTCAAGCGGGCGCTCGGCAGCACCACCGTCACCGGCAGCAAGCGCGGCTGGCTGATCGCCGCCTGGTCGGTGGCGCACGCGCAGAAGTACGGGCTGAGCCGGGTGGAGTACGCCGGCGCCCGCTGGTCCAACGACACGCGGGTGGAAGGCTGGGTCGACGGCAGCGCGTCCGGCAGCCGGAAGGTCGAGCTGGCCTGACTAGGAGGAGGCGCGGCTGATGATGCCGATCGAGCCGGGCGGCAGCGGCTGCGCGTACGCTGCCGTCCACGCCTGGCCCTGCACCCGCTCGAACGACAGCAGCCGCCCGTCGGTCGACCGGTAGTCGGCGAAGTCGAGCAGCCCCCTGTCGGGCTTGCTCGTGCTGCCCTCCGACCGGAAGGCGGCGGTGCCCCGCTCCAGCGGGTGGAACTCGACGTCATCCATGATCAGGCTGCTCCGCGCCGGGACCATGCCCTGGGTGGGCACGTCGGTCCAGAGCAGCACCTCCAGGTGCGGCGGCTGGTCGGGGGTCTGGCCCTTGCGCATCTCGACCGTCAGCCACTGGACGCGGCGGGCGCCGTCGCGCAGGCGGTACTCGACCCACTGCTGGCCCTGCCACGACACGTACAGGGCGCCGAGCACGCGCACCGGCGACCCGAGAACCTCGATCTTGTCGCCGACCCTGAGCGTGCGCGGGTCGGTGTAGTCGATGCCGGCATGCCCGGCCGCCGCGACCGGCGCAGGTAGCGGGGGCTCGGCGGGAGCGACCTCGACCGGCTGCTCGACCGCCGTGCGGTCCTTCCTGTCCTGGCGCAGGGTGGCCAGGAACGCCCCAAGCAGGAGGAGGACGGTGGCGATGCTCAGCCCGAGAACGACCATGGAGGTCATGCTCATCGTACGGCTCGCTCCACTCGCGGTTCGCCTCGGCGAACGCCCGGTATCTACTTGTGTTGCTGTCTATCCGGCTCGCCCCTTCCGACGACGGGAGGGGCGTTTGAGGGGCGATCCTACTGGAGGCGGCGCACCGCCGCATCGATGCGTTCGTCAGTGGCCGTGAGCGCGACCCGGATGTGCCGCCCACCTGCCGGTCCGTAGAACTCACCGGGCGCGACCAGAATGCCGGTTTCGGAAAGCTTGCCGACCTGATCCCAGCAGTTCCGGCCGTCGGACGCCCACAGATAGAGCCCGGCCTCGGAGTGGTCGACGCGCCAGCCGGCCCGTTCCAGCGCCGGCCGCAGCAGGGCGCGGCGCGCGGCGTAGCGCTCGCGCTGCTCGTCGGCGTGGCGGTCGTCGCCCAGCGCGGCGGTCATCGCCGCCTGCGCGGGCTCGGGCATCAGCATGCCGGCGTGCTTGCGGATCTCCAGCAGGCGCTTGATCAGCGCGGGGTCGCCGGTGACGAAACCGGTGCGGTATCCGGCCATGTTGGACCGCTTCGACAGCGAGTGGACGGCGAGCAGGCCCTCGTGGGACCCCTCGCACACGTCCGGGTGCAGGATCGACACCGGACGCTCCTCCCAGCCGAGCTCGATGTAGCACTCGTCGGAGGCGACGATCGCGCCGCGCTCGCGCGCCCAGGCCACCACCTTGCGGAGGTGCTCCACGGGGAGCACCTTGCCGGTCGGGTTGCCCGGCGAGTTGACCCAGACGAGGTCGGCCTGCTGCGGGCCGAGCGCGAGCAGCCCGTCGGCGGCCGTGCCCGCGGCCCCCGCCAGCCTGGCCCCCACGTCGTAGGTGGGATAGGCCAGCTCGGGGAAGACCACCCGCTTGGCGCCGAGATAGGTCGGCAGCCAGGCGACGAACTCCTTGGAGCCGATCACCGGCAGCACGTCGCGCTGGTCGACCCGTACGCCGTGCCTGCGCGCCAGCCAGCCCGCGGCCGCCTGCCGCAGCGCCTGGGTCCCGTGGGTGAAGGGGTAGCCGGGGCTGTCGGCCGCCCGGGACAGCGCTTCCTGGACGAGCCCCGGCACCGGGTCCACGGGAGTGCCGACCGAGAGGTCGACGATGCCGCCGGGGTGCGCGCGGGCGCGCTCCTTGTACGGCTCCAGCCGGTCCCAGGGGAAGTCAGGCAGCTTGTTCACGGTTCTCCAGGCTCATACGTACGGGCTGGGACCGCGCACCCGCACGGCGGGCACGCGGCGCGTGCGGCAACGGCCTGCCGCCCCGCCGTGTGAGCGGCCCGCGCGCGGGCCGCTCCGGTTACTCGCTCTGCGGCGGGAGCGCCGCCACGACCGGGTGGTCCTTCTCGATCTTGCCGACCTTGGACGCGCCACCGGGCGATCCGAGGTCCTCGAAGAAGTCCACGTTGGCCTTGTAGAAGTCCTTCCACTGCTCGGGAAGGTCGTCCTCGTAGAAAATCGCCTCGACCGGGCACACAGGCTCGCACGCTCCGCAGTCGACGCACTCGTCGGGGTGGATGTAAAGCATGCGCTCGCCCTCGTAGATGCAATCGACGGGGCACTCCTCGATGCACGCCTTGTCCAGGACGTCCACGCAAGGCTGCGCGATGACGTAGGTCACCTCGAGCTCCTTCTTCTCCGCACCATGGCATGACTCTGACCGCGGTTTGCTACGCCCTAGTATTGCCGTGCCTGCCAGGCGACTGAAACGGAGGGTGGCAAACTCGTGGCCGCTCGCCTCGTGATCACTATCTCAGCATCCGACGTCGGAGCGCGCGTCACCACGCGCAGGCGGGTCCCGGAAGGGTTCAGAGACGCCGTCGGCACGCTCGAATCGTGGGAGGGCGGAGTGCTGCGCGTCCGCAAGCGCGACGGCACTCTCGTGGAGATCCCGGAGGAGACGCTGGTCGCGGGCAGGGTGGTTCCGGCCGCGCCTCCTCGACCTGGACGGAAGTAACGGTAAGTATTCATTGTGTGACCGTACGTACCTGCGCCGCCGTAGCCGCCATCCTCGCCAGCGCCGGATGCGGCGCGTCGCCGTCCGCTGAGCAGCCCGGCTCCGGGCCTCCCGTCAACGTCCATGCCGCCTCGCTCAAAGAGGGCTTCGGCACCATGGAACGGCTGGTCCAGGCGGCCCAGAAGGAGGGCACGCTCACCGTCGTCGGGCTCCCCCGCGACTGGGCGAACTACGGCGAGATCATCGACGCCTTCGCCGAGGAGTACGGCATCGAGGTCAAGCAGCTCGAACCGGGGGCCAGCAGCCGCCGGGCGCTCGACACCGCCGCCAAGCTCAAGCCCGACGTGTTCGACCTCACCCTGGAGGAGGCGGTGGGCGCCGGCGGGCGGTTCGCGCCGTACAAGGTTCAGGGCTGGCTCGACGTGCCCGACCACGTCAAGGATCCGGCCGGCGCCTGGTACGCCGCCTACGGCGGCTACATGTCCATCGGGTACGACCCCCGCGCGGTGCCCGCCCCCGCCTCCTTCGCCGATCTGGCCAAGCCCGGATACAAGGTGGCGCTCGACGGCGACCCGCTGCGCTCCCAGGCGGCGTTCTCCGGCGTGATGGCCGCCTCCCTGCGGGCCGGCTCGCCGCAGCCGCAGCAGGGGGTGGCGCTGTTCGCCCGGCTCAAGCAGGCCGGGCAGCTCACCAGTCCGGCCTCCGCCAACACCGTCGTGACCTGGGACCACGTCAACGCCGCCCGCGAGGCCCGTGACTCGGCCGCCTGGAAGGTGGTGATCCCGAGGGACGCGCCGCTCGGCGCCTTCCACGTGCAGGCGATCGACAAGGCCGCGCCGCACCCCGCCGCCGCCCGGCTGTGGCAGGAGTTCCTCTTCTCCGACCAGGGCCAGAACCTGTTCCAGAAGGGGTGGACGCGACCGGCGCGGGGCGAGGCGATGCTCATGCGCGGCACGCTCGACACCGAGCAGGCGAGCAAGCTGCCGAAGGCTCCCGGGCCGCCCGTGCTGCTGACGATCCCGCAGACCGACGCCGGGAAGACCTACGTGAAGAAACAGTGGGCAAAAAGCACGGGGTGATACCGGTGTGATCAGGTATGTCGCTGCGACAAACTGGCTCTAAAGTGAACCGACACTACGGCCACGGGGGCCCGATGTCTCACGATTGAGAGCTGATCGTCTTGCGATATGACACACCGGGCCTGGAGCGGTGGAACAGTCGCGCCTACGACAGCAGCTTCGGCTACGTCTCCACCCAGGGCGCGCCGCTGGTGGACCTGCTCGACCCGCAGCCGGGTGAGCGCGTCCTGGACCTCGGCTGCGGCACCGGCGTGCTGACCGCCCAGATCGCCTTCCGCGGCGCCGAGGTGCTGGGGATCGACGGGTCCTCCGCCATGATCGAGAAGGCGCTCGCGCAGTATCCGGGCATGAACTTCATCGTCGGCGACGCGCACGACTTCACCGTGGCCCGCCCGTACGACGCCGTCTTCTCCAACGCCGCGCTGCACTGGATGAGCCGGGACCCCGACGCCGTGATCGCCAGCGTGCGGGAGGCGCTGCTGCCCGGGGGGCGGTTCGTCGCCGAGATGGGCGGGGCCGGCAACTGCGCCGAACTGACCACGGCGATGCTGACCGCCTGGCGCGAGCACGGGCTGCGCGAGCCCGAGCTGCCGTGGTACTTCCCCTCCCCCGCCGAGTACGCCCGGCGGCTGGAGTCCGAGGGTTTCGTCGTGCGGCTGCTGGAGTACTTCGACCGGCCCACGCCCCTGGAGGAGTGCCCTGGAGGGGCCGCCGACTGGGTGAGGATGTTCGCGTCCTCGGCGCTCGACGGGCTGGCTCCCGGCCTCGTGGATCCCCTGCTCCGGCGGGTGAACGAGCTCGCGGCGCCCGCGCTGCGCCGGGAGTCCGGCTGGATGGCCGACTACGTGCGCCTACGGTTTGCCGCCGTTCGGCGCTGATGCGTAGTGCAGGATGCGTAGGGCTGTTTTGCCGGACTATGGTCTCTTCAGTGGGTGGCGCGATGATGGCACCGCGACACGGCGTCGCATGGCCCGCGACGGCACGGCGGCGTGAGGGGCTGGTGAACGGAACGGGATGAATTTCTGCCTGAGCGACCTCGTACCACCGTTGAGGTGGAGCGACACGTCCACGATCACGCTGCTCACCGGGCAGCCGGGGCTGCCGGACGCCTGGTGGCGCAGCCTGCCCATGCCGCGGGTGCTCGCGGCCATCGGGCCCGAGTCGCTGGGTGAGCTGCTCACCGAGATCGCCATCGAGCACTGGCCCGCGGCCGCCGTGGGTGACGTGCTGCCGGCGCTGCACATGCTGGACCCGGACGAGGCCGACGAGCCGCACGTGGCGATCGCGCTCGACCGGGCCGGGTCGTGGCCCGGGCTGCTGGCGCTCACCAGCCGGGAGCTGAGGGACCAGCCCTTCGTCCAGGCCCGGCCGGTGCTGACGGCGCTGTTCTCCGCCGCCCTGGTGCGTCTGTCGCCGTCGTCCGGCGCCGCCCCGGGCGAGGGGACCGCCCGGCCGCTCGTGCGCGAGTCCGCAGAGGAACCCGCGTCCCTCCTCGCCGAACAGCCGGTGGACGAACCCGCGCCCCTCCCGCACAGCGCCACCCCCAGGGAACTCACCCCCGTCGACAGCGCGGCCGAAAACGACCTCCAGGGCGACCCCGCGCAAAAGGACCGAACGCCTCACGGGGACCTCGCCCTTGACGAGGACCGGACGCCTCGCTCGGACCTCGCCCCCGAGCGGGACCATGCGCCTCACGCGGCCCTCAGCCGCGACGAGGACCGGACGCCTCGCGGGGACCGCACCCCAGAAGAGGGCCCCGGCAAGGACCGCGCTTCCGAGAAGGACCGGGCGCCTCGCGCGGGGCTCAGCCCCGATGAGGACCGCGCCTCCGGCGAAGAGCACGACCTCGCGGCCCGTACGGACGGCGACACCGCCGATGACGAGCGACCCGAGGCGGAGGTCCCCGCGTCCCACAGGGAGCTCGCCTCCGTAGACGGCGACACCGCCGACGAAGAGCATCCCGAGGCGGCGCAGGTCCCCACGTCCCACAAGGAGCTCGCCTCCGTAGACGGCGACACCGCCGACGAAGAGCATCCCGAGGCGGCGCAGGTCCCCACGTCCCACAAGGAGCTCGCCTCCATAGACGGCGACGCCCCCGACGGGACGGAAACCCCCGAAGAGGACCTCCAGGGCGACCCCGCACAGGAGCCCCGAGCGCCTCGCGAGGGCCGCGCCCTCGACGAGGACGGGGCTCCTCGTCCGGGCCTCGCCTCCGACAAGGACCGAGCGCCTGGCGCGGACCTCGCGCCCGACGAGGGCCGAGCGCCTGGCGCATACCTCGGGCCCGACGAGGGCCGAGCGCCTAACGCGAACCTCAGCCCCGACGAAGAGCAGGCGGCTCGCGCGGACCTCAGCCCCGACGAGGACCAGGCGCCTCGCACGGACCTCGGCTCCGACGAAGAGCAGGCGGCTCGCACGGACCTCGGCTCCGACGAAGGGCGCGACTCCGTCGAGGGGCGCGTCTCCGATGAGCGCGGCTCCGGTGAAGAGGGTGTGGCGGGGCGCGAGCTTGCTCCTGTTGGCGCCGATCTTCAGGACGGTGACACCGCCGATGACGAGCGGCCCGAGGCTGCCGAGGAAGGTGGCGACTCCGGTGGGGCGGAGACGCCGGAAGGCCGCCGGGAGGATGAGGCTGAGGAGGGCGTCGCGCCGGGGTTCTTCGCTGTGCAGGGCTCGGATGGGCGGCAGGAGGAGGCCGGTGGGGAACCGGTGGAGGCCGCCCCTGGGGCTCCGGAGGAAGACTCGGATCTGCCGCAGCTCATAGAGGCCGCGTTCGCCCATCTTGACGACAAGAGCTGGGCGGTCGCCCAGAACCGGGTGTTCACCGACCAGCCGTCGGCCGTGGACCAGCTCGCCAAGCTGTTCGCCGTGGCCCCCGCCGAGATCACCGCCACCGAGGACCGGCTGCGCGCCATGCTCGACGAGTGGCTGGTCAGCGACGAGGCCGCCCCGTACCGGGCGCACCTGGAGGAGCTGCGGGAGAAGATCGGCCCGTCCGCTCCCAAGGAGCGCCTGATCAAGGCCGCCGACTGGCACGGCAAGGAGATCAAGGCGCTGGAGGTGCCCGCCTGGCAGTTCGTGCTCGCCACGCTGCCCGACCGGCCGCTGCCGCAGCGCTCGCCGGCGTCGCCGTCGGCGTTCAGCGCGCCGTACGGCAAGCTGCCCGAGCCGCCGCCCCCCGCCTTCGCCCCCAAGCCAGCCCCGAAACCAGTACCGAAGCCGGTCCAGAAGCCGGCCCCGACGGGGCTGCCGCCGGGGTTCATGCCGCCCGATCCGGTGCCGTCGCAGTTCCAGGCGTTCGCCCCGGCGGTGCCGGTGCAGAGCGAGGAGAACGGCGCGGCCGGCAAGCCGTACCAGCCGCTGAAGGACGTCTCGCAGACCAGGCGCTGCTTCCGGCAGCCCGACGGCCGGTGGTGGCTGCGCGTGGACGTGACGGCCGAGCAGCTGAGCGGCGGCGAGTGCCCGCTGCCGACCGGGTTCGCCGCGTACCTGGGGCTCTCGCCGGGCGAGAGCAAGGCGGCCAGGAGCGCCGCGGGCGAGCTGACCATGACCTGGCACGGCCGGCCGGTGCTGGAGTCGATCGACAGGCTGCTGGCGGACGTCGGCGCGAAGGAGGGTGGTCACCTGTTCCTCACGCTGTCGGACGAGGGCGTGCTCCGGGCCCGGCACCTGCCGGTCGCCGCGGCCGGCGCGGAGAAGATCACCAAGGCGCTCCGCCTGGTCGGCTACACGGCCCCGGGCGGCACCCGCGACCAGGCGGCGCGGGTGATCGCGACGAGGATCGGCATGACGGGCCCGGTGAAGCTGCCGGACCTGCTCACCAGGCTCCGCGAGCGCGGGGACCGCGACCTTCTCCAACTCCTGGACTGATGCGGTGCCGCGGCTCGCGATCGGCCCTGAGGTTCCCAGGGAACTCGGCGCACTGGCACAGCCGGTGCGCCGAGACGCCGTGGTCGCGCTGCGGCGGTTCCTGCTGAACGTGTCGGGCGCCCCGCATCCCGAGTCGGTCAGGGGCGCCAGGGACCCCCGGGTGGCGACTCTCCGGCTCGCCGGGGGGCACCGGGGGGTGGTGGTGCGCCGGCGGGACGTCTACTGGCTGCGCACCGTGCTGCCCGACCCCGAGGCCTGGTCGTACGCCGCACGGCACCGGTACGGGATCAACCCGGTGCTCGGCGTGGTCGAGGAGTGGGACGCCGAGGCGCTGGAGCGGGTCGAGCCCGCGTTACGCCGGTCGGCGGGCGTCGCGAGGCTGTTCGACCCGATCTGCGACGGCGACCTGCTGGCCCTCGGCATCGACGTGCACGCGCTGCCGCTGGTCCGGCTCATCACCACCGAGGCGGACGTGGCCGCGCTCGAGCCGCTGCTGCCGCCCACCCAGTACGTTCCGCTGGCGGTGCTGGCCAGGGGCGGCACGCTGGCCGAGGCGTGGCGGGAGCTGGACGGCTGCCGCGCCTTCGACGAGGACCCCGAGGAACCGGTCGACGCCGAGGACCTCCACCAGGCGCTGCTGCGCAGCCCCGACCGGGCCGCGTTCGCCGCCGACAAGACGGAGCTGGACCGGCTGCTGACGGCGCCCGAGTGGTGCGTGTTCCCGCATCCGCCGCAGCACCGGCTGTCCAGGGCCCGTTACGACCATCCGGTGCTGGTGGTGGGCGGGGCCGGGACCGGCAAGACGGTGCTCGCGCTGCGCCGCGCCGCTCACCTGGCCGCGCACGGCAGCGGGCCGGTGCTGCTGGTGACGTTCTCCCAGGGGCTCTGCGACGAGCTGACCGGCCGGCTGGACCAGCTCGTCCAGGACGAGCCGATGCGCAAGCGCATCGAGGTGGACAACCCGGAGCGGCTGGCGATGCGCATCGTGGCCCAGGTGGAGGGCCGCCGCCCGGCGCTGGTCGGGCCGGGCGCGCGGACCATGGACGAGCTGATCGACGAGGCGCTCCGGCTGCTGTCGAGGACCACGGGAGATCTGCTCGACGACGTCGAACCCGGGCGCAAACCGTACCGGCACATCGTGGTGGACGAGGCGCAGGACGTCAGCCCCGCGCAGTGGCGGCTGCTGCGGGCGGCGGCGCCGCGCGCGGCGGACGACCTGTTCATCGTCGGCGACCCGCACCAGCGCGTCACCGACACACGGGTCGCGCTCGGCGCGGTCGGCATCCCGGCCGTCCAGTACACGCTCAAGGTCTCGCACCGGCTGCCGCAGGAGCTGCTGACGTTCGCGGTCCGGCTGCGCGGCGGCGGGCCCGCCGACGGGCTGGTCAAGGGCATGTCGGCGCTGTACGGGTTCCGGTCGGGGCGGTTCGGGCCGCGGCCGGTGGTCCGCGCGTACGAAAGCGAGGAGGCGGAGCTGGCCGGCCTGGAGCGCACCGTCGCCGACTGGCTCGACGAGGGCGTGCCCGCCGACCGGATCGCGGTCGGGGCGCGCAACCAGGGGCTGGTACGGGCCGCCAAGCGGGTGTTGCGGGACGTTCCGGTACGGGTGTCGACGTTCGCCAACCTCAAGGGGCTGGAGTTCGACAGGGTGGCGCTCATCGGCGTGGCCGAGGGGGTCGTGCCGGAGCGCCCTCCCGACGATCCGGGCGCCCGGGCCCGCGCGCTGCAACGGGAACGGAGCATGCTGTTCGTGGCGTGCACCCGGGCCCGGACGATGCTCTACATTTCGCATTCCGGAAGAGGTAGCCCTTTTCTGTCCTTCTGATCACATAGTCTGAACTGCGGATATCTATCGTTGCCGGTTGGACCCCAATGAACCTCAGTCTGAGCGACATCGCGCCACCACTGCGCTGGACCGCACCTGGCCAGATCGCACCGATCGCGGAGGAGCCACAGCTGCCCGAGGCATGGTGGCAGGCGATCCCGCTCGACCGGGCGTGCGCCATCGTGGGCACGCAGGTCGTGGCGGGCCGCCTCGCCGACCTCGCCGTGGCCTTCTGGGGGCATCTGGTGCTGGGCGACATCTTGCCGCTGCTGCGCTTCTCCGACCCCGCCGAGGCCGAGCGGACACCCGAGACGCTCGGCAAGGACGTGGTGCAGAAGCTGTTCGGCGGCGTGCTCGACCGGCTGCTCGAACCCGCGGCCGCGGTCGCCGCGCCCGTCCAGCAGGACAAGCCGCTGCCTGAGCTGGTCGACGCCCTGTTCGCGGCGCTCGACGAGCGGCAGCGGGCCATCGCCCGCGACCGGCTGTACGCGGCCGACCGGGCCACCCTGGACGAGCTGGCCCAGCGCTTCTCGGTGACCAGGGAGCGGATCCGGCAGATCGAGCGCGACCTGCGCGACCACGTGGAGCTGTGGCTCGCGGGGCCGGAGGCGGCGGCGCTGGTCGCGCACGTCACCTGGCTGCGCGGCCGGCTCGGCTCGGCCGCGCCCGCCGACGACCTGACGGCGGCCGTGCCGTGGCACCGCGCCGAGCTGCGCACGCTGGGCATCCCGGCCTGGCGGTTCGTGCGCACGCTGCTGACGGGCTACGAGCAGACCGACGGCTGGCTGATCGCGGGCGGCGCCGACGACCTGCGCGAGAAGACCCGCCAGTTGTTCGCCGACGGGCCGCACCCGCTCGCCGAGGCGGTGACCATGGTGACCCAGCTCGGCGTCCGCGAGGACGTGGCCGAACGGTGGATACTCGCCGTGCCGCAGCTGCGGGTGCTCGACGGGCACGTGGTGCCGTGGCCGCGCAGCATCAACGACAAGGCGGAGGCGGTGCTGGCCGTCTCCGGGAAGCCGATGTCCCCGGAGGAGATCCAGGAACGCATCGGCGAGGACTACAGCCTCGTCGGCATCCGCAACCAGCTCACCGCCGACGACCGGTTCCTGCGGCTCGACAGGAACAAGTACGGCCTGACCCGCTGGGGCGGCGACCAGTACCTGGGCATCCGGGAGATGATCGTCAGGGAGATCGAGCGGGCCGGCGGCGAGGCCCCGGTCAGCACGATCGTGGCCAACCTGACCTCCCGCTACGACGTCAGCGAGAGCTCGGTGCGCGCCTACTCGGGCGGTCCCGGGTTCGAGCGCAGCCAGCGCGGCTGGATCCGGGTGGCGGGCACCTCGCCCTCCGGGGAGGCGGGCGCGTACCAGCCGCGCAAGGACGTCTCGGAGACCCGGCGCAGCTTCCGCAGCCGCGACGGGCGCTGGTGGCACCGGGTGGACGTGAACGCCGAGCACCTGCGCGGCTCCGGCTCGCCGCTGCCGACCGGGTTCGCCGCGCACCTGGGCATGGCGCCGGGCGGGTCGCTCACCGCCTCGACGCCCTCGGGCGACGTGGTCATCAGCTGGCACAACCAGCCGACGATGGGCTCGATACGCAACGTACTCGCCGACTTCAAGGCCAGCGAGGGCGACCACGTGTTCCTCACCGTCTCCGACGGCGGGGAGCTGCTCACCCGCTACCTGCCGGCCGCCCCTCCCGGGATGCCCGCGCTCAACCGGGCCCTCTACCTCATCGGCTACACCGCGCCGGTGAACTCCGAGCTGGAGGGGCTGCGGCTGATCGGCGCGCGGGTGGGGCTGCCCGAGACCGCCACCCGCGAGGAGGTCCTCGCCCGGCTGCGCGAGCGGGGTGACCGCGACATCCTCGGCTTCCTGGGGAGATGACGGCTAGGGTCGAGGCATGCTGCGGATCTACGACACGCTGACCGGGCAGGTCGAGGAGATCGCGCCCGCCCGGGGGCTGCGGATGTACGCCTGCGCGCCGCCCGTCCACCGCCGGGCGGACCTCGGCGACCTGCGCCCGGCGCTGCTGTCCGATCTGATCCGCCGGGTCCTGGAACGGCATCGGGTGCGCATGGTGGTCTGCCTGGGCGTCGACGACGTGGGCTGCCCGGTGGAGAGCGCTCGGGCGTACGAGGAGGCGTCCGCCCGCGACGCGGCGGCGCTCAACCTGCGCTCGCCCGAGCTGTCCCCGCGCGCCGCCGAGCACGCCGGCGAGGTGGTCGAGCTGGTCGCCGCGCTGGTCGAGCGCGGTCACGCGTACGCGGCCGACGGCGGCTGGGTGTTCTTCGACTCCGCCGGCTCTCCCTCGTACGGCGAGCTGTCCGGGGAGAAGGACCCGAACGGCGGGGATGGATTCCCCCACGACGGGGAGCGGTCCCCGCACGACGGCGGGGATGGATTCCCCCACGACGGGCCGGAGCGGCGGCGCCCGGCCGACTGGGTGCTGTGGCGGCCCGCGGACGGCGAGGCGGCCTGGGACTCGCCGTGGGGGCGCGGAGTGCCCGGCCCGCACGTCGCGTGCTCGGCGATGTCGTCGCGGCGGCTGGGCGACCGGGTCGACATCCAGACCGGCGGCACCGAGCTGATCTTCCCGCACCACGAGGCCATGCGCGCCCAGTCGGACGCGGCGGCCGGGCACGAGGTGGTCCGCCGCTGGGCGCACAGCGCAGGGCTGGCGCCGGGCGGCAGTGCGCCCGGTCCCGACGGGGTGACGCCCGGCGACGGGCCGCGGGAGCTCGCCGAAGTGGCGGAGGCCGGGCTCGACCCGCTGGCGGTGCGGCTGGCGTTCCTGCAGCACCACTACCGCGGCCCGCTGGACCTCACCTGGGACGTCCTGCGCGCCGCCGACGGCACCCTGCGCCGCCTGCGCGCCCGGGTGGCCGAATGGTCGGAGTCGCCGAGCGCGCCGATGGCCGCCGCGTACGTCCGGCGGGCCGAGTCCGCGCTGGACGACGACCTCGACACCCCGGCCGCGCTGCGTGTCCTGGAGGAGCTGGAGCGCGACGACTCGGTGCCGCCGGGCGCGAAGTTCGAGTCGTTCCTGCACCTGGACCACGTCCTGGCTCTCGACCTGCCCGCCGACATCGGCAAGCCCCGGCCCTGAGCGGGCGGCCCGTCGCGGTGTGAGGTCGGGCGGACGGCATGGCAGGAGCCGTCCGCCCGGGATGGCGCCGTCCTGGTGCGGGGGTGTGGACGGTAGCGCGCCAAGCGAAACGATAGGCAGATCTCGGGTTGCATCTGGGTTGCGAGGTACCTCCCGGTGCGTGGAGGAAAACGCGGTGTGACGGCGGCGAGAGGAGTCGGCGAGGACTGCCACACTGGGTGCCAGCGCGGGGAGTATGGAGGTTTTCGTGAGGTTGAGGCCGTACGCGTGGATGCCGGGGCCGCTGCGGTGGTTCGCGCGGGTGGTTACCGTTCTCCTGGCGATCGCGCTGGTGCTCGCGGCGGTGCTCGTGGTCACCGTGCGGCAGTCGTTCCCGCAGGTGGAGGGTACGGTGCGGCTCCCCGGCTTAACCGGGAATGTGGAGATTTATCGTGATAAATACGGAATCCCGCACATCTACGCCGACACCGCCGAAGACCTCTTCATGGCCCAGGGCTTCGTGCACGCCCAGGACCGCTACTGGGAGATGGACTTCCGCCGCCATGTGACCGCCGGCAGGCTCTCCGAGCTGTTCGGCGCGACGACCCTCGACAGCGACAAGGCCATCAGGACCATGGGCTGGCGCAAGGTGGCCGAGCAGGAGCTGCCCGAGCTGACCGAGCGCACCAGGCGCTTCCTCGACTCCTACGCCAAGGGCGTGAACTCCTGGACCGCCGCCAACCCCAACGCCTCCGACCGCAGTCTCGAATACTCGATTCTCAAGGCGCAGAACGGCGCCTACGACCCCGAGCCGTGGACCCCGCTCGACTCCGTCGCCTGGCTCAAGGCCATGGCCTGGGACCTCCGCTCCAACCTCGAGGACGAGATCGACCGCGCCCTGGCGCTCACCGCGCTGCCGCCGGAGCGGGTGGCCCAGCTCTACCCCGGCTATCCGTACGACGAGCACGAGCCGATCGTCACCCGGGGCACGATCGACCGGGAGCGCTTCGACCAGACCGCCGAGCCGCGCACCCGGCAGGACACGCGGACCGGCGCGCGGGCCCTCGCCCAGGCGGCGCGGGCGCTCGACGCGGTGCCCAGCACGATCGGCGCGACGGACCGGGAGGGCATCGGCTCCAACTCGTGGGTGGTCTCCGGCGAGCACACGAAGAGCGGCAAGCCGCTCCTGGCCAACGACCCGCACCTGTCGGCGCAGCTGCCCTCGGTCTGGTACCAGGTGGGCCTGCACTGCCGCGTGCCGAGCGAGGCGTGCCCGTACGACGTGACCGGGTTCTCGTTCTCGGGCGTCCCCGGTGTGATCATCGGGCACACCGACAAGATCGCCTGGGGGTTCACCAACCTGGGTCCCGACGTGGCCGACCTGTTCCTGGAGAAGGTCGACGGCGACACGTACCTCTACCAGGGCGAGCAGGTCCCGCTGGAGACCCGTCAGGAGCGGATCGAGGTGGCGGGCGGCGCCCCGGTCACCATCACCGTGCGCAGCACCCTGCACGGGCCGCTGGTCAACGAGGTCATGGGCGCGGTGGAACCGAGCGGCGAGGCCAACGCGGTGGCCCTGTCGTGGACCGCTCTCATGCCCGGCCGGACCGTCGACGCGATCTTCGAGCTGAACCAGGCGGGCGACTGGCACGAGTTCCGGGCGGCGGCCGCGCTCTTCGAGGTGCCCGCGCAGAACCTGGTCTACGCCGACACCTCGGGCACCATCGGCTACCAGGCGCCCGGCCGCATCCCCGTGCGCAAGTCGGGCGACGGCACCGTGCCCGTGCCCGGCTGGACCGGCGAGTACGACTGGAACACCGCGCCCATCCCGTACGACCAGCTTCCGTCGGTGCGCAACCCGGCGGAGGGGTTCGTCGTCACGGCCAACAACGCCGTCATCGACCCCCGGCGCTACCGGCCGCACCTGACGGAGGACTGGTCGTACGGATACCGCTCGCAGCGCATCCTCGACCTGCTGCGCGAGGAGATCGGCAAGGGTCAGGTGGACGCCGCGACGATGGCGCGCGTCCAGCGGGACGACCGCAACCTGTTCGCCGGGACCCTGGTGCCCTCGCTGATGGCCGTGGACCTGGCCGGGCCCGCCAAGGAGGCCCGCGGGCTGCTCGACGGCTGGAACGGCGCCCAGGACGCGGGATCGGCCGCCGCGGCGTACTTCAACGCGGTCTGGCGGCACCTGCTGGAGCTGACCTTCCACGACGAGCTGCCGGAGGGCGCCAGGCCGAACGGGGGCGACCGCTGGTACGAGGTCGTCGCCGGGCTCCTGCGCGACCCCGACGACCCGTACTGGGACGACACCCGCACCGAGGGGATCACCGAGCGGCGCGATGACATCCTGCGCCAGGCCATGGCCTCGGCCTTCCAGGAGCTGTCGGAGCTGCTCGGCGACGACGTGAAGGCGTGGCGCTGGGGCGACCTGCACGGGCTGAAGCTCACCCACGGCTCGCTCGGCACCTCGGGGATCGCGCCGATCGAGGCGCTGTTCAACCGGGGGCCGCTGGCCTCGGCGGGCGGCAAGGACGCGGTGAACGCCACCGGCTGGAACGTGCTGGAGGGGTACGCGGTCACGACGGTGCCGTCCATGCGCATGGTCGTGGACCTGGGTGACCTGGACGAGTCGCGGTGGATCAACCTGACGGGCGCGTCGGGGCACGCCTTCCACGAGAACTACTGGGACCAGGCGGAGCTGTGGGCCAGGGGCGAGATGCTGCCGATGCGCTCGGACGCGGGCTCGGTGACCAAGGCCGCCGTGCACACGCTCCGGCTCCGCCCCTGACCGTTCAGGTGGCGAAGGCGCGCGACTCGCCCACGGCCAGGTCCCACAGGCACTCGCGGGGCAGGCCGTGGGCGGCCCACTCCTCGCGGATCCACTCCAGGGGCCGCAGCAGCGGCTCACCGGACAGCACGAACGTGCCCCAGTGCATGGTGGCCATCCGGTGCGCGCCCACGTCCAGGAAGGCCCGTACGGCCTGCGGCGGGTCGACGTGGGCGGGCTCCATCGCCCACGGCGGCTGGTAGGCGCCGACCGGCATCAAGGCCAGGTCCAGGCCGGGGTGACGGGCGCCGATCTGGGCGAGCCGCTCGCCGTAACCGGTGTCGCCGGCGAAGTACACCGACCCGCCGATCACCCACCCGCCCCACAGCGTCTTGCAGAAGTCGAAGAGCGTGCGCCTGCTCCAGTGGTGGGCGGGCACGAACTCGAAGCTCACGCCGCCGACGGTGGCCGACTCCCACCAGTCCAGCTCGATCACCTCGGTGAAGCCGCGATCGGTGAACCACTTCGCGAGCCCGGCAGGCACGAGCATCGGCGTCGTCCTGGGCAGCCTGCGCACGGTGGGCCAGTCCAGGTGGTCGTAGTGGTCGTGGCTGATGACCACGGCGTCGATCGGCGGCAGGTCCTCCCAGTCCAGGCCGGGCATGCTCACGCGGGCCCGCACCCCGGGGATGCGCCGTGACCACACCGGGTCGGTGAGGATCGACAGTCCGCCCGTCCGGAGCAGGTAGGTCGCGTGCCCGACCCACGTCACGGACGTCTCCCCCCGCGCGACCGGAGGCAGTTCGCCGCCCGCCACGGGGATGCGGGCGGCCTCGCTCAAGTCAGGGGGGAAGGCGGTGTGCCAGGCGATGCTGAGCACCTCCCGCAGCCCCGACGGGGTGTCGGTGAGGCGGTCACGATAGCTCTCGGGTCTCTTCGGAGCACGGATGATCTGCGTCATGGAGATCTCCTGCCCCGCGTAATGGATCAGTCACGCGTGTGGAGGCTCACCTGCGCGTCCGCGCCAGCGGGGCTGCGCCCGCCGGTAGCCGCCCTCGTCCAGACCGGCGAGCCGTTCGAAGGGGTTGTACGACGCCTGGTCGCCGCAGACGATCACCGAGACCAGCATCGCCAGCAGGTACAGCGGGAGCATGGGCAGACCGGCGCACCAGGCCCACTGGGTGGCGTGCCTGCTCTCGTGACCGATCAGGGTCTCGTCGAGTCCGTCACGTCTGGTGATCACCACATTTCCCACCGTGAACGCCCCGGCGATGGGGAAGCGGAAGCGGTAGCCGCAGGCGAGCACGAGCCCGTCCGGGCCGGATCGCCTGGTCGCGCCGCCTATCGCGGCGATGAGCAGGCCGAGTGGAGTGGTGAGATTAAGAAAATTGATGACTCGGCGGAACCGATATCGCCTGTCCATGCGTCTCAGTCTTGACCAATCTTGACAAATCGGAATAATGATCTGAGTCCTGAAATCTCCTAGAAGAGCAGGATTTATGAGATTCACCATCCTGGGCGCGCTGCTGGCTTCCGCGGCACTGGCCGGAGCCGGCGGAATCGCGATCACCCAGACATCAGCCACCGTCCCCTTACGCGTCGCCGACTCCCCAGCCGCCGCCGCGGCGGCGTTACCCGCCACCACCGCCCCCGGGGCGTACGTGGCGAAGACCGAGATCGTCGAGAGAGACGGCGTGACCTATCTGGACGTCGCCGTCACGTACGAGACCGCGGCCAAGTTCAGCGTCAGGCAGCGGGTCTGCAAGCGCAAGTCCTGCCGTACGGTGCGTGTCGGGCTCACGGTGGCCTCGGGCACGGGCGAGGCCGCCAAGCGGCTCGGCCGCGGCGACTACTGGCTGCGCGGCAAGCCGAGGATCAGGATGTGGCCGCTCCCCGGCCCCACGGTCACGATCACGGAACCCCCGGTGACGGTCACGGAAACGGTCACCGAGACGGCCACGGCGACGGTCACGTTCACCTGTCAGCCCGCGCCTCCGACGGAAACCCCCACGTTGACGCCAACAGCGACGGTCGATCCCACCGTCGATCCGACAGTGGACCCGACGGTTGATCCCACCGTCGACCCGACCGTCGACCCGACAGTGGACCCGACCGTCGATCCCACCGTCGACCCCACCGTCGACCCAACGGTCGACCCGACCCTGGATCCCACCATCTCCCCGACCGTCGACCCGACGGTGGATCCGACTATCAGCCCGACCGAGATCCCGACATGTCCGGAGCCGACCGAGATCCCGACGGAGGTTCCCACCGACCTGCCGACTGACACTCCGACCGACACCCCGACCGACACGCCGACCGATGTGCCCACGGACACCCCGCCCCCGACGGAGACCGTGACGCCACCGGCGCAGTGATCACGTTTCCCCGGCCCGGCGGCCTCCCTTCAGCCGCCGGGCCGGGAGAATCATATTGCTATATCCAGTGAATTTCATATCGCGCGCGGCGACAGATCATTCACATGCCTGTCGCGCTATTAAGCAGCGCTTTCATCGGCCCTGCTGCACTTTACCCGGCGGAGCCGAGCCCCCTTCCGGATATCCGCGCAACAGCCACGATCCCCCCGACGAGGGCAACATCAGAAATGCCGCGACCGCGGCCATCATCCCGCCGTAGAGGTACACGTGCCCCGACGCGTCCCCGGCGATCACCAGATCCCCCGCGCCCAGTCTGAGCGAGAACGCCGACGACACCAGCACCCACCCGGCCGACGTGACGGCGGCGGCCGCGCGCCCGCCCATCAGCCTGCCCGCCCCCAGGGAGACACCGAAGATCAGCACCAGCCAGAGCACCGCGGAGACGACCGGGAGGCCCGGCCACGCGCTGTGGGTGAATCCGCCCACCACGCCCATGACGACGCCCAGCACGAAGAGCATGCCGTAGGCGGCTCCCCCCAGCGCCGACTCGACCTGGCTGCGTTGCTCCATGTCGGTCGAGGTTAGTGGATGCCGGCGAACAGATCGTTCTCCCGCTCGTACGGCTCGCCGAGCCCTCCTGCCTCGACCGGAGGACCGGGCACGGCGGGCCCGCGCTCCCCGATGGCCAGCACGAAGTGCTCGACTCCCCGGATCTCCTGACCGACGTGGTTGGACAGCGCGAACCACGGCTCGGACACCGTGATCTGCGTGTGGTGCGCGCGCATGGCCGCCGCCTTGTGGCCGAGCCAGGGCCGGGCGTCGATCTCCGTGGTGACGACCCCGTCGGGGTCGCCGAACGGCATGTCGTCCACGCTCGCGACGGTGAACGGGGCGCCCGCCTCCAGCAGCGCCTCGTTGGACCGCGCCAGCACCGACCTCGGCGTGGCCGTGTGGTAGAACTTCGCGATCTGCCACGGCTCGCCCTCGCCGAAGCCCGGGTCGGCCGCCAGCTCGAACGCCCGCCTGGAGACGCGGTGGGCCTGGATGTGGTCCGGGTGACCGTAATGCCCGTTCTCGTCGTACGTGACGAGCACCTGGGGCCGCACCTCGCGGATGACCGCGACCAGCTCACCCGCCGCCTCGTCGAGGTCGGCCCGCCAGAACGCGTCGGGCCTGTCGTTGGTGGCGACCCCCATCATCCCGGAGTCGCGCCAGCGCCCTGGGCCGCCCAGGAAGCGGTGGTCCTCGACGCCGAGCGCCTCGCAGGCGGCGGCCAGCTCACCGATCCGGTGGTCGCCGAGCACGTCGTCCTCCTCGGACGCCAGGTGCGAGAGCTCCACGGGGATGATCTCCCCCTCCTCGCCCAGCGTGCAGGTGACGAGCGTGACGTGGGCGCCCTCGGCGACGTAGCGGGCCATCGTGGCGCCGGTCCCGATCGACTCGTCGTCGGGATGGGCGTGCACGAGCAGCAGCCGTCGGTCAATCATGCTCCGAGCGTAACAACTGGCAGGATTGGGCCCATGAGTGAGAGCTTCCCGCGCCTGTCGGCCAGGACCCGCCGCTTCACCCTGGGAGTGCCCAGGGGCTTCACCATCTCCCCTGACGGCGCGCGGGTGCTGTTCCTGCGCACCAAGTCGGGCACCGACCCCGTGACGTGTCTGTGGGAGCTCGACACCGAGACCCACGTGGAGCGGCTGGTCGTCGATCCGCGCTCGCTCGACTCCGGCGACGAGGACCTGCCGCCGGAGGAGCGCGCCCGGCGCGAGCGCAGCCGCGAGCAGGCCGGCGGCGTGGTGTCCTACTCGACCGACGCGGAGGCCACCACGGCGGCGTTCGCGCTGTCCGGCGGCCTCTACGTGACCGACCTGGCCGCCGCGCGCACCCGGCGGCTGGAGACGGCGGGCGCGGTCATCGACCCCCGGCTCTCCCCCGACGGCCGCCGGGTCGCCTACGTCACCGGCGGCGCCCTGCACGTCCACGACCTGTCCACCGGCGACGACCGCGTGCTCGCCACCCCCGAGTCGGAGACCGTCACGTACGGTCTGGCGGAGTTCATCGCCGCCGAGGAGATGAGCCGCATGCGCGGCCACTGGTGGTCGCCTTCCGGCGACGCCCTCCTGGTGGAGCGGGCCGACGAGGCGCCGGTCCACACCTGGCACATCGCCGACCCGGCCAACCCCGGCCGGCCCCCGGCCGTCCAGCGCTATCCCGCCGCCGGCACGCCCAACGCCGTGACCGAGCTGTTCGTGCTGGGGCTCGACGGGTCCAGGGTCGCGGTCCCGTACGAGCACGAATATCTCGCGACGGCGGCGTGGGACTCCCACGCGCTGTCGATCGTGACGCTCTCCCGCGACCAGAAGACGATGCGCCTGCTCTCGGTCGACCCGGAGACCGGGAAGTCCACCCTCGTGCGCGAGGACACCGACCCGGCCTGGGTCGACGTCGTCTCCGGCGTGCCCGCCCACCTCGACGACGGCTCGCTGGTCTGGGTGGCCGCCGCCGACGGGGGCCACCGGCTGTTCGTCGGCGACCGCCCCGTCACCCCGCCCACCCTGCAGGTGCGCGCGGTGCTCGACGTCGACCACGACAGCGTGCTGTTCAGCGCCAGCGGCGACCCGACCGAGATCCAGCTGTGGACCTGGGACGGCCACTCGCTGCTGCCGGTCTCCACCCGGTCGGGCGTGTTCACCGGCCGGATGGCGGGCGGCGTCGGCGTGCTCACCGAGCAGAACCTCGACACCGAGGGCGTCTCCACCACCGTCGTGCGCCGCGACGGCGTGGCCGTCCCGATCCCCTCCTACGCCGAGCGTCCCGGTCTCGACCTGCGCGTCTCACTCGGCCGTTCCGGCCGTCGCGAGCTGGCGACCGCCGTGGTGCTGCCCTCCTGGCACGAGCCGGGCTCGCGGCGGCTGCCGGTCCTCATGGATCCGTACGGGGGCCCGCACGCCCAGCGGGTGCTCAACAGGCGCGGCGGCTACCTGGAGAGCCAGTGGTTCGCCGAGCAGGGGTTCGCCGTGGTCGTGGTCGACGGGCGGGGCACCCCGGGGCGCGGGCCCGCGTTCGAGCGGGAGGTGCTCGGCGACCTGGCCACGCCCGCGCTGGAGGACCAGGTCGACGCTCTTCATGGGGTCGCCGAGCAGTACCCCGACGACCTCGACCTGGAGAAGGTGGCGATCCGCGGATGGTCGTTCGGCGGCTTCCTGGCGGCGCTCGCGGTGCTGCGCAGGCCCGACGTGTTCCACGCGGCGGTGGCGGGGGCGCCGGTGACCGACTGGCGGCTGTACGACACCTGCTACACCGAGCGCTACCTCGGGCATCCCGACGAGCAGCCTGAGGTGTACGACACGTCGTCGCTGTTCGGCGACGCGGCCAAGCTGGAGCGGCCGCTGCTGCTCATCCACGGGCTGGCCGACGACAACGTGGTGGCGGCCCACACGCTGCGCCTGTCGTCGGCGCTGCTGGCGGCGGGCCGGCCGCACACCGTGCTGCCCTTGTCCGGCGTCACCCACATGACGCCGCAGGAGATCGTGGCGGAGAACCTGCTGCTGCTCCAGGTCGACTTCCTGAAGAAGTCGCTGCACCTGTAGCGGGATGACAGACCACGGTCTGATTCGGCCCTCCTAGAACCAGACCGTGGTCCGATGTGGCAGGGCGAGGCGTTCGGCCATCGTGATCGGCATGCTGAAGTCAATCGCGATGGCCCTGACACTGGTGGTCTCGGGCGGCGCGCCCGCACAGGAGACGGCCCCACTCGACTGGGCCCCGTGCCCCGGCGACAAGATCGGCATGGAGTGCGCCGACCTGCGGGTGCCGGTCGACTGGTCCAAGCCCGAGGGGCGGCGGATCACGCTCAAGCTCGGCCGGCTCAAGGCCACCGGCCGGGCCGAGGGCTCCGCGCTCGTCGCCTACGGCGGCCCCGGCGCCCCCGGCATCGCCTACACCGAGCCGATCGTCGACACCTGGGCCGGGCTGCGCAAGCGGATGCACGTCGTGGTGTGGGACACCCGCGGTTACGGCGAGCAGTTCCGCGGCCGGAGCACGGGCCTGCCGTGCGTCTGGACCCGCGTCCCCATCCCTGCCGCGCCGCGCGACGACGCCGAGTGGGGGCGCCTGTCCGACACCAACCGCGGTCTCGCCGAGGCGTGCCGCCACAAGGACCCCGAGCTGTTCGCCAACATGAGCTCCGCCGACCACGCCCGTGACATGGAGGCGATCAGGAAGGCGCTCGGCGACGGCGGGCTCAACTACTACGGCGCCTCCTACGCCGGCTTCTACGGCCAGGCCTACGCCCGCCTCTTCCCCGGCCAGGTCCGCACCATGGTCCTCGACGGCACGTGGAACCACAGCCCGGCCGACTGGGGCAAGGAGGTGGAGGCGATGGCCAGGAGCAACGAGCGGTCGCTGACCCGTTTCTTCGACTGGTGCGCCACCGGCGGCTGCCGCGACGTCCCCCGCAAGTGGCGCTCATTGGTCGCCGGGGCCGACCGCGAGCCGGTCCGCGCCGCCGACGGCGTCGCCTACACGGGCCGCGATCTGCGCTCGTTCGCCGTCTCCTCGGCTCGCCAGGGCCGCGCCGCCTGGCCGGGCCTGGCCGCGGCGATCCGCAAGGCCCACGGCGGCGACGCCTCGGCCTTCCTCCCCGCCCGCGGCGCCCGCTACCCCGACCAGGCCACCGGGGTCACAGAGTGCACCGACTGGCCGCGCCCCACGAGCCGGTCCGCCCTCGACGCCATGACCGCCCGCCTGCGCAAGGCCGCCCCCAACGCGGGCGCCGCCAACACCATGGCCACCGCGGGCCTGGCCTGCGTCGGCTGGCCCGTCCCCGTCACCAACCCGCCCGCCCCACTGCCCAAGACCCTCCCACCCCTCCTGGGCGCCGGCGCCTGGGGCGAGTCCGACGCGGTCACCCGAGCCATGAGCACGGTCCCGGGCAGCGTCACCATCACCCACGACGGCCCCGGCCACACCCTCTACACCTCCAACCCCTGCGCCCGCACCCACATCGACCGCTACCTCACCGACAAGACCCTGCCCCCTACCCCGGCGAAGTGCTGACGGCGGGCCCATGGGCGCAGCCGTCAACCGCGGCTCACCGCCAGACGGCGGATCGAGACCTGGGGCCTTGACTCTGACCAACGGCCGACTTCTATCCACAGGATCCGGCATGCTCATAATCGAACAAGATTTCAATAGCAGGCCGAACGAGGAGGCACGGACTGTGACGTGGCCAGTGCCTACACTGGGAATCGTGTCGGTTCCTTCGCCTCTCCGCGGCCCCGCGGCGGCCATCGCCTATCTCCTGGCGACCGCACGGACCAACGGCATGCGCGTCAACCGCACCAAGCTGGCCAAGCTTCTCTACCTGGCCGACCTCCGTGCCGTCGAGCGTGGCCTCCCTCCGGGCTCTGGTGTGGAGTGGCGCTGGCGTCACCACGGCCCCCACAGTCTTCGTCTCGGCGAAGTGGAGCGCGATCTGCGCGAGGCGGGCGTCATCCTGGTGGAAGAGAGCGCCGACCCGTTCGGCGGCAACCGTGAGAGCGTCGTTCACCTGGTGGACGCACCGCAGCTGGCCATCGACGCGGAGTTCGCCCGGATGGTCGACGGCGTGCTGTCCGACTACGGGCGATGGTCCGCAGGTCAACTCCGCGACCTCACCTACCAGACGCCTCCCATGCAGGAGGCCGTCCAGCAGCACAGACGCGAAGCGCGCCTCGATCTGGCCGGCGGACCGCCACTACCCGATCTGGGATCGGGCCTGGCTCGCCTGCGCCAGTGGGCCAAGGACCATCCCCTCCCCGGCGACGAACCCGGCGGCGTCGAGGACCTCCTCGAAGAGAGCCAGGATCTCGCCGAACCCCGCGCGGAGGCGACCCGGCACCTACTGAAGGAATAGTGCCGGCTCCCTACGTGGCCGGAGGCGTCTACCTCGTCAGCGATAAGACTCTCCGTCTCATCCCTGAGGAAGAGCGGGTTGTGCACGACGAACGCCGTCCCGTGGTCGTGGTCACCGGCGGGCAGTCCAACGGCGACCCCGACTGGCCGTTCGTCCTCGTCTGTCCTGTTTCGAGCTCGACTTCGCGGCGGACCCGATTCGACGTGCAGCTTGCCAGGGGCCAGGGCGGCGTGATCAAGAAGTGCTGGATCCGGGTTCCCGCGGTGCAGCCTCTCATGAAGTCCGTGCCGGAAGATCGGACCGGCACTTTGGACGAGGACGTGCTGACGCAGATACAGGGACGGCTGGCCCAGTATCTCGGCCTGCTCGGCTGACCTTCCGGCGGTCAACAAGCAGTTCTCCATGGCCAAGGCGGGCTGAGCGGACCGTCAGGCACGCTCAGTCCGAGGGGGTTCTCCGAAGGGTTCTTCGTTCATGCCGGACAAAACGAGATGAACTGAACACCCTCGACCGAAGCACCACCTCGGACCTCAGCACCGGCTCAGACCGGAGCGCGGTCCGAGGTGCCGTGCCAGCTTTGCCAGAGAGCGGCGTAGGAGCCGCCTTCCGCCACCAGCTCGTCATGGGAGCCCAGTTCGATGATCCGTCCGTCCTCCACCACCGCCACCCGGTCCGCGTCATGAGCCGTGTAGAGCCGGTGGGCGATGGCGATGACCGTGCGCCCGTCCAGCACCGCCGCCAGCGAGCGCTCCAGGTTCCTGGCGGCCCGCGGGTCGATCAGCGACGTGGCCTCGTCCAGCACCAGCGTGTGCGGGTCGGCGAGCACGAGCCTGGCCAGCGCGAGCTGCTGCGAGTGCGCGGGCGAGATCGCCAGACCGCCGGAGCCGACCTCCGTGTCCAGCCCGTCCGGCAGGCCGAGCACCCAGTCCAGGGCGTCCACGGCCGCGAGCGCCTCACGCACCGACTCCTCGTCGGCGCCGGGCCTGGCGATCACGAGGTTGTCCCGCAGCGTGCCCTTGAACACGTGGTGCTCCTGGGTGACCAAGGCGACGTGCCCGCGCAGCTCGTCCAGCGGCAGGTCCACCAAGGGCACGCCGCCGACCGAGACGGTCCCGGCGCCGGGGCCGTGGATGCCGGCCAGCAGCCTGCCGAGCGTCGACTTCCCCGCGCCCGACGGCCCCACCATGGCCAGCCGCTCGCCGGGCCGCACGGTCAGCGACACGTCGTGCAGCACGTCCCGCCCTTCCCGGTAGGCGTACCTCACCTGGTCGGCGCTCAGCAGCTCACCGGCGGGCCGGGCGCCGGAGGGCTCGCGGTCGTCGGGCACGTTCGCGACCCCGAGCAGCCGTGCCATGGCCGCCCCGCCCACCTGGAGTTCGTCGATCCACATGAGAAACCGGTCGAGGGGGTCGACGAGCTGCTGTGCGTAGAGCGCGGCGGAGGTGACCTGCGCCAGCGTCACCCACTCGGCGCTGTAGAGGAACCCGCCGACGAGCAGCGTCGCCACGAGCGGCACCACATAGCCCAGCTCCACCGACGGAAACCAGACGGTGCGCAGCCCGAGCGTGTAGCGTTCGGCGGCGAACGAACCGGCGATGTCGCGGTCGGCCCGCTCACGCCGCCGCCTCTCCAGGCCGAGCGCCTCCACGGCCCTGGCGCCCTCGACGGTCTCGGCCAGCCCTTCGGTCATCTCCGCGTACGCGGCGTTCTCGCGAAGATAGCCGTCCCTGGCCCGCCGGAGATACCAGCGGGTGGAGAAGAACAGCAGCGGCGCGGCCAGCAGCATCGGCAGCATGAGCAGCGGGCTGACCAGAACGATCGCGCCCATGGTGATGACGAACGTGACGACCGCGATCAGGGTTTCCGGCACCGCGTGCCGCACCGTCCTCGACAGCGAGTCGACGTCGCGCGACGTGCGGGTGAGCAGGTCGCCGGAGCCGGCCCGTTCCACCGTCGACAGCGGCAGGGCCAGCACCCTTTCGACGAACTCCTCGCGCAGCTCCGCCAGCACCTTCTCGCCCAGCCGGGCCGAGGCCAGCACCGCATACCTGACCAGCACGCCCTGCAGCAGCAGGAACCCCGCGACCCCGGCTGCGAACAGCACCACGTTCACCGCGACGCCTCGCTCGACGTCCTCGACCAGCATGCCGAGCTGCCACGGCACCACCAGCCCGGCGACGGCGGCGAGCGCGTGCAGGGCGAGGGCGGTGGCGAGCCGCCGCGGATACTTCAACGTCAACCGCCGCGCGTAGGCGCGCACCTGCTTCCGATCGGCGACCGGAAGAATCTCGCGGGCCATCCCCGTCACCCCTCCCCTCTCAGCTCGACATCCACTTCTCGTCCCACTCCCTGCCGGCCCCCACCCGATCCCTCGGACTCCCGGCCAGCCCCTCCACCCGATCCCTCAGACTCCCGGCCCGGCCTTCGTCCTAACCCACCCCATCCGGCCTCCGCCGAGGCCGAGGCCGGCCCCTGCCCTCACCCCGAGCCGCCCCGTCCCGGCTCCGCAGCCACCCTCCAGCCGTTCACCCAGAGTCACCTCGTCCCGCCTTCGCAGTCACCGCGCCCGCCGCTCACGCGAGCCGACCCGCCCCGTCTTCGCCGCTCTCCCGTTCACCCGGAGCCGCCCCGTCCCATCTCCGCACTCACCGCTCCCCTGTCCACGCGAGCCGACCCGCCTCGCCTCCGCCGCCACCGCTCCGGCCGTTTCACCCGGAGCCCACCCCGTCCTATCTCCGCACTCACCGCTCCCCCGTTCACCCGGAGCCACCCCGTCCCGCCTCCGCAGTCACCGCTCCCGCCGTTCACGCGGGGCCGACCCGCCCTGCCTCCGCCGTCACCGCTCCGGCCGTTTCACCCGGAGCCCACCCCGTCCTATCTCCGCACTTACCGCTCCCCCGTTCACCCGGAGCCGCCCTACCCTGTCTCCGCTCTGCGTCGGGCTCCTCCTGCGGACGCCTAGCCTCCCGACGTGCGACCCTTCGTCTCCCGGGGGCCGTGCCGTCCGCGTAGCCCGTGGTCGGGGGCCGTTTCTCCTCTTCGCCGCTGATCCCTTCAGGATCACCTTTGGAGGTCCGAAACTCCGAAGGGTGCGGGATCTCGTCAGGTCTCCCCTCTTGTGACCGTGGCCGCGTATGCCGGGCAGGTGGTCAGGAGGTCGCGGTGGGTGCCCTCCGCCTGAACCCGGCCGTCCTCGACGTAGATCACGTGATCGACCCGGCCCAGCACCAGCGGGCTGGTCGTGCAGACCAGCGTGGCGCGGCCACGTCGCGCGGCCGCCAGCCGGCCGGCGATGCGCGCCTCGGTGTGGGCGTCGACGGCGCTGGTCGGCTCGACGAGGATGAGCACCTCGGGGTCCGCCAGCAGCGCCCGGGCGAGCCGGAGCCGCTGCTGCTGGCCGCCGGAGAACTCCCGCCCCGCCTCAGCCACCTGCGCGTCGAGCCCGTCGGGCAGCGCCTCGACGATGTCCTCCGCGCACGCCGCGTGCATGGCCCGGCTGATCAGCTCGGGGGTCGCGGTGCCGCGCACGTCCAGCTCGTCCCGGAGTGTCCCGGTGAACAGGCGGGCGCCGTTGTCCGCGACCAGGATGCGCGCCCGGACCTCCTCCACCGGCAGCGACGCCAGGTCGGCGGAGCCGAACGTGACGTCGCCGTCGGAGTAGTGGCCCAGCCGGTCGGCGATGGAGATGGCGTCCTCCGGCCGGGCCGCGGCGAGCGCGGTGAGAGACCCGGGCTGCAGGGTGACACCACTGTGGCTGTCGCGCAGCACGCCGCCCGCGGTGCTGCCCGTGCCGCCGGTCACCTCCGGCTCGATCGACAGGATCCGCACCACCCGGCGGGCGGCGACGTGTCCCTTGGTGAGCCGGTCGGCCGCCTCGGTGATCGTGCGCATCGGCGCGACCAGGAAGACCGCGTACGCGTAGAAGGTGACGAGCTGGCCGACGGTGATCCGGTCGTCGACGGCGAAGGCCGCGCCGACGCTGGTCACGAGCGCGATGAGCAGGCCGGGCAGCACGATCTGGGCGCCTTCGAGCAGCGACTCCACCCGGGCGACGCCGACGCCCGCGTGGCGGGCCCGCTGCGACTCCTCCCGGTAGCGCTCCGCGAACACCTGCTCGCCGCCGATGCCGCGAAGCACCCGCAGCCCGGCGACGATGTCGGCGGACCTGGTGGCCAGGTCGCCGGTCAGGTCGCGCTGCCGTTTCTGCCTGCGGTGCAGGGGCCGCAGCAGCGGCCCGACGGCCGCCGTCATCACGGGCACGCCGATCAGCACCATGAGCCCGAGTACGGGCGAGGTCGAGATGAGGATCACGGTGACCGCGACGATCGCCACGACGGACCCGGTGCCGCGCAGCAGGATGTCCATGGAGCTGCCGATGTGCGCGATGTCGGAGTTGCCGACGCTGACCACCTCGCCGGTCGACAGGCGCTTCGACAGGGTGGCGCCAAGCCTGGCCGCCTGCCGGGTGGTGAGCTGGACCGTGCGGTAGGCGGCCGACAGCCAGTTGTAGACGGCGAACCGGTGCCGCATGATCCCGGTGAACGCCTGCACCAGCCCCAGCCCGAGCAAAATGCCCGACCAGGCGAGCAGCGCGCCGGTGTCCTTCAGCCTGAGCGCGTCGATGCCCATGCCGAGCGCGGCCGGCACCAGCGCCTGCGCCAGCCACCAGGTGGTGGCGAAGGCGATGCCGGCCAGGAGGGCGCGGCTCTGCCGCCGCGCGTTCCACCACAGATAGCGGAACGGGCTGCGGATGTCGGGCAGGCCGGGGTCGGCGTCAGGAAGGGAGCGCATAGCCAGTCAACAGTGGCAAAGTCCCTGGTTGATCGGCAATTGATTTATCCCGCAGCGTGTCGATCACCCGACGTTTCGTACAAGATGGGTCAGTCTGGGCGTGCCCCCTCACACCGACCTCAGGAGTACGCCACAATCGTCTCTCGTGGAGCACGGGTACACCAACAGCACGGTCGGAGACGGCGCTCTCGTCGTCAAGTGCTACCAGGGGCCCGACGCCGCCGTCCGGCTCCGGACGGAGGCGCGGTTCCTGCGGCGGCTGCGCAGACGGATGCCGGTGCCGAAGCTGCACGCGGTGACCGACACGAGCGTGAGCATGCACTACATCCCGGGCGTCCACGGTCAGGACCTGCTCGACGAGGGTCACCCTGTCGAGGTGCTCGCAGAGTGCGGCCGCGCGCTGTCCCGGCTGCACCGGATGGGGTTCGTGCACGGCGACTACGGGCCGCAGAACATGCTGTTCGACCCGGAGACGTTCAAGGCGGTGGCGATCCTCGACTGGGAGTGGGCGCATCCCGGCCGGCCGGTGGAGGATCTGGCGTGGTGCGAGTGGATCGTGCGCGCCCACCATCCGGAGCACGTTCCCCACCTGCGTCACTTCTTCGAGGCGTACGGGGGGCCGGTGCCGTCGTGGGAGGAGCGTCACGCGGCGATGCTCAACCGCTGCCGCAACCTGCTGGACTTCGCCGCGCGGTGGGAGCCGGGCGGCGAGGGCGAGAAACTGTGGCGTCAGCGGATCGACGACACCGCCGACTGGGTCGCCTGACCGTTCCGGCCTCACCGGCCGCGGCAGCCGTCCGGCCCGGCCCGGCTCATTCAGCCTTCCCTGGGCGTGACCACCGGCTCGCGAATCCCGAAGAGCGTTTCCAGGTCGGCGAGGAGCACGTCGCCCCGGGCCCGGGCCGCCTCGATGAGATCCCGGTGGAATCCCGTCAGCGAGAAGATCGCGAGCGTGGCGGCCGAGGTGTCGTGACCGTGCTGTGAGAGCAGCCCCGCGAGCATGTCCAGCCGGTCGAGGTCGGCCATGCCCCTCCTGGTGATCGTCGCCTTCGCCTCGCCGACGAGGCCGACGACCGCTCGCCCGCCTAGCTTGTCCAGCGCGATGACGTCGATCTCGTGCCTGGCCCGGCCCTTCCCGTCGTTGACCACGGTCGAGGTGATCTGACCTGCGGCGCCACGCAGCGCGGTGGCCGTCTGACCCCGCAGCCACCCCCTGGCGCACTCCTCGAAGTGCGGGCCGAGGATCCGGGAGTCGAAGGCGGGTCGCGCCCTGCGCCAGGCCTCCGCTCCCTGCCCGGTCTCCACCAGGTCGCGCTGCGGCACGGTGATCAGGTTGTGGAACCGTACGATGGGGTCGACCACGCTGATCACCGGACGGCGCTCCCACAACGGATCGCTGTCGTACCGCAGGTAACCAGCGGTGACCAGCGCCTCGATGGGGCGAGTCAGCGACGTGCGCGACAGTTCAAGCAAGCCGCCGATCTTGCTGGGACTCGTCGCTCCACCGGCTACCGCGTTGATGATCGCGTAGTGCAGGGAACTGCCGGTGAAGCGGGGGTCCTCGCGGAGCAGATACTCGCTCTCGCTCTCCGAGAACAGCGCCTGGCTGGAGTCTAGAGCCGTGGCCGCGACCCAGTCGTCCACCTCCGCAAGAGACTGCGGCGGTGGCACGTTGGCCAGGTTGCGGTAACCCGGGGAGCCGCCGTAGACGGAGTGCACCCGCAGGGCCGCGTGCGGATCACCGATGCCCCAGTGGCGAGCCATGGTGGACAGGTTGAACGGATGCAGCCGCAGGTCGACGGCGGCGCGACCGCGGAGCGCCTTGGTGCCGGACAAGAGTTCGTTCATCACCGAGAGCGCCGAACCGCACACGATCACCCGGCCGCCCTCCGGCCCCTCCCCCGCCTGCGACCGGTCATCGAGCAGTCGCAGCAGGCCGGGCAGTTCAGGAGAGTGTGCCATCCAGTACGGCAACTCGTCGATCACCAGCAACCCGCCCCGGCCCGCTGTCAACTCGATGGCCGTGGTCAGGAGGGTCTCCCAATCGGCGTCCGCCATGAGCCTGGGGTCGATGCCCGCGTACCGCGCGATCTCCGTCGCGAACCGCCGCCTGGCGAGGACCACGCCCTCTTCCACGACCGCCGTGACGTAGAGACCATGCGCGGTTTCGGCCAGGGCGCGCAGCAGATAGCTCTTCCCCACCCGCCGCCTGCCGGACACCACGGCCAGCCGCAGCCGGCGATCCGGGTGCTCAAGAAAGCTGGTCAACGCCGACCATTCCATCTCGCGGGCCAGTACCCGCTGGGGCTTCTGCATCGTGTGCCACCTCAGTTGTACGCTCTGTAACATACTAATTAAGTCACGCGGCCTCATCGGCGATTTCGCCGACTTTACAGCTGGGCCCTTTTCCGGTTGACAAACGCGAGTCACACTCTGGTCATGTCAGAGGGGCTGCATGGCCGAGCCGCCGAGCTGGACGCCGTGCGGCTGTTGCTCGACGCGGCGCTGGCCGGCGACGGCGGCGCGCTGGTGCTGGCGGGACCGCCGGGCATCGGCAAGACCGCCGTGCTCGGCCGGGCCGCGTCCATGGCCGGTGGGTTCACCGTCCTGCGCGCCCGCGGCGTGCCGCAGGAGTCGCGGCTGGCCGGGTCCGGGCTGCACGCGCTGCTGCGGCCGGTGGCGCGGCTGGTCCGGTCGCCGGTGCTGGCGCGGGCGCTGCGGCGGGGCACGGCCGGGGACGGGATGGCGTTGCCCGCCGCGGTGCTGGAGTTCCTGGCCGAGCTGGCGGCGGCCGAGCCGGTGCTGGTGTGCGTGGACGACCTGCACCTGCTCGACGAGGTCAGCAGGGAGGCGCTGTGCTTCGCGGCCAGGAGGGTGGCGGGCGAGCGGATCGCCTTGCTGCTGGCGGTGCGGGACGCGGCCGGGCTGCCGGAGGACGTGCCCGTGCGGGTGCTGGAAGGCCTGGATCCCGCCGCGTGCCGGGCGCTCGCCCACGAGCTGGCGGCGGGCGCGCTCCCCGACGACCTGCGCACCTGCCTGGCGCGACTGGCCGGAGGCAACCCGCTGGCCTGGCGCGAGCTCGTCGGATCGCTGACGCCCGAGCAGCTCGCCGGGCTGGCCGCGCCGCCCACGGGCCTCCCGCCGGGCGGGCGTCTGCACCGCGCGCACGCCGAACGGCTGGCCCGGCTCCCGGAAGCCACCCGGTTCCTGCTCCTCCTGCTCGCCGCCCATCCGGGGCTGAACGCCGAGACTCTCCGCCGGCGACCCGCCCAGGAGTCCGGCGCCGAGGCGCGGCTGCACCGTGAACTCCTGGCCGCCGGGCCGCCCGCCGTCCTGGCGCCGGCCGAGCGCGCGGGGTTGATCAGGGCGGAGGGCGGGCGGTACGGGTTCGCGGACGAGACGGTGCGTGCCGTCGTCTACGCGGAGGCGCCGCCGGCCCGCAGGCGCGCGGCGCACGCCCTGCTGGGCAGGCTCCTCGACGGCGACCGGCACCGGCTCGCCCGCGCCTGGCACCGCGCGCACGCCCTGGACGGGCCGCCCGATCAGCTCGCCGCCGAGCTGGCCGCCGCCGCGTCCGCCGCCACCGCGCGGGGTTACCCGGGCAGGTCCGCCGCGTACGAGCACGCCGCCGAGCTGACCGGCGTCGAGGAGCGCCGGACGGAGTGGCTGGCCGCGGCCGCCCGCCACGCCTGGGTGTCCGGTGACGTGCCCCGGGCCAGGTGGCTGCTCGCGCAGCCGAGGCACCCTCTGGAGGGCCAGGCCCAGCTCATGCGCGGCAGGCTGGAGCTGCTGAGCGGTCACGCCGACAGCGCCAGGGACAAGCTGCTGACCGCCGCCTCCTGCCTGGTGCAGCGCGACCGGATCGACGGCGTCAAGGCGCTGCTGCACGCGGCCGAGGCCAGCTATCTGACCGGCGACATCCGTACCTTCCACGCCATCGCCGGGCAGGTCGCCCTGCTGCGCCGTCCTGACGACTGCGCGAACGCGCAGCTCATGTTCGAGTATCTGCAGGGGATCGCCGCCACGTTCAGCGGCGACCATCGCGCGGCGGCGGGGCCGCTGCGGCGGGTGGTGCGGCTCGCCCCGGCGGTGCGCAGCCCCGTCCCGCTGGTGTGGGCGTGCGTGGCGAGCCTGCTGCTGGGCGAGGACGCGACCGCGCTGGAGCTGTCGGCGCGCGCGGTCGACACGGCGCGCCGGCGCGGCGCGGTCACGCTCGTGCCGCAACTGCTGGAGTCGGTGGTGCAGGCGCACTTCTGGCTGGGCCGCTACCCGTCGGTGGCCGCGCACGCCGCGGAGGGGCTCCGGCTGGCCGAGGCGTCCGGCCAGCCCAACGCCGCCGCCCAGCATCTCGCCTGGCTGGCGCACGCCGACGCGGTACAGGGCGACGCCGACGCCTGCCGCGACCGCGCCCACCGCGCGCTCGACCTGGCCGAGTCGCACGGCCTGGGCATCGCCGGCGCCCTCGGCACCTGGGCGCTGGCCCACCTCGACCTGGCCGCCGGCAGGCTCGCCGACTCCGCCGCCCGGCTGCGCGGCCACCGCGACAACGACCATGTCGTCGTACGGGTCATGGCCAGCCCGCACTTCATCGAGGCCGCGGCCCGTACAGGCGACGACCGGCGCGCCACGGCGGCGCTGCGGGTGCTGGAGCGGTGGGCCGGGAGCACCAGCAGCCCGGACCGGCGCGCGCTCGTCGCGCGCTGCCGGGCACTGCTCTCCGCGCCCGGCGAGGCGGGCGAGCGTTTCCAGGAGGCCCTGGAGCTGCACCGGCAGGGCGCGTGCCGGTTCGAGACGGCGCGCACCCAGCTCCTGTACGGGGGCGCGCTGCGCAGGGAACGCCGGCCGGGGGCCGCGCGGGAGCACCTGCACGGCGCGCTGGAGACGTTCGAGCGGCTGGGGGCGCGGCTGTGGAGCGAGCGGGCCCGCGCCGAGCTGCGCGCGGCCGGCGAGACCGTGGCCCGCCCGGCGCCCGGCGGCGGCCCCGAGCAGGTGCTGACGGCCCAGCAGCTGCGCATCGCCCGGCTGGTGGCGGAGGGCGCGACGAACCGCGAGGTGGCCGCCCAGCTCTTCCTCAGCCCGCGCACCGTCGACCATCATCTGCGCAACGTGTTCGCCAGGCTGGGCGTGCGGTCCCGGGTGGAGCTGGCGCGGCTGCTGTTCTGACACCGGCGATTCACGCGATGCGGGGACGCGCCGCCCGGTCTGACAATGGCGGCGTTCGCACCCCCCACAGATGGAGTTGCCGACGTGTATCCCCGCAACGCGATCGCCAGACTCGCCGTGGCCGCAGCCCTCGCCTGCGGCGCCCTCACCCTGGCCCAGCCGGCTAGCGCCGCCGGACCGTTCGAGCGCGGCCCGAACCCGACGGACTCCCTCCTGGAGGCGAGCCGCGGCCCGTTCAGCACCTCGGACCAGTCCGTGTCCTCGCTCGTGACCGGGTTCGGCGGCGGTCGCGTCTACTACCCGAACGACACCAGCCAGGGCACGTTCGGCGCGATCGCCATCTCGCCCGGCTACACCGCCTCCTGGTCGAGCCTGTCGTGGCTCGGCCCGCGGATCGCCTCGCACGGCTTCGTGGTCATCGGCATCGAGACCAACAGCCGCTACGACCAGCCGGCCAGCCGCGGCCGCCAGCTCCTGGCCGCGCTCGACTGGCTGGTGGAGGACAGCCCGACCGCCGTGCGCAGCCGCATCGACCCGTCCAGACTGGCGGTGGCGGGCCACTCGATGGGCGGCGGCGGCAGCCTCGAAGCCGCCGAGGACCGCCCCAGCCTGCAGGCGGCCGTGCCGCTGGCCCCGTGGAACCTGACCAAGAACTGGTCGGGCGTCCGCGTCCCCACGATGATCATCGGCGGTGAGAACGACTCGGTCGCCTCGGTCACCACCCACTCCCAGCCGTTCTACGAGAGCATCCCCGCCTCGTCGGAGAAGGCGTATCTGGAGCTGAACGGCGCCAGCCACTTCTTCCCGCAGACCACCAACACCACGATGGCCAAGTCGATGGTCGCCTGGCTGAAGCGCTTCGTGGACGACGACCTCCGCTACGACCCCTTCCTCTGCCCGGCCCCCCGGGGCACCGCCATCGAGGAGTATCGCGACACCTGCCCGCACAGCTGAGCCGCTCTTCGACGGCCTCCCCACCCCGGGGAGGCCGTCAGACCGGCCTGCGCTCCACGAGGTCCTCCGTGGCCGGTGCGGGCGAGCGGAGCACGGTCACCGCGACCACGAGGGCCGACAGCAGCAGGGCGGCCGCGATGCCGAACGCCAGCCGGTAGCCGCCGGTGAGGGCCGCCGCGTCCGTCATGCCCCGGGCCAGCAGGTCCCCCGTGCGGGACGCGGCCATCGTGGACAGCACGGCCACGCCCAGCGCCATGCCGATCTGCTGGGTGGTGTTGAACAGCCCCGAGGCGAGCCCCGCGTCGTCGGCCCTGGCGGCCGACATGCCCAGCGTGGCCAGCGCGGGCAGCACCAGCCCGCCCCCGGCGATCAGCAGCATGGCCGGCAGCAGGTCGGTGACGTACGACGCCTGGACCGGCACCCGGGAGAGCCAGCCCATCGCGGCCATCAGCAGCGCCAGGCCGGCGATGAGCACGGCACGCGCCCCGAACCGCTCGTTCAGCCGCGCGGAGAGGAACAGCGAGATCCCGCCGATCGCGACCGCCGCGGGCAGCATCGCCAGGCCCGTCTCCAGCGCGCTGTAGTCGAGGACCTTCTGCATGTAGAGCGCGACGAGGATCTGGAAGGCGAACATCGCCGACAGGCCCAGCATCTGGGTCAGGTTCGCGCCGGAGACGTTGCGGGAGCGGAAGACGCGCAGCGGCATGAGCGGGGTGCGGGCCGTGGCCTGCCGGACGAAGAAGCCGGCCAGCAGGGCGAGCGACAGCGCTCCCAGGCCCAGCGTGTGGGCCGCCGCCCAGCCGTACTCCTCGATCTTGATGACGGTGTAGATGCCCAGCATCAGGCCGCCGGTGACCAGCGCGGCGCCGAGGGCGTCGGCGCCCGCCGAGAGCCCCGTGCCGCGGTCGGCGGGCAGCACGCGGGCGGCCAGCGCGACGGTGGCCAGCCCGATCGGCAGGTTGATGAAGAAGATCCAGTGCCAGGAGAGCGCGTCGGTGAGCACGCCGCCGAGCACCTGGCCGATGGAGGCGCCGGCCGCGCCGGTGAAGCTGAACACGCCGATCGCCTTGGCCCGCTCGCCCGGCTCGGTGAACAGGGTGACCAGGATGCCGAGGACCACGGCCGCCGCCATGGCGCTGCTCGCGCCCTGCAGGAAGCGGGCGGCGACCAGCATGCCGGGCGTGGTGGCCAGGCCGGCAAGCAGTGACGCGACGGTGAAGAGCGTGTTGCCGGCCAGGAACATCGTCTTGCGGCCGATCAGGTCGCCCAACCGCCCGGCGAGGAGCAACAGGCCGCCAAAGGGGATCAAGTAGGCGTTGACGGTCCAGCTCAGCCCGGCGGGCGTGAAGCCCAGGTCGTGCTGGATGGCCGGCATCGCGACGGTGACGATGCTGCCGTCGAGGATCGTCATCAGGCTCGCCGCGGACAGCACGATCAACGCGAGCCGGCGGTGCGGGGTGGGCGACATGGCCCCTCCTGTTCATGGGAAACAGGGGAGACCTTAACATATAGTTTTGTTGTAGACGATCCTTTACAGAACTACTTCCGGGACTGCCTGGCCCTGCGCGCGCCGGGCGCGACCTCCACCGGGGTGGCGAGATGGCCCTCCGCCAGCCGCTTCATCGCCGACAGGAGCATCTCCCGCTCCTTCTCCGGCAGGGCGTCCAGCGCCTCCCGGTGCACGCCGTCCACGATCCGCTGGCTGTGCCGGGCGACCTCGGCGCCCTTCTGGGTGACCGCGATGATGCGGGCCCGCCGGTCGGTGCTGGAGGGGCGGCGCTCCGCCAGGCCCGCCTTCTCCAGGGCGTCGACGGTGACCACCATGGTCGTCTTGTCCATGTCGCCGATCTCGGCGAGCTGGATCTGCGTGCGCTCCTCTTCCAGGGCGTGGACGAGCACGCAGTGCATGCGCGCGGTCAGGCCGATCTCGGCCAGCGCGGCCGCCATCTTCGTACGCAGCACGTGACTGGTGTGGTCGAGCAGGAACGACAGGTCAGGCTCGGAGCGGCCCGGTGCCATGGCGGTCATGCCGCCAGCCTACTCAACCGTCCCGAACCGGATTATCCCCAACAGGAGCAGGAAAGGGCCGCGCGGTGGGAACCGCGCGGCCCTTCCGGAGAAGCGGGCTACTTGGCGTTGGCCTTGAGGTAGTCGCTGTTCATCTGGGCGATCGTGTCCAGCGGGATGCCCTTCGGGCAGACGGCCGTGCACTCGCCGGTGTTGGTGCAGCCGCCGAAGCCCTCGGCGTCCATCTGGTCCACCATGGCCTTGGCGCGGGACAGGCGCTCGGGCTGGCCCTGCGGGAGCAGGCTCAGGTGGGTGATCTTGGCCGCGGTGAAGAGGGACGCCGACCCGTTGGGGCAGGCCGCGACGCAGGCGCCGCAGCCGATGCAGGTGGCGGCGTCGAAGGCGGCGTCGGCGTCCTCCTTGCGGACGGGCACGCTGTGCGCGTCGGGGGCGGAGCCGGCCGGGACGGAGACGAAGCCGCCGGCCTGGATGATGCGGTCGAAGGAGCTCCGGTCGACGACCAGGTCCTTGATCACGGGGAACGGCGCGGCCCGCCACGGCTCGATGGTGATGGTGGCGCCGTCCTCGAAGTGCCGCATGTGGAGCTGGCAGGTGGTGGTGGCCACCTGCTCGCCGTGCGCGACGCCGTTGATGACCATGCCGCACATGCCGCAGATGCCCTCGCGGCAGTCGTGGTCGAAGGCGATCGGGTCGTCGCCTTCGAGGATGAGCCGCTCGTTCAGCACATCCAGCATTTCGAGGAAGGACATGTCGGGCGAAACATCCTCCACCCGATAAGTCACCATGCGTCCGCGGTCCTTGGGGCCGCTCTGACGCCAGACCTTCAGGGTCAGGTTCACTTGTAGCTCCGCTGGCTCATCTTGACGTACTCGTACTCGAGCGGCTCCTTGTGCAGCACCGGCGTGCCGTCCGGCGAGTGCTCCCACGCCGAGACGTGCGCGAAGTTCTCGTCGTCGCGCAGCGCCTCCCCGTCGGAGTCCTGCGACTCGGCCCGGAAGTGGCCGCCGCACGACTCGCTGCGCACCAGGGCGTCCAGGCACATGAGCTCGGCCAGGTCGAAGAAGTCGGCCACCCGGCCGGCCTTCTCCAGCGTCTGGTTCAGCTCCTCGGCGACGCCGGTGACCTTGACGTTCTCCCAGAACTCCTGGCGCAGCTCAGGGATGCGCTCCAGGGCCTTGCGCAGCGACTCCTCGGTGCGGTCCATGCCGCAGTAGTCCCACATGAGCTTGCCCAGCTCGCGGTGGAAGGAGTCGGGGGTGCGGGTGCCGTTCACCGACATCAGCCGGTCGATCTTCGTGCGCACCGCGACCTCGGCCGCCGCGACGGCCTCCTCGTCGACGTCACCGAACGGCCCGTCGGCCAGGTAGTCGCCGATCGTGGTGGGCAGCACGAAGTAGCCGTCGGCCAGGCCCTGCATCAGCGCGGACGCGCCGAGCCGGTTGGCGCCGTGGTCGGAGAAGTTGGCCTCGCCGATCACGAACAGGCCGGGGATCGTCGACTGCAGGTCGTAGTCCACCCACAGTCCGCCCATCGTGTAGTGGACGGCCGGGTAGATGCGCATCGGCGTCTCGTACGGGTTCTCGCCCGTGATGCGCTCGTACATTTCGAACAGGTTGCCGTACTTCTTCTCCACGGCGTCGCGGCCGAGCCGGCCGATGGCGTCGCGGAAGTCGAGGTAGACGCCCAGGCCGCCGGGTCCGACGCCGCGGCCCTCGTCGCAGACGTTCTTGGCGGCGCGGGAGGCGATGTCACGCGGGACCAGGTTGCCGAAGGCGGGGTAGATCCGCTCCAGGTAGTAGTCGCGTTCGGCGTCCGGGATGTCGCCGGGGGCGCGGGAGTCGTTCTTGCGCAGCGGCACCCACACGCGGCCGTCGTTGCGCAGCGACTCCGACATGAGCGTGAGCTTCGACTGGTGGTCGCCGGAGACCGGGATGCAGGTCGGGTGGATCTGCGTGTAGCAGGGGTTGGCGAAGTACGCGCCGCGCTCGTGCGCCCGCCAGATGGCGGTGGTGTTGCAGCCCTTGGCGTTCGTGGACAGGTAGAACACGTTGCCGTAGCCGCCGGTGGCGAGCACCACGGCGTCGGCGAAGTGCCGCTCGATGTCGCCGGTGACCATGTCGCGCACGATGACGCCCCGCGCCCGGCCGTCGGAGACGATCAGGTCGAGCATCTCGTGCCGGGTGAACATCTCGACGGTCCCGGCCGCGATCTGCCGCTCCAGCGCCTGGTACGCGCCGAGCAGGAGCTGCTGGCCCGTCTGGCCGCGGGCGTAGAAGGTCCGCGACACCTGGGCGCCGCCGAACGAGCGGGTGTCGAGCAGGCCGCCGTACTCGCGGGCGAACGGCACGCCCTGGGCCACGGCCTGGTCGATGATGTTCACCGAGACCTCGGCCAGGCGGTACACGTTCGACTCGCGGGCGCGGAAGTCGCCGCCCTTCACCGTGTCGTAGAACAGGCGGTAGATCGAGTCGCCGTCGCCGCGGTAGTTCTTGGCGGCGTTGATGCCGCCCTGGGCGGCGATGGAGTGGGCGCGCCGGGGCGAGTCCTGGTAGCAGAACGACTTGACGTTGTAGCCGAGCTCGCCGAGCGTCGCGGCGGCGGAACCGCCGGCCAGGCCGGTGCCCACCACGATGACGTCGAGCTTGCGCTTGTTGGCGGGGTTGACCAGGCGGGCGCCGAACTTGCGCTTCTCCCACCGCTCCTCGATGGGACCGGCCGGTGCCTTGGTGTCGCGGATCTCCGCGCCTTCGACGAAATTCACTGGACCACTCCGAACGTGATGGCGAGCGGCGGCGCGAGGAAACCGATGACCAGGACGGCGGAGCCGAGCCCCGCGACCGCGCGCAGCGCCCTGTTCCTGTCGCGGTTGGCCACGCCGAGCGTCTGGAAGGCGCTCCAGATGCCGTGCCGCAGGTGCAGGCCGACCATGGCGACGGCGACGATGTAGAGAAGCGTCACGTACCACCGGGACGGGTCGAACCCGGCGATCATCCGGTCGGCCGGTGAGGAGTCGAAGCCCTTCGGGTTCACCACGCCGAAGGTCAGGTCGAGCAGGTGCCAGACCACGAAGAGCGCGATCGTGATGCCGCCGAACCGCATGATGTGCGTCGCGTACCCCTTGGCCTGCGACTTCTTCCTGGCCGCGTACTTCACCGGCCGGGCCGCGGCCGCGCGGCGGGACAGCGAGATCGCGGCCCACATGTGCAGGACGACCGAGACCACGAGGACGATCTCGACGAGGGTGAGCAGGGTCCGGTACGGGGCGATCGGCTCCAGCAGGGTGCGCAGCGCGAGCGCGTACTCATTGAATGAGTCGCGGCCCGCGAAGATCTTGAGGTTGCCGAGCATGTGGCCGACGAGGAAGAGCACCATGACGGCCCCCGTGACGGCCATGACGGCTTTCTTGCCGTTGGACGAGGTCAGGAATCCGCCAGGCCTCTTGGCTCTGGGCTTCTCTTCACCCTTGGGGGGGATAACGGGCGCGGTGGCGGCGCCGCGCTCTATCGTGGCAGTCACGTTCATCGACGCTAGGTAGCCTGCGATGATCCGTCCAAGTCATGAGGGGCCTGGTTTCGATAGCCAGCGGCTATGATGTCTGGTTTGTACGGCATAAGCACGTTCACCGGGCTGGCCGGTTGCGAGGAAAATCACATGCAGTTCCAGCAGTTGGCGTACTTCGTCACCGTGTCCGAGACCAGGCACTTCACCCACGCGGCTGAGCGGATGCGGGTCGCGCAGCCGTCGCTCAGCAAGCAGATCAAGGCGCTGGAGCACGAGCTGGGCGCGCCGCTGTTCTCCCGGGCGCGCGGCAACGTCACGCTGACCCCGGCCGGGGAGGCGCTGCTGCCGCTGGCCCGCCGGATGCTGGCCGACGCCGACACCGCCAGGCAGGCGGTCGCCGAGCTGGCCGGGCTGCGCCGGGGCCAGGTGCGGCTGGGCGCGACGCCCTCGCTCTGCGCGGGGCTCATGGCCGACGCCCTGGCCCGCTTCCATCACTCGTACCCGGGGATCGGCCTGCTGGTCGAGGAGGGCGGCTCGCGCGACCTGGTGCGCGCGCTGGCGCGCGGCCAGCTCGACATGTCGCTGATCATCATGCCGCTGCAGCACGACGACCCGTCGCTGGTGACGGAGGAGATCCTGCGCGAGAACCTGGTCGTGGCCTCGCCCGCCGCCGAGCGGCCGCGCAAGCCGTACCTGCGCATCGACGAGCTGCGCGGCAGGCCGCTGGTGATGTTCAGGACCGGCTATGACCTGCGCGACGCGACGCTGGCGGCCTGCCGGCAGGCCGGGTTCGAGCCCCGGTTCGCGGTCCAGGGCGGCGAGATGGATGCGGTGCTGCGGTTCGTGGAGGCGGGGCTGGGCGTGGCCGTGGTGCCGTCGATGGTGCTCGACGGGCGGCCGGGGCTGGCCGGCACGCCGCTGGCGCCGCCCGGGCTGAGCCGGACCATCGCGCTGGCGCACCGCAAGGACGTGGAACCGATCAGGGCCGCGCAGGCGTTCCGGGCGACGCTTCTCTCTTACGTGATCGAAGCAGGGCAGGAAGGCACCCTTCCACAAGGGGTCGAGCTCATCGCAGAATGAGCAGCACGGCCTCAATCTGCGGAAGGGCGTGCGTGACCGCGACTCTGAACGAAACGCTGACGCTGCTCCTGGTCGAGGACGACGCGGGAGACGCGTTCCTCGTGGAGGAGTTGCTGAAGCAGGCCGAGGCGCCGCCCCGGATCACCTGGGTGCGGAGCCTGGAGGAGACGAAGGCCCAGCTCGGCCCGCAGATCCAGTGCGTGCTCGTCGACCTCTCGCTGCCCGACGCGACCGGCCTGGAGGCGCTGGAGCACGTGCTCGACCTGGCGCCGCACGCCGCGGTGCTGGTGCTGACGGGGTTACGCGACGTTCACGTCGGGGTCGCGGCGGTGCAGGCGGGCGCCCAGGACTACCTGGTGAAGCAGGACGTCGACGCCCGGCTGCTGGCCAGGGCCATCCGCTACGCCATGGAGCGCAAGCGCGCCGACCTGGCCCAGCGCCGGCTGGTGGAGGCGGAGCTGACCGCCAAGGAGAACGCCCGCCTGGAGAACGGCCTGCTGCCCGTGCCGCTGCTGCGCACCCGCGAGCTGCGCCACGCCACCCGCTACCTGCCCGGCTCGCAGGGGCAGCGGCTGGCCGGCGACTTCCTGGACACGGTGCAGACGCCCGACGGCTCGGTCCACGTGATCGTCGGCGACGTGTGCGGCCACGGGCCCGACGAGGCCGCGCTCGGGGTGGCGCTGCGCATCGCCTGGCGCACCCTCGTCCTCGCCGGGCAGACCGGCGACCTGCTGCTGCGCACGCTCGACACGCTGCTGCGGGCCGAGCGCAGGGCCCCGGAGATCTTCACCACGCTCTGCATGGCCACGATCGCGCCCGACCTGGCGAGCGCCCGGATGCGGGTGGCCGGCCACCCGCCCCCGGTGCTGGTGCGCGGCGGGGTGGTCGAGGTCGTCGAGGGCGCGCCGTCCGGCCCGCCGCTCGGCATCTTCCCGGACGCCCAGTGGGCGGTGCTCGACGTGCCGCTGGGCGAGCGCTGGTCGATGATGCTCTACACCGACGGGCTGATCGAGGCCGCCGTCGGCGGCGAGCTGCTCGGCGTGGAGGGGCTCGTCGAGCTGGTACGGCTGCACGGCGCGATCGACATCGACCGGCTCATCGGCGAGGTCGGGACTCTCAAGGACGATCTGGCGGCCGTGATCGTCAGCAGGGGCGAGACATGAGCATCAATCCGCTTCCCCCCGCCAAGCCGCCGACCGGCGTCGGCAGGGTGCCGATAGCGCGCTGGTTCGTCTTCGCCGGGGCGGCCACCGCGGTGGCGTTCCTGGCCGGCGTGGCGCTCATCATGCTGTTGATCGCCCAGGCGCGCGAGCTGGCCCCCAAGCCTGAGGTGGCCGCGCAGATCGACCGGCTCAACGTCGCGCTCGTGGTGCTGTTCGTGGTGATCCTGGTCGCCGGCGTGGCGCTGGCGTTCATCGTGCGCTTCACCGTGCTCGACCCCATCGCCCGGCTGACCGAGCAGGTGCGCACGGTCGCGGGCGGCGACTTCGACCACCGGCTCGGGGTCGAGCGGCCCGCGGAGCTGGCCGAGCTGTCGAGCCACATCGACTCCATGCGCAGGCGCATCCTGTCGGCCTGGCGCACCGCCTCCGACCAGGCCGACGAGCTGCGCCGCTCCAACGGCGAGCTGGAGCAGTTCGCGTACGTGGCCAGCCACGACCTCCAGGAGCCGCTGCGCAAGGTGGCGAGCTTCACCCAGATGCTGGAGCAGCGGTACGAGAACGAGCTGGACGATCGGGCCAGGCAGTACATCCACTACGCGGTCGACGGCGCCAAGCGCATGCAACTGCTCATCAACGACCTGCTCGACTTCTCCCGCGTGGGCCGGGTGGGCGGCGAGAAGGCGCCCATGGACAGCGGCGTGGCGGTGCGGGCGGCGCTGGACAACCTGTCGGCGGCCATCGAGGACGCCGGGGCCACGGTCACCACGGGCGAGCTGCCCCGGGTGACGGGCAGTCCGAGCCAGCTCACCCAGCTGTTCCAGAACCTCATCGAGAACGCGGTCAAGTTCCGCGGCGACGAGCCGCCGCACGTCCGGATCGAGGCGGTCGAGAGAGACGGCATGTGGGAGTTCAGCTGCTCCGACAACGGCATCGGGGTCGATCCCAAGTACGCCGACCGCATCTTCCTGATCTTCCAGCGGCTGCACCCGCGCGACGTCTACGCCGGCACCGGCATCGGCCTGGCGCTCTGCCGCAAGATCGTCGACTATCACGGCGGCCGGCTCTGGCTCGACGGCGACTCGGGCGAGACCGGCGGCCGCGGCACCACGTTCCGCTGGACGCTGCCCGCCGCCGGTGACGACGATGCCTGACTGGCGGCCTGTCGAGGTGCTCCTGGTGGAGGACGACCAGGGCGACGTGCTGATCACCCGGGAGGCGTTCGACCTCGGCAAACTGCGCAACCGCCTGCACGTGGTGGGCGACGGCGAGCAGGCGATGGCGTTCCTGCGCCAGGAGGGGGCCCACGCGGGCGCGCCGAGGCCGGACCTCGTCCTGCTCGACCTCAACCTGCCCAGGAAGAGCGGCCTGGAGGTGCTCAGGGAGGTGAAGGCCGACCCGGTACTCAGGACGATCCCTGTGGTCGTCCTGACGACGTCGAAGGCCGAAGAGGACGTCGTCCGGAGTTACCGGCTGCACGCCAATGCATACGTGGCTAAACCCGTAGATTTTGGGCAATTCATAAGGGTTGTCCGTCAAATCGATAACTTTTTTGTGACTGTGGTGAAGTTGCCTTACCAGGGACAGCGCCCCTGACGGGATACGTGACAGGAATCACAGCCTGAGCAGGAGAAAGTGAGTGACCGTCCTCACAAATCGCGATGCGCTCGTCGTAACGTATGCCACACCAACTGCGCGCCCGCGCGGCATAGTCACCGCCGAACGCGCCTAGAAGAACGACCCGGACCCCAGGCGTGCGGGGTCCGCGGGAGGTGGAGAGGTCCGCGATGACCCAGACGACGCCCGATGCCCCAGCGAGAAAGCAGCGTGCCCAGGTCAAGGTGCGCACGCTGCGCACCGACCGGTGGTGGCTCACCCCGCTGCTGGTATTCCTCGGGCTCAGCTCATTTCTGATCTACGGTGTGTGGGCGATCCTCGACACGAGCAACTTCGCCGAACCCTACATCGCCCCCTTCGCCGCACCCTGTCTGACCACGCAGGAGGTCTGTGACGGCGCGCGGCTGTTCGGGTGGGCGCCCGTCGGCGACTGGTACGCGCTCCCGCCGGGGCTGCTGATCCTCGGCCTGCCGGGCGGGTTCCGGCTGACGTGCTACTACTACCGCAAGTCCTACTACCGCTCGTTCTGGCTGTCGCCCGCCGCGTGCGCGGTGCAGGAGCCGCACGGGAAGTACACCGGTGAGACCCGCTTCCCGCTGATCATGCAGAACATCCACCGCTACTTCTTCTACTTCGCGCTCCTGATCGGCGCCATCCTCACCTACGACGCCGTGCTGGCCGTCGTGCACAAGCCGATCGGCCTCGGCAGCTGGATCCTGATGCTCAACGCCGTGCTCATCCTCGGCTACACGCTCGGCTGCCACTCCTGCCGTCACATCACCGCGGGCCGGCTCAACCACTTCTCCCGTCACCCGCTCCGCTACCGGGCCTGGACCTTCGTCTCCAAGCTCAACGCCAAGCACCAGCAGTGGGCGTGGGCCTCGATGTTCTCCGTCATGGGCGCCGACCTCTACGTCCGCCTGGTGGCCAAGGGCATCATCGCCTTCCCGTTCGCGTAAGGATCAGTTCAAGTGGATAACTCGATCAACATCGAGCGTCACGAGTACGACGTGGTCGTCATCGGCGCGGGAGGCGCCGGGCTGCGTGCCGCCATCGAGGCCCGCCAGCAGGGCAAGCGCACGGCGATCGTGTGCAAGTCGCTGTTCGGCAAGGCCCACACCGTCATGGCCGAGGGCGGGGCCGCCGCCGCGATGGGGAACGTCAACTCCGACGACAACTCGGTGGCGCTGCCGGAGCTCGGCGAGGGTGAGCGGCATCAGGCCGCGGGCGGCGGTCGGGAACGCGCCCACGTTGAGCCGGCCGACGACCTGGCCGCGCAGCGCCTCGAAGTCGGCCTCGGCGGTCTCGACCAGGGCGAGGATGCGCTCGGCGTGTTCGGCGAGCAGCCCGGCGGCGTCCGTCAGCCGCACCCCACGCCCGTTGCGCTCGACCAGCCGCGCGCCGGTCTCCCGCTCCAGCTTGGCTATCTGCTGCGACACGGCGGAGGGGGTGACCATCAGCGCGTCGGCGGCGGCTCCGACGGAGCCGTAGACGTGCACGGCGTGGAGGGCCTTGAGCCGGTTGAGGTCCAACATGTAAGCGAGTCTAAAGCGTTAAGCGTAGAAAGTCTCGCTTGTCCTTCACTCTGTAGCGTTGGAAAATAGTTGCATGCGAATCCTTAAGCCGAAGCAGAAGTCGTTCCAGTCCACCTCGTACCTGAAGACCCTCGCCGAGCAGGCCCGCGAGCAGCGCGCCGCCCGGGTCCGCAAGACCGCCTAGATCCCCGCGTGAACCCCGGGGCCGAGCCGCGATCCACAGGATCGCCGTGAACACGCTGAGACCCCCTCATCTGGCGCTCGCCATCGGGCTGGCCGCCGTCTGGGGGGTCAACTTCGTCGTCATGCAGGTGGGGCTGGAACACTTCCCGCCCCTGCTGTACGCGGGCCTGCGGTTCGCGATGGCGGCCTTCCCCGCCCTGCTCCTGGTCGGCCGCCCGGCCGTGCCCTGGCGCTGGATCGCCGCGGTCGCCGCGACGACAGGCGCCGGCCAGTTCGCCCTGCTGCTCGTGGGCATGCGGGCCGGCATGCCGGCCGGGCTGACCTCGCTGGTCCTGCAGATGCAGGTGCTGTTCACGATCCTGTTCGCGGTGACGCTCCTCGGCGAGCGCCTCACCGCGCGCCGGGTGACGGGCCTGGCCGTCGCGTTCGGCGGCCTGGCCCTGGTGGCGCTCGACTTCGGCGCCTCCGGCCCGATCGGCGCCTTCGCCCTGTGCGTCGCCGCCGCCGCGGCCTGGGGTCTCGGCAACATCGCCCAGCGCAAGGCCGCCCCGCCCGACTCGCTGCGCTTCATGGTCTGGGTCAGCGCCCTGTCGTCGCCGCCGCTCCTGCTCCTGTCACTCTGGCTGGAGGGCGTCCCCACCCTGACGGCCCCGCTGGAGGGCTGGCTGTCCCTCCTGTACGTGGCCTTCGTCTCGACACTCGTCGGCTTCGGCGTCTGGGGCTTCCTCCTGCGCCGCTACGACGCCTCCACCGTCGCCCCCTACACGCTCCTCGTGCCGGTCTTCGGCATGACCTCGGCCGCCCTCTTCACCGGCGAACCCTTCACCTGGCTCCGCATCGCCGCCGCCGTCCTCATCGTCACCGGCGTCCTGTACGCGGGCACCCGCCCACGCCGGCTGACGGCAGAGCCGGCGGGCCGCTCGGAGGTCACCCCCGCGAACTCCGGCAGAACATAGTCGGCGCTGTGCGCATCTATCTGGCATGGGCGATATCGATGTCGACCCGGCGCCCACGGATCGGCACCTCGACTGGGACGGCTGCATCAACCACGCGACCTCGGCGGTATCCCGGTCCCCGGGGGCGGGACCACCCGGCGGAAGGCCGGCGGGTCTCGTCACCGTGCGCGTGCCGCTGGACGACGCGGACGACTCCGCGTTCTGGGCTCATGTACGGGACGACGAGCTGGACGGGTCGCCCCTCTGCTAACGGCCGTTCCTGGAACGTAAGGCATCGCGGTGCGCCGAGGCCGTCGCCGCCGTCGCCCGTGCCCAGCCGGGCGGCGTCCTCGTCCACTGCGGCATCGGCCACGACCGGACCGGGCTGGTCACCATGCTGCTGCTCGCCCTGGCCGACGTCGACCCCGGCGACATCGCCGCCGAGCTGAGCGCCCCGCGCCTGCCACCGTTGTTCGCCGCTCTGGGGATGGATGACCAGAACGATCTGATCCAGGACATCCTGGACCGCAAGAACACCACGGCCCGTGCCGCCCTGCCGGCCGTCCTGGACGAGACAACCTGGGCGACCGCTTCCACGCTGGGTACGTGCTCCACCTCGGTGACACGAACCCGTCGTCGGGCGACCGGATCTTCTTCACCCCGCTGTCGGCGCTCTGGGAGCATGCGGCACCAACGAGTCTCACCCCGCCGTTTCCTGCCTCACGTGTTCCGGTCAGACCCGCCTCACACTCGGGGGTGCAGGGGGCCGGGAGGCCCCTTGCCAAGGGGAGCTGGGCTCCCCGCTGAGAGGAGCCCGAGCTCGGTGGCGCGGAGCGCCTGGGGGGCGAGGACCTTGGCCGGGAGGGCCTCTGTCACGTGCGGGTCAGGGCCGCGGCGGCGGCCTTGGCGGCGGCCGGGAGGGCGTCGGCCACCAGGCTCAGCGCGTCGTCGTCGTGGGAGGCGGACAGGAACCACGCCTCGTACGCCGACGGCGGCAGGTAGACGCCCTGGTCCAGCATCGAGTGGAAGAACGCCTTGTAGGCCGCGGTGCTCTGGGTCTGGGCGTCGGCGAAGTCGGTGACCTGCCGGTCGGTGAAGAAGATGGAGAACAGGTTGCCCGCCGTCTGCAGCCGGTGCGGCACGCCGGCGGCCGTCAGCGCCGAGGTGGCGGCCTCGGCGACGGCGCGGGCGGCGGCGCCGACCTCGGCGTAGGCGGCGTCGTCGAGCGCGCGCAGTGTGGCCAGCCCGGCGGCGCAGGCCAGCGGGTTGCCCGACAGGGTGCCCGCCTGGTAGACGGGACCCTCCGGAGCCAGATGCGCCATGACGTCGGCGCGCCCGCCGAACGCCGCCGCCGGGAGCCCGCCGCCCATGACCTTGCCGAACGTCATCAGGTCGGCGTCGACCGGGTCCAGCCCGTACCATCCGGAGCGCGAGACGCGGAAGCCCGTCAGGACCTCGTCCACGATGAGCAGCGCCCCGTGGCGGGTGCACAGCTCGCGCAGGCGGCTGTTGAAGCCGTCGAGCGGCGGCACGATGCCCATGTTGGCCGGGCACGCCTCGGTGATGACGCAGGCGATCTCCGCCGCCTCGAAGGCCTGTTCGACCAGGTCAATCGCGTTGTAGGGCAGCACGATCGTGTCGGCCGCCGAGGCGCCGGTCACGCCAGGCGTGTCGGGCAGCCCGAACGTGGCCACCCCCGACCCGGCCGACGCCAGCAGCGCGTCGACGTGACCGTGGTAGCAGCCCGCGAACTTGACGACCTTGGACCGGCCGGTGAACCCGCGGGCCAGCCGCACCGCGCTCATCGTCGCCTCGGTGCCGGAGCTGACCAGCCGCACCTTCTCCACGGGCGCCACCCGGGCCACGATCTCCTCGGCCAGCTCGACCTCTCCCGGGGTCGCGGTCCCGTACGAGAAGCCGCGCGAGGCCGCCTCGGCCACCGCCTCCACGACCGCGGGGTGCCGGTGACCCAGGATCATCGGACCCCACGAGCACACCAGGTCGACGTAGCGGTTGCCGTCGGCGTCGGTGATGTAGGGCCCCTGGCCGGAGACCATGAAGCGCGGCGTGCCGCCGACCGCGCCGAACGCGCGGACCGGAGAGTTCACCCCGCCCGGCACGACGGCGCTGGCGCGGGCGAACAGATCGTCGGAGTTCTTTGTACGGCTCACGCGAAACAGGTTAGTCGGCGAGCCACTCCAGCACGCGGAGCGGGTCGGGGAGCGGGCGGCCGTCGGGGGTGCGCAGCCAGGAGACGGGCTGTCCGGTGGTGAGGGTGGACGGCGGGGCGAGGACGTAGCTGTCGCGGCAGTGCCAGCGCAGGCCAGGCGTGTCCTCGATGGTGGCCGGGTCGCAGTCGAGCTGACAGGACCACCACTCGTCCTCGTCGTCGGGGTTGCCGCGGGTGGCCACATAGAACAGGACCCGGTCGCCGTTGGCGGCGACCGGGCCTGAGGGAGCTCCGGCGGCGTCGATCCTGGCGAGGGCCGACAGGCCGGTGGAGAGCGGCACGTCGAACACGTCGAACACGCGGCCGGTGGGCAGGATGACGTTGGCCTCGGGGTCGTTGCGCCACCAGCGGGTGAGCTGCGCCGTGTCGGTCGTGGCCTGCATGTTCCAGGCGGGCGACAGCGGGTGGGCGCCCGGGTCGGGACAGCCGACGCGGTCACACGAGCAGGCGCGGGGGCCGTTGCGCAGCGGGTGAGCGCCCGGCACGGCCGGCCATCCCAGAGCGGCGTAGCCGAGGACGGCGTCGAGCCGCGAATGCCGCGGCTTCCTTCTGGTACGGCGAGCCAGAGGTACCCCCACCATGGTGTCTCCCGTCGAAGTCACCGTGCCTGAGGCAGTCCCGTCTCCTGGCCTGGCGCACACGCGGGACACACCAGCACGTCTTATGGCACTCTAACGCACACGTCTCAGGACATGACCCGAACCCCATGGTTAGAGGCGGCGTGCCACCTCGGTCGCCCAGTAAGTGAGGATCAGGTCGGCCCCGGCGCGCTTGATCGACACCAGCGACTCCATGATCATGCGGTCGCGGTCGACCCAGCCGTTGGCGGCGGCGGCCTCGATCATCGCGTACTCGCCGCTCACCTGGTAGGCGGCGACGGGCACGTCCACCTCGTCACGGAAGCGGCGGATGACGTCGAGGTAGGCGAGCGCGGGCTTCACCATGACGGCGTCGGCCCCTTCGGCCAGGTCGAGCCTGGCCTCGCGGAGCGCCTCCTCCAGCGGGCCCGCCGGGTCCTGCTGGTGACTGGCCCGGTCGCCGAACTGGGGCGCGCACTCGGCGGCGTCCCTGAACGGCCCATAGAAGGCCGAGGCGTACTTGGCCGTGTAGGCGAGGATCGGGACGCCGGTGAACCCGTCGGCGTCGAGCGCCGCCCTGATGACCCCGACCTGGCCGTCCATCATGCCGCTCGGCGCCACCATCTGGGAGCCGGCCCTGACCTGCGCGACCGCGATGGACGCGTAGCGCTCCAGGGTGGCGTCGTTGTCGACCTCGCCGCTCTCGGTGAGGATGCCGCAGTGGCCGTTGTCGGTGAACTCGTCGAGGCAGGTGTCGGCCATCACCACGATGGCGTCGCCGACCTCGGCGCTCACGTCGCGCAGCGCCACCTGCAGGATGCCGTCGGGGTCGTCGGCGGCCGAGCCGCGGGCGTCCTTGACGGCGGGCACGCCGAACAGGATCAGCCCGCCGACGCCGGCCTCGGCCGCGTCGAGCGCGGCCTTCCGCAGCGAGTCGCGGCTGTGCTGGTAGACGCCGGGCATGGAGCCGACCGGGTGGGGCTCCGCGATGCCCTCCTTGACGAACAGGGGCAGGATCAGGTCGGCGGGGTGCAGGCGGGTGCCGGCCACCATCCTGCGCAGCGCCGGGGTGCGGCGCAGCCTGCGCGGGCGGGCGACGGGGAACTCGGCGCTCACTTGGCCCTCCTTCTGGCGCCCCTGCGGTTCTGGGACGGCTTGCGCGGGGTGTCGCCGGCGGAGAGCGCCGCCGACCGCTGCTTGGCGCCGAACTCCGCCAGCGCTGTCGCCAGGGCCGAGGCGGAGGGCTTGCTCGCCATGACGTCCACGCGCAGCCCGAACTCCTCGGCCGTCTTGGCCGTCTGCGGCCCGATCACGGCGATGATCGTGACGTTGTGCGGCTTGCCGGCGATGCCGACGAGGTTGCGTACGGTCGAGGACGAGGTGAACAGCACGGCGTCGAAACCGCCGCCCTTGATCGCCTCGCGGATCGGGGCGGGCGGCGGCGCGGCCCGCACGGTGCGGTAGGCGGTGACGTCGTCGCACTCCCAGCCGAGCTCGGTGAGCCCGGCGACGAGCGTGTCGGTCGAGATGTCGGCCCTGGGCAGCAGCACCCGGTTGATCGGGTCGAGCATCGAGTCGTACGGCGGCCACTCGTCCACGAGCCCTTCCGACGACTGCTCGCCGGAGGGCAGCAGGTCGGGCCGGACGCCGAACTCGATCAGCGCCCGCGCGGTGGCGTCGCCGACCGCGGCGACCTTGAGCCCGGCGAAGGCACGCGCGTCGAGCCCGTACTCCTCGAACTTCTCCCGCACCGCCTTGACGGCGTTGGCGCTGGTGAAGGCCACCCACTCGTAGCGGCCGGTGACCAGGCCCTTGATGGCGCGGTCCATCTGCTGCGGGGTGCGCGGCGGCTCGACCGAGATGGTCGGCACCTCCTCCGGCACCGCGCCGTACGAGACGAGCTGCTCGGACAGGGCCTGGGACTGCTCCCTCGTGCGCGGGACCAGCACCCGCCAGCCGAACAGCGGCTTGGTCTCGAACCACGACAGCGTGTCGCGCATGCGGACGGCCTCGCCCACCGTGATCAGGGCGGGCTCGGCCAGCGCGGCGTGCTTGAGGTCGGCCTGCAGCCTGCCGAGGGTGGACACCACGGTGTGCTGCTCGGTGGTGGTGCCTGAAGCGGTGACGGCCACCGGAGTGGTGTCGGGCCTGCCCCCGCCGATCAGCGCCTTGCCGATGGCCACGGCCTCGGGCAGGCCGTTGTAGATGACGAGCGTGCCGGGGCAGGCGGCGTGGGAGGCCCAGTCCTGCTCCCGGGCGGCGTCGACGACGCGGAACTCCGGCGTCGACATCGCGGAGGGGATGCCCGCGTAGGCGAGCACGGCGGTCGCTGACGGCACGCCGGGCACGATCTCGAAGTCCACCTCAGCCGCGGCGCAGGCCGCGACCTCCTCGGAGACCGAGGAGAACAGCATCGGGTCGCCCTCGCACAGGCGCACGACGAGCCGGCCGGCGGCGGCGTGGCCGAGGTAGTCGCCCTCGGTCACCTCCACCTCGGGCCGGCTGTGACGGAGCAGGGACCGGTGGGCCTCCACACCCGGCACGACGACGTCTGCCTTGCCGAGCAGCTCGGCGCCACGCAGCGTGAGGAGGTTGGGATCACCGGGCCCGGCGCCAACGAACGCGACGAAACCGGAGGTAGGACTATCGGAGCTCAATGGGAATGCTCCCCCATCAATCTGTCGGCCCCTTCGCGAAGCATCTCGGCCGCGAGCCGGCGACCCAGATCTTCCGCCTCCGAAGGAGAGCCGGCGGTGGACTTGCGCACCGCCTGACGGCCGTCGACAGCGACGACCGCGGCGGTCAGGTTGAGAGTCTGCCCGTCATCGAGCCCGAAAGCACCCACAGGGGCAGAGCAGCCCGCTTCGAGCGCGGCCAGGATGGCCCGCTCGGCGGCCACCGCGGAGCGGGTCCGCGGGTCGTCGAGCTGACCGAGGAACTCGACCATGTCGGCCCGGTCGGCGAGGCACTCCACGGCCAGCGAGCCCTGGCCCGGGGCGGGCAGCACCCGGTCGACCTCGAAGATCTCGGCGATCTCGGCGGTCCGCCCGATCCTGGTGAGACCGGCCGAGGCGAGCACGACCGCGTCCAGCTCGCCGGCGGCGATCTTGCCGATGCGGGTCTCGGCGTTGCCGCGGATCGGCACGTACTCCAGGTCGGGACGGAGCGCGCGGAGCATGGCGACGCGGCGCGGCGAGCCCGTGCCGACGCGGGCGCCCGACGGCAGGTCGGCGAACTTGGCCGGGCCGACGAGCGCGTCGCGGTGGTCGTGGCGGGTGGGGAGCGCGGCCAGCTCGATACGCGGGTCGGGCTTGGTCGGCAGGTCCTTCAGGGAGTGGACGGCGAAGTCGATCTCGCCTTCGAGCAGCTTGTCGCGCAGCGCGCTGACGAACACGCCGGTGCCGCCGAGCTGGGCCAGGTGGGCCTTGCTCACGTCGCCGAACGTCGTGACGCCGACGAGCTCGATGGCGCGTCCGGTGTGTTCTGTGTAGGCGTCGGCGACCATCCGCGACTGCGTCGTGGCCATCAGGCTGCGACGGGTGCCCAGCTTCAAGGGCTGCGGGGTCACAGCTCTACCTCCCTTACGGCTTCGGGCATCTTCGGATCCAGGTCGAACAGCTCGCGCAGCGCTTCCGCATAATGATCGCCTCCAGGAGAGGTGGCGAGCCGCTTGACACGCACAGTGGGCTCGTGCAGCAGCTTGTCGACGACCCTCTGCACGGTCAGGGTCACCTCGTCCCTGGTCTTCTCGTCCAGGCCGGGCACCCTCATCATGAGCCTGCCCAGCTCGGACTCGACCACCCCCGCGGCCTTGCTGCGCAGCGCCACCACCGTCGGGGTGACGCGGGAGGCGCGGGCGGCGTCGAGGTAGGCGGTCAGCTCCTCGGCGAGGAGCCAGCGCGCGGAACGCACCGCGTCGCCCTCACGGTAGCCGATGCCTGACTCGTGGATGGTCTCCAGGTCGACCAGGGTGACGCCTGGGACGGCACGGACGGCCGGGTCGATGTCGTGGGGCAGCGCCAGGTCGAGCAGGAACGCGCCGCGCGTCACCATGTCGGCGGTGATCACGTGGCGGCCGGCGCCGGTGCAGGTGATGACGAGGTCGGCGTCGGCCAGCTCGCGGCCGACCGCGCCGAACTCCACCGCCCGGCCGCCGACGGACGCGGCCAGCCGGGCGCCGCGCTCGTACGTACGATTGGCGATGACGATGTCGGTCACCCCTGCGCGCGCGAGCGTCACGGCGGCCAGGGAGCTCATCGAGCCCGCGCCGACCACCAGCGCGCGCCGTCCGGCCAGCTCGCCGGCCAGCGCCAGGCCGGCGCTCACCAGGGAGGCGCCGGCCTTGTCGATGCCGGTCTCGGTCTGGGCCCGCTTGCCGACCCGCAGCGCGTGCTGGGCCAGTTCGTTCAGGGTGGCGCCGACGGTGCCGTGCTTCTGGGCGAGCTTGAGCGCCTGGCGCACCTGGCCGAGGATCTGACCCTCGCCGACCACCATCGAGTCGAGGCCGCACACGACGGAGAACAGGTGCTCGACGGCCTGCTCCTCGTAGTGCACGTAAAGGTGCGGGGTCAGCTCGTCGACGGGCACGCCGGAGTGGCGGCTGAGCAGCCCGGTGACGGCGGAGACGGCCGCGTGGAAGCGGTCGACGGCGGTGTAGACCTCGACCCTGTTGCAGGTCGAGACCACGAAGGTCTCCGCCACGCACAGGTCTTCCTGCACGTCGTGCAGCAGCTTGGTCAGCGCGTCGCCGGTCACGGACACGCGTTCCAGCATGGCCACCGGGGCGGTCCGGTGGCTCAGGCCGATCGCCAGAACGCTCATTGCGTGTCCACTGCCATGAGTGGCCCCCCAGCCTTGCGTTGCTCGTGGAACGCCAGAATCTGCAGCTCGATGGAAAGGTCGACCTTCCGGACGTCGACGGTGTCCGGGACGGTGAGGACCACCGGAGCGAAGTTGAGGATGCTGGTGACGCCAGCGGCAACCACACGATCGCACACTTCCTGTGCCGCCGCCGCCGGTGTAGCCAGAACCACGATCGAGACTCCACGCCGCTTGATCGCGGCTTCTAGCGCATCAATATGTTCAACATTCAACCCCGCAATGGTGTCGCCCACGACTTCGGGGTCGGCGTCGAACATCGCGGCGACGCGGAAACCCCTGGAGACGAAGCCGCCGTAGTTGGCCAGCGCGCGGCCGAGGTTGCCGATGCCGACGATGGCGACGGCCCAGTCTTGGGTCAGGCCCAGCTCACGGGAGATCTGGTAGACGAGGTACTCCACGTCGTAGCCGACGCCGCGGGTGCCGTAGGAGCCCAGGTGCGACAGGTCCTTGCGGAGCTTGGCCGAGTTGACCCCGGCCGCGGAGGCGAGGTCCTCCGAGCTGACCGTCGCGATCCCCCGCTCCGCCATCAAGTGCAGCGCCCGCAGGTACAACGGCAGCCTGGCGACCGTAGCCTCGGGGATGCCGCGATCGCGGGGGTGGGACGGACTCTTCACCTGCGGGAGCTCCAGGGGAACGGGCGGCGGTGAGCCGCGTGGCGGGATGGAACCGTCTTTCAGGTTAATCCCTTTGTGAACCGATGCACAAAGTCAGCGCTCTGGCAAGGGGCGCTACGGTGGGTGACATGCATCGCATCACCCTCATCGGCAAGCCTGGCTGTCACCTGTGCGAGGACGCCCGGGAGATCATCGCCCGGGTCGCCGGCGAGCTGGGCGTACCGTGGTCCGAGGTGAACATCGAGACCTCCGACGAGCTGCGCGAGCGCTACTGGGAGATGATCCCGGTGACCCTGGTCGACGGTGTCCAGCACGACTTCTGGCGCGTCTCCGAAGACCGGCTGCGCGCGGCCCTGGCCGACTAGAACATCACCGACTAGAACATCACCGTCGGCAGCGGCACGACCTTGGCCGCGCTGATGTCCAGCTCGATGACGTTGGTGGCGAGCACCATCGCCTGACGCTCGCTGACGAACCGCTCGACGTGCGGCTGGCGCTGGTGGTCGCGGTAGGCCACCTCGTCGCGGTAGATCTCGTAGACGATGCGCTGCAGGGGCGCCGACTTGACCGCGTGGCAGGCGTACACCAGCGTGTCGGGCTCGCCCCTGCGCACCGCCTCGACGGTCTGCTCGGCCAGCCGGTCGAACGCGGCGCCGACGCCGTCCATGAGCGTGAAGACGGTGAGCATGCCGTAGATGTTCGGCGACAGCCTCCCGGAGGAGCCCTGCCCGGCCGGCTGGGCGGAGGGCTGGAGGGTGGGCTGCGGGCCGGTCACCGGCACGCGCGGCGCGAACACGTCGGCCCCCGGGTAGAAGGCGCCGGTGGCGGGCCCGTCGGCGGCCATCGGCGAGGACTGGGGCGGCCTCGCGTGGTCCGTGCGGCCGTTCATCACGTATCCGGTCGAGGGGCCGGCGTCGGCCGGCGGCATGCGGGCCGCGTAGCCGGTCTCGGGCGGGCCCATGCGCCCGGTCTCCCCCGTGGACGGGCCCCGGCCGCCCGACGTCATCCGGGCCGCGTAGTCGGTCTCCCCCGTCGCGCGGTACTCGGCCACCAGGTCGCCCAGCCCCGACCGGCGCGGCCGCGGCGGGACCTGGGCGTGCCCCTGCGGGCTCGCGGTGACGGGCTCGGGCTCCGTCCGCCGCCCCACCGGCCGCCGCTCCTCCAGCGGCTCGTCGTCGAAGTCGTCGTCGTCCTCGTACGGGGCCAGCGGGCGCAGCACCGTGTACCAGATCGCGGCGGCGGCGACGACCAGCAGCACGGTCGTGAACACGCCGGGCACCGAGAACCGCATCGCGCCCACCAGGGCCAGCCCGGACGGCACGACGACCAGCGACGCGTGCAGGTTGTCGGTGTCGTACTCGTCGCCGTCGCGCCACCGCAGCGCGGCGATCACCACGCCGGCCGCCATGATCAGGGCGGTCAGCACGTGCGCGCCGATCAGCAGGTAGTGGGGGAATATCGCCCAGTGGGCGCCCCCCGTGGGGAGGGTCTTGCCCATCTCGTCGGAGATGAGCGGGTCGACCATGAGGATCACCGAGGCCGTGAGCGTGTAGGCGATGCCGAACAGCCACGCCACGAACCTCGGCGGCGTCTTCTCCGCCAGGAGCTGAACCAGCCCGACCGCCATCCAGAGCGGCGCCACCAGCGACCCGGTCAGCTGGTAGATCCTGAACGTCGCGGCCCCGAACCCGACCAGATGTCCGATCCCGATCACGCCGAGTGACAGGCACAGCGCCGCGGCCGCGACGGTCCAGGCGATCAACCAGCCCTCTGGCTCCTCACGCAGCCGCCTGACCAGGGCGCCGGTGGCGATGGCGGCCAAGAGCGAACCTGCGAAAGCGATGACGGCGACGAGGATCTCCATGGTGTCTCCCATGCTGCCGGACAAAGCCTCCGAGCCGGTAGCCGAAGAGGGAACGGGTTGGACCACACCGTATCTGCCGCTTACTGGAAGTCATGCCATGGGCAAGTGGATTGTGCAATTTCCGGTTGATTTCTAGAGTGTTCGAGCACGCCGCACCCTTACCCGTAGGGATTCCGGATGCCTGACTCATGGCCGTTCTCCGGGTTGCTCGCGCCGGCCGTCGCCGCGCCCGCCCGGACGACCGAGCCTGACGTGCGCGAAAACCGTGACACGACCGCCGCCGACGACGACCTGCGCACCCTGGTGCTGCATGCCAAGACCGGAGATTCGGACGCCTTTGGCACGCTCTACGACCGATATGTGGACCTCGTCTACCGCTACATCTATTTCCGGGTCGGCTCCCACCCGCTCGCCGAGGACCTGACCAGCGAGACCTTCCTGCGCGCGCTCCGCCGGATCACCGACTTCACCTGGCAGGGCCGCGACTTCGGCGCCTGGCTCGTGACGATCGCCAGGAACCTGGTGACCGACCATTACAAATCCGGCCGCTACCGGCTGGAGATCTCCACCGGCGAGGTGCTCGACGTCCCGCTCGACGGGGCCCACATCCCGGAGAACGCGGTGGTGAACGCCATCATCAACGACCGGGTGCTGCGCGCGGTCCGCGATCTCAATCCGGAACAGCAGGAGTGCGTGGTGCTGCGTTTCCTGCACGGCCTGTCCCTCGCGGAGACCGCGCTGATCATGGGGAAGAAGAGTGGAGCGATCAAAGCGCTGCAGTTCCGGGCCGTGCGCGCGCTGGCCAGAGCGCTCAAGCACGACCTTGCGTAACCCGCTGCCACGCACCGTCGTTAGGCAGGTGTCACGGCAACGCCGCCAGGCGTCGAGGGAGCGGTCATGAACAGGGCGCGCAGATCGCGCGAACGGGTGCTCGGCCATCTCACCGAGCTGAGCGGGCTCCCGCTCGGCGGTGGTCCCGACCCGGCCTTCCGCGAGCGCCTGCGCGCCGATCTCGCCTCCGCCGACCGTGCCTCCTCCCGTGCCGCCTCCCGTGCGGTCTTGCGTGCCGCCACGCCCGCCTCCGGCCCGCCGCCGCGGCGCGGCAGGCACGCGCACCGGCGGCCCCGGCGCAGGCGCCCCTGGCTCGGGCAGCTCGCCTCCGCCGGGGTGGCCGTCACCATGATGGTGTCGATGATCTCCACCTACCGGGCGGTGCCCGGCGACACGCTGTACCCGCTCAAGCGCGCCGCCGAGAGCACGCTCGTCCGTCTCAGCACCGACGACGTGGTACGGGCCGAGCGCGAACTGGTGTCGGCCAACACCCGCGCCAGGGAGGTCGCCCAGCTGCTCGGCGAGGCCGGTGAGGGCCCGCTGGTGGGCCGGACGCTCAAGGAGATGGAGCAGTCGACCCGCGCGGGCGTCACCCGGCTGGAACGGGCCGAACCCCGCTCCCCCAAGATCAGCGAGTTCGCCGAAGAGCAGAAGAACATGGTCGAGCCGATGATCGAGCAACTCGACGGTGACGAGCACGACCAGGCCGTCGGGTACCTCGACTACATCGAAGGTCTCGTGCCCCCATCTGGGTAAGCTGAAGCGCATGTGGCGGGTAATACGACGACGGCACGGTGCCCAGGCCGAGATCGCCGGCGAGGCCGCGGCGGCGGCAGCGGTCGTCGTGCCGCCGGCCGAGCCCGATCTGGAGGCGGCGGCCTTCTTCGACGTCGACAACACCATGATGCGCGGCGCCTCCATCTACCACTTCGCCAGGGGCCTGGCCACCCGCGGCATGTTCGACACCGGCGACCTGTTCAAGTTCGCGATCGGCCAGGCGGCGTTCCGGCTGCGCGGCAGCGAGAACCCCGAGCACATCGCGGTCGCCCGCGAGACCGCGCTGGCGTTCGTCGCGGGCGCGAAGGTCGACGACGTGGTGCGGCTCGGCGAGGAGATCTACGACGAGGTCATGGCCGACCGCATCTGGGCCGGCACCCGCTCGCTCGCGCAGAGCCACCTCGACCGCGGCCAGCGCGTGTGGCTGGTGACCGCCACCCCCGTCGAGCTGGCCCGCGTGATCGCCCAGCGGCTGGGCCTGACCGGCGCGCTCGGCACCGTCGCCGAGACCAGCGAGGGCGTCTACACCGGCCGCCTGGTCGGCGACCTGCTCCACGGCCCGGCCAAGGCCGAGGCGGTGCGCGCGCTGGCCCGCCGCGAGGGCCTCGACCTGACGCGCTGCACCGCCTACAGCGACTCCTCCAACGACCTGCCGATGCTGTCGCTGGTCGGCAACCCGGTGGCCATCAACCCCGACAGCGAGCTGCGCGAGCACGCCAAGAAGCACGACTGGCCGATCAAGGACTTCCGCACCGGCCGGAAGGCGACGCTGACCGCGCTGCCCATCGCGGCCGGGCTGGGCGCGGTGGCCGGCGGGGTCGCCGCCGGCATCGCGCTGCGCAGGCTCTACCGCGACCGCTAGCGCAGCGAGGCGAACAACTTCTCCGCCTCGGGCTGCTTCCAGGCGATCCTGTTCCGGTCCTCCGGGTGGGGGATCCACGGCACCGTGACCAGCTTGACGGTGCTGTCGTGCAGGCTCATGGCGATCCCGATCATCCGTTCGACGTCGAGCTCGGTGTCGGTCGTGACCGACTCGGCCACCACGGACGCCAGCCTCTTGAGCTTGGCGGGCTCGTCCAGGACCTGCCCGGCCTTCTTCGCCATGGCCCGGATGACGGTCTGCTGGCGCTTGATCCGGGCGATGTCGGAGCCGTCGCCGACGGAGCGCAACCGCATGTAGCCGACGGCCCGCTCGCCGTCCAGCAGGCTCTTGCCCGCCGGGAGCGTCAGCTTGGCCTTCGGATCGTCGACGGCCCGCTTCAGCGTCACCTCGATGCCGCCGAGCGCGTCGACGAGCCGCCCGAACCCGGCGAAGTCCACCTCCGCCATGTGGTCGATCCGCACGTCCGTCAGGCTCTCCACGGCCTTCACGGTGCAGGTCAGCCCTCCCCTGTTGTACGCGGAGTTGATCAGGTCGGTGCGGGCGGGCGCCGATCCGCAGGCGGGAAGCTGGACGAGCGAGTCGCGCGGGATGCTGACCGCCGTGGTCCGCTTCCTGTCGGCGGGCAGGTGCAGCAGGATGATCGAGTCGGTGCGCCCCTTGTCGTCGGCCATGCGCGGGGCCGACCCCTTGTCGGTGCCCACCAGCAGCACGTTCAGCGCCTCCGTCACCTTGGCGGGTCGCGCTCCCACCGGATGCTGCGCCGTCCGCCGCAAGTCCCCGAGCAGCAGCGCCGGCACCGCCACGGCGGCGACCGTGGCCACGGTGGCGACGGCGACCAGCCCGGCGGCCATCCAGCCGAACCACCGGCGGCGCGGCCGGCCCTCCACCGCGCCCAGCAGCCGCTCCCGCTGGCGCACCAGCGTCGCCGGGGGTTCGTGCTCCAGCCGCCTGCCGAAGTCCCTGAGCAGCTTGAGGTCGTCCATCGTCACTCCTCTCCCAGCATCGGATTGGTGTCGCCGAGCGCCGCGCGGACCTTCCGCCTGCCCCTGTTGAGGCGGGAGCGCACGGTGCCGATCGGGACGCCGAGCGCCCGCGCGGCTTCCTCGTACGTGAGATCGCCCCAGGCGATGAGCAGCAGCACGTCGCGGTCCTTGGCGGGCAGCGCGGCCAGGGCGCTGGCGAGCCCGGGACCGGCGGCCTGCGCGGTCACCCCGGCGGCCACCCGGTCGGCCGGCGACTCCACGTCCGGTTCGACGGGGGCGCGCCGCAGGGCCCGGTAGCGGGCGGCCTCGGTGCGGTGGTGCCGGGAGACGAGCTTGGTGAGGATGCCGAACAGCCACGGTCTGGCGTCCGCGTGGGCGAGGTCGTAGCTGCCTCGGCGGGAGAAGGCCACCAGGAACGTCTCGCCGACGAGGTCCTCGGCGGGACCGCCGGGGCCCAGGCGGCGTGAGACGTACCTGTAGAGCATGCCGGAGTAGCGGTCGAACAGCTCGGCGAAGGCCTCGGGTTCGGTCAGCGAGGCGCTGATGAGCTCGGCGTCCGCATCCCGGGTGGCGGGTTGAGTGATCATCTCCGCCCTTCTGTGGGGGATCGGTCGGAGATGTCTTGCCACAACCCGCCGTCCGGGTTCACGCCGGGCGGCCGTCGCTAGAGGAAGGGCGGGAAGGCGTGGCCGCGGCGCAGCCTGAGCTGGTCGAGCATCTGCTGGATGACCTCGCGGACGCGGTCGGTGAGGTTGAACACCAGCATCGGGTCGTCGGCCGCGCCGGGATCGTACTCGTCCGTACGGATCGGCTCGCCGAACTCGATCAGCCACTTCGACGGCAGCGGCACCAGCCCGAGCGGGCCCAGCAGCGGGAAGAACGGGGTGATCGGCACATAGGGCAGCCCGAGCAGCCGCGACAGGAACGGCACCTCGCCGATCTTCGGGTAGATCTCCTCCGAGCCCACGATCGCCGTAGGCACGATCGGCACCCCGGCCCTGATGGCGGAGGCGACGAAGCCGCCGCGGCCGAACCGCTGCAGCTTGTAGCGCTCGGAGAACGGCTTGCCGACGCCCTTGAAGCCCTCGGGGAACACCCCGACCAGCTCGCCCTTGCGCAGCAGCCGGTCGGCGTCCTCGGGGCAGGCGAGCGTGTGGCCCGTCTTGCGCGACAGGTGGCTGAGCAGCGGCAGCTGGTAGACCAGGTCGGCGCCGAGCAGCCGCAGCGCCCTGCCCGCCTCGTCGTGCAGGGCGACCTGCATCATCAGCGCGTCGACCGGGAGGGTGCCGGCGTGGTTGGCCACGACCAGCGCGCCGCCCTCCACGGGGACGTTCGCCACCTCCAGCGCCTCGACCCTGAACCAGTGGTGGTAGATCGGCCGCAGCAGCTCCAGCAGCACCTTGTCGGTCAGCTCGGCGTCGTAGCCGAACTCGTCCACCTCGTAGTCGCCGGTCAGCCGCCGCCGCAGGAACTCCAGCAGCCCGGCGAGCGGGCCGTCGTCGCCGGCGTCGCGGGGATAGGACGGGGCGGCGCTGATCGGGACGACCGTGGCGTCCTCCGCCTCGTGGGGAACGCTCACCAGCGGGCACCTCCGACGGCGTGCAGCCCCCGCGAGCTCAGGAAGTCGTCGAACGCCGCCGCGGTGGTGAACTTGGGCCGCCAGCCCAGCTCCGACTCCAGCGCGCCGGTGTCGACCGCGCGGCCGTGGCGCATCAGGCGGAGCTGCTCGGGCGAGTACTCCACCAGCCCGGCGCCGCGCGCGACGTTGCCCAGCAGCTGGAACGCGGGCGACGGCATCGCCAGGGCCGGCCGCCCGGCCCGGCGCACGCACTGCGACAGCAGCAGCACGCCGGCCCCGGCCACGTTGAACGTGCCGGGGTGGTCTTCGGTCGCCGTCCGGCGCAGCACCTCGACCGCGTCATCCTCGTGGACGAACTGCAGCCGCGGGTCGAAGCCGAGCACCGTCGGCAGCACCGGCTGGGTGAAATATCGGGTCAGCGGCGAGTCGACGCCCGGGCCCATGAAGTTGACGAAACGCAGCAGCGAAACGCTGACGTCGGGACGCCGGCGCGCGAAACCCCGCACGTAGCCCTCGACCTCCACGGCGTCCTTGGCGTAGCCGTGGCTCGGGCTGTCGGGCGGCTCCAGGTCCTCGGTGAACACCGCGGGGTCACGGGGCGAGGAGCCGTAGACGGCCGTGGTGGAGCGGACCACCACGCGCCGCACGGTCGCCGACCGCTGGCAGGCGCCGAGCAGCTGCATGGTGCCGATGACGTTGTGCTCTTTCATGGCTGCCCGGCCGGTGCTCCTGGACGGAGCGCTCACCAGGCTCATGTGCACGACGGTGTCGACGTCGGCGGCCGCGAACACCCCGGCGATGTCGGGGCTGCGCAGATCCACCCGGACGAACTCGGTCCGGCCGAGGGGGATGCCGCCGTCTCGGGTGAGCGAGGGGGGCGGCACGGTGTCCACTCCGATGACACGACTGATGTCAGGATCGGCGGCCAGAACGCTCGCCACCCGGGCGCCGATGTGGCGCGAGACCCCGGTGACGAGCACGGTGTGGGTCATCTGCGCCTCGCAGCTGCGTCGTCTACTTCTTGTTACGCCGCTGGATGCGCGTCTTCTTGAGCAGCTTGCGGTGCTTCTTCTTGGCCATCCGCTTGCGGCGCTTCTTGATCACAGAGCCCACGGGACCCCCAGGTCTTGGTAGCACGTCGAAAACAGCGTGCGAGCGCACGCAGGCTCACAGACTACCGGCGATCCATGGTAGATCGCCCCTTGGGGGTGAAAGCCCGGCCGCGCGCCGCGGCCGGGTCTCTCCCGCGACTGCATTCACGGCATGCCGCGGCACACCGCTACTCGTGACTCATCCGGCCTCGATGTAGGCCTCGCGAAGATAGTCGTGCACCGCCTGCTCCGGCACCCGGAACGAGCGGCCGACACGGATGGCCGGCAACTCTCCCGAGTGCACCAGTCGGTAGACAGTCATCTTCGACACTCGCATGACTGTGGCCACTTCAGCCACTGTCAGGAACTTCACCTCACTGAGAGGTCTTTCGCCTGCACCCATCGGACGCCTCTTCCGCACGTGTTTCCGGGTTATCCCCACTGGTGCCATTGCTCACGCACGTGTACTGCTGTCAGCGTAAGTCGGGACTCCGAGTGCGCAAACCCCCTAGTTTCTCAGCCGATGGATCCGCCTGTCAGGCGAATCCGCGAAAATGCTGGCCAGCCGCCCTCTTCAGCCGCCCGCACACCCGTTGGACCTGTCCAAACGGTCACCTATAAGAGTCGCCCACGCCTCATCAAAAGTTGGCAAAGTGACAGTGAGTCCCTGGGAATGCAGGGGCGAAACGACGGTATGAGGATGACCGATTTCAACTCATAGGGCAGCTGTGACTCGTGTGACGAGGCGCTCCGTGAGCGGTGCGTAGTAGCGGGGTAGCACGTTGTCGTCCAAGGGCACCACCACTTCGATCTTGCCCTCGGCCTCCCCCACGAAGAGGCCGGGGTCGTTGCTGTCGGCGAATGCCACAGTGGGCACTCCCGCCTCTCCCGCTGCCCCTGCCCACCCGTGGTCGGCGATAACCAGATCAGGCCTCTCGTCTCCCAGCTCGGCCAGCATGTGCTCCATCGGGGCCGCGTCGTGGGTGTGCACGAACGCGCCCTTGTCGTCGAGCATGGCGACGTCGCCGAGATAGCGGAGCCGGCGCGGGCGGCCGAACCCGGACCCCGCGTAGGTCCAGCCCTCGGCCGGGCACAGCAGCGTCGCCCCGCGCTCCAGCGCCAGCCGCGCCAGCGGCAGGTGGATGGCCAGCAGCCCGGTGGGGTGGCCGGTGGCGAACAGCAGCCGCGGGCCGGGCCGCGACAGCGCGGCGGCGATCCGGTCGGCCATGGCGTCGAGCGCGTCGACGGTGAGGTCGGGGTCGATCGTGTCCTGGCCCCAGCGGTGGCCCGGGTCGGCGACCACGCCCGCGGCCTTGGCCATGAGCGCGAGCACGTCGCGGAAGCGCCACGGCTGCTCGAACGTCAGCCCCAGCATGTAGTAGGGGTCGCGGTTGGCGAGCGAGCTGTAGTGGTCCAGGTTGTTCTCGCGGGAGGTCGCGACCTCCCCGGCGATGCGGGTCTGGACGAGATGCTCGCGGAGTCGATCGCGGCTCAGCACTGGTCTTCCTTAGGGCATCGGATCGAGGCCGTGCAGCGGGAACACCGCGTTTCTGGTCGCCATGATCGCACGGTCGATGGGGTCCGCTGGATCATAACCACCGGATAGATCCTGGAATTCCGGGGTCCGTCCGTCGGTCATGGTCAGCGGCGGCAGCTCGCCCGTGCGCTCGCGTACGAGACGCCGCCAGGCCTCGCTGGTCGGCGTGGCCGGGTCGATCGGGTGGCCGGCGACCTCGGCGATCAGGTGGGTCCAGATCCTGGGCACCACCTGGACCAACTCGTAGCCCCCGCCGCCGGTCGCGATCCAGCGGCCGCCCGCCGTCTCGTGGGCCAGCCGGTGGAGGTAGGCGTAGGCGGTGCGCTGGCCGTCGACGCTCAGCATCAGATGGGCGAGCGGGTCGAGCGCGTGGCTGTCGCAGCCGTGCTGGGTGACCAGGATGTCAGGCCGGAACTCGCGCAGCAGCGGCGGCACCACCGAGTCGAAGGCGCGCAGCCAGCCGGTGTCGCCGCAGCCCGCCGGGAGCGCCACGTTGACGGCGGTGCCGTCGGCGCCGGTCTCGCCGGGGAACCCGGTGCCGGGGAAGAGCGTGCGCGGGCTCTCGTGCAGGCTGATCGTCAGCACCCGCGGGTCGTCGTAGAACAGCGCCTGCACGCCGTCGCCGTGGTGGACGTCGACGTCCACGTAGGCGACACGGCCCGCGCCCTGCCGCAGCAGCCAGGCGATGGCCAGGGCGGGGTCGTTGTAGACGCAGAACCCGCTGGCCGTGGCGGCCATCGCGTGGTGCAGCCCGCCTGCCACGTTGACCGCGTGCCCGGCCGTACCCTCCCAGACCGCGCGGGCGGCGGCGAGCGAGGCGCCGGCGATCAGCGCGGACGCCTCGTGGACGCCCGCGAAGGCGGGGTTGTCGGAGGTGCCGAGCCCCGCCGACAGGTCGGGCCGGCCGGTGGCCGAGACGCGCTTGACGGCCTCGATGTAGCCGGGGTCGTGCACCATCGCCAGCTCGTCGTCGGTGGCGGGGGCGCACGGCGCGACCTCGACCTTGTCGAGCACGCCGAGCTCCCTGGCCAGCGCCATCGTCAGCTCGACCCGGACGGGCGCCAGCGGATGGTCGGGGCCGAAGTCGTAGGAGATGAGGGCGTCGTCCCAGATGACCCGCGCCGGCTGGCTCATGCATGCTCCCGTTTCCCTCGCCTTGAGGTGACGTTACCGCAGCGTCAACGGCAGGCGTCCAGACACCTCCCCCGGCAATGGCGGAGAAAATTCCGTAACATCGGATCATGGGCGTTCGGCAGCGGGCCCGGGACGCGTGGTTGTTCTTACGACGCCCACGGGTCTTCGACGTCACGCTCGTGGTCGTGCTCGCCGCGCCGGGGGTCGTCGCCGCCCTCGCCATCTGGCTGACCCGGGGCGAGGGCCTGATCTTCGCCACGCTCTACCTGATCACCGTCCCGGTCCTGCTGATGCGGCGCGAGCGGCCGGTCCTGACCGCCGCCCTGCTGCTCGGGCTGGACATCACCGCCACCTTCCTCGGGGTCGCCTCCGGCAGTCCGATCCTGCTGATCGGCCTCTACAGCCTGGGCCGTTACCTGGACGGGCGCAGGGCCGCGATCGCCGGCGGCGCCGGCGCCCTCCTGTACGCGGCCGCGCTGATCCTCGTGGCCAGGCCGTCCCCGGCGGCCGACCCTCTGGGGATCCTGCTGGCAGGCCTGTTCACTGTCGGGATTCCGGTAGGGCTGGGCCAGTTCGTCCGGATCCGCGCGGAGCTGCGCGAGCGGGCGCAGCGGGAGGCGGCCGACTCGGCGGTGCGGGCCGAGCGGCGGCGCATCGCCCGTGAGCTGCACGACGTGGTGGCCCACCACCTGAGCGTGATCAACGCGCTGGTGGGCGGCGCCAGGGCCACGCTCCCGCCGGAGCAGGAGGTCGCCCGTGACGCCCTCCAGGGCGCCGAGCAGACGGCCCGCCAGGCGCTGGCCGAGATGCGCCAGCTCCTCGACGTGCTGCGGGCCGACGGCGGCGGCGGCGCCGACGCGGCGACCGGGGTGGGCACCGACCGGCTGCCCGCGCTGGTCGAGGAGGCGGGGACCGCGGGGCTGCCCGCCCGCCTGACCGTGCGGGGCGAGCCGGTGGCGCTGCCCACCGCGGTCGACCACGCGGTCTACCGGATCGTGCAGGAGGCGCTCACCAACACGCGCAAGCACTCGGTGGGCGCCCGCGCGACCGTGCGCCTGTCGTACGAGAGCGCGGCGATCGAGGTCGAGGTGCTCGACGACGGCGCGTCCAAGCAGCCGGCCGCCCCGGCCGGGTTCGGGCTCGGCGGCATGGCCGAGCGCGTGGCGCTGTGCGGCGGGCGGTTGTCGACCGGCCCCCGTGAGGAAGGCGGTTTCCGCGTGCACGCGCGCATCCCCCTGGAGAAGACGTGATCTCTGTGTTGCTGGTGGACGACCACGCGCTGGTCCGCAAGGGCTTCCGGCTGATGCTGGACGCGCAGCCGGACCTGACCGTGGTGGGCGAGGCGGGCGACGGCGCGGAGGCCGTGCGGCTCAGCGCTGAACTGCGGCCCGACGTGGTGGTGATGGACCTGCACATGCCCGGCCTGGACGGGGTGCGCGCCACGGAGCTGATCATCGGCGGGCAGCCCGGCGTGCGGGTGCTCGCGCTGAGCACCTTCGACCTGGACGAGAACGTGGTCGCGGCGCTGCGCGCGGGCGCCTGCGGGTTCCTGCCCAAGGACGTCTCGCCGGAGGAGCTGGTCGAGGGCGTGCGGGTGGTGCACAGCGGGGAGGCGGCACTCGCGCCCCGGCTGCTCACCCGGCTGATCGGCACGTTCGTGCGGGCTCCCGAGCCCCGGCGCTCCGCGTCGCGCGGGGCCGGCAGGCTGGACGCGCTCACCGACCGCGAGCGGGAGATCCTGACGCTGATCGCGCGCGGCCTGTCCAACGCGGAGATCGCCGCCGGGCTGGGCGTCTCCCCGTCCACGATCAAGAACCACGTGACGAGCCTGTTCGCCAAGATCGAGGTGCGCGACCGCGCCCAGGCGGTGATCGTGGCGTACGAGGCCGCGCTGGTCAGCCCGGGAGAGTAGGACCACGGTCCTATGGGGCCGGGCCGGAACCGTACCTCGGGCCGACGATAACGATCTTCAGGGCGATCATGCTGGGTCCATGACCGCGATTCGGGCAACCAACCTGAGCAAGCGCTACGGCAAGACCATGGCGGTGACCGACCTGTCGTTCGACGTGGAGCCCGGCCGGGTGACCGGGTTCCTGGGGCCCAACGGCGCGGGCAAGTCGACGACGATGCGCATGGTCCTCGGCCTCGACCACCCGTCGGGCGGGTCCGTGCTGGTCGACGGCAAGCCCTACCAGGAGCTGCGCCACCCGCTGCGCAAGGTGGGCGCGCTGCTCGACGCCAAGGCCGTCCACGGCGGGCGCAGCGCCCGCAACCACCTGCTGGCCATCGCGCAGAGCAACGGCATCCCGGCCGCCCGGGTCGAGGAGGTGCTGGAGCTCGTCGGGCTGGGCAACGTCGCCGGACGCCGCGTCGGCGGCTTCTCGCTGGGCATGTCGCAGCGGCTCGGCATCGCCGCGGCCCTGCTCGGCGACCCGGAGATCCTGCTCTTCGACGAGCCGGTCAACGGGCTCGACCCCGACGGCATCCTGTGGATCCGCACGTTGATGCGCGGGCTCGCCGCCGAGGGCCGCACGGTCTTCGTCTCCAGCCATCTGATGAGCGAGATGTCGCAGACCGCCGACCATCTGATCGTCATCGGCAAGGGCCGGCTGATCGCCGACACGAGCGTGCCGGAGTTCATCGGGCGCAGCTCGCAGGGCTACGTGCTGGTGCGCTCGCCCCGGCTGGCCGAGGTGGCCGAGCTGGTCAAGGTGGGCGAGCTCCACACCGACCACCTGCGGGTGACCGGGGTGTCGCCGCTGGAGATCGGCACGATGACCGCCAGGGCGGGGCTGCCGCTGGAGGAGCTGACGTTCGTCAAGCCCTCGCTCGAAGCCGCCTACATGGAGCTCACCAAAGACAGCTTGGAGTACACGTCATGACCGATGTCCTCCGGTCCGAGTGGACCAAGATCCGATCGGTGCGGTCCACGCTGTGGACCCTCGCCACCACCGTCGTGCTGATGCTGGGCGTCTCCGCCCTTCTCAGCGCCTCGGTCAGGAGCACGGCCGACGGGCCGGTCCCGGGCGAGCAGGCGATGATCGTCAGTTTGCAGGGCGCGTCGCTCGCCGCGCTGGCCATGGCCACCCTGGGTGTTCTGGTGATCTCCGGCGAATACCGCACCGGGGCCATCCGCACCTCGCTGATGGCCGTGCCCCGGCGGATGAGCCTGCTGACCGGCAAGATCGTGGTGTTCACGGCGGTCTCGCTGGTCGTCTGCCTGCTCGCGTCGGCCGGCGCGATCGGCGTCGGCTTGGCGATCTTCCAGCCGGCCTCCGTCGAAGCGGGCGAGATGGCGCGGTCGGCGCTCGGGTCCTCCCTCTACCTGACCGCGTGCGGGCTGTTCGGGCTGGGGCTGGGCACGCTGATCCGGCACACGCCGGGCGCGATCGTGTCGGCCATCGCGCTGATACTGGTGCTGCCCCCGCTGACCACCCAGCTCCCCGGCGAGTGGGGCAGGACCGTGTCCGAACACTTCACCACGAACGCCGGCGCGCTGATCGTGTCCGGCCAGAGCACCGGCTCCCTGGGCCCGTGGAGCGGGTTCGCGGTCTACCTCGTCTGGGTCGCCGCGGCCATGCTGGCGGGCGCCGTGCTGATGCGGCGGCGCGACGCCTGACCTCGGGTCAGCCCGACGCGAGCTCGCGGCCCCGGTCGCGGGCCGCTTCGATGGCCGCCAGGAAGGCCGCGCGCACGCTGTGGCGCTCCAGCTCGGCGATGGCCGCGATCGTGGTGCCGCCCGGGGAGGTGACCGCCTCGCGCAGGATCACCGGGTGCTCGCCCGAGTCGCGGAGCATGACGGCCGCGCCCACGATCGACTGGGTGACCATGTCGAGCGCCGCCGCCCGGGGCATGCCCAGCAGGATCCCGGCGTCGACCATGGCCTCCACCAGGTAGAAGAAGTAGGCCGGCCCGCTGCCCGACAGCGCCGTGGCGGCGTCCTGCTGCGACTCGGGGATGCGCAGCACCTTGCCGACCGGCCGCAGCAGGTCTTCGGTGCGCCGCAGATGGTCCTCCCCCGCGTACGCGCCCGCGGAGATCACGCTCATCGCCTCGTCGAACTTGATGGGCGTGTTGGACATGACCCTGACCACCGGCGTCTCGTGCCCCAGCCGCTGCTCCACGAAGGCCGTGGTGATGCCGGCCGCGGCGCTGATCACCAGGCGGTCGGCGGGCAGGTGGGGGGCGATCTCGTCGAGCAGCGCGCCCATGTCCTGCGGCTTGACCGCCAGGATGAGCGTGCCGGCCGACTTGGCGGCCTCGGCGTTGGAGACGGCGCGCACCCCGTAGGTCTCGGCCAGCGCCCGCGCCCGCTCCGGCCGGCGCACCGTGGCCAGCACGTCGCCCGGCTTGAACCCGGCCCGCAGCATCCCGGACAGCAGGGCCTCGCCCATCTTGCCGGTGCCGAGAATCGCGATCATCAGATGCCCCTCACGCATTAGACGCCGGTCGCAGCCTACCGGCGTCTCCGGTCAGCCCCGCGACAGCAGCGACCGGGCGAAGAACGCCAGGTTGGCGGGGCGTTCGGCGAGCCTGCGCATGAGGTAGGCATACCAGTCGGCGCCGTACGGGACGTAGACCCGCATCCGGGCGCCCTGCGCGGCCAGCCTCTCCTGCTCGTCCGGGCGCACCCCGTACAGCATCTGATACTCGAACCCGTGGTGGTCGCGCCCCTCCAGCACGGCCAGGGTGGCGGCGATGCCGATCAGCCGCGGATCGTGGGTGGCGACCATCGGATAGCCGGTGCCGCCCATCAGCACCCTGAGGCAGCGCGCGTACGAGCGGTCGATGTCGGCCGCCGAGGTGTAGGCGCCCGGCGCGGTGTAGGCCCCCTTGCACAGCCGCACCCTGGCCCCGTCCAGCTTGACGCAGCGCTCGGCCGAGTCGCGCAGGTAGGCCTGCACCACCACGCCCACGCCGGGGTGCTCCTTGCGCAGGGTGGTGTGGATGGAGTGGAGGCCGGGGATGGTGTCGTGCTCCTCGGCGTCGAGGGTCAGCGTGATGCCCCGCAGCGCGGCGGACTCGCAGATGGTGGCGGCGTTGTCGAGCGCGAGCTGCTCCGACAGCCGCAGCCCGAGCGCGGTGAGCTTGACCGACACGTCGGCGCCTTCGGGCAGCACCCGCAGCAGCTCCAGATAGGCCCGGACGGCACCCTCCGCCTGCGCCCTGTCGTGGACGTCCTCGCCCAGGTGGTCGACGGTGACGAGCAGGCCCCTGCGGGTCAGCTCGGCGACCGTGCGGGCGATGTCGTCGGCGACGTAGCGCCTGACCACGTCGCGGGTCAGCGGCGAGGTGGAGATGACGCGCTCGGCGCGCGCGCTCCGGGAGACGGCGAGTAGAGCCTGACGCAGCACGGCTCAACACTACTCACCGCGCCTGCGCCTGCCGCCCACTCCGGTGTCGCCGTACGGCCTGATTTCCCAAGGGGCCTCCACAACGGGGTCAACCGGCTGAACCGGAGGCCTGTCACATCCGTCGTAGGGGTTATGCGCACAGCGACAGCGACTCTCATCGCCGGATGTCTCGTCCTCGCCGCCGGGTGCGGCGCCGAGCGGCCCGCCGAGCAGGCCGCGTCCCCCGGGCCTGACACGCCGGTGTCCAGCACACCCGTGGCCGACGTGGTCACGACCACCCCGCCGGCCACGCCCAAGCCGGTCAAGCCGACGGGCGACGCGCTCAACCCGCGCAAGGTGCGCTTCACCGAGGCGACGCCGGTGTCGAAGGGGCGCCAGGTGCGGCTCACGTGGTGGTCAGGGGTGGAGCCGTGCACGGTGCTCCACCGGGTGAAGGTCAAGGAGACGAAGAAGCGGGTGACGGTCACCCTGTACGAGGGCACGTCGCCGAAGGCGAAGAACGTCTCCTGCATCATGATCGCCATCGAGAAGAGCACGACGGTCAAGCTCAAGTCCCCGCTGGGCAAGCGGAAGATCGTGAGCGGCGTATGACGGGGTAAGCGGGAACCCCTAGGGGAGATCTCAGGGGAACAGAACGCCCTTGTCAGGGGTTGAGTCGAGTACGCTCAAGGCGTTTGACAAAGCACGCCTCCATTCGTAGGTTGAGCGTAACCGACTCAACTTTGACTACAAGGACGTACTCATGGCACGTGCGGTAGGTATCGACCTGGGGACGACCAACTCCGTCGTCTCGATTCTCGAGGGCGGTGAGCCCACCGTCATCGCCAACGCGCAGGGCTCGCGGACCACGCCGTCCGTGGTCGCGTTCGCGAAGAACGGCGAGGTCCTGGTCGGCGAGGTCGCCAAGCGACAGGCCGTCACCAACGTGGACCGGACGATCCGGTCCGTCAAGCGGGAGATGGGCACCAACTGGTCCCAGGAGATCGACGGCAAGAAGTTCTCCCCGCAGCAGATCAGCGCCTTCGTCCTGCAGAAGCTCAAGCAGGACGCCGAGGCCTACCTGGGCGAGAAGATCACCGACGCGGTGGTCACCGTCCCGGCCTACTTCAACGACGCCCAGCGCCAGGCCACCAAGGAGGCCGGCACGGTCGCGGGCCTCAACGTGCTGCGCATCATCAACGAGCCGACCGCGGCCGCGCTCGCGTACGGCCTCGACAAGGAGGAAGACCAGACGATCCTGGTCTTCGACCTGGGCGGCGGCACCTTCGACGTGTCCCTGCTCGACGTCGGCCAGGAAGACGGCCACGGGTTCGTCGAGGTCAAGGCCACCAGCGGCGACAACCACCTCGGTGGTGACGACTGGGACCAGCGCGTCGTCGACGAGCTCGTCAAGCGCTTCCAGAACGCTCACGGCGTCGACCTGTCCAAGGACAAGATGGCTCTCCAGCGCCTGCGCGAGGCCGCGGAGAAGGCCAAGATCGAGCTGTCGGCCCAGTCCGAGACCTCGATCAACCTGCCCTACATCACCGCCTCCTCCGAGGGCCCGCTGCACCTCGACGAGAAGCTGACCCGCGCCGAGTTCCAGCGGCTCACCGCCGACCTGCTCGAGCGCTGCAAGGGCCCGTTCCACCAGGTCATCAAGGACGCCGGCATCAAGGTCTCCGACATCGCCCACGTGGTGCTGGTCGGCGGCTCGACCCGGATGCCCGCCGTCACCGACCTGGTCAAGGAGCTGACCGGCGGCAAGGAGCCCAACAAGGGCGTCAACCCGGACGAGGTCGTCGCCATCGGCGCCGCCCTGCAGGCCGGTGTGCTCAAGGGCGAGGTCAAGGACGTCCTGCTGCTCGACGTTACCCCGCTGTCGCTGGGCATCGAGACCAAGGGCGGCATCTTCACCAAGATCATCGAGCGCAACACGACGATCCCGACCAAGCGCTCCGAGGTCTTCACCACGGCCGAGGACAACCAGCCGTCGGTGCAGATCCAGGTGTTCCAGGGCGAGCGCGAGATCGCGGCCTACAACAAGAAGCTGGCCACGTTCGAGCTCACCGGCATCGCGCCGGCGCCCCGCGGCATCCCGCAGATCGAGGTCACCTTCGACATCGACGCCAACGGCATCGTCAACGTCTCCGCCAAGGACCTGGGCACGGGCAAGGAGCAGACGATGACGATCACCGGCGGCTCCGCGCTGCCGAAGGACGACATCGACCGCATGATGCGCGAGGCCGAGTCGTACGCGGAGGAGGACCGCAAGCGCCGCGAGGAGGCCGAGGTCCGCAACAACGCCGACGGGCTCGCCTACCAGACCGAGAAGTTCCTGCGAGAGAACGACGACAAGGTCCCCGGCGACATCAAGACCGAGGTCAACGACGCGCTCGCCGAGCTGAAGAAGGCTCTGGAGGGCACCGACACCGACACGATCCGCAACTCGGCGGAGAAGCTCGCCACGGTCAGCCAGAAGATGGGTTCGGCGATCTACGCGCAGAGCCAGGGCCAGACCGCGGGCGGCCCCGAGGGCGCTCCCCAGGACGCGTCCGCCACCCAGGAGCAGAAGGCCGACGACGACGTCGTCGAGGCCGAGATCGTGGATGACGAGCCGAAGAAGGACAAGTGAGGCCGTTGCGTGAGAACGGGCACGAAGAGCCGGTGATCCGCGACAACCGCAAGATCGACCCGGAGACGGGGGAGGTAAGGGTGCGAGCCGAGAACGATTCGGCCAAGCAGGACCAGCAGCAGGCGCCGGCGGAGTCCGCTCCGGCCGACGCCGAGCTCCAGGCCCAGCTGGACGAGCGGACGGCCGACCTGCAACGTGTTCAGGCCGAGTACCAGAACTACCGCCGTCGCGTGGAGCGCGACCGGGTGGCCGTGCGAGAGCAGGCCACCGCCAACGTCCTCTCGGAGCTGCTGCCCGTGCTCGACGACATCGGCAGGGCCCGCGACCACGGTGAGCTCACCGGCGGCTTCGCGGCGGTGGCCGAGTCGCTGGAGGCGGTGCTCACCAAGCTGGGGCTCAGCCCGTTCGGTCAGAAGGGCGACCCGTTCGACCCGGTGATCCACGAGGCGCTGATGCACAGCTACTCGCCCGAGGTGACCGAGCCGACCGCGGTCGAGGTGCTGCAGCTCGGCTACCAGATGGGCGACCGGGTGCTGCGCCCGGCGCGCGTGGCCGTGGCCGAGCCGGGCGACTCACCCGCGTCCGATGACGACGACAACTGACGAGGACGAAGGGCCGTAGATGAGCACCAAGGACTACCTGGAGAAGGACTACTACGCCGTCCTTGGTGTGCCCAAGTCAGCCACCGCCGACGAGATCAAGAAGGCGTACCGGAAGCTGGCCAGGCAGTACCACCCCGACACCAACCAGGGCGACACGGCCAAGGAGAAGAAGTTCAAGGAAGTCTCCGAGGCCTACGACGTCCTGTCCGACAGCAAGCGCCGCAAGGAGTACGACGAGGCGCGCACGCTGTTCGGCTCCGGGGTGGGCGGCCAGCGTCCGGGTGGTGGCGGCGGCGGTTTCCCGTTCGACTTCGGCGACCTGTTCGGCGGCACCGGTCAGCAGACCTCCGGCCAGGGGGCGGGCGACCGCTTCAGCGACCTGTTCGGCGGGCTGTTCAACCGGGGCGGCACGACCCGCCCCGGCACCGCCACCAGGCCGCGCCGCGGGCAGGACATCGAGTCGGAGGTGACGCTGTCGTTCACGGAGGCCGCCGAGGGCACCACGGTGTCGCTCAGGCTGACCAGCTCGGCGGCCTGCACCGCGTGCAGCGGGACCGGCGCCAAGGCCGGCACCACCCCGCGGGTCTGCCCGACCTGCGAGGGCACCGGCGCGGCCAGCCGCAACCTGGGCAACTTCGCCTTCTCCGAGCCGTGCCGCGACTGCAAGGGCCGCGGGCTGCTCGTGGACGACCCCTGCCCCGTCTGCGAGGGCAACGGCCGGGCCAAGAGCACCCGCACGATCCAGGCGCGCATCCCCGCGGGGGTGGCCGACGGGCAGCGGGTCAGGCTCAAGGCCAAGGGCGCACCGGGCGAGAACGGCGGCCCATCCGGCGATCTCTACATCGTGACGCACGTCAAGCCGCACACCGTCTTCGGCAGGTCGGGTGACAACCTGACCGTCACGGTCCCCGTGACGTTCTCGGAGGCGGCGCTAGGCGCCGAGATCAAGGTGCCGACGCTCAAGGGACTGCCGGTGACACTGCGCATCCCCTCGGGCACGCCGAACGGGCGCACGTTCCGCATCCGCGGCCGGGGTGTCACGCGCAAGGACGGCACCAAGGGCGACCTGCTCGCCAGCGTCGAGGTCATGGTGCCGAAGACGCTCGACGACAAGTCTCGTGAGCTGCTCACGGAGTTCAACACCGCCACAGCGGCCGAGGACCCGCGGGCCGATCTCATCTTGAGAGCCAGAAGCGAGTGAGCCCATGGACGCCAACTACTTCGACCTGTCGGACGACACTCCTGTTTACGTGATCTCGGTGGCCGCGCAGCTGTCGGGTCTGCATCCGCAGACCCTTCGGCAGTACGACCGGCTCGGTCTGGTCTGTCCGGGCCGTACGGCGGGGCGCGGCCGCCTCTACTCCACAAGAGACATCATCCAGCTGCGCGAGGTCCAGCGCCTCTCCCAGGAGGAGGGCATCAACCTCGCCGGCATCAAGCGGATCCTGGAGCTGGAGAACGAGTCGTTGCGGCTGCGTGAGGAGGTTCACCGCCTCCGCGCCGAGCTACAGATGATCAAGGCGCTGATCCGTTACGAGCTGCCACCGGGGGCGTAGATGGAATACAAGCTCACTCAGAAGAGTCAGGAGGCGCTCTCGGGCGCCATGCGGCGGGCCGCCGCCGAGGGCAACCCCGAGATCTCCCCGCTTCACCTGCTGACCACGCTGCTCTCGCAGACGGGCGGCACCGCCGTCCCGCTGCTGGAGGCGGTCAGCGCCGACTGGCGGACGCTGCGGGCCAAGGCCGAGGAGCAGCTCGCGGCGCTGCCCAAGGCTCAGGGCGCGACCGTGGGGGCGCCGACGAGCTCCCGCCACCTGCTCACGGTGATGAACACCGCCGCCCAGCACGCCAAGCGGCTGGAAGACCAGTACGTGTCGACCGAGCACCTGCTGGTGGGCCTCGCCGCCGACGGCGGCCAGGCCGCCGACCTGCTGAAGTCCGCGGGCGCCACCCCGCAGGCGCTGCTCGACGCGTTCGAGAAGGTACGCGGCCACGCCCGGGTCACCAGTGAGACGCCCGAGGACACCTACCAGGCGCTCGAGAAGTACGGCATCGACCTGACCGGGCAGGCCCGCTCGGGCAAGCTCGACCCGGTCATCGGCCGCGACTCGGAGATCCGCCGGGTGGTGCAGGTGCTCAGCCGGCGCACCAAGAACAACCCGGTGCTGATCGGCGAGCCCGGCGTCGGCAAGACGGCCGTGGTCGAGGGCCTGGCCCAGCGGATCGTGGCCGGCGACGTGCCGGAGTCGCTGCGCAACAAGCGGCTGATCGGGCTCGACCTGGGCGCGATGGTGGCGGGCGCGAAGTACCGCGGCGAGTTCGAGGAGCGGCTCAAGGCCGTGCTCGCCGAGATCAAGGAGAGCGACGGCCAGGTCGTCACGTTCATCGACGAGCTCCACACCGTCGTCGGCGCGGGAGCCGCCGAGGGCGCGATGGACGCGGGCAACATGCTCAAGCCGATGCTGGCCCGCGGCGAGCTGCGGATGATCGGCGCGACCACGCTCGACGAGTACCGCGAGCGCATCGAGAAGGACCCTGCGCTGGAGCGCCGCTTCCAGCAGGTGTACGTGGGCGAGCCGACGGTGGAGGACACCATCGCGATCCTGCGCGGGCTGAAGGGCCGCTACGAGGCCCATCACCAGGTGCAGATCGCCGACAGCGCGCTCGTCGCCGCCGCAGCGCTCTCCGACCGCTACATCACCAGCAGGTTCCTGCCCGACAAGGCCATCGACCTGGTCGACGAGGCCGCCTCCCGGCTGCGCATGGAGATCGACTCCCGTCCGGTGGAGATCGACCAGCTCCAGCGGACCGTCGACCGGATGAAGATGGAGGAGCTGGCGCTCTCCAAGGAGACCGACGAGGCGTCCGTACAACGCCTGGAGCGGCTCCACCAGGAGCTGGCCGACCGCCAGGAGGAGCTGAACGCCCTGGTCGGCCGATGGGAGCACGAGAAGGCGGGCCTCAACAAGGTCGGCGAGCTGAAGAAGCAGCTCGACGAGGCGCGCGGCACCGCCGAGCGGGCGCAGCGCGACGGCGACTTCGAGACCGCGTCCCGGGTCATGTACGCCGACGTGCCACGCCTGGAGCAGGCGCTGAAGGCCGCCTCCGAGGCCGCCCCCGACGAGAACGCCATGGTCAAGGAGGAGGTCGGCCCCGACGACATCGCCGAGGTGATCTCGTCCTGGACCGGCATCCCGGCGGGCCGCCTGCTGGAGGCCGAGACGGCCAAGCTGCTGCGCATGGAGGAGGAACTGGGCAAGCGGCTCATCGGCCAGCACGAGGCCGTGCGCGCGGCGTCCGACGCGGTGCGGCGCAGCCGGGCCGGCATCGCCGACCCCGACAGGCCGACGGGCTCGTTCCTGTTCCTCGGCCCGACCGGTGTCGGCAAGACCGAGCTGGCCAAGGCGCTGGCGGAGTTCCTGTTCGACGACGAGCGGGCGATGACCCGCATCGACATGAGCGAATACTCCGAGAAGCACAGCGTCGCCCGGCTCGTCGGCGCGCCTCCCGGCTACGTCGGCTACGAGGAGGGCGGCCAGCTGACAGAGGCCGTCCGGCGCCGCCCGTACACCGTGGTGCTGCTGGACGAGGTGGAGAAGGCCCATCCGGAGGTCTTCGACATCCTGCTCCAGGTGCTCGACGACGGGCGGCTGACCGACGGTCAGGGCCGCACGGTCGACTTCCGCAACACGATCCTGATCCTGACGTCCAACCTCGGCTCCCACTTCCTCGTCGACCCGACGATGGAGAACGGCGCGAAGCGCGAGGCCGTGATGGGCGCGGTGCGCAGCGCGTTCAAGCCGGAGTTCCTCAACCGGCTGGACGACGTGATCCTGTTCGACGCGCTCGGCTCCGAGGAGCTGACGCGGATCGTCGACCTGCAGGTCGACCGGCTGGCCCAGCGGCTGGCCGACCGCAGGCTGACCCTGGAGGTCACGCCGGCGGCCCGCGAGTGGCTGGCCCTGACGGGCTACGACCCGATGTACGGGGCGCGCCCGCTGCGCCGCCTGGTCCAGTCGGCGATCGGCGACAAGCTGGCCAAGGCGGTGCTGTCCGGCGAGATCGTCGACGGCGACAAGGTCCTGGTCGACCTCGGCGACGACGAGCTGTCCGTCCAGCGGGCCTGACACACCCACGCGAACGCCCGGAGGCCATCCTCCGGGCGTTCGACGTTCCCGCCCGGGTCATCCGCGCACCCGGTTCGTAAGGTTCGGTCCAGCCTTCCGGCAAGCCGCCTCCAGTCCCTCGCGCGTCTGGCTAGCTTCGCGTTCGTCGGATCACCGAGAACGATCAGGGGGACGGGACGTGCCGACTCGAAGCATCCGGGGAATTCTTGCCATCGCCACTCTGACCGCGGGGGTCACCTGGCTGGGGGCGAGCTCCGCGGCCGCCGACGACTGCCGGGAAACCCGGACCAGCATGGGCTCGCCCGCCGCGGCGCTCTGCGACGAGCTCACCAAGGTGCGGCTGAGCGACAGCACCGGCCCGCTGCTCGGGTCGGAGAGCACCCACCTGGCCCTGGGCGCCGTCAGGCTGGCCGAGCACCTGGGCCTGACCGGGCTGGCCACCTCGCATTCGGCGATGGGGCTGTCGGACCTGGGCGGCGTCATGGCCACCTCGGCCATGCCGTCGGCGCTGCCCGCCGCGCCGACGGTGGCGGGCGTGACGAGCCAGGCCAAGCTGCCCGCCCTGCCCGCGCTGCCGGTGAACACCAGGACCGGACGCTATCCCTCGAAGACGGCGCCGCGCTCGTCGTCGGGCGTCCCGCTCGACCTGACGCGCCCGGTCGGCAAGACCAAGGACCGGCTCGTGCGCCGCACGCTGCCTCAGGGGCCGCGGCCGCTGAACGAGACCAAGCTCCCGGCCGACTCCCTCGACGGCGTGACGGGCCTGCTGCGGAGCCTCGACCTGCGCTGAGGGATCAGGAGACGAGGGCGTCGATCTCGTCCTCGGGCAGGCCCAGGTCGAGTCGGATGCGGTAGCGGGTGCGCAGCATCGACACCCGCTCCGGATCGTCGGAGTCGCAGGTCAGCAGGGCCTGGGTGACCCATTCGTGGCCCGCCTCCAGGTCACCGTAGGCGACCAGCGTCTCGACGATGCTGTGGGCGGTGGCCGCCGAGACACCGCCCTCGGCGCGGATCGCCTCGATGACCTCCCTCGCCTCGTCGTGCCGGTCGAGCTCGAAGAGGGTGTCGGCGATGCCTGCGCGCGGGTCGATGCCCGTCTCGCCGCCGTCTTCCAGCGCGCGCTGGAAACACTCCAGCGCGCGAGCGGGCTGGCCTGCCGCGCGCCACTCCTCCGCCGCCTGGACCAGGATGGACGCCCTGGATACGTCGCCGCTGGAGTAGTCGAGCGCTACGTCGTACAGCCGGCTGGCCAGGGAGCCGTGGTCGTCGGCCAGCAGCGCCTGCTCAAGCAGGCGATCAAGGTGCTCACGGGTCACATGCGCCACAACGCGAGACTACCGACCGCGGTGCGGTTTCGCCCGCTCAATACGCATCGCCGATGCCCTGATGAGACCACCACGAAACGTCATCGAGTCCTTACGCCATGCATATATGCGCAGGTCGTTGGGCATATACCGGTCACTTCGCGCCCGCGAGCGGAAGGGGCTGGGATGGGCAGGTCCAAGCAGATGACGTTCGCGCTGGCGCTCGCCGTGGTGTTGTCGGCGGTGGGGCCCGGGGTCGCGGGCTACCTTTCGGCCCGGCTCGAAGGGGTCGAGGCGGCCGAGCGGAGACTGCGGGTCCTGGAGGCCCAGCTGGAGGCGAGCCGGCAACGGTTGATCCGGCCGATGTCGCATTCCGAGGCGTGCGCGCGGCCCGGCGAGCCCCACTGGCTGCCGGAGCTGCTGGAGGCCGGGGGCTGACGCGCTAGTCGGGCTGCGGCGTGTACGACCTGAGCTGGCGGGACAGGAAACCCCGCACGAGCTGCCTGGCCGCGTCGATGATCTCCTCCGAGCCGTTCTGGTCGTAGCGGAAGGCCAGCTTGAGCACCGCGTCGCAGGCTTCGACGGCCACCAGCGCGGCGATGTCGAGCTCGTGGCTGTCGGCCAGGCCGAACTCGTTGAGCAGCAGCCCGCGCAGCCGGCCCGCGATCACGGTGTTGTTGTCGGAGTCGGAGTCGAGCAGGTTGAGGTCGACCACGTCACCGAACTGGAGACTCTTGAACCCGGGCACCGAGCGATGCATGTCGACGTACTCGTCGATGATCGCGTCGATGGCCTCCCACCAGCCGCGGTAGTCCTCCTCCATGAAGCGCCGCCCGACCCGGGTGACGAACAGCTCCACGTTGCGCCGGGTCAGCTCCTGCGTGATGGCGCGCTTGTCGGGGAAGAACTGGTAGACCGAACCGATCGCGACCCCCGCCCGGTCGGCGATGCGGGTCGTGGAGAGCGATTCGTAGCCGATCTCGTCGAGGAGCTCGGCGCAGGCGTCGAGCATCCGCTCGACCCGTCGGGCGCTGCGGCGCTGCGTGGGCTGTCGCCGGAGCGGCTTCGGCGACGCACAGTCATCTTCCAGTCGCGGCATGGACACGACCTCATCTTCCCCCTCCAGGCCCGATCGTTACCCGCGATTGACCGGATTTCCTGGGAATCCACTGAGCCCGGCCGCCCGAATGTGGAGATCCCGGACATCTTCCACGCCGTCAGGGCCGGGCGTCCAGCTCGGTGCAGGAACGCAGCGCCTTCCAGTCGGCCACGGCCTGCTTCCTCGCGGCGCCGGTCATCGGGACCGGCACGCCGTTCTGGATGGTGGCGGGGGTCCACTGGTCCTTGAGGATCTTGCGGCCGTTGATGGTGAGGGTCAGCACGCCGGTGCGGCCCGTGGTGGCCGGGTTGGAGTTGTAGAAGACGAAGTTGCCGAGGCCGTAGCTGACGTACGCCTTGCCGAGGTATCCGGCCCCCAGCAGGATGTGCGCGTGCCCGCCGACCACCACGTCGGCGCCGGCCTTGACGAGTTTGGGGGCCAGGGAGAGCTGCGCCGGGTTCGGGCACTTCTGCATCTCGGTGCCCCAGTGCAGGTGGACGATGACGGTGTCGGAGTTCTTGCGCGCCTGCCGTACCGCCTTGATCAGGCGCGGCTCGTCCTTGGCCGACGCGAGCCCGCCCTTGCCGGGGGCCGCGGTCCAGGCGTTGATGAACTCGGAGTCCAGCACCTGGGTCGCGCCGATGATCGCCACCCGGTTGCCGTTCACCGTCTTCCTGAACGGCTTGAACGCCTGGTCGTCGTCCCTGCCGATGCCCACGATCGGGAACCTGGACTTCTTGATCGCGGCGAGCGAGTCGGCCAGGCCGGTCTCCATGTAGTCCATGCCGTGGTTGTTGGCCATGGAGGCCACGTCCACGCCGGCGGCCTTGAGCGCGGTCAACGCGCTGGCCGGGGCCCGGAACGTGTACTGCTTGCCGGGCGCCGGGGTGCCGCCAGTGGTGATCGCGGTCTCCAGGTTGATCATGGCGAGGTCGGCCTTGCGCAGCACCGAGGAGATGGGGCCGAGCGCGGTGCGCGGGTTGTCCAGCCGGGACCGCAGGAAGCCCTCGAAGTGCACGTCCCCGCCGAAGGCGATGGTGTACGGCTCGCGCTCCGGGGTGGCGGGGGCCGTCGGCTCGGCCGAGGAGGTGGCCGCGGCCTGCCGCTGCCGCTCGGGCGCCTCCGATCCGGCGGCCGTGCAGGCGGCGAGTGAGGCCATGACGGCCAGCACCGAGAGTGCGCGGGGGAAGTTCATCGGGGGCGCCATCCAGCTCAATCGGGACATCTGGGATTGAGCATGCCATGTGCTGCCGATTGCCGCGTAGTGCCCCCACCTTGACCTACGGGCAGTTATGGAGTTGTTGAGTCAAGTCATCGGGGCAGCCGAGCGCCGCCGGAGAAGTCCTGTGGTGCCCACCTCGTGGGCGAGATCATCGGCCCTTGCTCCAGGCCGGAGGTCACGGGTGAATACACGACTCCATCAACGGAGTAGTCACGACATCAGCGCGTACACGAGAGGCACCAGGAGGAGCGTCACGATCAGCCCGGCTACCACGCCCGCCCAGACGTGGCCCGCGAACCATTGCCACAGCCTCCAGGGCCAGCGCCACCATCGGCTCGCAGGCGGTGAGCAGTGGCGCTGAATCTCCGCCACGATGTCTTCGACGATGGAATCCGGCGGCTCGCCGTTGACGAAGAGCCGAACCTCCCTGGCGCGGGAGTCGCCGACCACCCTGATCCAGTAGCCGCATGAGGGCTTCCCGACGTTAAGGGTGATCTGCCTCAGCTTGCTAGCCAGTGCTTGGTCGACATCGGGACAGGTGCGCAGCGTGCCCGATCTGGTCTCTCCCTGCACCCGGCAGGCCAGGGACAAGCGGTTCGAGAACGCCTCCACTCTCCGAAGGCAGCGAGCAACGGTTGACCGGTCACTCACGGACCAGATCCTGTCCATGTCGCGGGGGGCGTACATGATGACTCCTGGCAAGTGCTCATGAGCATTACGTGAAATGGGTGGCCCGCGGGAGGCCGGCATGGGAGTATTCATGCGAGACATACGGCAGACGTCGCGGACGCATGGAGGGCGCAGCCCCCATGACGAGGGCACGACGAGTTGATCATTGAGCGCGGCTTGCGCCATGATGTGCGAGAAATCTTGCGTTCGCCAAGCGAACGGGGACCCGAGGGTCGTTGACGAGCCTCTTCTGGAACGGCCCTGTCCGGTTGTGCCATCAACCTGCCAGGGCCGTTTTTCACGCGCTGGCCTGCAGAGCCTCCAGGTCGAACTCTCCATCCCTGACCCCGGCCGTGAAGGCGGCCCACTCGGACGGGGTGAAGACCAGGACGGGTCCGTCCTGAACCTTGCTGTCCCTCAGCGCGACATTCCCGTCGGCGAGGGGGGCGACCTCAACGCAGCTGCTAGCGCCGTTGCAGAAAGTGCTCTTCTGCCATGCCGCCGTCTTGTGATGGATAGACATTTTCTCCCCAAATGGGCAAAGGGGCACCATTGCCCCTTTTGTTCTGATCGATCGCTGACCTCAGCCTCGCCACATCATCGCCTTGCGCTGGATGAGCACGCGTGTGTCGTCCTCGTCCAGCGCCTGTGACCTGATGTTTTCGAAGGCTGCCTCGTAGCCCGCTACCCGCTCGAGGTCGTCGACGAAGTCAGCAGTATAAAGCTGCTCCAGATACACCACATCGTCGAATTCCGCGAACTTGAGGTGGATGAACGCACCCGTGCTTACGGGGTGCAACGCGTCCATGGGCAATACCTGAACGCTGACGTGGGACAGAAGAGACAACTCCAGGAGATGCTCCATCTGTGCCCGCATCACCGAGGGCTCGCCGAAGCGGCGCATCAAGGCGGGCTCGTCCAGCACGAAGCGCATCTCACATGGATCGGGGCGGTGCAGCACGCGCTGCTGCCTGTCGAGGCGGGCCTCGACCCTGCTCCTGACTCCGCTGTGGGTGATGCGCGAGATGCCACGGACGGCCAGGACGACCTCTCTGGCGTAATCCTCGGTTTGGAAGAGGCCGGGCACAATCTGGGGTTCCCAGTTGCGCTGGATGATGGCCTCCGCCTCCAGCCCGAGGAATCTTGTGTACTCCTCAGGCAGGGCGTCTTCGTAATCTTCCCACCAGCCCCGCTGATCCGCATCCCGCAACAGGCCGAAGAGTTCGTCAAGTTTGGCTTCGTCGAGACGGTAGAGCTTCCCCATCGCCTTGACGTCGTCTGCGCTGGGCATGGTCTTGGCGGCCTCGATCCGCGAGACCTTGCTGGGGGACCAGCCGAGCTCCTTGGCGGCCCTGGCGCCGGTGAGCTTGCGTCGCTCGCGGAGAAGCCTGAGCTCCTGGCCGAGCCTGAGCTTGCGGACAGTCGGACTGCCCTGCGTCGGTGGCACCGTCGACTCTCCTTGCCGGGATGAAGGTGTAGCCGGAGTGAACCGTTTCGAGCCCGCGGTCTTGGGCCGTTCCACCAATCTTACACTGCAACTTGCACGAGTACTCCCATTTGCTCTTGCCAAGAGCCTTCCACGGAGAGACGGTGTCAAGCAAGCAGAGCTTCTGCCCGGGGGAAAACGGGGAAGGGGGCAAGGTGACGACCTCTTGTGCTGGCCTGACTACGTTCAAGGCCACTCCGTGCAAGTTGCACAGCAACAAGAAGGCACCTTGCGGAAGAAACGGGAATATTTCTTGCGGGAGGCCTTGCAGCAAGGCAATCTCCGGGAGACGATCGAGACACGAGGGATCTCTCTAGAGGTGAGGAGGCCGACATGACCGCACGGCCCCGCCCGCAGAGGACCCCCACCACGACTTACGCGCGGCTGGTCAGGCCGCAAAACCGGCAACGGCGCCGTCCCGGAAATGGACACCATCACAGGGAGGCCGTCAGCCGGAAGGATCCCGCACTGAGTTAAAGAGTCATCGCCGCGATTGTCGCTCGCTTCAGAGCACACGAAGCAGGAACAACAAAGCCGGACCGAGGCCGCGCACTCATCCGCCGCAAATGGGCTGCCACCCAGCGGCGCGACGGTCGTCGGCCTGCAGTCCGGCGTAAGAAGCCACCTCTGTGATGCCGCGAAAGGGGTCTTCTCATGTACTCACAAGGTACCAAGGGACTCAGCCGACGCAAGTCCCGGGTGCTCACCCGCCTCCAGGAACTGCTCGCCTGGGCGGACCGCGAAATCTGCATGGAACCCGACGAGTTCGCCTACCGCCGGGGCTGGACGGTCACCAGGACCGGCTTCGGCTCCCGGCGCTACCGCGACCCACGCTTCGACCTGATCAAGATCCCACCACGGGTCCCGGAGGAGGTGTCCTGACATGGCGAGGAACCCGCGCAACCAGATCTACCCGGGCTACGAGGACCTGCCCGCCCCGCGCGGCTCGGGACCCCTCACCAGGCTCTGGCGGTTCCGTACCGAATTACTGCTCCTCGCCGGGCTCGCGCTGCTCGTGCCGGCCGTCCTGGGCGCCACCCAGGAGGGCAGATGGCTCCCGTTCGTCCTGCTGAGCAGCGCCGTCTCGGTGCCGGCCGCGACGCGGTTCGGCCGCAACTGGGCCGTCGCGCACTTCTGGTGCGTGGTGTCCCGCCACCGGCTGCAGCGGGTCTGCCTGGAGACCACCCTGCACACCCGCGCCGGCCGCATCCCGCTGGTGCTGTGGATCACCCCCACGGCCACGGGCGAGAAGGCCCTGATCCTGACCAGGGCCGGCATCAGCGCCGAGGAGTTCGAGGCCTACGCCGAGGAGATCGCGGCGGCCTGCTGGGCCAGGACCGCCGCAGTCTACAAGCACCGCACCCGCGCGAACCTGGTGATCGTCGAGGTCGTCAGGCGGGACGTGCTCCCCGGGGCCGTCTCCCCCGGTCTCGACCGGCTCTACGGCCGGCGGACCTGGATCCCGCTCCGGCCCGACCTCGACGAGCCGCCTGATCTGCACCGGCCGCTGGTTCTGCAGCGGGCGGGCTGAGGACCTAGGGACCCGCGCCTCCCTAGGAAAAGCCCCGGAGACCGCGGGGGCTCCGGGGCTTCCCCATGTCCCGCGTACGAGTCAAGATGAGTTCAGCTTACGAACTCAGGAGTCGTGATGACGTCGACCGTCCACCGGACCTGTCCCTTGTGCGAAGCCGTCTGCGGCCTGACGCTGACCCTCGACGACGGCGGCCACGTGACCAGCGTGCGCGGTGACAAGGCGGGCCCGTTCAGCAAGGGCTTCATCTGCCCGAAGGGCGCCAGCCTCGGCAGGCTGGACGAGGACCCCGACCGGCTGCGCGCGCCGCTGATCCGGGAGGGCGACCGGTGGCGCGAGGTGAGCTGGGACGAGGCGTTCGCGGCCGTCGAGCGGGGGCTCGCCGAGGTGACCGCCGCGCACGGCCGCCAGTCGGCCGCCGTCTACCTGGGCAACCCGAGCGCGCACACGATGGCCGGCGCGCTCTACGGCGCCCCGCTGATCAAGTCGCTCGGCACCCGCAACGTCTTCTCCGCCAGCACCGCCGACCAGATGCCCAAGCACGTGGCCAGCGGGCTGATGTTCGGCCATCCGCTCGCCATCCCGGTGCCCGATCTGGACCGCACCGGCTACCTGCTGATGCTGGGCGCCAACCCGCTGGAGTCCAACGGCTCGCTGTGCACGGCTCCCGACTTCCCCGGCAGGCTCAAGGCGCTGCGCCGGCGCGGCGGGCGGCTCGTCGTGGTCGACCCGCGCCGCACCCGGACCGCCGCGTCCGCCGACGAGCACGTGTTCGTGCGCCCGGGCACCGACGCCTACCTGCTGTTCGGGATCGTCCATACGCTGTTCGCGGAGGACCTCGTCACGCTCACCCACCGGGTCAACGGGCTCGACGAGGTGCGCGAGGCGGCCAAGCACTTCCCGCCCGACCTGGTGGCCCGCCGCACCGGCGTGCCGGCCGAGGTGATCGTACGGCTCGCGCGGGAGCTGGCGGCGGCCGACAGGGCGGCGGTGTACGCCAGGATCGGCACCTGCACGGCCGAGTTCGGCACGATCGCGCAGTGGCTCGTGGACGTGCTGAACACGCTGACGGGCAACCTGGACCGGCCGGGCGGGGTGATGTTCCCCAAGGCCGCCACCGAGTTCGGCGGGCGGCGCGGCCCGTACCGGGTGGGGCGGTGGCGGAGCCGGGTGCGCGGCCTGCCGGAGGCGAACGGCGAGCTGCCGGTGGCCACGCTCGCCGACGAGATCGAGACGCCGGGCGAGGGGCAGGTCAGGTTCCTCGTCACGGTGGCGGGCAATCCGGTGCTGTCGGCGCCGAACGGCGACCGCCTGGACCGGGCGCTGGCCGGGCTCGACTTCATGGTGAGCGTGGACCCGTACCTCAACGAGACCACCAGGCACGCGCACGTCATCCTGCCGCCGCCGCGGATCCTGCAGTCGGGGCACTACGACTTCGCGCTGCTGGGCTTCGCGGTGCGCAACTACGCCCGCTACTCGCCGCCGCTGCTGCCGCTGGGGGACCGGCCGTCGGAGGCGCTGATCCTGTCCAGGCTCGCCATGATCGCCTCCGGGCTCGACGGCGACCTGGACGAGTTCGTGATCGGCCAGCAGCTGGCCAAGGCCGTGGAGACGCCCGGTTCCGGCGTCGAGGGCAGGGACCCGGCGGAGCTGCGCGCCCTGCTGGAAGGCGAGACCGGCGCCGAGCGGCGGCTGGACCTCATGCTGCGGCTCGGACCCTACGGCGAGTGGGCCGGCGGGGGCGACCTGTCGCTGCGCAAGCTGCTCGACAACCCGCACGGCATCGATCTCGGCCCGCTGGAGCCGCGGCTGGCCGAGGTGCTCAGGACCGCCTCGGGCGTGGTCGAGCTGGCGCCGCCGCTGCTGTTGGAGGACGTGGACCGGCTGCGCGCGGGGCTGGACGCCGAGCCTCCCGAGCTGGTGCTGATCGGGCGGCGGCACCTGCGCTCCAACAACAGCTGGATGCACAACGTGGGCCCGCTCGTGGGCGGCAGCAACGCCTGCACGCTCCAGATCAACCCGGTCGACGTGGCCAGGCTCGGGCTCGGCGGCGAGGCCGTGGTCCGCTCGGCCACCGGCGAGCTGACGGTGCCGCTGGAGCCGACCGACACGATCATGCCGGGAGTGGTCAGCCTGCCGCACGGGTGGGGGCATCAGGGCAGCTCGCAGACGGTCGCGGCGAAGCACCCGGGGGTCAGCGCGAACACGCTGACCGACGAGTCCGCTGTGGACGTTCCGTCTGGTAACGCAGTGTTCAACGGAGTTCCGGTAAGAATTTCACCTACCAGTATGATCAGCGCACATTAAGGTGTCGCGCGTGACTATCGTGCCAGAAGAGGACCGCCTGACCACCCAGATCGCCTTCGCCGTAGAGATCGACAAGCTGAAGCGGATCGTCCGCCGCAACCTGCTGATGGACGGTTCCAGGCGGGAGAACGACGCGGAGCACTCCTGGTACGTGGCCACGCTGGCGATGGTGCTGGGCGAGCACGCGCCGCCGGGCACCGACATCCAGCGCGTCATGGCCATGCTGCTGGTGCACGACCTGGTCGAGATCGACGCGGGCGACACCTTCATCTACGACCCGGTGGCGGTGGCCGCGCAGGCGGAGGCCGAGCGCGCCGCCGCCGACCGGATCTTCGCGCTGCTGCCCGACGGGCAGGGCACGCCGCTGCGGGAGCTGTGGGAGGAGTTCGAGGACCGCAAGACGCCCGAGGCGAGGTTCGCCAAGGCGCTCGACCGGTTCGCGCCGATCCTGGCCAACCACCACACCGAGGGCGGCACCTGGCAGCTGTTCAAGGTGACCGCGGCCCAGGTGAGGGAGAAGGTCCGGCTGATCGAGGAGGGCTCGCCGTCACTGGGGGCGTACGCGCGCGCGATCGTCGAGGAGTCGGTCGCCAGGGGTCACCTTCCCGAGTGACGTCCGCACCCCTGGGGTAGGGGACTTGTCGTGAAAGAGACAGTACGGGCGAGACGTCGGCACTTGCGGCGTTTCGTGGGACCGGTCGATCTCACTGACCGGCTTGAGAAGTCCACGTCCATGGACCGGCCGATCCGCGCGCTGGCCAAGACCATGCGTCAGCGGCTCCGCCCAGGCCTGGTCCGCGACCTGCTGCACGGGGTGCCCACGGGCAAGCCGGCGCACCCGCCCCTGGCCCAGGCGGCCCTGGGCTGCTGGATCTCGGCCACCCTGCTCGACGCGGCCAAGGCCGATCAGCGCGCCGTCCGGCTGCTGCTGGCCGCCGGCATCGCCACCTCGCTGCCCACCGCCGCCGCGGGACTGACCGACTGGTCGTCTCTCCACCAGGAGCAGCAGCGGGTGGGGTTCGTGCACCTGGCGGCGAACGTGCTCGCCCTCGGGCTGTTCTCGGGCTCGCTGCTGGCCCGGGTACGCGGTCGCGAGCGGGCCGGCCGCGCGCTGTCGTACGCCGGGCTCGCCGCGGGCGGGTTCGGCGGTTATCTGGGCGGCCACCTGGCCTACCGCATGGCGGCGGGGGCCAACCACGCCCCCCAGGTCTCCCACCTGGTGCCGCTGGGCTGGCACGACCTGTGCCTGCTGAAGGACCTGCCGGACGGCCGCCCGGTGTCGCGGCGGCTCGGCTACATCTCTCTCTTCGTGCTGCGGCGCGCCGAGAACGTCACGGTGATGGTCGACACCTGCCCGCATCTGGCGGGCCCCCTCCACCAGGGCAGGCTCGTCGAGGAGGACGGCGAGGCGTGCGTGGTGTGCCCGTGGCACGGCAGCACCTTCCGGCTGGACGACGGCTCGGTCCGGCACGGTCCGGCCACCGCGCCCGCGCCCACGTTCGAGACCCGGCTGCGCAAGGACGGCACGATCCAGGTGCGGCCGAGCTTGACCTGAAGTCGAGTTGAGGTTTTACGGTCGCCGCATGAGCACGATTCTGGTGACCGGCGCGACCGGCAACGTCGGCGGACATGTGGTGAGAGAACTCGAACGGGCGGGCCTGCCGGTGCGCGCCCTGGTGCGCGACCCGGCGCGGGCGCGGCTGCCTGAGCGGGTGGAGACGGTCGCGGGCGACCTGACCAGGCCCGAGACGCTGGAACCCGCCCTGGCGGACGTGGAGACGGCGTTCCTGGTGTGGCCGGGCTTCGCTGCCCAGACGGCCGAACCCGTGGTCGAGGCGCTCGCCGGGCGGGCCAGGCGGGTGGTCTACCTGTCGGCGAACGTGCCCCAGGGCGACGGGGAGCCGACGATCTTCCATCAGGAGCTGGAGCGGCTCATCCGCGCCTCCGGGATGAGCTGGACGTTCCTGCGGCCGAGCGGCTTCGCCGTCAACACCCTGGGCTGGGCCGACCAGGTCAGGACGGGCGTCGTGCGCTGGCCGTACGGGCAAGCGGGGCGCACCCTCATCCACGAGAAGGACATCGCGGCGGTGGCGGTGCACGTGCTGACCTCAGCCGGGCACGGCGGCGCGGCCTACCCGATCAGCGGGCCCGAGGTCCTCACCCAGGCCGAGCAGGTGCGGATCATCGGCGAGGTGATCGGCCGCGAGGTGCGCTGGGAGGAACTGCCGCCGGAGCAGGCGCGCGAGCAGTTGCTGGCGGCCTGGGGCGACGCGAACTTCGTGGACGCCGCGCTGGCGGGCTGGCGGAGCCTGGTGGACTCCCCCGAGGAGGTCACGGACGTCGTGGAGAAGCTGCTGGGCAGGCCGGCGCTGCCGTTCCGCTCCTGGGTGCGCGACCACGAGGCCGACTTCCGCTAGTCCTTCTCGTCGGCGGGGTGCTCGACCAGGGCGAGGATGCGGCTGGACATGAAGCGGGCGGTCCGGATGACGGTGCCGCTCCTGGTCACCTCGGTCACCTCGACGAGCCCTCGCCGGGTGGCCACCTCGACGCGGCGGCCCGCGCGGGTGGCGACGACCTCGTACGTGCGCGGGGTGCCGCCCGCGTCGATGACGATCTCCACCCGATCACCCTTCATGTACTGATTTATGCCCAGAATGTCGGGAAATTATCCGTACACCAGTTTGATTATCGCCACGATCCCCACCGCCACGATGACCACGCGCAGCAGTGGCGCGGGGATGCGGCGCCCGACCTTCGCCCCCAGGAAGCCGCCGATCATCGCGCCCAGGGCCACGGCCAGCACCGCCCACCAGTCGACGTCCGCGATCAGGACGAACAGCACGGCGGCGGTGGAGTTGACCACCAGCGAGAGCACGTTCTTGGCCGCGTTCACCCGCTGCAGGTGCTCGTCCAGGAAGCTGCCGAGCAGCCCGATGAGCAGCACGCCCTGGGCGGCGCCGAAGTAGCCCCCGTAGACGCCCGCCCCGAACACCCCGAGCCAGAGGGCGGGGCCGCCGTGCGGGTGCGCGTGCTCGCGCCGGGCGGCCAGCCAGAGGTTGAGCCTCGGCTGGATGATGACCAGCACACAGGCCAGCCCGATCAGCACGGGGACGACCACCTGGAAGACGTCCGGATCGAGGTAGAGCAGCAGGATCCCGCCGGCCAGCGAGCCGAGCGCGGACCCCATGGCGAGCCTGACCAGCCGGTCGCGCTGCCCGCGCAGCTCCGCGCGGTAGCCGTAGGCGCCGGTGACGGAGCCGGGGACGAGGCCGACGTTGTTGGACACGTTCGCCACGACCGGATCGACGCCGACGGCGACCAGGGTGGGGAAGGTGATCAGGCTCCCCGAGCCGACCACCGCGTTGATCGCCCCGGCCGCCATCCCGGCGACCCACACGGCGAGCGCTTCCCAGACCGTCACCCCGACCCCTTCCCAGCATCAGCGTCGAGTGCCGAGCCTAGGGGGCCTGGCGGGGCGGTTACGCGTCCGGGGTGGCGGGGGGATTACGCGCGGGGGGATTCGGCGGGGTGAACAGGCCGCCGAGGCTCTCCAGCGCCTTCCCCATCTCCGAGGGGACTATCCAGATCTTGTTGGCGTCGCCCTTGGCGATCTCGGGCAGGGTCTGCAGGTACTGGTAGGCCAGCAGGTGCTGGTCCGGGTTGCCCTCGTGGATGGCCTTGAACACCATGCCGATCGCGTCGGCCTGGCCCTTGGCGCGCATCGCCTGGGCCTCGGCCTCGGCCTGGGCGCGCAGCACCGCCGCCTCCGCGTCGCCCCTGGCCCGTAAGACCGCCGCCTGCTGCTCGCCCTCGGCCGCCAGGATGGCCGCCTGCCGCTGGCCCTCGGCGGTGAGCACGGCGGCCCGCTTGTCGCGGTCGGCGCGCATCTGCTTCTCCATCGAGTCCTGGATCGAGGCCGGCGGGTCGATGGACTTGAGCTCCACCCGGTTGACCCGGATGCCCCACTTGCCGGTCGCCTCGTCCAGCGACCCGCGCAGCTCGGTGTTGATCTCCTCGCGGGAGGTCAGCGTGCGCTCCAGGTCCATGCCGCCGACGACGTTGCGCAGCGTGGTGACGGTGAGCTGCTCGACGCCGATGAGGAAGTTCGCGATCTCGTACGTGGCCGCCTTCGGGTTGGTCACCTGGAAGTAGATGACGGTGTCGATGGAGACGACCAGGTTGTCGGAGGTGATCACCGGCTGCGGCGGGAACGACACCACCTGCTCACGCAGGTCGATCATGTCCTTGATGCGGTCGATGAACGGCACCACCATGTTGAGCCCCGGGGCGAGCGTGCGGTGGTAGCGGCCCAGCCGCTCCACGATCGCCGCCGTCGCCTGCGGGATGATCCTGATGGTCCGCGCCACCCCGAAGCCCACCGCCGCGACCAGGACGAAGGCGACGATGAGCTGCTCCACGGACATGGCAACGCTCCGAAATCGACGGGCCTGACCCGCTGCATGATATTTCGTCCGGCCCGCCCGCGGGCGATCTAGAAGGGACGGACGTACCAGCGGCCCTCGGCGCTGCGGTCGAGCGACAGCGGCACCCCGAACGTCTGCGACAGGTTGTCGGCCGTCATGACGTGGTCGAGCGGCCCCTGGGCCACGACCGAGCCGTGGCGCAGCATCAGGGCGTGGGTGAACCCGGCCGGGATCTCCTCCACGTGGTGGGTCACCAGGACCAGCGCCGGCGACCGGAAGTCGCCCGCCAGCACCGACAGCCGCCGCACCAGGTCCTCGCGGGCGCCCACGTCGAGCCCGGCGGCGGGCTCGTCGAGCAGCAGCATCTCCGGGTCGGGCATGAGCGCGCGGGCGATCTGCACCCGCTTGCGCTCCCCCTCCGACAGCGAGGCGAACCGCCGCCTGATCAGATGGGCCGCGCCCATCATGTCGATCAGCTCGACGGCACGGGTGACGTCGTTGGAGTCGTACTCCTCCGTCCAGCGCCCCAGCAGCGCGTACGAGGCCGTCAGCACCAGGTCGATGACCTTCTCGTCGGGCGGGATCCGCTCGGCCAGCGCGGAGCTGCACAGCCCGATGCGCGGCCGCAGGTCGAACACGTCGGCCACCCCGACGCGCTCGCCGAGCACCTCCAGCGACCCTTCGCTGGGGAACAGCAACGTGGCGGCGAGCTGCAGCAACGTGGTCTTGCCCGCGCCGTTGGGGCCGAGCACGACCCACCGCTCGTCCTCCTCGACCGTCCAGTCGATGCCGCGCAGCAGGGTCGCCCCGTCGCGCTTGTAGGCGACGTCCTGGAACCGCAGCACCTGACCACCCATCCCCGATCCCTCCTTGAGGAGTAACCCTGGGGACAAACCTATTGCAGGGCGAGCGCTTATCGTGGATCGGTGCGCCCTGAATCGCCTATCTGTCCCGTGCTCGTCGCCTGGGGTAACGCCTGGCTCTCCGGCCACATCGGCCTGGACGAGGCGGCCGACCACGTCGAAGAGGTCGGCGGCCCCGCTGTCGTGGGCGAGGTTCCGCTGCGTAAATACCTGGCCAACCTTCGCTCCGGTGGCCTGAGCGGGTTCCGGCTCGCCCTGCCGGCGCCCGGTGACCCGCTCGGGCTCTCCGGCCCGCCCGGGTTCAACTCGGCGGCGGTCGACGCCGGGCAGGCCGCCATCGCCGTGCTCGACGACACCCGGCTCGGGCTGGTGCCCTCCCTCGATCTGCGCGGTTCCTCGTACGTGGGAGTCAAGCTGGACGTGCACGAGGCCGGGCCGGTACGGCAGGACCTGCCGTCCGTCGCCGAGGCCGAGCGCGAGCTGTCGGAGGCGATGCGGGACGCGACCCAGGCGCTGGCCGCCGCGGGCGGGCCCGCGCGGGAGCGGCCGTCGCACGTGCCGGACGGCGGCGAGCTGGCCCCCGGCTATCCGGCGCGCGCCCACCGGGTGTCGGCGCTGGCCACCCGGCTCGGGGCGGTGCTGCGCCTGGCCGAGGAGCGCGGGCTCACCTCCGGCGAGATCGCCTCCCGCGGCGCCGCGGTGCGCGAGCTGGACCGCGCCGTGCGTCGCGCGATCGTCGCGGCCCACCACGCCATCTTCGAGCCCGTCAGGAACCTCTGACCCCGGCACGCCGCCTTCGAGCCCGTCAGGGACGCCCTGAGGGATCAGGACAGGCCGTGGCGCACGGCGTAGAGGGCGGCCTGGGTGCGGTCCTGGACGCCGAGCTTCATCAGCACGTTGGAGACGTGGGTCTTGACCGTCTTCTCGGCGACCGCGAGGCTGCGGGCGATCTCACGGTTGGACCGGCCGGCCGCGATCAGTTTCAGCACCTCGCGCTCGCGGTCGGTCAGCGGCACGGGCGGACCCCCCGCCGGCCGCGCGCCCTCGCCGCCCGCCAGCATCGCCTCGGCCGCCTCCGGCGCGAGCAGCACCTGCCCGCTGTGCACGGCCCGCACGGCCCGCACCAGCGCCGTCGGGTCGACGTCCTTGTAGAGGAAGCCGGACGCACCCGCCCGCATCGCGGGGCCCACGTCGGCCCTGTCGCTCACCGAGGTCAGCACCAGCACCCGGGTCGCGGCGCCGGTCAACTCGCCCAGCGTGGCCAGCCCGTCCAGCACCGGCATCTTGAGGTCGAGCAGCAGCACGTCGGGCGCGAGCTCGCGGACCAGCTCGACGGCGCGCGCGCCGTCGCCCGCCTCGCCCACGACCGTGATGTCGTCCTGCAGGTCGAGGAACGTGCGCAGCCCCTGACGCACCACCGGATGGTCGTCGGCGACCAGCACCCGGATCACCCGCACACCTCCATACGCACGGTCGTCCCCTTCCCGGGGGCCGAGCTGACGGTCATCCGGCCGCCCACCGACTCGGCCCGGTCCTTCATCGAGATCAGGCCCAGCCCGCGCGAGGCGCCCTGCTCGAAGCCCGTGCCGTCGTCCTCGACGGTCAGGACCAGCCCGCCGCCCTCGTACGACAGCCGCACGGTCACCCGCGCGGCCTCGGCGTGGCGCAGCGCGTTGTGCAGCGCCTCCTGGGCCACCCTGAGCACGGCCACCTCCGCGGCGGAGTCCAGCGGCGGCAGCTCGTCCGCCTCGAACGCGAACCGCGCGGGATGCAGGCGGTCGAGCATCCGCACGTGCTTGCGCAGCGTCTCGGCCAGCCCGTGGCGGTCCAGCTCGGCGGGCCGCAGCTCGACGATCACCGCCCGCAGCTCGCCCAGCGCCTCCCCCGCCAGCCGCTGCACCCGCTCCAGCTCGGCCGCGGCCCTGTCGGGCTCCGACTTCAGCATGGCCCCCGCCGCCTGGGCGCTCAGCCGCAGCGAGAACAGCTTCTGGGTGACGGCGTCGTGCAGCTCGCGGGCCACCCGGTTGCGTTCCTCCAGCATCGCCAGCTCCCGGCTCCGTTCGTAGAGCCGGGCGTTGGCCAGCGCCATGGCGGCGTGCGCCGCGAACACCTGGAGCAGGTCCTGGTCGGCCTCGGTGAAGCCGCCCGCGCGCTTGTTGGCCAGGAAGATGATGCCGAGCACCTCGCCGCCGTCGGTGATGGGGACGCCCAGGAAGTCCTTCATCACCGGATGCGCCTGCGGCCAGTATTCGAACCTGGGGTCGGCGCGCAGGTCGGCCAGTCGCACCGGGGCGCCCTCGCGGAGCATCGCGCCCAGCATGCCGTGCTGGCGCGGGAGGGGCCCGATCGCCTCCCACTGCTTGTCGGTGATGCCCTCGGCGACGAACTCCGCGAACGAGCCGTCCTCGTCGGGCACCCCCAGCGCGGCGTAGCGGGCGTCCAACAGCCGCCGCGCCGAGCGTACGATGACCTGCAGCACCTCGCGCACCGACAGATGGCGGGTGACCGCCAGCACCGCGGAGCTCACCGCCTGCAGGATCTCGTCGCGTTCGGCCGTCACGCCATCACTCTACTGACGGGCGAACCGGGGACCGGGCGCCGGTGACCTCCGCGGGACTCTCAACCGGCGCCGGGAAGGTCCTAGGACGAAGTGCCCAGGCGGCCACGGGACCACGGCCCGATGTGTGGACGGCGGCGCGTTCCTAACGTCACGAACATGACGAACACCGCACTCATCACCGGCGCCTCCCGCGGACTCGGCCTCGCGCTCGCGCGGTCACTGGCGGAGGCGGGCTGGCGTCTCGTGCTCACCGCGCGCGGCGTGAACGAGCTGGAACGGGCCGCGGCCGAGCTGGGCGCCACCGCCATCCCGGGCGACGTCACCGAGCCCGCGCACATCCGCCGCCTGGCGGACGCCGTCCCCGAGCTGGACCTCCTGGTCAACAACGCCAGCGGCCTCGGGGCCACGCCGCTGCCGCCGCTGGCGGGCTACCCGCTGGAGGCCTTCCGCGTCCTGCTGGAGACCAACGTCACCGCGCCGCTCGCCCTCATCCAGGCCACGCTGCCCGCGCTGCGCGCCCGGCGGGGCGCCGTCGTCAACGTCACCTCCGACGCCGCCACCGGCGCGTACGAGGGATGGGGCGGGTACGGGGCCACCAAGGCGGCGCTGGATCAGCTCTCGAACGTGCTCGCCGCCGAGGAGCCCGAGCTGGCGGTCTGGTGGACCGACCCGGGCGAGATGAACACCCGGATGCTGGCCGACGCCGTCGGCGCGGACGAGGCCGCGTCCGCCACCGACCCGGCCGAGGTCGCCGCCGCCCTGCACGACCTCGTACGCACCCGTCCCGCCAGCGGCCGGGTGACCCTCCAGTGACCCGCCCGACGACGCCCCCCGAGACGACCGCCGCATCCCCCGCAACGACCGCGGTGACAACCGCGGTGACGGCCGAGGTGACGGCCGAGGTGACGGCCGAGGTGACGGCCGAGGTGGCGAACGCCGCGCTCGACTTCGTTCTGCGGCCCGCGCTGTCAGCGCAGGAGCCGCCGGAGGCGCGCGGGGTGGGCAGGGACGGGGTCCGGCTGCTGGTCTCTGCGGGTGACGGCGAGCCGGCGCACCACCGCTTCACCGACCTGCCCGGCCTGCTCGACCCGGGCGACCTGATCGTGGTCAACAACTCGGCGACGCTGCCCGCCGCCGTGCGGCTGGACCGGCTCGCGGTGCACTTCTCCACCGCGCGCCCGGACGGCACCTGGCTGGTCGAGCTGCGCCGCCGTACCGCCACCGCGACCGAGCAGTACCGCGGCGGCGCGCCCGGCGAGTGGCTGCCGCTGCCGGGAGGCGCCACGCTGCGGCTCGTCGCTCGCGAGACGCCCCGGCTCTGGCGGGCCGTGCTCGACCGCGACGTGGAGACTTACCTGCGCGGGTACGGGGCCCCGATCCGGTACGCGTACGTCACCAGGGACTGGCCGATCGAGGCGTACCAGACGGTGTTCGCGACCGTGCCGGGCAGCGCGGAGATGCCCAGCGCCGCGCGGCCGTTCACGCCGGAGCTGGTCACGGCGCTGGTGGCGCGCGGCGTCGGCATCGCGCCGATCACCCTGCACACGGGGGTGGCCTCGCCGGAGAAGGACGAGCCACCGTACGCCGAGCGCTACGCGGTGCCGGAGGCCACGGCCCGCCTGGTCGACCTGGCCCTGGGGAGCGGAAGGCGGGTGGTCGCCGCCGGCACCACGGTGGTGCGGGCGCTGGAGACCGCCGCCGCCGGCGGCCTGGTGACCGCCTCCGAAGGCTGGACCACCCACGTCGTGACGCCCGCGACAGGGGTGCGGGCGGTCACGGGGCTCATCACCGGCCTGCACGAACCGCGCTCCAGCCACCTCATGATGCTGACCGCGATCGCCGGCGAGCGCCCGCTCCGCGCGGCGTACGAGGCGGCGCTGCGGGAACGTTACCTGTGGCACGAGTTCGGCGACGCCCACCTGATCTTGCGGACGTAAAGCAGGACCTGCGGCGCGGGCATCGGGGCGGGCGCAGTACCGTGGCTGAATGTGGACCAGCGCACCCTCTTGATCACCTTCACCGGCCCCGACCGGCCAGGCGTGACCTCGCGCCTGTTCTCCGTCCTGTCGGGCTTCCCCGTGACCGTGGCCGACATCGAGCAGGTCGTCATCCGCGGCCGGCTCACGCTCGGCGTCCTGGTCGCCTACGCCGGAGGGCCGTCCACCGGCACCGGCAGCACCCTCGGCGCCATGTGGACCGCCGTCGAGCGGATCGCCGAGGACCTGGGCATGGAGGTGGAGCTGTCCACCGGCTCCCTGGCCAAGGAGCACCGCCGCCGCGGCCGCCTGTCGGTCAGCGTGCTCGGCGCCACGCTCCAGCCCGCGGCCATCGCCGGCATCGCCCGCCGGATCGCCGCCGCCGGCGCCAACATCGACCGCATCGAGCGGCTGGCCCAGTGGCCGGTGACCTGCATCGAGCTGTCCGTCTCCGGCGCCAATCCCGACGAGCTGCGCGTCCAGCTCGCCGCCGAGGCCGCCGCCCAGCAGGTCGACGTGGCCGTGCAGCGCACCGGGCTGTCCAGGCGGGCCAAGCGGCTCATCGTCATGGACGTCGACTCCACCCTCATCCAGGGTGAGGTCATCGAGCTGCTGGCCAAGCACGCCGGCTGCCTCGACGAGGTCGCCAAGGTCACCGAGGCGGCCATGCGCGGCGAGCTCGACTTCGCCGAGTCGCTGCGCCGCCGGGTCGCCCAGCTCGAAGGGCTGCCCGCCGAGGTGTTCGAGCGGGTGCGCGGTGAGGTCGTGCTCACCCCCGGCGCCCGCACCCTGGTCCGCACGCTCAAGCGGCTCGACTACCGCTTCGCCATCGTCAGCGGCGGCTTCACCCAGATCACCGACACGCTCGTGGAGGAGCTCGGCATCGACTACTCGGCGGCGAACGTGCTGGAGGTCATCGACGGCAAGCTGACCGGCCGGCTCGTCGGCGAGATCGTCGACCGGCCCGGCAAGGCCCGCGCGCTGGAGCGGTTCGCCAGCGAGGCGGGGGTGCCGATCAGCCAGACCGTGGCCATCGGCGACGGGGCCAACGACCTCGACATGATCGCCGCGGCCGGGCTGGGCATCGCGTTCAACGCCAAGCCCGTGGTGCGCCAGGCCGCCGACACCGCGGTCAACACGCCCTACCTCGACTCGATCCTCTACCTGCTAGGCATCTCCCGCGACGAGGTCGAGGCCGCCGACGCCGAGGACGCGCTGCTCGTCAGTCGTGCTGCGGACCCCAGCTCGTGACCAGCTCTCCCTCACCGGCCGACAGCTCGGGCCACGGCACCGCTGTCTTGATCACCGCGAACGTGCCCGGCCGGAACAGGTAGTCGCCCTCCGCGAGCATCAGCGCCAGCTCGTGCACGGCCGGGTTGTGCCCGCACAGCGCCACCGTGCCGTGATCCGGGTCGAGCAGGCGCAGCCGCTCCAGCAGCTCCTCCGGGTAGGCCTGGTAGATCGCCGGCTCGTACCGCACCTCGACGCCGGGGAAGGCCAGCTCCGCCGTGCGGCGGGTGCGCCGGGCCGGCGAGCAGAGCACCACCTCAGGCTCCAGCCCGAGCATCCGCAGCTCCTCACCGGCCCGCTTGGCGTCGCGCTCGCCCCGGTCGGTCAGCGCCCGGTCCTTGTCGGGCAACCCAGGCGCCTGGGCCGCCTTGGCGTGACGGAGCAGGATCAGCGTTCGCACCTCGGTCATCCTCTCGACGCCCAGACGGCCAGCATCGCGATCACCGCCATGATGGCAAGCATCGCGAGCAGGATGACGGCCAGGGTCTTCCCGCCGGACGGCGGCTTGTTGTCCATCTGCCCAGTTTCCCACCGAACAAGGCCACTCCGCGTATCACCCTCCGGCGTGGCCGGACGACGACGCCCGCCCCTCGGTGTCGAGGAGCGGGCGTCGTGGTGGAACGGTGTCAGGACGCGACGGGTTCCTTGTCGCGGTCGTTGTCGTTGGCCGGCTCGGCCGTCACCGAGCGGCGCTTGGAGACGATGATGGCGCCGACGACCACGGCCACCGCGACCACCGCGATGCCGACGCGGAGCCCGACGTTGTCGGCCCACAGCACCACGGCCGGGGCCACCAGCAGCGCGACGAGGTTCATCACCTTGATCAGCGGGTTGATGGCCGGGCCCGCGGTGTCCTTGAACGGGTCGCCGACCGTGTCGCCGATGACCGTGGCGGCGTGTGCCTCGGAGCCCTTGCCGCCGTGGTGTCCGTCCTCGACCAGCTTCTTGGCGTTGTCCCAGGCGCCGCCCGAGTTGGACAGGAAGACGGCCATCAGGGTGCCGGCGGCGATCGCGCCCGCCAGGAACGCGCCCAGCGGCGCGTACCCGAGCGCGAAGCCGACGGCTATCGGCGTCATGACCGCGAGCAGGCCGGGCGTGGCCAGCTCGCGGAGCGAGTCGCGGGTGCAGATGTCGACCACGCGCCCGTAGTCGGGCAGCTCGGTGCCCTGCATGATGCCCGGCTTGCTGCGGAACTGCTCGCGTACCTCGAAGACCACCCGCATCGCCGCCCGGCCGACCGCCATGATGGCCAGCCCGGAGAACAGGAACACCACGGCCGCGCCGATGATCAGGCCGACCAGCACGTTGGGCGCGTCGATGCCGAGGCTGAACACGCTGCCGGCCGGCAGCTCGCCTTCGACGGCGGTGCGGAACGCGCCGAACAGCGCCGTGGCGGCCAGCACGGCCGTCGCGATCGCGATGCCCTTGGTGATGGCCTTGGTGGTGTTGCCGACCGCGTCCAGGCTGGTGAGGACGCGGGCGCCCTCGCCCTCGACGTCGCCGGACATCTCGGCGATGCCCTGGGCGTTGTCGGAGACGGGGCCGAAGGTGTCCATCGAGACGATGACGCCGACCGTGGTCAGCAGGCCGGTGCCGGCCAGGGCGACGGCGAACAGCGCCACCGTCACGTTGCCGAAGCCGAGCAGGAACGCGCCGTACACCGCCGCGCCGATGATCAGCGCCGAGTAGACCGCCGACTCCAGGCCGACGCTGATGCCGGCCAGGATGACGGTCGCCGGGCCGGTACGGGAGCTCTCGCCGATCTCGCGGACCGGGCGCCGGTTGGTCTCGGTGAAGTAGCCGGTGAGCAGCTGGATGGCGCTGGCCAGGACCAGGCCGATGAGCACCGCGCCGATGGCGATGACCCGCGGGTCGGCGTCGGACTGCACCTGCGCGCCGGCCAGGCCGTCGAAGGTGGCGGGAAGGTACCAGAAGGCGGCGGCCGCGACCAGGACCGCGGAGATGCCGGCCGAGATGAAGAAGCTGCGGTTGATGGCCGCCATGCCGTTGCGGTCCTTGGCGCGCAGGCGGGTGACGAAGATGCCGATGATCGCGGTCAGCACGCCGATCATCGGGACGATGAGCGGGAAGATCAGACCCTGCTCGCCGAAGGCCACCCGGCCCAGGATGAGGCTCGCGACCAGCATGACCGCGTACGACTCGAACAGGTCGGCCGCCATGCCGGCGCAGTCGCCGACGTTGTCGCCCACGTTGTCGGCGATGGTGGCGGCGTTGCGCGGGTCGTCCTCGGGAATGCCCTGCTCGACCTTGCCGACCAGGTCGGCGCCGACGTCCGCGGCCTTGGTGAAGATGCCGCCGCCGACCCGCATGAACATGGCGAGCAGCGCCGCGCCGAAGCCGAAGCCCTCCAGCACGCCGGGCGCGTCGCCCTGGTAGAGGAAGACGACCACGGCCGCGCCCAGCAGGCCGAGGCCCACGGTGAACATGCCGGCGACGCCGCCCGTACGGAAGGCGATGCGCATGGCGCGCTGCTCGCCCGAGTCGCGGGCCGCGGCGGCCACGCGCACGTTGCCGCGCACCGCCAGCCACATGCCCATGAAGCCGGTCAGCGCGGAGAACACCGCGCCGACCACGAAGAAGATCGAGCGCCCGATCCGTACGTCGGTTTCGCCCGGTAGGAGGAGCAGCAGGAAGGGTATGATCACGACGAAGATCGCCAGGGTGCGGAACTGCCGCGTCAGATACGCCGCGGCCCCTTCCTGGACGGCACGGGCGATGTTCTGCATGCGCTCCGTGCCCTGGTCGGCGGCGAGCACCTCACGCACCAGACCGCCGGCGACGGCTAGCGCGATCAGCGCGACCGCGGCGACCACGATCACGATGGTGAGATTGTTTCCGCTAAGGGTCAGATTGGACGCTGGCTCCAGTGCCAGCATGTGCCTAGACATCGTTCTCCTCGGCAAGACCGGTCGTCCTGCCCGGTGGCGCTGCAATGTAGGCGGGCGGTGCGGCACCATCCGGGTTGTGGGTGCCGCTTCCGGTTGAATCCGCTGTTAGTGCCGGATCACCTTGGCCGGTGCCGGGAGTCTACGCAGGGGATACGCAGATATGAAGGCTCTGGAGCCGGGCATTTGCGCGCCTGGTCAGTAAGCCGCTGACAGCGGGGTGTATTGCGACTTGACTGGTGAAATATCCGTTGGTTTACGGTCATGACTACGGCCTGAAAAGGTACGACCGAAATACGCCTCTCCTGAGGCCGAGCATCCGGGCCAGGTCAGCGGGTAGCGGGACCGTGGGGGGTGGCGATGATGAGCGGACCAAGAGGATCGGTGGCCCTGGTGACGGGGGCGAGCCGCGGCATCGGCAGGGCGCTGGCCGTGCGACTCCACCAGGCGGGGATGCGGGTCGCGGTCACGGCCCGGTCGGCGGAGGCCCTGGACGCGCTCGCGGCCGAGCTGGGCGGCGAGGGTGACGTGCTGGCACTGCCCGGCGACGTCACCGACCCGCGGGCCGTGACCGCCGTCGTCGAGACCGCCGAGCGCGTCCTCGGCCCGATCGACCTGCTGGTCAACAACGCGGGCGCGGCCGAGCCGCACGAGGCGCCGGTCTGGGAGTCGGACCCCGAGGAGTGGTGGGGCACCGTCACGACGAACGTGCTCGGCCCGATGCTGTACGTCCACGCGGTGGTGCCCGGCATGCTGGCCCGCGGCAGCGGCCGGATCGTCAACGTCAACAGCCTGCTCGGGGTGTGGACGCTGCCCACACAGACGGCCTACAGCGTGTCCAAGGCCGCGCTGGCCAAGCTCACCGCGGCGCTGTCGGCGGGACTCGCGGGCACGGGGGTGCTGGCGTTCGACTACAGCCCCGGCCGGGTCCGCACGGATCTGACCAGCGACCTCGGCGACCTCCCCGGGGCCAGAGACGACTCGTGGACGTCGATGGAACAGGCGGTGGACGGCGTGCTGGCCATCGCGCGGGGACGTCTCGACGCACTCGCGGGCCGGTTCATCCACGCGCGCGACGACCTCGAGATCCTCGTCCTGCGGGCCGCCGAGATCGCCGAACGCGGCGGCAGGGTCATCACGCTCGCCGAGGCGTTCGACGGGGATCCCCTGTCGCAACGGTGACCGGTCAGCCCGGCGTCGTAACGCGAAGGACGTCTCCTTGACCACAGCGGTCAGGAGACGTCCTTCGCCAAGCTCAAGCCCGACGGCCGGAAAGGCACGTCAGCGGAGATGGCCGTTGGTGGCGGCCGGCCAGCTCATGCGGATCCGCATGCCCTTGGGACTCGGGAACACCTCCACGTCGTCCGCCAGCCCCGCGATCACCGCGATACCGAAGCCGGACATGAACGAGTCGGAAAGCATTCCCAGGTCGAGGGGCTGCTCCTGCTTGATCTCATCACTGGGCGCCTGGTCGCTGACCGTGACCTCGAAGCGCCCCGAGTCGTCCTTGAGCTCGATGCGGATGGGCTCACCCGGACAGTGGGCGCGATGCGCCTCGACCGCCCGGGAACACGCCTCACCCACGGCGAGCCGGACCTCGTCCAGCAAGGACTCCTCCACGCCGGTGCGCCTGGCGATCGCAGTGGCCACCAGCCGCGCGGTGCGCACGTGCGCGGGAAGAGCGCTGAACGTCAGCTCGACGGTGGCCATCTACTTGTCTTTGCCGTGAGCTTCCTTGGCCTCGTCGACCGAAGCGTAGATCCCGAAGACCTTGGTCAGACCGGTGATCCGGAAGATCTTGAGGATGCGCTCCTGGGTGCAGACCAGTTCGAGCGAGCCGTCGTGGGCGCGGACCCGCTTGAGTCCGCCCACCAGGACGCCAAGCCCCGTCGAGTCGAGGAAGTCGACCTTCTCCATGTTGACCAGGAGGTGGAAGTTTCCCTTGTTCACCAGGTCGATGAGGAGCTCACGCAATCTCGGCGCCGTGTAAACATCGATCTCACCTTCGACCTCCACGATGGTGAGTCGGTCTTCGGTGCGGTGATCCAACTTCAGATCCACAGATCCTCCAGCGCCTCGCCTGCGAAAGTACTCTTGCGGGCCTGGCAGTCTGGAGCGATGCTCCCGACTGTCGGACCCTGACGCGCGGCATTCAACCACGCGTCTGGCTTGTGTCTATACGAAATCACGATTCCCGGCGACTTTGCCCACGGATGCAGACTGGAAACAGTGACTTCCTCCGCTTCCTCCCCACACCGACCAGGTCCACTCCTCCAGCACCTGCTCGGCATACCCGCACGTCACGAGCGTGTCACCCATGTGGAGCATGTTCCAGCACGTCAGGCGGGTCAAGTGGGATGGCCCAAATGGGCGCCCGAACTCCTGGTTACGCGCTTGGCGAACCAGGGCGTGGCGGGGCTGTGGCAACACCAGTACGAGGCCGCTGACCTGGCCTATTGTGGCCGAAACGTGATCATTTCTACGGGGACGGCCTCCGGCAAGTCGCTGGCCTACCTGACCCCGGCGGTCACCGCCTGTCTCGACGGCGGCACCGTGTTGTACCTCACACCCACCAAGGCCCTCGCCGCCGACCAGCTTCGCGGCATCCATGACCTGCGCATCACCCAGGTGCGGGCCGCCTGCTTCGACGGCGACACCCCGTTCGAGGAGCGCACCTGGGTGCGCAAGCACGCCAACTACGTGCTCACCAACCCCGACATGCTGCACCGGAGCATCCTGCCCAGGCACGCCCAGTGGTCGCTGTTCTTCCGCCGGCTGCGGCTGGTGGTCGTGGACGAGTGTCACGGCTACCGGGGCGTGTTCGGGTCGCACGTGGCGCAGATCCTGCGCCGCCTGCGCCGCGTCTGCGCCAGGTACGGGTCGTCGCCGGCCTTCCTGCTGGCCTCGGCCACGGCGAGCGAGCCCGGCGAGTTCGCCAAGCGGCTGACCGGGCTCGACGTGGACGAGGTGACGGCGGACGCCTCCCCCAAGGGCTCGACCACCATCGCGCTGTGGGAGCCGCCGCTGACGGAGCTCAGGGGCGAGAAGGGGGCCCCGGTGCGCCGGACGGCCACGGCCGAGGCCGCCGACCTGCTGGCGGACCTGGTGCTGGCCGACGTCCGCACGCTCGCGTTCGTCCGCAGCCGTCGCGGCGCCGAGACGGTGGCGCTCCAGGCCCGCGCCAAACTCTCCGACGTCGCCTTCTCCCTCTCCGCCCACGGCCCCCACCCCTCCCCCCTCGGACCCACCCACCCAACACCCCCTCCATCGACACCCCCATCGTCGGAACCCTCTCCAGCCGGGCCCTCTCCGGCGGAACCTTCATCGACGAAGCCGTCTCCAGCGGAGCCCTGTCCGGCAGAGCGCTCTACGGCCAAACCCTCACCCGCCGGACCCTCACCATCAGCCCCCTCATCGACAGAGCCGTCCCCAGCGGAACTCTGTTCAGTGGAACCCTCTACAGCGGAGCACTCTCCGACGAGGGCGGACCCTCCGCTTCTGGGGGCCAGCCCGATGCCGTCCTTTCGTGAGGGCACCGGCAACCGGACCGGCCGGGATGAGCCCCGGGATTCCGCGGCAGGGGGTGCCCGTGGGCCGCTGGCGTGGGCGTTGCCCGAGGACGAAGGGTTGGCGGATCTGCCCGAGAAGGTTGCCGCCTACCGGGCGGGTTACCTGGCGGAGGACCGCAGGGTGCTGGAGAAGGCTCTGCGCTCCGGCGCGCTGATGGGCCTGGCCACCACCAACGCCCTGGAGCTCGGGGTCGACGTGTCCGGCCTGGACGCCGTGCTGATCGCCGGCTGGCCGGGCACCCGCGCCTCGCTCTGGCAGCAGGCCGGCCGCGCGGGGCGCGAGGGCCAGGACGCGCTGGCCGTGCTCATCGCCCGTGACGACCCGCTCGACACCTACATCGTGCACCACCCGGAGGCCCTGTTCGGCCGGCCCGTCGAGGCGATCGTCCTCGACCCGGACAACCCGTACGTGCTGGGCCCGCACCTGTGCGCCGCCGCGGCGGAGATCCCGCTGACCGAGCAGGACCTGACGGTCTTCGGCGACGCCGCGCGCGGCGTGCTCGACGACCTCGTCACTGAGGGCCTGCTGCGCCGCCGGCCGGCCGGCTGGTACTGGACCAGGCGGGAGCGCGCCACCGACCTGGCCGACATCCGCGGCGGCGGCGGCGCGCCGATCCACGTCGTCGAGTCCTCGACCGGCCGCCTGCTCGGGAGCGTGGACGAGCCCTCGTCGCACACGACCGTGCACACTGGAGCGGTCTACCTCCACCAGGGCGAGACGTTCCTCGTGGAGGAGCTGGACCTGGAGGCCGGGGTGGCGCTGGTCACGAGTGCCGCTCCGGACTACTCCACGTTCGCCCGGGACATCACCGACATCTCTGTCCTTTCCACCCTGCGCTCCCATCCTCTCGGGCCCGGCACCCTCCACTTCGGCGAGGTCGAGGTGACCAGGCAGGTCGTCTCGTACCTGAAGCGCCGGGCGCAGTCGGGCGAGAGCCTCGGCGACGAGCCGCTGGACCTGCCGCCGCGCACCCTCCGCACCCGCGCCGTCTGGTGGACGCTCCCGGCCGCCGAGGTCGCCACCCTGGCCGAGGAGGGCTTCGACCTGGGCGGATCGGCCCACGCCGCCGAGCACGCCGCCATCGGTCTGCTCCCCCTCTTCGCGACCTGCGACCGCTGGGACATCGGCGGCGTGTCGACGGAGCTGCACGCGGACACCGGCCTGCTCACGGTGTTCGTCTACGACGGCCACGAGGGCGGCGCCGGCATCGCGGAACGCGGGTACGCGCGCGCCAGGGAATGGCTGACGGCCACGCGCCAGGCCATCGACTCCTGCGAGTGCGAGCGCGGCTGCCCTTCCTGCATCCAGTCGCCCAAGTGCGGCAACGGCAACGAGCCCCTGGACAAGCAGGGCGCACTCCGCCTCCTCGCGACCCTGCTGCGCCCCTGACCTCCTTCCGCCCCGTCGAGGGCAGTGTTGGGACCGAGGGCAGCCTCCGGGCCGAGGGCAGCCTCCGGGTCGAGGGCAGTCTCCGGGCCGAGGATGCGAGCCGGGCGATTCCGGGCAGGGCTCCAGTGGTTCGGTATGACCGGCCGGAGCACCAGCTGACTCGCCAAGGGGGCAAGAGCCATGACCGATCAGTCGTTCGGCGTCCACTCGGAGGTGGGCACGCTGCGCAAGGTCATCGTGCACCGCCCGGAGCTGAGCCTCAGGCGGCTCACCCCGGCCAACCGCGACCGGCTGCTCTTCGACGACATCATCTGGGTGGAGCACGCGCAGCGTGAGCACGACGCGTTCGTCGCGGTGCTGCGCGAGCACGGCGTCGAGGTCTTCTACCACCAGGAACTGCTCGCGGAGGCGCTGGACGGGAGTTTCGAGGCCAAGCGGCACGCGGTGGAGCAGGCCGTCACCCACCTGACCGTCGGCCCGGCGCTCGTGGACGGCGTCCGGGAGACGCTGTCCGGCTGGAGTGGCGAGAAGCTGGCCACCCACCTCATCGGCGGGCTGACCAAGCAGGAGTACGGGATCCCCGGCCTGGAGGCGAACTCCCTGGTCGCAGCCTCGGCCCGGATGGACGACTTCATGCTGCCGCCGCTGCCGAACTCCCTCTACCAGCGCGATCCGGTCGCCTGGCTCTACGGCGGGGTGTCGCTCAACCCGATGTACCATCACGCCCGCCGGCTGGAGACGTTGAACCAGAGCACGGTCTACCACTTCCACCCCATGTTCGCCGGAGAGGAGCTCGCGTTCTGGTATCCGGAGCGCGGCGAGGAATCACGGTTCGACGAGGAGGACTTCGGCGCCGCCGCCATGGAGGGCGGCGACATGATGCCCATCGGCAACCGCACGGTGGTGATCGGCCTGAGCGAACGGACCAACCCGCGCACCGTGGAGCACCTCGCCCTGTCGCTGTTCGGCGGAGGCTCGGTCGACCGGGTGATCGCCGTCGAGATCCCCAAGCGGCGTACGTACATGCATCTGGACACCGTTTTCACCCTCCTGGACGTGAACAAGGCGGCCGTCTACCCGCCGTTCCTGGAGACGGCCACCACGTACGCGCTCCGCCCCGGCGACAAGCCGGGCACCCTCGACGTCCACATGGCCGCCGGCTTCGCGCACGCGGTGGCGGAGGCCCTGGAGATCGGCGAGCTGGAGCTGATCCCCACCGGCGGCGACGACTACCAGCAGGCGCGCGAGCAATGGGACTCGGGCAACAACTTCTTCGCCCTCTCCCCCGGCGTGGTGATCGGCTACCACAAGAACCAGTTCACCAACCGGCAGCTACGGAACAGGGGCGTGGAAGTGATCGAGATCGAGGGCTTCGAACTCGGCAAGGGCCGGGGCGGCGCCCGCTGCATGACCTGCCCCATCCAACGGGCTCCCATCTAGCACCGCGTGTGGTAATTATCCTCATTAATCCCATATGTCGTGATTATCTTGCGGGCCTCAACCCGTCCCACTTGCGGCGAGATCGCGGAGAGGGGCGCAGTCGGGCGCTCACTACGGAACCGCTCTGCAGCCAGGCACTCACTACGGGGCCCCTCTTTTTTGGGAGATGCAGTCCACGCTCGTCTCATTCATCCCATTCGTCTCATTTCAGCAAGTAAGGGAACTTTGGGAACCCCCTCGGGCTGAGCGCCGTGATGCGTGCCTTCGGCCCGCTCAGCCCGCCGTAGCTTCAGAGGGGACGGACTGGCTGGGCCGGCGCGGGAGCGGCCGGTCAGGGTGCGGACGCCGAGGCCGGGGATCGAGATCGTCAGCGATGTCCTGACGTCCGCCACCGCGCCGCTGATCTCGCAGTTCGTCAGTTCGACCCCGTTCGCCTTCGCCAGGGCCGTCGCTCTCGCGCAGGCGCTTTCCGGGTCTACGAGGGCCAACTCGGCGGCGGCCAGCGCGCTGAGGTCGGCGGCGTCGTACACGCGGTGGCGTGCGACGCGCGCCTCGCCGGCGAGGGCGAAGGCCATGGCCACGGCCATCAGCAAGCCCATGAGCGCGACGCCCCAGAGCGTGGCCGAGCCTCGGTCGTTACGTGGCATCACAGATCTCCTCAGCGCGCGGCCGTGTGCCCGGCGCCGTTCTAGCTGCCGCACGAGCGGTCCGCACGTGACGTCAGGATTCGGTTCTCGCTGCCGCATGACCG
>NZ_JBFAPV010000008.1:144481-413039 GCF_040676925.1 Nonomuraea sp. NPDC049486
CGGTCTGCACATCAGGCCAGGGGGTCTGGCTGCCGCACGGGGGTCCGCACCGTGAGGTCAGGATTCGGTTCTCGCTGCCGCATGACCGGTCTGCACATCAGGCCAGGGGGTCTGGCTGCCGCACGGGGGTCCGCACCGTGAGGTCAGGATTCGGTTCTCGCTGCCGCATGACCGGTCTGCACGTGAGGTCAGGATTCGGTTCCGGCTGCCTCACGGGCGGTCCGCACCGTGAGGTCAGGATTCGGTGGGCGTGGTGGCGGACGCGGTCACGTGGATCGCGGGCAGGGCGGGGCCCCAGGGCGGGCGGACGGCGAGCGAGATGTGCACGGTCGTGTGTTCTGGGGTGCGGTTCACAGTTACCTCTGCTTCGGGGCGGGTGGCTGAGCGGGCGAGGTCTCGTACCTGATCGAGACGCTCGCCCCTGGCCGCGGCGCGAGCGGCGGAGCGGGCGGCGTCGACGCATTCGAGGTGGGCTCCGACGGCCTGGATGGCCCACAGCGCCGCCGCGAGGACGACCATGAGTGCGGGGAGCATCGCGGCCGTTTCGGCGGTCACGGAGCCTTTTGACGACCTCCGGCGCGCGTGGCCGGTCATCCCTTGGTGTTGAGCGCCCGGTCTATCAGCGAGGAGAGCATCTCCTGCACTTCGGGACTGCTGACCACCTTGAAGAGCAGAGCGGCGAAGGCGCAGGCGGCGATGGTGCCGACCGCGTACTCGGCGGTGGACATGCCCCTGTCGCGGGCGGCTCCCGCCAGGCGGGCCTGCCTGACGGACCACCAGCGGCGGTGGCGGGTGCGGAGCGACAGGTTCTTGTGGTCCTGCATCGTGCCTCCAGGAAGGTCGGGCCGGGGCGACGCCCCGGGGTGCGGGTCCAAGATTCGCTCGGACCGGCATGGGCCCAAGGGGCCGAGCGCCGTTCTGTGGATAAGCGAGTACGTGGCGCCGGAGCTGTGGAGGGAGCACCCGTGAACGGAGGCGGGATCGGGTGGACGCGACGTTGGGCGGACGCGACGTTGGGCGGACGCGACGTTGGGCGGACGCGGAGGTTGAGCGGACGTGGAGGTTGAGCGGACGTGGTGGTTGAGCGGACGTGGGCCCGGTGGACCTGGTGGCACGGTCTCGTCAGCGGACGCGTGCTCGCCGGAACGAAGCGCTCTCGTCAGCGGACGCGAGCCCGGCTGACCTAGCGGTGCTGTCTAGACAGCGGACGCGAGCTTGCTGAAGCCTGTGGAGCACTCTCGTCAGCCGACGCGAGCCCGGTGGAACCGGCGGAGCGCTCTCATCAGCCGACGCGGACTCGCTGGAACCGGGAGAGTGCTTTCGTCAAGGGAGGACGATCGTGGTGGCCAAGCCCGCTACCACGGGGATGATTCCCAAGAGGACGAACGCCGGGAGGAAGCAGAGGCCCAGGGGTGCCACCGCTTTGACGCCCACGCTGCGGGCCGCGGCCACCGAGGCGGCCCTTGACGTTTCGCGGGCGTCGTCCGCCAGGCGGGTCAGGATGTCGGCCACGGGGGCGCCGCTCTGGGACGCTCGGATCATCGCTCGGGCGAGTTGGGCTGTGGCCGGGTCGCGGGACAGGTGGGTCCAGGTCGGCTCGGGGTCGGCGCCGAGTTTGAGCTGGGCGGCCACCCAGGTGAGTCTCAGCCCGAGGGGGCCGCCTATCGCCGTGGCGGCGGTCTCGGTGGCGGCGCTGGTGGGCTGGCCCGCGAGCAGGCAGGCGGACATGAGGTCGGCGGCGAACGGCAGGTCCGTGGTGATCCGGTTGCAGTCGCGTTCGAGCTCTGGCGGATCTCTGCGGTGGAGGGCCGCCGCGGTGATGGGAGTGGCGAGGAGGGCCGTGACGATGCCGGGGACGCCGCCGACCAGCAGGGTGACAACAACACCCAGGCAGAGCGACGGGACGAGGGTGCGGCTTGAGAGCCGACGCCCGGCTTGCGCCGTGTCAGTGAGCCAGACGGGCGGGGGTGGGTCGGCGGGGCGGGATCCGTTCTGCCGGGGTGAGGGCTCGGGGAGCAGGCGCGCGAGGCGTTGCGCGGGAGTGGTGGGCGAAGTCCAGAGGTAAGCCGCCAGGGCAGTGCAGAGAATGGAGGCGAGCGCGAGCATCGGGTGGTCCTAGCTGTGACGGAGGTCGGGACTTTCCGCAGCGGATGGGTTTTGACGCCTGGCCTTGTCAGGGCGGGTCAGGGGTTCACCGCTTTGGTGGCCATGCGGTGGGTCCACCAGAGGCCGCAGGCGTCCAGGGAGATGCCGGCGGCGAGGCAGAGGAGGCCGGGGAGGCCGCCCAGCAGGAAGGTGAGGGGACGCATGCCCAGGGCGGCGGCCATCAGGAGGCCCAGCGCCGGGAGGATGGCCAGCATCCTGGCTGTCGTGCGAGGGCCGGCCAGTTGGGCGGCGACGTCCTGCCGGTGGGCCTGGGAGGCGCGCAGGGTCGCCGCCACGCGGTCCACGAGGGCGCTCAGGCCGGCGCCGACCGTCACGCTGACGTCCCAGCAGGCGGCGAGGCGGCGCAGGCCCTCGCCGCCCTCCTCCGGGGCGGCCCGGAGCAGGGCGGCGGAGACGTCGCCGCCGTCTCTGGCCGCGGCCGACACGGGGCGGAGCGCGCCGGGGTCCGGCAGGTCGACGGCGTCGAGTGCTCTGGACAGGGCCTCGCCGGGGGTCCGCCCCGCTGACAGCTCGGCGGTCATGGCGTGGCACAGCTCGATCGACGCGCGGCGCCAGGCGTCGGCTCGGCGTGACCTGCTCGGGCGAGCGAACAGGGCCTTCAGGCTGGGCGGGCGCGGCCCGTCGTCGTGGTGGGTGAGCCTGGCCAGACGGAGGGTGGCGGCGTCGGGGCTGGTCCAGAGCCAGACGGCGAGGGCGATGAGGAAGGCGGCTGCCACGGCGGTCATGACGCGGACTCCTCGGGAGAGGGAGCCTGGCCGATGGGGAGAGGGCGAGGGCTCCCGGACGGCGACACTTCTCGCGAGGCCGGAGACGTCGGGTGATGGCGAGGGCTCCCGGACGGCGGGGCTTCTCGCGAGGCCGGAGACGTCGGGTGGTGGCGGAGGCTCCCGGACGGCGGGGCTTCTCGCGAGGGCGGAAGGGGCGGGGAGTCGCCCGTCAAGGTTGTGTAGGCGGGGCCTGGGTGTGCGTGGCCTTCGGGGGTGAAGGTCACGGCGGGGATGGCTCGTACGAGGTCGTCGTCGGTTCTGGTCAGGAGGCGGATCTCGGAGATGCGGCGTCTGCCGTCCGTGCGGCTGCGGGTGAGGTGGATGACGACGTCCAGGGCGGCCGCCAGTTGGCTGTGGACGGCTTGTCTGCTGAGGCCCGCGGCGCAGCCCAGGGCCTCCAGGCGGGGCGGGACGTCGGCGGCCGTGTTGGCGTGGAGGGTGCCGCAGCCGCCCTCGTGGCCCGTGTTGAGGGCCGCGAGGAGGTCGACCACTTCCGCGCCTCTGACCTCGCCGACCACCAGGCGGTCGGGGCGCATGCGCAGGGCCTGGCGGACGAGGTCGCGCAGGCCCACGCCGCCCGCGCCCTCGACGTTGGCGGGTCTGGACTCCAGGCGGACCACGTGCGGGTGGAGCGGGCGGAGCTCGGCGGAGTCCTCGACCAGGAGGAGGCGTTCGCCGGGGTCGGCCAGGGACAGGAGCGCGGAGAGGAGAGTCGTCTTGCCCGTGCCGGTGCCGCCGGAGATCAGGAAGGCTCTCCTGGTCGTGACCAAGGTGGTGAGGATCGGGACGGCGGCGGGGGTGATGGTCCCCGCCGCCACCAGGTCGGGCAGGGTGAACGTGCGGCGGGGCGGCAGGCGCAGCGAGACGCAGGTGCCTCCCGAGGCGATCGGGGGGAGGATCGCGTGGAGGCGGACGCCTCCGGCGAGGCGGGCGTCCACGTACGGGGAGGCGTCGTCGAGGCGGCGGCCCGCCGCGGCGGCCAGGCGCTGGGCGAGCCTGCGGACCGCGGCGTCGTCGGTGAAGGTGACGGGGGTGAGGCGCAGGCCCCTGCCGTCGTCGACCCATACCTCGCGGGGGCCGTTGACCAGGACGTCCGTCACTTCGGGCGCGGCCAGGAGCGGCTCCAGCGGGCCCGCGCCGATGAGGTCGGCGCAGAGGGCCCGGGCGACGGCGAGGATCTCGGCGTCGCCGTAGACCGCCCTCTCGGCGCGGAGTGCCACGGCCACCTGGGCGGCCGTGGGTTCGGCTCCCGCTCTGGCGAGGCGTACGCGGACGGCTTCCACGAGCTCGGGGGTTACCTGCACGGTGGTCTCGATTCGGGTGGGATCGCGGGCGGTGGCTGAAGGGGTCACGCCGGGAGGAGGTCGTGGAGGAGCGTCGTGCAGAGGGCGCCGAGGGTGGTGCGGGGGCCCAGTCTGGGGAGTTCGCCGCGGTTGAGCGTGGCCGTCAGGCGAGGGTGGTCGGGCAGGTGGGCGGCGGCGGGGATGGACAGGGAGGCCGCCGCCGCGTCGGCGTCGAGGACGCCGGGGCGGATGACGGCGCGGATGTCGGAGGTGTGCTCGGCCGCCTGCCGCAGGACCTGGGCGGCGGACAGGACCCCGCGGACGTCGGCCGTGACCACCAGGAGGGTGGTGGTGGCCCTGCCCAGGGCTTCGGCGGCCGCCGCGTCGAGGTGGCGGGGAAGGTCGACGATCACCAGGTCGAAGCCCCGGCGGCCGGCTTCGAGGACCGAGCGCATGGCTTCCCTGGGGATGGGGCGGACCTCGCCCCGGTGGAACGACAGGACCGCGAGGTCGCCGAAGCAGGGAAGGGCTCCTTGGAGGGCCGTGGAGCTGATGCGGCCCTGCCTGGCCACCAGGTCGGCCCAGCGTGCCCCCTGCGTCTCCTCCTGGCCCAGGAGGGCGTCCAGGCCGCCGCCCAGCGGGTCGGCGTCGACCAGGAGGGTGCGGAGGCGGTCGCCGGAGGCTCTGAGCGCCAGGCACGCCGACAGGACGCTGGCGCCCGCGCCGCCCCGGCCGCCGATGACGCAGAGGACCGCGCCGGACCGCGGGTGGGGCTCCATGGCGTCGGCGAACTCCTCGACCAGGCGGCGCTCCTCGTCGGGGAGGGGCACGACGGCCTGGGCGCCGACCGAGACGCAGCGGCGCCAGGTGTCGGGGTCGTCGGGGGCGCGGGTGACGAGGAGCACGCGGTCTCTGGCGGGAGGGGCGCAGGCGGCGACGGCGTCGGCGAGGTCGGCGCCGACGACCACCAGCGGGGCGAGGCTCCAGAACGGGCGGGCGTGGGCCGGCGCGTGGGCCACGTCGATCTGGGCGCCGGCCGCGGCGGCGACGCGGACCAGGTCGTCGAGCAGGTCGCGGTCCTCGGTGATGACCAGTGGGCGATTCATCGGACTCCCTCGGGGTCGGGGAGGTCCGACCATGCCCGGGACGAGGTCGGGCGCGGGGAGGCGAACGCGGTTCTGGGGATGACGCCGCAGGCCGTGCACAGGCTGTGGACGACGGCTACGGGCGAAGTCCGGAAATGGGGCGACCCCCGCCGGGGGGGAGAGCGGGGGTCGCCTGTTCGGTCCGGCTCCGGGGGGGTAGAGCCGGTCCCGTTTCAGAAGAAAGCTTTCATCACTTCACCGGAGCATGGCAAGGGACTTGGAAACCCAACCCATGCGCAGTCACTCCAGTTTCTGGTGATACCACCGTATGCTGCCCGATCCACTCGAGTTTCGTCGAGGCGCAATCTGGTATTTCCGCCAAGTTTTTTCGTAATCGCATAACGATCACATAAAGCCGATCACGGACAGTGATCATCACGGCTTGATAACCACGCCCCGTACCGCGACGCCGATCCACCACACCGGACACGCGGCCAACCTCCGGTAAAGGTCTTGCTCCCGGGGGTTCCCATCAGGGCTGATCCGTCATAGAAAGGTGTCACGGACCAGTGGTCCGGGTGCATCAACCGGGTACCCACGCGCGACCAGCCGCGGGAGGCGCGTCGTGACGGGCTTGACCCGCTCCGACGAATTGAGGTGCACGCTTGGTAACCCGGCGTGATGCACCGGCGGACGGCGTCTCTTGACAGAGGCGCCGTCAGCTACGTTTCTCAGCCTCTTTGCATGGCTTCGCAGATGGCGACCGCTTCCCGCACCCCCAGGCTTACCGCAGAGGCACATTGCTGTATCCACTGGGCCACGCCCTCGGGTGTGCCGCTCAGATAGGCCCGCAAGCCCTCGGCGTACGGCAGCTCCAGATGCCCCACCTCGACGGCCACCAGCGACTTGGGGTCGAGCCCGTACTCCACCAGCGTGAGCCGCTCGGCGGCGCGCGCCACGACGCCGTCGGCCGTGCCGAAGGGTCGCAACACCGCCAGCTCGGCGTGCACGACGGCGGCCAGCACCAGCGCCGGGGCGGCCTTGGTGGCGCCGTCCATAAGCCAGATCAGGCGCTCCATCCGGGCCGCGGTCTCCTCGGCGGACGGCGCCGCGCCCAGGCCGAGCGGGTCGGGAGCGGCGTCGGCGGTCCGGGGCCGGCCCAGCGCCTCCTGGCCGGTCAGTCCGGCCGCGGCGACGGTGTGCAGGCGGGCCAGCACCTGCCTGGGGGCCTTGCGCCAGGTCGGCCCGAGGCGGCCCAGCTCCGCGGAGGCGCGCAGCGCCCCCTGCACGACCGGGTCGTGCGCCTCGTCCCTGCGCAGCGCGTCGAGCGGGACGTCCGCGCCCTCGATCGCGGCGGACGCGCGGGCGCCGCGCAGCGACGACTCGGTGGACACGGCCGGGCTCGCCCGGCGCAGGACGCGGTGGCGGTAGAGCCGGTCGACGGCCTCCCGTGCGGCGTCGACCGCTTCGGACACGCCGGGAAGCCGCGCGAGGGCGGCCAATGGGTCACTCACGGATATCGACCATACCCGCGGGTAGAGGATCACTCTCGCGGGGCCCATAAAGCCGCCTCCAATTGGCGCGCTCCAAGGGAGACATTTCAGGATGACAACGTTTCAATAGCTTTTGTCATTCAAATCGGCAAGCTGTCGACTTCCTGCGCCGAACGGTACAGACCTGTCTAGACCTCTTGTGTGGGGGTGCTGTGACCTGGTGAAGTGGGACATGACCTACCCGATCTGGCCCTAGAAGGAGCGCGAAGGTGGCCCCGGAGACCCCTGGCAAAGAGACCCAGGCCCTGTCCAACTTGCTGCAGGAGAACCGCCGGTTCGCGCCACCGGCCGAGCTGGCGGCGGCCGCGAACGTCACCGCCGCCGCTTACGCCGAGGCGGACGCGGATCGCCTCGGCTTCTGGGAGCGTGTCGCCGAACGGCTGACCTGGGCCAAACGCTGGGACACCACGCTCGAGTGGAACGCGCCCTTCGCGAAGTGGTTCGTCGGCGGCGAGCTGAACGTCGCCTACAACTGCGTCGACCGGCACGTCGAGGCCGGCCACGGCGACAAGGTCGCCTACTACTGGGAGGGCGAGCCCGAGGACGACTCCCGGGTGATCACCTACGCCGAGCTGCAGGACGAGGTCTGCAAGGCCGCCAACGCCCTGCGCGAGCTGGGTGTGGGCAAGGGCGACCGGGTGGCCGTCTACCTGCCGATGATCCCCGAGCTGCCGATCACCATGCTGGCCTGCGCGCGCATCGGCGCCGTCCACTCGGTGGTCTTCGGCGGCTTCTCCTCGGCGGCGCTGAAGAGCCGCATCCACGACGCCGACGCCAAGCTGGTCGTCACCGCCGACGGCGGCTACCGCCGCGGCGCCCCGTCGGCGCTCAAGCCGACCGTGGACGAGGCCGTCGCCGAGAGCCCTCAGGTGGAGAAGGTCCTGGTGGTCCGGCGCACCGGACAGGACGTCGCGTTCGGCGACAAGGACCTGTGGTGGCACGACGTCGTCGACCGCCAGAGCACCGAGCACACCGCCGAGCCGCACGGCGCCGAGGACCCCCTCTACATCCTCTACACCAGCGGCACCACCGGCAGGCCGAAGGGCATCCTGCACACCACCGGCGGCTACCTGGCCCAGACGGCCTGGACGCACGACGCGGTCTTCGACCTGAAGCCCGAGACCGACATCTACTGGTGCACCGCCGACATCGGCTGGGTGACCGGCCACTCCTACATCGTGTACGGCCCGCTGGCCAACGGCGCGACGAGCGTGATCTACGAGGGCACGCCCGACACCCCCCACCGCGGGCGGTTCTGGGAGATCGTGCAGAAGTACAAGATCTCGATTCTCTACACCGCGCCCACGGCCATCCGCACGTTCATGAAGTGGGGCGACGACATCCCCGCCAAGTTCGACATGTCGAGCCTGCGCGTCCTGGGCTCGGTGGGCGAGCCGATCAACCCTGAGGCGTACGTCTGGTACCGCGCGAACATCGGCGGCGACCGCTGCCCGGTGGTCGACACCTGGTGGCAGACCGAGACGGGCGCCATCATGATCAGCCCGCTGCCCGGCGTGACCCACGCCAAGCCGGGCGCGGCCATGCGCCCGCTGCCCGGCATCGTCGCCGACGTGGTCGACGACCAGGGCAACAGCGTGCCCGACGGCGGCGGCGGGTTCCTCGTCATCCGCGAGCCGTGGCCGGCCATGCTCCGCACGATCTGGGGCGACGACCAGCGCTACATCGACACGTACTGGTCGAGGTTCGACGGGATGTACTTCCCCGGCGACGGCGCCAAGAAGGACGAGGACGGCGACCTGTGGCTGCTGGGCCGGGTCGACGACGTCATGCTCGTCTCCGGCCACAACATCTCCACCACCGAGGTGGAGAGCGCGCTGGTCAGCCACCCGAAGGTGGCCGAGGCGGCGGTCGTGGGCGCCACCGACCCGGTGACCGGCCAGGCCATCGTGTCGTTCGTCATCCTGCGCGGCACGGTCGAGGAGAGCGACGACATCGCGGCCGAGCTGCGCGCGCACGTGGCCAAGACGCTGGGCCCGATCGCCAAGCCCCGCCAGATCCTGGTGGTGCCCGAGCTGCCCAAGACCCGGTCCGGCAAGATCATGCGGCGGCTGCTGCGCGACGTGGCGGAGAACCGGAGCATCGGTGACGTCACGACGCTGGCCGACAGCACGGTGATGAACCTGATCTCGGAGAAGCTCCCGTCGGCCAAGGCCGAAGACTAGAAGCCCTCGTACGCGACCCCCTGCCCTGGATCATCCGGGCGGGGGGTCGCTCGTGTGCCGGACCGGCTCGGCGCTATGTTCTCGGATCGGGTAGATCTGGGAGTGATTGCGGGGCGCGTGGTGGGCAGGTTCCTGGGATGTTCGGCCGGGGCGGCGAGGCAGTCAGGCGGGCTCCACGGGTGGGACGCGGCGGTGGGGCCGGGTCCCATACGGTATGCGGGCGTCGCATCCCGCTGACGATGATTGACACGGCCATCAGGCCTCGATAGGAGACGTTCATGCCGCAGACTCCCGAGGAAGAATCGCTGGGCTCGCTCGTCGCCCAGGCGAGCGATCACATCTCGACTCTGGTCCGTTCGGAGATCGAGCTGGCCAAGGCCGAGTTCAGGTTCGACGCCAAGCGGGTCGGCACGGCCGGGGGCCTGTTCGCCGCCGCCGCCTTCATGGCCCACCTGTGCCTGATCCTCGCCTCCTTCGCGATCGCCTTCGTGCTCGCTCAGTGGATGCCGACGTGGGTGGCCTTCCTCGCCGTGACCGTCTTCTACCTGCTTGTCGCGGCTTTGCTGGTCTACGTCGGAATCCGCAAGCTGAAGGGGCTGGCCGGGATGAAGCGGACCGCCCGGTCGCTGAAGGGCCTCAAGGAGATCGCCCATCCGGATGAGGTCCCGGTGGCGGACGATCGACCGGTCCCGGTCAAGAGGCCGGTGACACCCGGTGGCGTCTGACGAGGCCGTCGTCCAGATCGAAGGCCCTTGGACGCACCGCACGGTGCACGCGGGGGGCACGCGGTTCCACGTCGTGGAGGCCGGCGACGGCCCGCTGGTGCTGCTGCTGCACGGCTTCCCGCAGTTCTGGTGGACGTGGCGGCACCAGCTCAGGTCGCTGCCCGAGGCGGGCTTCCGCGCGGTCGCGGTCGACCTGCGCGGCTACGGCGGCAGCGACAAGCCGCCGCGCGGCTACGACCTGCCGACGCTGGCCGCCGACGCGACCGGGCTGATCAAGGCGCTCGGCGAGACCGGCGCGATCGTGGTCGGCCACGACTGGGGCGGGCTGCTGGCCTGGACGATGGCCGTGCTCGACCCCAAATGCGTGCACCGGCTGGTGACGGTGTCCGCCCCGCATCCCCTGCGGCTGCGCAACGCGCTGCTGACCGACCCGTTCGGCCAGCTCAAGGCGAGCCGGCGGGCGTTCGGCTTCCAGCTTCCGCTGCTGCCCGAGCGCAGGCTGACCAGGCGCGGCGGCGCGCTGGTGGGCAGGCTGCTCGACGACTGGTCCGGGCCCGGGTGGCCGGACCAGGAGACCTCGCGTACGTATCGCGAGGCGTTCACGATCCCGGCCGTGTCCCACTGCGCGCTGGAGTATCACCGGTGGTTCGGCCGCTCGCAGCTCCGCCCCGACGGGCGGCGGTACGCCAGGGCCATGCGGACCGAGGTCGAGGCGCCGACGTTGCAGCTGCACGGGGCGCTCGACACCTGCACGCTGCCGCGCACCGCGCAGGGGTCGGGCCGCTACGTGGCCGCCCCGTACCGGTGGCGGCTGTTCGAGGGGGCGGGCCACTTCCCGCACGAGGAGATTCCCGACGTGTTCGACACCGAGCTGCTCGGCTGGCTCGACGACCCGGAGCCCGACCGATGAGAGACCGAGATCCGGAGGGCCGCCCGCGCAACGCCCGCCCGCGTGACGCGTTCGGCCGGCCGCTGCCGTACGGCTCGGAGGGCATGCCGAGGGTGCCCGACGACTACGCGCCCACCACCGGGCAGGCGGTCGCCGACGGCCGCCGGTTCCTGGAGGAGGGCCTGCCGTTCAGCGCGCACGAGGTGTTCGAGGGGCGCTGGAAGTGCGCCCCCGAGGAGGAGCGCGAGCTGTGGCAGGGCCTCGCGCAGATCTGCGTGGGCCTGACCCACCTGCAGCGCGGCAACGCGCGGGGCGCGCTGACGCTGTTCGCCCGCGGCGCGGCCCGGGTGCAGTCGTACGGCGACCCGTACGACGCGGTGGGCAGGGCGGCGTCCGGCCTGCACGACGACAGCGACGCCGCCGAGGCGGTCGCGCTGATCCTGGCCGAGCTGCCGGAGCCGGACGACCTGACCTAGTCGCACTGCTGGGTGTCGGCGGGGCTGGTGTCGTTCTTGCCCTGCTCGGCGTCCGGGCGGACCTCGTCGGCGGTCAGCGCGTAGCCGGTCTCCTCCTGGCTGACCGCGGCCGCGAAGATCACCCCGTACACCCGGCCGTCGACGGAGAGCAGCGGGCCGCCGGAGTTGCCGGGCAGCACCAGGCCGCGGATCGCGTACACCGAGCGGGTGACGTTGGTGTCGCGGTAGATGTCGGGGCTCTCGGCGTTGTTGATGCGGCTGCGGATGCGGGCCGGCTCGGCGGAGAAGCCCTGGCCCTTCGGGAAGCCGGCGATGATCGCGTTGTCGCCCTTCTCGGCCTCGCCGTTGAAGGCCAGCGCCGGGAGGTCGAGCCCCGGGACGCGCAGGACGGCGATGTCGCGGCGCGGGTTGTAGCGGACCACGGTGGCGGCGTGACGCCGGCCGCTGTGGTCGACGATCTGCAGGTCGCGGGTCACCCCGGCGACCACGTGGGCGTTGGTCATGATGCGGTCGCGGGCGTAGACGAAGCCGGTGCCCTCGATGTGCTTGTTGCAGCTCTCGGCGTTGCCCTGCACCTTGACGATGGCGCGGGTGGCCCGCTCCAGCTTGGCGCCCTTGAGGATGCTGCGGGGGGCCGGTTCGACGTCCACGAGCTGGCCCGCGCCGATCGCGTCGAACACCGGCGGGAACTCGGAGCGGTCGATGAACTTCTTGAACGGCTGCTGCCAGTTGCGCGCGGCCTGCGGGATCGCCTGGTCGACGGTGGTGAGCAGCAACGACCCTTTGACCTGGTCGACCAGCGGGGTGAACGAGGTCGAGACGATCAGCGACCCGATCAGCCACGCGATCACCAGGACCGACAGCGCGCTGGCGAACGTGCCCCCGACCGCGTCGGCCACCTTGGCGGGCTCCCACGTGACGTGCGAGCGCACCACGGCCCCGATGGTCGAGGAGGCGAACTGTCCGATCGTCGCGGCCAGGAAGACGATCACGATGGCGAGCAGCGCCTGCGGCGTGTCGCCGTCGACGACGGTTCGGGAGATCGGCGGCGCGATGAACACCCCCAGGACGGCCCCGCCCACGAACCCGACGAAGCTCATCACCCCGATGATGAAGCCCTGCCGGTATCCCGAGATCCCGAAAGCGATCACGAGGCCGATCAATATGAGGTCAAGCAGATCACCGCGCACGCTTCAAAGCTAACCAGGGTCTGGGTCAAGTGTGCATGTCTTCTGCCAGGACCGCCCGCGGCCCGTGGCTAACGTGATCCGCATGCCGCCGTTCGAGGGAACAGTTCGTGGTCTCATCGAGGCAGCTCTGCGCGACACCGACCCGGACGGGCCGGTGCGCTGGCAGGTGATCAGCCGGCTGCGGGAGCGCGGCGATCTGGAGTGCTTCATCGAGGCCCGGCGGCTGTGCGCCGCCGACGGGACCGCCGAGCGGCTGCTGGGCGTCGACATCCTGGGCCTGCTGGGGGCGTACGTGGACCGCGCGCTGCCGATCCTGCGCTATCTGGCGGCCAGCGAGGACGACGCGGTGGTGCTGTACTCGGTGCTGATCGCCTTCGGTCATCTCGGGGACCCGCGCTCGCTGCCGTCGGTGATCGACCTGGCCGCCCATCGCGACCCGCGGGTGAGGTACGGGGCGGCCTACGCGCTGCAGCACGTGCTGGGCGACCCACCCGACCGTACGGGGCTGGCCGCGTTGCGTTCGCTGACCCTGGACGCCGACGCCGACGTGGCCGGCTGGGCCTCGCTCGGCGTGGCGCTAGCCACGGGCCGCGAGCTGTAGCACCTCGGGCGGGATCTCCTCCACCCGGTCGCGGTCCCACGGCAGCTCCATCGCGCCCTCGCGCAGCAGCCCGTCGAGCACCGCCGCGGTGAACCCCCACACGAGCATCCCGCGCACCCGGAAGGCCGGCCCGGCGAGCCCGGCCCGGTGGCGCAGCATGAGGCGGTTGGCCGGGTCGGTCAGCTCGGTCACCGGCACCCGCTCGACGGAGTCGACCTCGTCGGGCGAGGCGGCGTGCACCGCGCACGGGTCGTGCCACCAGCCGAGCACGGGGGTGACCCGGTTGTCGCTGTGGGAGAGGTAGAGCTCGGGCATGGTGCCGAGGACGGTGACGCCGCGCGGGTCGAGGCCGGTCTCCTCCTCGGCCTCGCGCAGCGCCGCGCCGATCGGCCCGTCGTCCTCGGGGTCGACGCCGCCGCCGGGGAACGCCGGCTGGCCGGGGTGGCGCCGTCCGCGCGTGCTGCGCTGGATCAGCAGCACGTCGGGGCCGTAGGGGCCGTCGCCGAACAGCGCCAGCACCGCCGCCCTGCGTCCGCCCCGCACGGGCGGGCGCAGCCCCGGGGGGACACGGGTCTGTACGGCGTTCGCGGCGAGCTGGTCAAGCCAGTGGGGCACCTCGGTCACGACTTCTCCAACACCGCGGGGATCACCGAACTTCCCCGCTCAGGAGAAGGGACCGGAACGCACCAGTTTGCGCGCCTCCTCGACGGCGGTCGGGCCGGTGCCGTACGAGGGACAGAGCGCCGCCAGCGGGCAGACGCCGCACGCGGGCCTGCGGGCGTGGCAGATGCGGCGGCCATGCCAGATGATCCGATGGGAGAAGACGGTCCACTCGCGCTTGGGGATGAGCTCGCCGACCACCTGCTCGATCTTGACCGGGTCGGCTTCCTCGGTCCAGCCGAAGCGGCGCACCAGCCGCTGGAAGTGGGTGTCGACGGTCAGCCCCGGCACCCCGAAGGCGTTGCCGAGCACCACGTTGGCGGTCTTGCGGCCGACGCCGGGCAGCGAGACGAGATCGTCCATCTTGCGCGGCACCTCGCCGCCGAAGCGGTCGCGCAGCCCCTTGGCCAGCCCGATCAGCGAGCGGGTCTTCGCCCGGAAGAACCCGGTCGGCTTGATGATCGTTTCGAGGTCCTCGGGGTCGGCGGCGGCCATGTCGTCGGGCGTCGGATACTTGGCGAACAGCGCGGGCGTGGTCAGGTTGACCCGCACGTCGGTGGTCTGCGCCGACAGCACGGTGGCGACCAGCAGCTCGAACGAGTTGGTGAAGTCGAGCTCGCAGTGAGCGTCGGGGTAGGTGTCCGCGAGGATCCGGTTCATCTTCCTGGCCCGCCGCACCAGCCCCAGCCGGGTCTCCGGCTTGCGTCCGCGGGCGCCCGCCACGTTCGTCGCCATGCCGCAAGGGTATGGCCACCCGCCGCTTCCCGGGACATGACGCTTTCTTTCCGCGTACGAGGAGAGCCGGCCATGAGAAGGAAGATCATAAATCCCCTCTTCGGGGGATTGGGCCGTTCTTATCGGTGTATGTAACGGACTGGAGGGCTCTGAGCGGGGGATGAGTAAGCATGTTGACGGTTTTGTTCGTACACTTCGGCAGGAGGATCGCACGGCTCGTCGTGGGGGGAACCATTTCGAGCCCGGCACGCGGTTCATCCAGCCGCTGAGCGGCACCCCCGGGCGAGCCTGGCTCGCCAGGTGTGCCGCCCGGAGTGGTGTGCGTCACAATGGCAGCAGAGGAGGCAGAGTGAACACCGAAGACGTGCTGGGCAAGGCCCCCCTGTTCGCCGCGCTCGACCGGGAGAGCGCCGCGGCGCTCAGGACGAGCATCACCGAGGTCCAGCTGTCCAAAGGGCAGACGATCTTCCACGAGAACGAGACGGGCGACCGGCTCTACGTCGTGCTCGAAGGCAAGGTCAAGCTCTCCCGCACCTCCCCCGACGGCCGGGAGAACGTCCTCAGCGTGCTCGGCCCGAGCGAGATGTTCGGCGAGCTGTCGCTGTTCGACCCGCGTCCGCGCACGGCCACCGCGACCGCGCTGACCGAGGTGCGCCTGGCCGGGCTGGGCCACGACGACCTGCGCCCCTGGCTGACGGGCCGCCCGGAGGTGGCGCTCCACCTGCTGCGGGCGCTCGCCCAGCGGCTGCGCCGCACCAACGACGTGCTGGCCGACCTGGTGTTCACCGACGTGCCCGGCCGGGTGGCCAAGCAGCTGCTCGACCTGGCCGAGCGGTTCGGCACCAAAACCGACGACGGCATGCGCGTCCACCACGACCTCACCCAGGAGGAGCTGGCCCAGCTCGTCGGCGCCTCCCGCGAGACGGTCAACAAGGCCCTGGCCGACTTCGCGCACCGCGGCTGGCTGCGCATCGAGGCCAAGGCCGTGGTGATCCTCGACCACGACCGGCTCTACAACCGGTCCAGATAGTCGAGCTGGGCCCGCACCGACATCTCGGCCGCGGGCCAGAGCGACCTGTCGACGTCCGCGTACACGATCCGTACGATCTCCCGCGGCGTGCGCGCGCCCTGGCGCCGTGCCTCCTTGATCTGGTCGAGGCGCACCCGCCGGTGCGCGATGTAGCTGTCGAGCGCGCCGATCGGGTCGGGCAGCACGGGGCCGTGGCCGGGCAGCAGGGCCTGCGCCTCCAGGCTCTCCGCCGCCGCCCTGAGCCGGTCCAGGCTGCGCAGATAGTCGGCCAGGCCGCCGTCACCCGCGATGATCGTGGTGCCCCGGCCGAGCACGGTGTCGCCGGTCAGCATGGCCCGGTCCTCCGGCAGCCAGAAGCAGAGCGAGTCCGCCGAGTGGCCGGGCGTGCCGTACACGTGGATCTCCAGCCCGTCCACGACGACCACGTCACCGTCGGCGAGCCCTTCGTCGCCCAGCCGGTGGCGCGGGTCCAGGGCGCGCACCGGCGCTCCGACGAGCCCGGCGAACCGCCTGGCCCCGCCGCTGTGGTCGAAGTGCCCGTGGGTGAGCAGGATCTGGGTCACCCGGCGATCCCCCAGGTGGTCGCGGACCCGGAGCAGGTGCGCCTCGTCGTCGGGCCCCGGATCGACCACGACGACCTCCCGGCCGCCGATCACCCACGTGTTGGTGCCGTCGAGCGTCATGATCGACGGGTTGGGCGCGAGGAGGTTCTCCGCGTGCGCGGTGCGCGACCCGTCGGGCGTGTCGAGCGGGATGTGCAGGCCGCTCATGCCGACTCCAACCGGAACTCGCCGTCGACCTCCACGACCCTGGGCAGCACGGTGACGATCTCCCGCCGCTCGCCCAGCACCGACTCCACGCCGTCGTGGCGGGCCAGGTCGCCGAGGGTGCGGTACGTGGGGGGCATCAGGAAGATCTCGCCCCGGTCAGCCATGGCGAGGGCCTCGGCCGGGCGGCGCCACTCGACCTGGTCGGCCTCGCCGCCCACGTCGCGGGTGCGCTGGCCCTCGGGCAGCACGGCGACGAAGAAGCGGGTGTCGAAACGCCGCGTCTCGGCCTCGGGCGTGATCCAGTGGGCCCACGGCTTGAGCAGGTCGGAGCGGAGCACCAGGCCGCGCTTGGCGAGGAAGTCGGCGAAGCCGAGGCTCCTGTCGATGAGAGCCAGCCGGTCGGCCTCCCAGTCGTCGCCCCGGGTGTCGGCGACCACGGATTCGGGGCCGGGCCCGGCGAGCAGCACCCCCGACTCCTCGAACGTCTCGCGTACGGCCGCGCACACCAGGCCCCTGGCCACCGCCTCGTCGGCGCGGAAGGCCCGCGCCCACTCGGCGGGCGACGGCCCCGCCCAGGCCACGGCCTGGTCGGTGTCACGCGGGTCGACCGACCCGCCGGGGAAGACGTACGCGCCGGCGGCGAAGGCCATGGTCGCCTTGCGCCGCAGCAGGTAGACCTCGATGCCGCCCGCCCGGCCCGCGCGGAAGAGCGCCACGGTGGCGGCGTCCCGCGCGCGGACCGGGGCGACACGCCCGGACAGCACGTCTCTGATGTGTTCGGCGTGTTCCCGAGAGAACCGAAGACCAGCCACGATGACCTCCAACTAGAACATCACTCGGTCATAGTGACATATCCGGCGTTCAGGACACCTCGGCGATGAGCTCCACCTCGACCGGGACGTTCAGCGGCAGCGCCGCCACCCCGACCGCGCTGCGCGCGTGCTTGCCGGCCTCGCCGAACACCTCGCCCAGCAGCTCGCTGGCCCCGTTGGCGACCTGCGGCTGCCCGGTGAAGTCGGGGGCGCTGGCCACGAACACCACGGCCTTGACGATCCGCTTGACCTCGGCCAGGTCACCGACCTCCGCCTTCAGCGCGGCCAGCGCGTTGAGCGCGCAGATCCTGGCCGCCTCCTGGCCGTCCTCGACGGTGACGTCGGCGCCGAGCTTGCCGGTGAACCGCACCTCGCCCTTCACCACCGGGACCTGGCCCGAGGTGTAGACCAGGTTGCCGGTCCGCACGGTCGGCACGTACGCGGCCAGCGGCGCGACCACCTCGGGCAGCTCCAGCCCGAGGTCGGCGATCTTCTGCTCCGGAGTCACTGCTTCTCCCGCTTGAAGTAGGCGACCAGCTGCTCGGGCGTGGCGCCCTGAAGGATCTGGACCAGCTCCCAGCCGTCGGAGCCGAAGTTGTCGAGGATCATCTTGGTGTTGTGGATCAGCACCGGAGCCGTGAGGTACTCCCATTTCTTCATGGCCATCAGCGTAGTGTGAGCAATCTCCGGGGCACTCGTGGGCTTGCGTCAAATGACCGTTCGGTAGCCTCGAATCGTGGACTCTCGGGACACGGATTGGGACGGTGTGCGACTGCACGTCGTCACCGGCAAGGGCGGCACCGGAAAGACGACGGTGGCCGCCGCTCTCGCGCTCGCCCTCGCCTCGGGCGGGCACAAGGTGCTGCTCGTCGAGGTGGAGGGCAGGCAGGGCATCGCCCAGATCTTCGACCTGCCGCCGCTGCCGTACGAGGAGCGCCGCATCGCGGTGGCCCCCGACGGCGGCGACGTCTACGCGCTGGCCGTCGACCCCGAGGAGGCCATGCTCGAATACCTGGAGATGTTCTACGGCATGCGCAGGGCGGGCCGGGCGCTGACCAAGATGGGCGTGCTCGACTTCGCCACCACGATCGCCCCCGGCTTCCGCGACGTCCTGGTCACCGGCAAGACCAGCGAGGCGGTGCGCCGGCGCGGCAAGGACGGCAAGCGGGTCTACGACGCGGTGGTCCTCGACGCGCCGCCGACGGGCCGCATCACGCGCTTCCTGAACGTCACGGAGGAGGTCGCGGACCTGGCGAGGGTCGGCCCCATCAAGAACCATTCCGATCTCGTACGAGGCGTCGTGAAAAGCCCGGAAACAGCGGTGCATTTCGTGACTTTGTTGGAAGAAATGCCCGTCCAGGAAACGCTCGACGGCCTCGCCGACCTTCGCGCGGCCGGCCTGCCTCCCGGCGGCGTCTTCATCAACATGGTGCGCGAGCCGCTCCTCCCCCAGCCGGTCCTCGACAAGGCGGTCAAGGGCCGCGTCGACACCGCCGAGCTCGTCGCCGGTCTGGAGGCCGCCGGCCTGGCCACCGGCGGCGACGCCAAGGCCCTGGCCGAGGCGCTCGCCGAGGAGCTCGCCGAGCACGCCCGCCGCACCGAGATCGAACGCGACGAGCGCGAGACCCTCACCGCCGCCGAACGGCCGAGCTACGAGCTGCCGCTGCTGGCCGACGGGGTCGACCTCGCGGGCCTGTACGAGCTGGCCGAGAGCATCCGCACCCAGGGAGCAGCGTGAGAAAGCCCGCCACCCTCGACATCGACGCCATCCTCGACGACAGCGGCACCCGCATCATCGTCTGCTGCGGCTCCGGCGGCGTCGGCAAGACCACCACCGCCGCGGCGCTCGGCCTGCGTGCCGCCGAGCGCGGCAGGTGCGCCGTGGTGCTCACCGTCGACCCCGCCAGGCGCCTGGCCCAGGCGATGGGGCTGAGCGAGCTCGACAACACCCCGCGCCGCATCGTCGAGTGCGAGAGCGGCGGCCAGCTCTTCGCGATGATGCTCGACATGAAGCGTACGTTCGACGAGATCATCGAGGCGCACGCCGACCCGGAGCGGGCCCGCCAGATCCTGTCGAACCCCTTCTACCAGTCGCTGTCGTCGAGCTTCGCCGGCACCCAGGAGTACATGGCCATGGAGAAGCTCGGCCAGCTCCGCCGCTCCGACGAGTGGGACCTGATCATCGTCGACACCCCGCCGTCGCGCTCCGCGCTCGACTTCCTCGACGCGCCCGAGCGGCTCGGGAGGTTTCTCGACGGGCGGTTCATCCGGCTGCTCACCGCCCCGGCCAAGGCCGGCGGGCGCAGCGCCTTCCGCATCTTCAACGCCGGGTTCGGGTTCGTCGCCGGCGCGCTGACCAAACTGCTCGGCGCCCAGGTGATCAAGGACCTGCAGACGTTCGTGTCAGCGCTCGACGCCGTCTTCGGCGGCTTCAGGCAGCGCGCCGAACTCACGTACAAGCTGCTGCAGGCGCCCGGCACGGCCTTCCTCGTGGTCGCCGCGCCGGAGCGCGACGCCATGCGCGAGGCTTCCTACTTCGTCGAGCGGCTGGCCGAGGAGCGCATGCCCCTCGCCGGCCTGGTCGTCAACCGGGTGCACGAGTCACCGGCCGCGACGCTCTCAGGAGTGAGGAGCGCCGCGGCCGCCGAGGACCTGCAATCACGGGGCGAGCACGAGTTGACCGCCGCTGTGCTGCGGCTGCACACCGGGAGGATGCAACTCGCGGCTCGCGAGCACCGGGAGCAGGACCGCTTCGTGACCGCGCACCCGACGGTGCCGGTCGCCCAGGTCGCCGCGATGTCCGAGGACGTGCACGACCTGGCCGGCCTGCGCCGCATCGGCGAGCTCATGGCGAAGGCATAAGAGTGCGGCCGGCGTCGTCACCGGCCGCGCCTCGCCTGGACCGATCAGCCGGCGATCAGCTCGTTGGTCCGCTCGTACTCTTCCTTCGCGGACTCGAGCAGCTCACGCCACGAGTCCACGTCGGGTCGCCGCCTTAGCAGCGCACGCCGTTCGCGTTCGGTCATACCGCCCCACACCCCGAACTCGATGCGGTTGTCCAGCGCATCGGCGAGGCATTCGGTACGGACCGGGCATCCTCGGCAGATCAGCTTCGCCCTGTTCTGCGCAGCCCCTTGGACGAACAGCGCGTCCGGGTCCGCACCTCGACAGGCGGCACGGGAGGTCCAATCCGTGATCCACATTTTCGACCCCACTCCCCTTAGGTGGTCAGTCGTCATTTGGGGCCGACGGGCGCGGGCGCCGAGCCTCCGTATTCAGTTGCCGCAGGGAGAACGTACGCAACGAGACCTTCGGACCGACAGACCCCAGAGGACCAAATTCTCGCTGGACTCTTGACCGGGAATGACTAGTCACCCCTACCAGTCAAGGCGAAATGGTGTGGTGTTACCGTTAGCCTCACGCTTTCGACGTAGGCTTGGGACCGTGCAAGCTCAGGGCAAAGATCGTTTCGCGCCGATCCTGAACGTCATCAAACTGACGACGGCCGGCGTGGCCGCGGGCGTGCTCGCAGCCGCCGTCGCGCTGCCCGCCGTGGGCGGCGCGGGCGTCTCCGCCAAGTCGGCCGTGGGAGCGCTCGACCTCAAGCCCGAAGAGCTCGAAGAGCCACCGCTCTCCGAACGCACCAAGCTGGTCGACGCGAACGGCAAGCAGATCGCGCAGTTCTACTTCGAGAACCGCCAGTCGGTCAGCCTCGACAAGGTCGCCCCGATCATGCAGAAAGCCCTGATCGCGATCGAGGACTTCCGCTTCTACAAGCACGGACCCATCGACATCGAGGGCACCGCCCGCGCTCTGATCAAAAACCTTACCACCGGCGGCGTCACGCAGGGCGGTTCTTCCATCACTCAGCAGTACGTCAAGCAAGTGCTGGTCAACGCCGCCGAGACCGACGAGGAGAGGGCCGCCGCCACCGCCACGACCGTCTCACGCAAGCTCAACGAGCTGCGCTACGCCATGGCGATCGAGCAGAAGTACACCAAGAACGAAATCCTGGAGCGCTACCTCAACATCGCCTACTTCGGCGCGGGCGCCCACGGCATCCAGGCCGCCGCCCGGCGCTTCTTCGACAAGCCCGCCTCCGAGCTCAGCCTCGCCGAGTCCGCCACCCTCGCCGGCGCGGTGCAGAACCCCGCCCGCACCGACCCCAACGTCGGCCCCAAGTCCAGAGCCCTGCTGCTGGAGCGGCGCAACGTCGTGCTCGACCGCATGGCCGAGGTCGGCGCGATCACCCGCCCGGAGGCCGACGAGGCCAAGAAGAAGAAGCTGGGCTGGAAGGACGTCGAGATGCCCGGCGGCTGCGAGGAGAGCTCATACCCGTACTTCTGCCTCTACGTGCAGAACGAGATCCTCCTCAACAAGGACTTCGGCAAGACCGCCGAGGAGCGGCTCAAGCTCCTCCAGCGCGGCGGCCTGACGATCAAGACCACGATCGACCCGAAGATGCAGAAAGCCGCCGAGAAGGCCATCAAAAAGTACGTGAGCCCCAAGGACAAGCCGGTGGCCGCCCAGGCGATGGTCGTGCCGGGCACCGGCGAGATCAAGGCCATGGCCGCCTCGCGCAAGTTCGGCAACTCCAAGAAGAAGAACGAGATGTCCTACAACCTGGTCGCCGACGCCGCGCACGGCGGCGGCCGGGGCTTCCAGCAGGGCTCCACCGCCAAGGTCTACACGCTGACCGCGGCGCTGGCGGAGGGCATGAAGTTCGCCGACGGCTTCCCCGCCCCCAACGGCTACCGCGCCACCGGCTACAGCTCGTTCAAGGACTGCAAGGGCAACGGCGTCGGCGACCCCTCCCACACCGTCAACAACTCCAGCGAGGGCGGCGGCGGCTTCAAGACGCTGGAGAGCGGCACCTGGGGCTCGGTCAACACGTTCTTCATGAAGCTGCAGCAGTCCGTCGGCCTCTGCGACACCGTCAAGACGGCCAAGAAGATGGGGCTCAAGCGGGCCGACGGCGGGAAGCTGGGCGAGTTCGAGACCTTCACCCTCGGCATCAACGAGGTCGACCCGGTGACGGTCGCCAACACCTACGCGACCCTCGGCGCCCGCGGCAAATACTGCGCCCCGCTGGCCATCACCGAGGTCAAGGACCGCGACGGCAAGGTCACCCGGTTCAAGCCCAAGTGCGAGCAGGTCCTGGACGAGAAGGTCGCCGACGCGGTCAGCGCCATCCTGTCCGGCGTGTTCACCAAGGGCACGATGAGCGGGGTCGGCGGCATCGGCCGCGACGCCGCCGGCAAGACCGGCACCACCGACAACTACACCGCCGCCTGGTTCGCCGGCTACACGCCCAACCTCTCGTCGGCCGTCAGCATCGGCGACCCGCGCGGCGCCTTCAGCCACAACCTGATCGGCGTGACCATCGGCGGCCGCTACTACTCGTACGTGTACGGCGCCTCGATCTCCGGCCCCATCTGGAAGGAATCGATGATCTCCGCCCTCAAGGGCGTGGAGCCGGCCAAGTTCCACTCGGCCGACCGGTCCCGCTTCGGCGGCTGCAGCGACAAGTGCGCGCCCAAGCCGAAGAAGAAGGAGCGCGACGACCGCGGCGACCGCGACTTCGACGACCTGCGCGACCTGTTCGACCGCGACAACGACCGCGGTGACCGCGGCGACCGGGGACGCGGCGGCGACAACAACCGCGGCTGGGGCGACTGGAACGAGACCGGCCTGGTGCCGTCCGACTGACTGACGGACGGGCCCTCGCCACCGGAGGCCCGTCCAGCCACGACGTCAGCCCGCCAGCCTGGCGCGCACGGCGGCGGCCACCCGGCCACCCTCCGCCCGCCCGGCGACCTTCGGGTTGACCGCCTTCATGACCTGACCCATCGCCTGCGGGCCCGAGGCGCCCGTCTCGGACACGGCCTCGTCGACCAGCCTGCCCAGCTCCTCGTCGGACAACTGGGCGGGCAGATACTCCTCCAGCACCGCTTCCTCGTCGCGCTCCGCCTGGGCCTGCTCGGCGCGGCCCGCGTTGCCGAACGCCTCCGCCGCCTCCCGGCGCTTCTTGGCCTCCCGGGTCAGCACCTTGATGATCTCCGCGTCGGTGAGCTCTCTCGCCGCCTTGCCGGAGACCTCCTCGACGTTCACCGCCGCCAGGGCCATCCGGATGGTCCGCAGCCGGAGCTCGTCCCGATTCTTCATCGAGGCCGTCAGGTCGGCCTTCAGCTTGTCTTTCAGTCCGCTCATGCGGTCCATCTTGCCGCGTGCGCGGACGGCCCGTGCCGGATGTCGGGCATCATGAAGAGGTGAGGAAAGCAGTCGCAGTGCCGCTGTCAGTGCTCGGGCTCGGCGTGGCCGGCGTGGCCTACGCGTCGATCGTGGAGCGCAACTCGTTCCGGTTGCGCCGGTTCGACGTGCCGGTCCTGGCGCGGGGCCAGCGCCCCGTACGGATCCTGCACCTGTCCGACCTGCACCTGACGCCCCGGCGCACCATGCTGATCAACTGGGTGCGCTCCCTCGGCGCGCTGGAGCCCGACCTGGTGGTCAACACCGGCGACTCGATCGCCCACCCCGACGCCGTCCCGTCGCTCCTGCACGCCCTGGAGCCCTTGCTGCGCCGCCCCGGCCTGTTCGTGTACGGCTCCAACGACCTGTACGCTCCGCAGCCCAAGAACCCCCTGCGCTACCTCTGGCGCACCTCGCGCAACGAACGCCGCCAGCACACCCCGTCGCTCCCCTGGGAGGAGCTGGGCGCCGGCATGGCCACCGAGGGCTGGCTCGACATGAACAACACCACCGCCCGCGTCAAGGTCGGCGACCTCGACGTGGCGGTGGCCGGCATCCACGACTCCCACATCTCCCGCGACCGCTACGACCTCGTGGCCGGCCCCGCCCCCTCCGACGCCGACCTCCGCCTCGGCGTCATGCACTCACCCGAGCCGCGCAACATGACCCGCTTCGCCGACGACGGCTACCAGCTCCTCCTCGCCGGCCACACCCACGGCGGCCAGCTCTGCATCCCGTTCTATGGCGCCCTGGTCACCAACTGCGGCATCGACAGGAAGCGCGTCAAGGGCCTCAGCCGCCACGACTCCTCCTGGCTCCACGTGTCCGCCGGCCTCGGCACCAGCCCGTACGCCCCGGCCCGCTTCGCCTGTTTCCCGGAGGCGTCCCTGCTCACCCTCGTGCCCCGGCGCTGAGGCGGGGCCGAGTGGTCACAAGCACCCGCGAAGTCGGCTAGACTTTCCACGCACATGCAAGACGGTGTGCACCGGGGTGTAGCGCAGCTTGGCAGCGCGCTTCGTTCGGGACGAAGAGGTCGTGGGTTCAAATCCCGCCACCCCGACAGTGCAGTAGCAGGTCGAGGGCCTGATCGCTGGAGACAGCGGTCAGGCCCTCGATCGTTTGACCGTATGTCTGAACTCCGGGTTCCGCAGTCGGTAGTCACAGGTGAGCCCGAAATTGAGGGTTGACCTGGGGGAAGGCGTGCAGGACCGTAGAGGGTCGTGTGCCTACGCCCTCCGCAGCCACGCGCCAGTCGGGTCAGGCCGGCTCGAAGCCGGAGCCCCGGGCTGGCGGCGTGATGGAAAGTGCCTGTAGACGGCTCGTTGTACGGGTCGTAGCGGGGTCGTGTGGACGACGGTTCCAGCCGGTCCGGCGAGGGTTACCTGGGACAGACGGGACAATTCGCGGTTGATCCGGGGCTATCTTTGCCCACATCCGCACTCGGCGACCCGGGTCCGCAGCAGGGCCAGCCAGCAGATCAGCACGTGCGCGCGGATGCGGTGCTCGAGTCGGTGGAAGACCGGGCGCAGGAGCAGTTTGGATTTCATGCATAGAAGTAATCAATCAACCACTCATTGTCAGGGCGCTTGATGGGTTCTAACGCTCGCCGGACAGCTCCACGATCACGATGTCACCGTCCGCCGCGTGCGCTCCGATCTCCGGCGCCTCGGCGCTGTCGACCACGACCGTGACCATCGTCGTGCCGTTGCGCTGCTCGACCACGCTGTCCACCAGCGCGCTGGGCGCCAGAAGACTGGCCTGCCCCGTGTGGTGGGCATGGATGACCTGCACCCGGTATCCCGGCTTCAACTCGCTCGGCACCTGACCCGGCTTCAGCGCCAACCCCACCCGCGCCTTGCCCGCGGCAAGTTCCTCGCTCGCCGTCGTGGTCATCGCCCGGGTGAGCAACGTGTGAGGAAGGATCGTCACCGCGGCCACTGTCCTGGCGATCTGCTTGCGTTCCGACCACAGCACGTATTCCCCGCCGGCGTCGGCGATCAGCGCTTCCTGCATGACCGCCGGCCGGAATCCCTCCCCCGAGCCGACCTGCTGATTGATCCGGATCACGGAGATCCGCTGATCAGCACATTGCACGAGCAGCGTGGTGGCCAAGGCACCCCCGAGCACGAGCAAGACCGCAAGGGCGGCGAGCCCCGGCCGTCGTGGACGTAGCATCGCAGGCAGCCCACGCTCCTTCGAAGCGGTGAACGGAGTCGCCTCACTCGTGGGACGGAACGGTCTTTCGGTCGTCGACACGATCCGCAAGTCTGGCGGAAGTAACAGGCCTTGCCCCCAGAGGGTGGGGGAAGTCATCAAGAACGTCATCCTCAGGCGTATAAATCTCTACCCGATCCTTCTGGTCACTCCACCCGCTACCTCTCCAGCCGTCGGCTTTCGCGGCGAATTTCATGCGAGAACATAAGAAAAGCGCTTATGACCTGGGAGGATAGGAATCATCAATACATGCCGAAATCACACGATGGAGGCTAGGCTCGTACGATGAGCGCCGGGAAGACCTTGGTCCTGTGGGACATCGACCACACTCTGATCACCATCGGCGGCCTCAGCCACAACATCTACGCCGAAGCCTTCCAAACCGCGACGGGCCAGGCCATGCGCCAGCTCGCCGACATGACCGGCCGCACCGAACGCGCGATCACGGCGGATACCCTGCGCCTGCACCACATCGAGGTTTCGGCTGAGCTGCTGCACTCGTTCGGCCTTGCCCTCGCCGAGTCCTTCCTGACCTTCGAGGAGGAGATCAGGAAACGCGGCCAAGCCCAAGCGCCGGGCGACGAACTGTCCCTCCAGATGATCGACCGCACCGTCGAGCGTGGACACCAGCCGGAGACCGGGCAGGTGTTCGGTCATGGTCTCGATGGACGGGCCCCCGCGTACATCCCATGTGCCCCAGCCCTTCGCTGAAGAGCAGATCGCCGGGTTGCAGGGCGTCCAGCGGAACGCGCCGGTCGGCGCCCCAGCTCCATTGAGACCATGCGGTGCGGGGCTGCCGGAGGCCGGGCCGGTGTAGACCATGCCCTTGCCGTTGCGGTCACCGGTGCGGAAGGCGCCGAGCCGCCGCAGGAGCTTGGTCTGCGCGTCGACCATCTTCTCTACCTTGGCCTTCTCCCCGCGCACCTTGTCGTGGGCTGTCTCGGTCTCTGCCGCGCCGCGCGTCAGGCGCAGCAAAACATACTATTCCACATAGTGAATGATTCGGCATTGTCGCTATGAGATACGCGTGGCCCGCCCGGAGCGTTCAGTGCGGCGGACAACGGGTGACGCCGTGAAGATCGTGTCCGCTCAGCAGGGCCGCCGTACCCGTGGTGGTCAGGCCGGACCCGTCACTCAGCAGGGCCGCGCACGCCTTGAACAGCCCGGCCGGACCGTGCCCCACGACCTCGGCCGGCACGGCGAAGGCCGGCGCGGCCAGCACGACGGACGCGACCACCGAGGCGGCCGCCGCCTGCCACAGCGCGATCGCCGCCCAGGCAGTGGCCCTGCGTCCTAACCGGGGGAGGTACACGGCGGCGGCGATCGTGTAGATCACCGGACGAGAGAGGCGATCAGGCCCGGCCACCCCGGTTCGGGAACACCTGCAAGGCCGCCTCAAGCGCTGCGGCTTCCTCCGGAGTGAGCCGTTCCAGGAAGTGGACGAGCGTGGCCGCCTGGTTGTCACTGCCCGCCAGCGCCTTGCGCATCAGGTCGGCGGTGTAGGCCTCTTTGGACGCGATCGGCTCGTAGACGTAGGCGCGGCCGACGGGCTGCCGCTTGAGCAGGCCCTTCTTGTGCAGGTTGTCCATCACGGTCATCACCGTGGTGTAGGCGATCGTCCGCTCCTGGCGAAGGCCCTCCAGCACCTCACGCACCGAGGCCGGCCTGCGCCGGGCCCACATCCAATCCATGATCGTGGATTCGAGCTCGCCCAGGCCGCGCAACATGCCGTAATACTACTGGTGATCGTCGTCACACCGTTTCTTGAACGGTTCCTTCGGCGCGTTCACCGCGACTGCTCCGGCCCGTCACAGGTGAGCCGGGGCTCCGCGTCGTACACGGTGTGGAACTTCTGCTTGCGTACGACCTTCCCGTCCTCCTTGAAGATGCGCCACACGTCGATGGTGAACCCCTCCGCGCCTCCCATCGGGATGCAGTCGGGCCCCGAGTCGGTCAGGCTGGGGACCGGCTTGACGTCGTAGCGCGCCGAGCTCTCGGACTCGATCTCGTAGCGCTTGGTGCTCCAGAACTGCACGGTGATGGAGGTGCCGGTGTACGAGGTCTTGATCAGCACGCCGTACGGCGAGTCGTTGCGCCAGCGGAAATCCGGCTGGGGATAGGAGACCGTGGACTCCCGCCCGGCCGGGTAACGGGAGATGTAGTACTGGTGCGGCCTGTGCTGGACGTCTTCGAAGCCGCCGAAGAAGACCGCGTTGAACATGGTGGTGGCGAACTGCGAGATGCCTCCGCCCACGTCGTTGACGAAGCGGTTGTTGAGGATCATCGGCGCCTCGACGAAGCCGCGCGCCTTGTCGCGCTTGCCGACCACGCCGTTGAGCGAGAACGTCTCGCCCGGCCGCACCACATAACCGTCGAGGATGTCGGCGATGCGGTGGATGTTGGTCACGCGAGGAGCGCAGCACGGGTGGTGCGTGGTGTACGAGCTGACCTTCTCCTTGACGCCCAGCTTCTTCGCCTCGGCGGTGGTCACCCGCGCCTGTCGTGCCACGGCGGGCAGCTCGACGGTGCGCTCTCCCGCTGCCACGGCCTCGGCGATCGCCGGGCCGATCGCCTTGGTGTCGACGCCCCGCCCCGGCCGGGAGGGGACGACCTGCGGCTTGCCCTTGACGATTTTGAAGGAGGCGTCCTTCGGAGGCGTCGCCAGCAGTGCCTTGCCCAGGGCCGGAGCGATCTCGGAAGCCTTGAAGGACGGGCGCAGACCACCCTGCCCGTCCGAGACGAAACGCAGGCCCGCGGCCAACTGCTCTCTGGACACGTCGGCTTCCTTGCCGCCACTGGTAAGCGTGAGCGGCGACGCGACCGCCGTGCGCGCGGTGGTCGTGGTGACACGACGGACCTCGGCGGCGGTGACCTTCGGCGGCGTCGCGCGGACGTCCAGCTCCACTGACGTACGGCCCTGCTCGAAGGCCTCCCGTACGGCTCGCGCCGCCTGGTCGAGGTCGAGCGCGCGGCCGGGCTTGGGCAGGACAGCTCGCGGCTCCAGCCCCCGGTAGCGGACACTGCCTTCCCTGGGCTTCTGGTGCACGCTCTCGGCCAGCTCCCCGAGTGCGGCGGTGAGCCGCCCCTGATCCACCGTGACCTTGGGAGGAACCTCGCGACTGCCGAAGAGCGAGCGGGCGACGCCTACCGGGGTGACGGCGCCGTCCATGGCGACCTCGACCGTCGCCCCGGTGTCGAAGCCGAACCCCAGCTCGGCGGGTGTCACTTGTTCCCGCTTCTTCCCGGCGATCAGCGTCAACGGCTCCTCCACTCGCTTCCTCAGCTCCTCGTCCAGCCGGGAGCGGGCGGCCTCGGGTGACATTCCGCCGACGTCGACCCCGTCCACCCGCGTACCGGGTGGAACCTCGCCGGCGAGCAGAACGGCCGGCACGGCGTAGGCCAGTATCGCGACGAGGACGGCGACGGCCGGGATGAGCACGCCGGGCGAGCGCAGGCGGCTCCGGTCCTGGCGCGGGTGATGATCGCTCATGTGCCCGCCGGTCGGAAGGCGACGTCGCCACCCTTGTTCCGCGACTCGTGGACAGTGCCGTCTTCGAGGGCGGCGAGCAGCCGGTTGCCGTCAACGGCGGCGAACGCGACGACTCGCCCCGCGCCGCCGGCCTGCCAGGTGCGCCCGCCGTCACAGCTGGTTTGAACGCGTCTCTCGGCGTCCACACCCACCAGCGGAGTCCAGCTCTCGCCGTCGCCGGGACTCGACCGTACGCGGCCGGTCCGGCCGTCGTGGGCGTACAGCTTGTCGCCCGCGGTTGCGGCACGAAGCCGTGGATCGCGCATGACTCACCCTACTAGCCGATATAGTACTTCAGCCCACGCAGGCAACCCTGACTGCCGCCTGCATCGCGGGCTTTACTGGACCATACCTGCATCAATGGACCGATATGTGCGGCAGTAGTGGCGCAGGCCCAGTACGGCGGGCTGGTGACGATGCAGTCCACCGAGCCTGCGGGCATCTCTGCGAGCACCTGGCGGGCGTCTCCCTGGTAGATCGCCATGCATCGTGCTGCTGCTCAGTTCGCTGGTTGCAGGCCGGCCAGAAGGTTGAAGGCCCCGGTCAGCAGGTTGAGTGTGACCACGCCGACGATCTCCGCGATGATGCGGTCGCTCCAGCCGTGCGCGCGGAGGTCTGCGACATCCGCGTCGGTGATGGAGGACGGCTCGGCCAGCACCCGTACGGCCACGGCGATCAGGGCTGCCTCTCTGGCGTCGGTGGACGTGCCCTGCCGGGCCAGGGCGATGTCGGCCTCGCTGAGCCCGGCCGCGCGCCCGGCCTCGACGTGCGCCTGCATGCAGGTGCCGCATCCGATCCACTCCTGGACGGCGAGCGAGACCTTCTCGCTGAGGGCGCGGGGCAGCTTGACCCGCTTCATGGCGCGAGAGAAGTTCAGGTAGCCCTCAAGCAGCGCCGGCGAGTGCGCCATGGTGGCGACCATCTCCCCCACGCTTCCTCTCCTGTCGAGGATGTCGTTCAGCAGTTCCTTGGACCTGCCCGGGGCGTCGGCAGGCTCAAGCGGGACGAGACGTCGCATATGTCCTCCTCAAGACTCTCGATGTACCATACCCCCCTACCGTATAAGGAGGAAGGCGTGGAGCGATGGCTCGTTGAGCATCTGTCCCACTGGCTCGGCGGCTGGCCCGCAGTGACCGAGCTGGACATCGTCGGCGCGGACGTGCGCGATCATCCCGGCTGGGACGGCAAGATCCATCCCGCGATCGGGGTGTCCAGCCCCGAGGCAGGCGTGTTGTCGCTCCCTCCACACGCCGTCACGGCCGCGACGAAGCTGTACGCCGAGGACAGGGACCTCGCCGTGCTGGGGCCGCGGGTTCCCGCCCTGGCGGGCTTCCCCGAGCGCGGCTGGTTCACCGCCGTCTACCGCTGGACCACCCACCCCGAGCCCTTGCCCGACGCCGGTACCTGGATGGCCGCGGACGCCCCCGGCGTACCGGACTGGCTGCTGCCCTTCGGCGGGGATGTCCTGGTGGCCATGGACCCCGCAACCGGCGAGCACCTGGCCGGGGTGGGAATCAAACGGCACGACGCCTACGGCCGCGAACTGGCAGTGGTGACCGCTCCCCAGGCCCGCGGCCGGGGCCTCGCCCGCCGCCTGGTCGCCCAGGCGGCCAGACGGGTGCTGGACGAAGGCGCCCTGCCCACCTACATGCACGACCCCGCCAACCGGGCCTCCGCGGCGGTGGCCGAAGCCGCCGGCTTCCCCGACCGGGGATGGTTCGCCTTCGGCGCCGCCGAAGCCCGTTGATCACACTGCTTCACGGCGGGGCACTCCGCCGCGTCAGAACAGATCGCGCTGCACCGCGCATGCTCATCTACGACCGTCACATCGCCGTCGTACAAGCCGATCCAGAGTCCCTGCAGGCCGGCACTGTGCTGATTCGCGGCGGCGGCCGACTCGGCCGGCTCGACCCCGGCTGACCGGTGAGCGGCGGAACCCTGCTCCCACGAGGTTCAGCAATTGACGTCGACGACGAACCCGCTGGCGGCCAGTTCGGTCAGGAAGGCGATCGGGTCCACCAACTGCTCGATGTGGCGGACGCCGGCCGGCAGTCCGGGCAGGTCGCGGACGAGCAGCGCGGCCGCGCGGCCGGTCGCACAACTCTGTGAGTGCCCGCCGAACGACGCCTGAGCCGCTCCGGCGCTGACCGTCACCGCGAAGCCGTCGCTTCCGAGGTGGACCTTCGCCAGCGTCTTGAGCAGCAGCTCTCGTATCCGGGGACGGCGCAGCAGCCCTGCGATGGCAGGGCGCCGGGCGGCGGCCAACAGCGTGGTGAACAGGCGGGAGTCGAGGCACAAGCCCGTGCGGGCGGACGGTACGGCGATCGTCCGGGGCAGCGTGTACTGGTCGGAGAAGGGGAAACGATGCACGATACGGGCACCGTACGGCTCGGGGAAGGCCATCGTCCACGAGCCTTCGAGCGCGCCCAGCCCGTCCAGTGTCCAGGCGATCGCCGCCGAGCCGTGCTGCTCCCCCGAGCCGAGCAGCACGCCGATGTGCAGGTCGCTGCCCGGTGACCGCTCGGCGACCACGCGCGCCAGCAGGTTGGTGACGCCGGGAACGAGGCCGACACTCAGGACGGCGGTCGCGCCGCGCGCCGCGGCGAGATCGTCCAGTTCCTCGATCGTGGCCAGTACGTCATGGGAGGCCGACACGTCGACATAGCCGATGCCGCGCTCCAGGCAGGCGCGGGCGACGGCGGCATTGTCGATCTCGGCGCACATAAGCACCGTCGTGATTCCCTCCAGTGACCTGGCCAGGTCAGCGGGGTCGGCGGCGTCCACGCGAACCGACGTCACACCGGCAATGGGCCGGGCACGGCCTGGATTGCGCCCAGCGACGATCACCTCTGTGTCGGGACGTCCTGACAGAGCCAGGGCGGCCTCGCGGCCGACCGCACCATATCCACCGAGGATGAGGACGGCGCTCACCGACGGGCCCCTTCCGCAACCGTCCGCCCGAGAATGAACGTGGTGTTCACTGGTTCGCCACTTCGTAACCGGCCTCTTCGACGGCGGCGGTGATCTTCGCTGGGTCGACGGGGCCGTCGCTGTTCACGGTCAGCAGGCCGGTCGCCAGGTCCACCTCGACGTTGGTGACACCGGCCACTTCACTGACCTCCTCCTTGACGGAGCTGACGCAGTGGCCGCAGGTCATGCCCTTGACGGTGTAGGTGGCGGTGCTCATATCGATCTCCCTTTCAATCCGGTCGGTCAGGAACGAACAAGCCGTGCGATGGCGTCGGAGGCCTCCTTGACCTTGGCCTCCGCCTCGGGCCCGCCCTTCTGCGTGGCCTCGGCGACGCAGTGGGCCAGGTGCTCTTCGAGCAGCGCCAGGGAGAACGACTTCAGCGCGCTGGCCGCTGCCGACACCTGCGTCAGGATGTCGATGCAGTACTTGTCGTCCTCGACCATGCGCTGCAGGCCGCGGACTTGCCCCTCGATACGGCGCAGGCGCATCGCATGGTTCTGCTTGCTGTGGCTGTATCCGGCCATGTCCACTCCCCTCTGGTTCGGTTGTTCGGAATAACACCATACCCCCCTATGGTATTTCTGCCATTCGCGGGTGGCCCTTGCCGCCGGCCGTACACGATTGAAGGAGTCCGCATGCCGCACATGATCCGCAAGCCAGGCGTCCTCGGCGGGACGTCGCTGGCCGTTTCCTCGCCGGAGTTCATTTCGTCAATGACGCGATCACCGCGATGCTCGGAGCCCTGCTGCCGACGTTGCAGGATCGCTTCGGGCTCGGACCGGCCCTGCTGTCCGTGCTCGTGCCAGGATCGCTCGATCGGCCCAGCCCGGTTCCGCACGACGATCTGACGCCGCAGTACCGTCACCTCATGCCGGAGCACCATGATCTCGGCGTCCAAGGCCGCCTCGCTTCAGCCCAGGAGGACCAACCAGCCGAGTACCCGGACCACGATCAAATACAGGAGATGGGCTGACACCAGAGCCGATCTGGGCCGTTGGGTCGGGCACGGGCGAACTCATGAACTGGGGCGCCGAAAGGCCACCCCCGGCGGGAAGTGGCCCTCGGGGAAGAGCGGCGGTCAGGCTCGGGCGGTCACCAGGGTCACCGCGGTCTCCGAGTGGACGCCGGTCTCATCCGTGCAGTGCGCCAGATTCGCGCGTACGGCGGCCGCGAGGTCGGCGCGACGCGAACCGATGTACGGGCTGACCGCGGAGAAGTCGAACAGGCAGCAGATCGCGTCAGGCCCCCCGGGAAGGGTGGCCGGCAGCGTCCATTCGCGGAGTTCGATGTCCACGAAACCGGCCTCCTTCGCCAGCATGGCGACCTCGATCCCGGGCAGGGACCACGGTTCCTCGAAGAGGCCCGCCTTGTCCGGGCCGAGGACGGTGGCGACGGCGTCGTGCAGGGCGCGGAAGAGGGGGTTGCGGTGCAGCGGCTGCCACGTGGCGATGGCGATCCGCGCGCCGGGGCGGGCGGCCCGCCGCATCTCGGCCAGCGCCGCGCCGCGATCGGGAACGAACTGCAGGACCTGCTGCATGGTGATCAGGTCGAACGCTTGGTCGGAGACGTGCAGCGGGGTGGCACCGCATTCCACGTACTGGATGGGGGCGCCGTCGAGGGCAGGCAGTTCAGCGGCGAGGGCGAGCATGGCGGGGTTGAGGTCGGTGCCGACCACGGCGCCGGTGGGGCCGACCGCCTTGGCCAGCACCCTGGCGACAGTGCCGGGGCCGGTGCCGACGTCGAGCGCCTTGGTGCCGGGGGCCGGCGCCAGCGCCTCCACCATGTACTCCGCCCACGGCTGGAAGATCGACGGGAGCAGGATGTCCTGGTACTGCCGTACCAGGCTGACGTCGAAGGAGGTGCCCGCGGTCACGGCGGCCCGGGACCTCGTGGCCGTTTCGAGGGTCTCGGCGAGGATGTCGACCTCGTCGGGGGAGTTGTACAGGTAGAACGAGGCCCGGATCGCAGCGGGGACGCCGAATCGGCTGCACGCGAGCTGCGCGCAGTGGTTGCCGGACCGGACGGCGATGCCCGCCTCGTCCAGACTCGCGCGCATGCGCTGGAGCGGGATGCTGTCCACCACGAACGACAGGAGCGGCAGCCGGTTCGCGGTGTCGGTCGGGCCGATGAAGCGGATGCCGGAAACATCGCCGAGCCGGTCCAGGGCGTACTCGATCAGGGCCTGGTCATGGGCGGCGATCGCGTCCATGCCGATGTTGCTCAGGAAGTCGCAGGCGGCGCCAAGGCCGACGGCCTGCGCGACCGGGGGTGTGCCGGCCTCGAACTTGAGCGGGGGCGCGGCGTAGTGCATGGCGTCCACCGCGACGTGCTCGATCATCTCGCCGCCGCCGAGGAAGGGCGGGAGCTCTTCCAGAAGTTCGTACCTGCCCCACAAGGCGCCGATTCCGGTCGGGCCGCACATCTTGTGGCCGGAGAACGTGACGAAGTCGGCTCCCAGCGCGGTGACGTCGATGCCGAGGTGCGGGACCGACTGGGCCGCGTCGACGACCATCAGGGCGCCGACCTCATGCGCGCGGGCGGCGATCGTTGCGACCGGGTTCACCGTGCCCAGGATGTTCGACGCGTGCACGACCGTGACGACCTTGGTCCGTTCGTTGAGCTTCTCGCTCAGGTCGGAGAGGTCCAGGCGGCCGTCGTCGGTGATGCCGAGATATCTGACCTTCGCACCCACCCGCTCGGCCAGCAGCCGCCAGGGGATCAGGTTGGAGTGGTGCTCCATCTCGGTCAGGACGATCTCGTCGCCGGGACCGACGCGGAGCCGTCCGTCCGCCCAGATGAACGAGTTGGCCAGCAGGTTGACGGCCTCGGTCGCGTTCTTGGTGAACACGATCTCCTCGGCTCGCGGTGCGCGCACGAACGCGGCGATCTTGCTTCGCGCCCCTTCGTACAGGTCGGTCGCCTGCACGGCCAGCCGGTACACGCCACGGTGCACATTCGCATTGGTGCGGATGTAGTAGTGGTTCAACGCGCCCAGGACAAGGGCGGGTTTCTGCGTGGTGGCGGCGCTGTCGAGGTACACGGGTGGGCGGGAACCGTCAAGGGCGGTTTCGAAGAACGGGAATTCCTTCCGAATCGACTCGACGTCGATCGCCATCGTGGTCTCCTCCTGCCGAATGGTGTAGCGGCATTGTCGGCGGAGCCCGACCGGATAGATCCAACTGGAGTTGCTTCGTGGCGAACCCTTCAGCGTAACCCACATTTCACCAAGGTCGAGCGGCAAGGAGTCGCCGTCATTTCCGGCCACCGAGGGCCTCGAATTCCTCACTTAATGTGGCGGCATGGTCGGCGATTTCTTGGTTGACGGCGCGCGGATCATGGCCAGGCGCCGTTCGCGCGGCCTTACCCGGAGAATTCTGGCCGACCTGGTCGGCTGCAGCGAGGAATGGCTCCGCCTGGTCGAGAACGGGGTGAAACCCCTGGATCGGCTGTCGACCATCATGCGGATCGCCGAAGTGCTCCGCGTCGAGGATCTCTCCGAGTTCGTCGGCGGCCGGACGAAACTCCCGCCCGCCTGCGAGCACGGCGAATCCGACGAGGTCGGGAACGCGCTGCTGCTGCCCGGCCGGTTCACCGGCGAGGCGACCGAGAGCGTGCTGCGGGTGCAGCACCACGTGATGACGGCGTGGGAGATCTGGCAGCGCTCGCCCCACCGCTACACCGAGACGCGGCGCCGCCTGCCGCCGCTGCTGTCGATGGCCGACCTGTCGGCCAGGGGCGCCACCGGCGCGGACCGGGAAGCCGGTACGGCCGGCCTCACCCAGGTGTACCGGCTGTTCGCGGCGCTGCTGCGAAGCTGCGGCCAGCACGCGCTGGCCCTGGTCGCCGCCGATCGCGCGGTGGCCTCCTCGGCGGGTTCGGCGATCACGAAGGCTGAGGTGGCGGGCGTGCTCGTCTCGCTCGGCCGGTACGCCGACGCGCGCTGGCTGTGCCTGGCGGTGATCGACGAGCGGCCCGAGTCGCTGGAGGTCACCGGGCTCTGCTATCTGACGGCCGCGCTCGCCGCCGCCGAGGAGAGCGACGTGCTGCGGGCCGAGGAGCTGCTGAACCACGCCCGTAGGATCGGCGACCGGCTGGGCACGGAGTTCGCACTGGAGGTGGACCTGCACCGAGTCGCGGTCGCGGTCCGGATGGGCCGGTGCGCGCAGGCGATCCGCCTCGCCGCGGGTGTCGATGCCGACCGCCTCCCCGACAGGGACCGCCAGGCGCGGCACCTGCTGGCCGTGGCCACCGCGCACGCGATGGACGGCGACTCGAGCGCGGCCATGGCGCTGCTGTGGCGGATCGTCGAGGGCTGCCCGGAGGAGCTGCGATTCAACGCGGACGCCGGACCGGTGCTGGCCCGGCTGCGGGCGATGGACTGCGAGTCGACCCGAGGGGAACTTCGGCAGATGACCCGGATCACCTCTTGATTCATCAACGTCGGGGCATGGACGACGCGCTTCTCGGCCGTTCGGGACGACCACGCCCGTCGCCATCTCCGCGAACACCGACTTCCCCCTGCCGGATGAGGACACACCGCACGGCAAGACCTGGACGTACCTCAGCCTGAAGGGCGGGCCGTCGAGGCCGGGGTCTTCGCCGGTTGAGGATGCGATCCCAAGGCGACATACCAGCGCCGATCCTGGCGAGTGAGCACCAAGGTCTCGGCATAGTGCCCAGAGGTGCCGCGGCCCACGAGCCGGGCGGTCGCCACCTTCGGCGAGATCTCGCTGCTGATGTCGACGTTCTCAAGCCGGATCTGCCGGCCGCCGTGCATCTCCAGCCGCCGCTGGATGTCGGCTGCCGGGTCGTTCCCGATCGGGGCCAGCAGGGCGAGCCGCTGCGCGTCGTGCTGGTTCAGCCCGGTCACGTAGGCGTCCACCGCGGCCCGGGGGCTGGCGGCTCCTCCGGGCGCCTCCGTGAGGCCGCATCCGAACAGCAGCGCGCATCCGGCGAAGGCCAGGACGAGCCTCCGCCGGATGTCCGAGATGATGCTCATATCTGCCGTGTCACGTCCGATGTGCGTAGAACCATGCATCGGGGGTCGCCGCGATGATGCTGCTCAGTCTCTTGTTCAGAGTATTGGTGCTGTGGTAGGTCATGTACAGTTCGTCGGCGTTCTGTCCTGAACCGTCGCGGCCGGTGACGAACATGGAGTGGCTGATGTTGTCGTTCCGGTCGAAGTCGATTTGCAGGACGTCGCTGACGCCCATTTCCCAGATGTAGTCGAGCGGCTCCGTCCGGCCGGAATTGAAGGGACTGGCGAACCAGTACCAGTTCTCGGCCGCCGCCCAGGTGTAGGTGGTGGTCCAGTTACCTTCGTGCCCGTAGTACCACTGGTCGGGGAGGGTCCGGTTCTCGCCTGGCCAGGAGCCCGTCTCCGCCCAGCCTCCGGCCTTGACTATCTGCGACAGGAAGTTGGTGCAGTCGCCGCCTTCACCGCCGTAGGTCCGGTAGTTCGGGTTGTAGTTGCTCCAGTATTGGAGGGCGTATCTCGTCATCGCGCCGTAGTCGTAGGCGAGTGTGGAGTTACCGGGAGCACGATAGGTGGGGGACGATTTGTCGGGCACCGTGCCCTGGGACGTCGTCCGTGGCCGGGATGTGCTGCTGAGCTTCTTACTGGATGGAACGGCTTTGGACGGTACGGTTACTGCGGTGCTCGGGTAGGTGTCGGGAGCGAGGTCTCCCACGCGGATATCCGGCGCGTCATGGCTGAGCACCCACTGGCTTCCTTCCAGGGTGTACGTCAGGGTGTGACGCAGCTGGTATTGCTCGGCCTCCGGACTGCCTGGCGTCGTGCGGGCGTAGAACAACGTGGTGTTCTCGGTCAGCTTGACCGTCGCGGTCTTGCCGCTGGTCGATATCTGCGTGTCGGAGACGGTGACCTCGCCCCGGCTGTGCCCGCCGTTGGCTGATCTCAACTTCTCGCGGCGTACGTCGATCGCGGCGGAGTCGGCTCGGAGCGTCTCCTTGAGCTGCTCGCTCGCCGGCGTCGCGTGGAGTGCGGTGCCCCGCGAGTCGCCGGTCAGTTGGGCGACTCGCGATTTGAGGTACATCAGTGCGGCGGTTTCGATGTCTTCGGCCGAAGCGTGTGTGTCGGCCGAATATGCGGGTGTGCTGATTGCCATCAGACAAGCGGTGGCCGCGGCCACCCATAAGTGCCGTTTCCTTGTACGCACGATGCCTCCCCGTAACTATTGTCATGACAACCCGTTGATCGCTTCGTAAGGATCTCTTGCGAGGGGATATCCGTCAACACTGCGCATGCCGGAAAACGCATGTCGGTGCCGCATGGACGAGTAACCGTCCGGGGCGGCCAGGGTGTCAGCTCCGGTGGTCAATCCTTGATCCGTGCCGCGCTAAGATCATCCATGCTTCCGGATGGTTTCTGGCGGGTTATCAGGATTGGATTAGTAGGTCTGGTTCTTGCGGCGACGGTCGCGGGCCTGCTGATCGGTGATGCCTGGCTCTGGGTGGCCGTCGAATGGGCGCCGCCGGCCTATGCGGGCTTCGCCGGGCGAGAAGGGTTCGGCACCCCGACGGTCGTGGCGCTGCTCGTGGCCGCCCCGGTGAAGGCCGCGTTCCTGTGGCTGATCCTGCGCGCTCCTGCGCGGGGGCCGCTCGACCGCCGGGAGAAGGCGCTGCGCGGGCTGCTGTATCTGGCGGTGGCGGACGGCCTCGTGCTGTGGTACCCGATCGCGCTGCTCCCCGACGCGGTCGACGCGGCCTTCCAGCTCGCGCTGTGGGCCGCGATCGACGTTCTCTTCCTGCTCGTCATCCGCTGGCGGTCCGGCATGCTGCGGGCGGCGGCCGGCGCGATGTTCGCCGTCGAGCTGGTCGTGATGACCGACGAGCTGCTCGACGACCTCGACCTCCCAGAGCTCGGCGCGGGCGACATCGTCGTACCGATCTTGATGCTGGGCGGAGTGGCGGGGATCCTCATCACGGTCATCGGGCAGTGGCGCGACGGCCGGTGGAGCCGTGGCACGCTGACCGCCGGTTGGCTGTCGGTGGGCGTCTACGCGCTGGTGCTCCCGCTCGACATTCTCCTCGACACGATCCCCGGCGACGGTCTGGCGGTGTCGGTCCTGATGGAGGCGGTGACCCTCGTCAGCACCGTGTGGATCGCGGCGACCGCCCGTGAAATGCCTAGAAAGGACCGCCTGGCGGACCTTCCGCCCGCGCGGCAGCGCGCGATCCGCGTCGCGGTGGCGGCCGTGGCCGTGCTGCTGGTCATCGCGCAGATCCACCCGGAGCAGACCGCGCACCTCACCCACACCGGCTGGTCGATGGACTGCTATGACCGGCCCAGCTTCGGCGACCTGAAACCTGAGGAGCGCGACGCCGCGTTCCTGTGCCTGGCGCGGAGCAGAGACGGCGGGGTTCCGCCCATCTTCCCGGACAGCCTGTCGGACCAGGGCGTCCTCTCGTACGCGCGAGCACTGTGCCGTGCGAAGGACCGCGACGAGCAGACGGCGATCCTGACGCGGGCCGGGAGCGCGCGGCCCGCGTGGGGCGCGGACCCGTGGGACCTCGTCTACGTCTGCCCCGAGATCATCGGCGCGACCCACCCCGAGCTGCTGCGGTCGACCGCGGAGAAGAAGGCGGCGAGCGACGCCTACCTCGCCGAGAGAAACGCGAGTTGCCGCGACCCGTGGCCCCGGACGAAGGGTGTCGTCCAGGCCACGGCCACCTACTTCCTGTTCGCCGACGGCGATGCCGGATATCTGGTCCACGATCCCGGCGACCCCGCGGCCGGCGAGGCGGCGGAGCGGGCGACGGACAAGGTCTACGACGACAGCGCCGGCATCGGGGTGGCCCGCAGCGCGGTGCTCATCGGGCACGTCGAGGACGTCATCGATCTGTGCCTCACCGTGAAGGCCCTCCGCACCGCGCCGCCCCGGCGGACGGCCGGGTGGGATCAGGTCAACGAGGTGCCGATCGTCAGCCGCAGCGGCCGGCTCACCGTGCCGGAGATGGGCGACGGAGAGGTGGGCGCGGGTGCCCCGATGCCGAACCTGGCGATCGCGGGGAAGGGCCGCTACCGGCTCCGCGTCTACGTGCGGGTCGGCGAGGCGGGTGAGGAGCACCTCGTCGTGGTGTTCCCCGGCGCGTCGAGGAAGAGGGTCGAGCTGAAACGGTGGACAGCTCGATGATCACGATCTCCGGTGCGATGGCGCTGCCGACCACGTGGAAACGCCGAGATCTCGTCCATCGTCGTCAGGAGGTGTGCGGCATGCGGCCGATGCCGGGCAGGAAGCGGCCGACGCGCGCCGCGTACCGCAGATAGGCGGCGCCGTGCACGCGCCGGAGATACGGTTCTTCGACGGCGCGGACCTGCAGCTCGATCGCCACGACGGCCAGAACCAGCGCGGCCAGGGAGATCAGGTTGGGGACCATGGCGGCCAGCCCGGCAGCAGTGGCGATCATGGCGGTGAAGATGGGGTTGCGCGCGAGGGCGAAGGCGCCGGTGGTGACCAGGTCGGTGGTCTCGCTCTCGGCCACGCCGATGCGCCAGGAGGCGCCCATCGAGGTCTGCGCGGCCAGCGTGGCCGCCACTCCGAGCAGGGCCAGCACTGTTCCGGCCGCCTGCAGGGGCCGCTGGTCGATGCCGGGCAGCGGCGGCAGGCCGGCCAGGGCTGCGGTCGGCCCGGCCGCGCCGGCGGCCAGAGCGGCGACGAACAGGAGTTTCGCCCACCACTGGACGCTGCCACGGGCGAGGGCTGCACCGCGGAAGCCGGCGTCTCCGGTGCGGCGCCACTGCACCCAGCTGCGCAGCCCGAACGCCAGCAGGGCCCAGGCGAGATAGATGACCAACGCGGTGACGGGCATGTCAGTCTCCCGGGCAGGAGCAGCCGGGGGCGCAGGCCTGGGTGGTCACGCAGCAGGCGTGGCCGCGCCAGGCGTCGCGGCCTTCCTTGACCGCGACGGCGGCGATGACCAGGGCGGCGATCGGGTCGGCCCAGGACCAGCCGAAGGCGCTGTTGAGCGCCAGGCCCACGAGCAGCACGGCGGACAGGTACGTGCACAGCAGCGTCTGCTTGGAGTCGGCCACCGCGGAGGCGGAGCCGAGCTCGCGGCCGGTGCGGCGCTGCGCGGCCGACAGGAACGGCATGATCACCAGCGACAGCGCGGCCAGGACCAGGCCGGGGGTGGAGTGCTCGGCCTCGCCGCCGCCGAGCAGGGCGCGCCCGGCGTCGAAGGTGACGTAGGCGGCCAGCGCGAAGAACGAGACCGCGATGACGCGCAGCGCGGCCTTCTCCCGCTTCTCGTGGTCGGCGGCGGAGAACTGCCAGGCCACCGCGGCGGCGGAGGCGACCTCCACCACGGAGTCGAGACCGAAGCCGATCAGGGCGGCGGAGGAGGCGACGGCTCCGGCGGTGATGGCCACCACGGCTTCGATCACGTTGTACGTGATGGTCGCGGCGACCAGGAGCCGGACGCGGCGCCGCAGGACGTCCCGCCGCACCGGGACGGTGACGTTCGGCGCGGTCACGACACCGTCTCCCCGGCCTCCCGTACGGGACACAGCGCCACGGCGTGGCCGGTGGCGGCCAGCAGCTGCTCGGCCGAGGCGAGCAGGTCCATCAGCTCGGGCCGGGTCAGGGAGTAGAAGGACTGGCGGCCTTCGGCGCGGTAGCCGACCAGGCCGCAGTCGCGCAGGCAGGCCAGATGCTTGGACACCGTGGACTGGGCCAGCCCGAGCTGGGTGGTCAGGTCCACCACGCGGGCCTCGCCGCGCGCGAGCCGCTGCACGATGCGCAGCCGGGTCTCGTCGGCCAGGGAGTGGAACATCGCCACCGCCGGGGAGACGCCGGCGGCGATGTCCGCGCTGACACAACGGCCGCCATCAGAATCAATCGCCATATGGCGATGATAGCCCGATACCACGATGCATATGCAAGAGGAACGGGCTGCGCTCCTGAGCGGGCCGGTCAGCCGGCTCGCCCGCGCGGCCGTACGACGGCGACCGGGCAGGAGGCGTAGTGAAGCACCCCGTGGCTGACCGAGCCGAGCACGGCTGAGCGGATCGCTCCCCTCCCCCGGGAGCCCACGACGACCAGGTCGGCACGCACGGACGCCTCGCACAGCGCCGCAACGGGATTGCCGCGGTAATCCGAAACGGTCACGGCCACGCCGGGATGCCGCTCCGACCATGGCGACAACATCCTCTGGACCTCTTCCCGCCGCGCCTCGGCGATGATGTCGAAATCCCGTGGGAAGCCCCGGCCCAACCTGCTCGACGGCAGATCCCAGGCGTGCACCACCCGCAGCCGGGCACCATGCGCCTCCGCCTCCTTGAAGGCGTAGTCGATGGCCGGGTGTTCGGGATCCTGAGGATTCAGGCCGGCCACGATCTCGCCCCGCATCATCGCGGGTGAGCCACGGACCACCACCACAGGACCCGCTGCGTGCCCGGCGAGGCCCAGGGCCACCGAGCCCAGCAGGAGCCCGGTGAATCCGCCCAGGCCGCGACTGCCGACCACGATGGCCGAGGCCTCGTCGGCCTGCGCACGCAACACCTCGGCGGTATCACCGTAGAGCAGCTCGGTGCTCACGCGGACGGTGCCGCGGAACCCCGCGGCCACCGCTGCGGCCTCCTGCAGCTGCAGCTCACCTTCCTCACGCGCCGGGTCGTCGGCTGAACGCTCGTATGCCCGCCCGCCGTGGACGAACGGCTCTACGACGTGGACGATACGCAGGTCGCAATCGCGTCGGGCCGCGTCGTCGGCCGCCCACACCACCGCGGCCAGCCCTCCCCGGGAACCGTCCACCCCTGCGACGATCGGTTCGGCCATGTCATAGCCCCCTCCACTCGGTTCCGCCGACCGCCTCGGCAACCGGTCGAGCACGTACGCAACCGCCCCTCGCGGCCGCCGGTCCGATGCCGGGCGGTCACCCTGACCGGAGGAACTCCAGCAGCCGGTCGACCGGCCAGGTGTTGATGACCCGTCCGGCCGTGAGCCAGCCCCGCTGCGCGGTACCGACGCCGTACCGCATGTTGCCCAGGTGCGGGACGGCATGCGCGTCGCTGCCGATGGCGAAGAGCACGCCGAAGTCCAGCGCTCGCCGGACGAGGCCGGCGGGCAGGTCGAGGCGGTCGGGAAAGGCATCGATCTCCAGAGCCGTTCCGGTGCGGGCGCACGCCCGGAAAACCTCATCCCAGTCCGCGTCGACCGGTTCGCGGCTGCCGATGATCCTGGCGGTGGGATGGCCGATGATCTTGACGTACGGATTCTCGCAGGCCCGGACGATGCGCCGGGTCATCTCGGCCCGCGGCTGCCCGAAGTGCGAATGCACCGCCGCGAGGCACAGATCGAACTCCGCCAGGAATTCCGCCGGCCAGTCGACGTCTCCCTCCGGATCGATGTTCAACTCGGTGCCGTGCAGCAGTCGCAGCTCCGGGTAGTCGTCTGCCAGCCGGCGGACCCGTTCACGTTGAGCCAGGGCCTTCTCGCGGGTCATCCGCTGCATGTACAGGTTCGGGGCGTGGTCGGTCACCGCGTAGTAGCCGTAGCCGCGCTTGGCCGCCGCCGCGACCATCTCCTCCAGCGGCGCCACCCCATCGGTGAGATCAGTGTGGGTGTGCAGGTCGCCGCGGATGTCGGCCTCGCTGACCAGCACGGGCAGTTCTCCCCGGAGCGCGGCCTCGATCTCGCCGCTGTCCTCCCGAAGCGTCGGCGGGATCCATGGCAGGCCGAGCCGGTCGTAGACCTCCCCCTCGTCGGCCGAGACGATCCTCTCTCCGGTCTCCACGTCGAACAGGCCGTACTCCGAGAGCTTCAGCTTCTGATGCAGTGCGATCTCGCGGGTGTGGATGTTGTGGGGCTTGGAACCGGTGAAGTACTGCAGTGCCGCCCCCCAGGAGTCCTGGTGAACCACCCGCAGATCGACCTGGAGGCCGGCGGGGGTGCGGATCGAGCTCTTGGTGCCGCCACTCGCGATCACTTCGGCGGCGAGGGACGAGCCCGTGAACGCCGCCATCAAAGCCGCGGAGTCCCCGGACGTGGCCAGTACGTCGACATCGCCGATCGTGTCCTTCATGCGGCGCAGCGATCCGACGAACGAACACCGCCGGCAGCCGCCGACCGCCGACAGTTCCGCGACGACCTGCTCGGCGACGCCCATCGCGACATCGATGTGGACGCGCCGGCCCGTCTTGTTCATCAGCTCGATGCCGTGGAGCAGGTTCTCCTCCGTCTTCGCGCCGAATCCGCGCAGCCCGTGCAGGTTCCCGGCCCGGATCGCCTCCTCGAGCGCCTCGACCGAGCCGATCCCGAGTTCCCCGTAAAGGACCATGGCCTTCTTCGGACCGAGTGAGGGAATCGTCGTCAACCGGCGTACTCCGGCCGGCACCTTCACCCGGAGTTCCTCCAGTTGGTAAATGACACCGGTCTGGCGGAACTCCTCGATCTTCCCCGCGATCGACGTGCCGACATTGGGTATGTGGCGCAGTCCGGCCGCGTCGAGGTGGGTGATGTCCTGGGCGTACCCGCCGACCGACCGCGCCGCCTTCTCGTACACCCGGACCTTGAACGCGTCGCCCCCGGTGATCGCTATCAGGTCGGCGTACTCCTGCAACAGCGCGGCGACCTCGTCGTTGATCCGATCCATCTGAAGCACCTCGTTCCGTGCGGCCGGGTCTCATGGACCGCCGGCGCGGCGGGGCCGCCCGCGCGGACGCGGGCGGCCGCCGCGCGTCAGAGATCACCCTGGCGCAGCGGTTTCAGTGAGAGGTCGCCGAGATCGCTTCCACCAGTACGCCGACCTTGTCCTCGGGCAGCTTCGCCGCGAGATCGGCCTGGCTGATGATGCCGACCAGTTCCTCGTTCTCCAGCACCGGCAGCCGGCGGATCTTGTGCTCGGCCATCTGGTGCAGGACTTCCTCGATGTCCGCGCTCGCGTCGATCGACCACACCTGCTCTGCTTCGATGAGCTGCCCGGCGGCGAGCGTGGCCGGGTTCTCGCCTCTCGCGACGCACTTCACGACGATGTCGCGGTCGGTGATGATGCCCTTGAGCCGTCCCTCCTCGCAGACCGGCAGCGCACCGACGTTCATGTCCGTCATCCGGCGCGCCGCCGTGTCGACGGTCTCGTTGATCTGAAGGCATTCACAGCCATGGTGCATGACATCACGCGCTGTCGTCATGTCGCTTCCTTCCCTGTGACGTCCCCTTCGATGTCGTGCTACTCAGCCCGCGGCCCGTGAAACCCGCCGGAAGCATCTTTGACCTGCAATTTCTGCAGCATCCCCATCAAATTTTTGCCGACCGGCCGTGGTGAAGGGGCGTCGAGGTGGGGAGGGTGGCAGCGAACTCAGGAGGTGGACCGGTGTTCGTCGATCGTCATGACGCGGGTGTCCGTCTGGCCGAACGAGTGAGGGAAGCCGTCAGCGACGAGAACGTGGTCGTCGTGGGGCTGCCCCGAGGGGGCGTGCCGGTGGCCTTCGAGGTGGCCCGGGCCCTGGGCGCGCCACTGGACGTGATCGTGGTCCGCAAGCTGGGGGTGCCGTTCCAGCCCGAGCTGGGGTTCGGCGCCATCGGGGAGGGCGGCGTACGGGTGATCAACGCGGGGGTCGTCCAGATGGCGCATCTGACGCGGGGAGAGATGGCCGGCGTAACCGAGGACGAGCAGGCCGAGGTCATGCGCCGCGCGAGCCGCTTCCGCCGTGATCGGGCGCCGGTCGACCTGGCGGGCCGTACGGTCGTCGTGGTGGACGACGGGATCGCCACGGGCGGCACGGCCCGGGCCGCCTGTCAGGTGGCTCGTGCGCACGGAGCCGGGCGGGTGATCCTGGCGGTGCCGGTGGGCCCGCCGGAGACGATCGAGAGCCTGCGCGCGGACGCCGACGAGGTGATCTGCCTGGAGACGCCTACCGATCTGTTCGCCATCGGGTTCTGGTACCGCGATTTCACCCAGACCACGGACGACGAGGTGATCGAGCTGCTGGGGCGGTCCACAGGCGGGTGATCCTCAGGCTCGGGCGAGGAGTTCGGCCAGGTGCAGCGGGCGGTGCCGGGTTCCGGCGTGTTCGATCTGGGTGCGGCAGCTGAAGCCGTCGGCCAGGACGATCGTGCCCGGGTCGCTCTGACGGATGGCGGGCAGCAGCTCGTGCTCGGCGCAGGCGAGTGACGTGCGCAGGTGACCGGCGGTGAAGCCGAAGTCGCCGGCCAGGCCGCAGCAGCCGCCGACCGTGCGCAGCTGGACCCCGGCCTGCCGGAGCACCTGCTGATCGGCCTCGTAACCGAGGACGGCGTGCTGGTGGCAGTGCGGCTGGGCGACGGCGGCGAGGTCGATGCGCGGCGGCCGCCAGCCGTCGGTGCCGGTGAGGAGCTCGGCCAGGGTCCTCGTCTGCTCGGCCAGCCGGGTGACGTCGCGGTCGCCGGGCAGCAGGTTCGCGGCGTCGTCCCGGAAGACGGCGGTGCAGCTGGGTTCGAGCCCGACGATCGGGATGCCACGCCGGAGCAGGGGCGCGAGCGTGTCCAGGGTTCGTCGCAGCACGCGGCGGGCGATGCCGAGCTGCCCGGTGGAGATCCAGGTCAGCCCGCAGCAGAGGGTGCGCGGTGGGACGAGCACTCGGTAGCCGGCGCCTTCCAGGACGGTGACGGCCGCGGCCGCGATGCGCGGGGCCAGGTTGTCGGTGAAGGTGTCGGGCCACAGCAGCACCTCGCCGCGTTCGCCGCTGCCGTGCGGCCCCCGTCGGCGGTAGGCGTCGCTGAAGCGGATCCCCGCGAAGGACGGCAGGGGCCGGGACGGCTCCATCCCGCCCAGCCGCTTGACGAGCCGGGCCAGGCCGGGCGCGTGGGTCACGGTGTTGACCAGGCCCGGGGCGAAAGAGGCCAGCCGCGCCCACACCGGCAGCCAGCCCATGCTGTAGTGGGCGGCGGGCCGGAGCCGGCCCGCGTAGTGGTGGGCGAGGAACTCGGCCTTGTAGGTGGCCATGTCCACACCCACGGGGCAGTCATGCTTGCAGCCCTTGCAGGCCAGGCAGAGGTCGAGGGCGTCGTGCACGGCGGTGGAGCGCCAGCCGTCGGTCACGGCGGAGTCGTGGTGCCCGTTCAGCATCTCGAACAGCAGCCGGGCACGCCCTCGGGTGGAGTGCTCCTCCTCCCCGGTGGCCCGGTAGGAAGGGCACATGACGCCGCCCTGGTGGCTGCGGCACTGGCCGACGCCGACGCAGCGCATCACGGCCCGCTGGAAGCTGCCCTGGTCGCCGGGGTAGCCGAACTCGGTCTCTGGCTCGGCGGGCGTCCAGGCGCTGCCCAGCCGCAGGTTCGTGGTGATCCCGTACGGGGAGACGACCTTGCCGGGGTTCATCCGGTCATCGGGGTCGAACACCGCCTTGACCTGCTGGAAAGCGCCGACGATGGTGGGCCCGAACATCTTGGGCAGCAGCTCGGCCCTGGCCTGGCCGTCGCCGTGCTCGCCCGACAGGGAGCCGCCGTAGGAGACGGCCAGATCCGCGGCCCGGTCGAGGAAAGCGCGGAAGGCCGCCACGCCGTCGGCGGTGAGCAGGTCGAACGGTATGCGGGTGTGCACGCAGGCATGGCCGAAGTGGCCGTACAGCGCGGCGTCGCCGTATCCGAACTCTTCCAGCAGGCGGCGCAGGTCACGCAGGTAGTCGCCGAGGCGGTCCGGGGAGACGGCCGAGTCCTCCCAGCCGGGCCAGGTGTCGGGCATGCCGGGGCCGCGCGCGGTGGCGCCGAGCCCTGCCTCGCGCAGCTCCCACAGTTGCTGCTCGGCGGCGGGGTCGTCGAAGAACGCCACGTCCGGGGCCTGCTCGCCGCGGCCGAGATCCTCCACGAGGGCGCGTGCCCGCTGGTCGGCGTCCTCCTGGTCGTCGCCGATGAACGACACCATCAGCCAGGCGCCGCCTTCCGGCAGACGGGCGACCGCCTGCCGGTGCATGTGTTTGCGGGTCTCGTACCCGACGAGCTTGTCGTCGATGCCTTCCAGCTGGAGCGGCCGGTGCGCGGTGATCCGCGGCACGGCGTCGGCCGCCGCCGCGATGTCGTGGTAGCCGAGCACGAGCAGGCTCTGCGCGGCCGGCACGGGCACGAGCGCCAGTTCGGCGCGGAGCACGGTGACCAGGGTGCCTTCGGAGCCGACCAGGGCGCGGGCCAGGTCGAACGGGCCGCCTGGCAGCAGTTGGTCGAGGTTGTAGCCGGAGACCCGGCGTGGGATGTCCGGGTATCGGCGGCGGATCTCGTCCGCGTTCTCGCCGGCGATCTCGCGCAGCCTGCGCAGGATCTCGGCCGGGCGGCCTCCCTCCGCGGTGATCCGGTCGTACTCCTCGTCGCTCGTGGGGCCCACCCACATGCGCGTCCCGTCGTAGGTGAGGATCTCCAGCCGGACGACGTTGTCGGCGGTCTTGCCGTACAGCTGGGCGGTGGATCCGCAGGAGTTGTTGCCGATCATGCCGCCGAGCGTGCAGTGGGAGTGCGTGGACGGGCGGGGGCCGAACATCAGGCCCGTCGGTGCGAGCCGCCGGTTGAGGTCGTCCAGCACGATGCCGGGCTCCACCACGCAGGTACGGGCCCGCTCGTCGACGGAGACCAGGCGGTCGCAGTACTTGGACCAGTCGATGATCACGGCGGTGTTGCAGGTCTGGCCGGCCAGGCTGGTCCCGCCGCCGCGTGAGGTGATCGGCGCCCGGTGCTCGCGGCAGACCGCCACCGCGACGGCCGCGGCCTCCACCGTGCGCGGCACGACGACGCCGAGGGGCACCTGCCGGTAGTTGGAGGCGTCGGTGGAGTAGGCGCCCCGGCTGCCGGGGTCGAAGCGGACCTCGCCGTCCACCTTGGCGGCCAGGTCCCGTTCCAGGTCGCGGACCCGCACGTAGGGCTGCCGGCTCCTGAGGCCGGAGTCGGGGCGTGTCATCACTTTGAGCGTTTCCGCGACGATACGGGTCACGCCTGCGGTCCTGCCCTGCCCGCCGGAGCGGAATGCTGACGAATGTGGAAAGACTTCGCACGGGTGTCAGAGGGCGGCCAGCGCGGCGGCGGTGTTGATGACGGACACGTGGCTGTAGGCCTGCGGGAAGTTGCCGATCTGCCGACGGCGGGCGGTGTCGTACTCCTCCGAGAGCAGCCCGACGTCGTTGCGCAGGCCGAGCAGCCGGTCGAACAGGTCGCGCGCAGGGCGGCGGCGGCCCAGCATCGCCAGCGCGTCGGCCAGCCAGAACGAGCAGGCCAGGAAGATGCCCTCGCGGCCGGGCAGCCCGTCCACGCTCTCGTGCTCGGGCCGGTAGCGGAGCACGAAGCCGTCCTCCACCAGCTCGCGCTGGATCGCGTCCACGGTCCCGGCCACGCGCGGGTCGTCCGCCGGCAGGAAACCGAGGCGGGGGATGAGCAGCAGCGCGGCGTCCAGACCGGTGGAGCCGTAGTACTGGGTGAAGGTACCGCGGCCGGCGTCGTAGCCCTGCGCGCACACCTCGTCGTGGATCTCGCGGCGCAGCGCCCGCCACCGGTCCACCGGCCCGCCCAGCCCGAACGCCTCCACCGCCTGGACCATCCGGTCGGCGGCCACCCAGGCGAGGATCTTGGAGTGCACGAACTGCCGACGCGGGCCGCGCATCTCCCACAGCCCGTTGTCGGGCCGCCGCCAGACGCCTTCGAGATAGTCCATGATGCTCCGCTGCAGGTCCCACGCCTCCTCTACCACCGCGAGCCCCGACTGCCTGGCCAGGTGCAGACAGTCGAGGGTCTCGCCGTACACGTCGAGCTGGAACTGGCCGCTGGCGGCGTTGCCGACGTTGACGGGGGACGAGCCCTCGTAGCCGGGCAGCCAGTCCACGCTCCATTCGGGGATGCGCCGGGCCCCCTCGACCGTGTACATGATCTGCAGGGCGGCCGGATGCCCGGCGACGGCGCGAAGCAGCCAGTCCCGCCAGGCGCGGGCCTCGGCGTCGTAGCCGGCCGACATGAGCGCCTGCAGGGTGAACGAGGCGTCGCGCAGCCAGCAGTAGCGGTAGTCCCAGTTGCGGGAACCGCCGATCTGCTCGGGCAGTGACGTGGTGGCGGCGGCGACGATCCCCCCGGTCGGCGCGTACGTGAGGGCTTTGAGCGTCAGCAGGCTGCCGCGTACGGCGGCGCCGTCGTCGCCCCGGTAGCCGCAGCCGCTGATCCAGTCGCGCCACATGCGCTCGGCTCCGGTCAGGGACTCCTGCGCGTCGATGGCGTCCGGGCGCGGCAGCCACGAATGCTGCCAGGTCAGGACGAACGGCACCCGGTCACCTGGCCCGACCGTGAACTCCGCGGTGGTGCGCCGGGCGTCCTCGTCGACGCACAGAGGGACGGGAGTGCGCAGCCAGGCGGCGTCGGGCCCGGCCACGGCGGCGAAGAGGCCGTGCTCGTAGCGCAGCCAGGGCTCGTCGCGCCCGTAGTCGAAGCGGAGCATCAACTCCATCCGCATCCCGACCCGGCCGCGCACGCCCTCGACGATCCGGACCACGTCGGGCGCCTGCCCGCGCGGCGGCATGAAGTCCAGGATCCGCACCGCGCCGCCGTCGCACTCCCATGTGCTTTCCAGGACCAGCGTGTCGTCCAGGTAGCGGCGGGAGGAGCACGGGCCGCCAGACGCCGGAGCCAGCAGCCACCGGCCCGCACCGGGCTCGCCCAGCAGGGCGGCGAAGCAGGCGGGAGAGTCGAAGCGCGGCAGGCACAGCCAGTCGACGGACCCGTCACGGGCGACCAGGGCGGCGGTGTGCATGTCCCCGATGAGGGCATAGTCCTCGATCCGCATCCCGGTCACCTCCTGGTCCTACGCGGTGCGGTACGGCCGCGCGGCGTCGGCGCGCAGGGTCAGGCCGTGACCCGGTTCCCCGGTGACCGGGCCTGCCAGCCCGCCGGTGGGGTCGGCGGCCCCGTCGAACAGCTCGGCCTCGATGCGCTGGTGGTCGTGGAACCACTCGATGTGCCGCAGGTTGGGCGTGGCGGCGGCGGCCGGCAGGTGCAGGTTGGGCGCGCAGTGCGCGGAGACCTGCAGATTGTGCCCGGCCGCGACCGCGCAGGCGGCGAACCAGCCGGTGTAGCCGCCGCAGCGGGTGGCGTCGGCCTGGAGACAGTCGACCGCTTCCGCCTGGCACATGCGGGTGAAGTACGCCACGTCGCTCCCGTACTCCCCCGCGGCCACGTCGGCGGTGACCTGCCCCCTGACCAGCCGCAGGCCGGCCAGATCGTCGGAGGAGACCGGCTCCTCGAACCAGCGCACGTCGTGCTCGCGCATCTGCTCGGCCTGCCGGACGGCCTGCTTGGCGGTGTAGCCGCCGTTGGCGTCGACGTACAGCTCGGCGTCGCCGCCGATGACGCGCCGGGCCAGCGCGATCCGGTGCAGGTCGCGGTCGGGTCTGGCGCCGGACGACTCGCCGATCTTGATCTTGACGCGGCCGATGCCCAGCTCGTGGACCCAGTGGGTGAGCTGCGCGACGGTCGCGTCATCGTCATAGGTGGTGAAACCGCCCGACCCGTACAGCGGCACCCGCTCGCGGGCCATCCCGAACAGCCCGGCCAGGGACGTCCCCAGCAGTCGCGCCTTGAGATCCCACAGCGCGACGTCCACGGCGGAGACGGCGTACCCGGCGACGCCGGGACGGCCGGCGTTGCGCACCCGGCGGATCATGGACGCCCAGATCGCCGGGATCGCCAGGGCGTCCGCCCCCGTGACCACCTCCGCCAGGACGTCGCCGATGAATCCGGCCGCGGCCGCGGGCGCGTACGTCCATCCGGTCCCCGTCATGCCCTCGGCGCGGACCGTGGCGACGACCAGGGTCGTGGCGTCCCAGGCGAGGGTGCCGTCCCCTTCTGGCTGGTCGGTCGGCACCCGGTAGGCGGCGGCGGTCACCCCCTCGATCCTGCTCATGTGAGTGCGTGCTACCCCGTCCTACCTGGACAAACGGGCGTCAGCCGGTCCGCACGAGCTGCCACTGCTGGTTGTTGCCGCCCCAGTCGTCGTACTGGACGATGTTGGCGTTGTCGGCGGTGGAGGCGCCCTGGACCTCCAGGGCCTTGCCGCTGTTGCGGTTGATCAGGCGGAGGTAGCCGCCGGAGTCGGCCGTCCGCCACTGCTGGTTGGTGCCGTTGTGGTCGGCCCACTGGACGATGGATGCGCCGTTGGCGGTCGACCAGTTGTGGACGTCCAGCACCTTGCCGGAATGGCGGGACTTCAGGCGGTAGTAGCCGCCGCCCGAGTCGACGAACTGCCATTGCTGCTGGTTGCCGTTGTTACGGGTCCACTGGGTGATGCGGCCGCCGTCGGCGGTGGACAGGTTGTAGACGTCCAGGGCCTTGCCGCTGTTGCGGTTGACCAGGACGTACCAGGCACTGGTGTCGATCCCGCCAGGGGACCCGGTCACGCCGGTGACGAAGGTGGTCACGCTCCGGGCGGGGAGCGTGACGGTGAAGGAGCCGTTGGACACGCCGGTCGTGCCCTGGGGCGCGACGTTCCTGCTCGCGTCGGTGAGCCAGGACGAGACGCTGGACGCGGTGCCGTTCGCCAGGGTGAACTGCTGGCTCACCCCGGAGGTTCCCTTGTTGATGGCGACGACGACGACCGTGGAGTCACCGCCCCGGTAGGCCGAGACGTAGACGTTCGACGCCGGGTTCGCCGTGGCCTCGATCCGCACGTACCCGGGGCGGACGAACCTGGCGAACTGCGCCATGTTGGCGCCGCGCTTGCTGATCTGGCCGTCCTCCCGCATGGGGCCGTACCCGCGCCGGATGTACCACCAGATGTAGGCCTGGAACTCGGCGTCCACCATGGCGCGGTGGATGTGCTCCCCCACGTCGAGCGCCTGGGGCCAGAGGTCGGCCGAATCGCTGCTGTTGGGGTAGTAGACCTCGGTCATCCAGAGCTCTTTGCCCGCGCCCTTCTGCTTGAAGAGGGGGTACGGGAAGTTCGCGAACGACGTGCCGTAGAGGTGAGCGCCGATGATGTCCACGTTGGCGAGCGCCGAGGGGTCGTTGAGTATGGGGTCCGACATGTTCTTCAGGTACTGGAAGGACTCGGGCGCGATGACCCTGGTGCCGATCGAGCCGGCGTTCTCCCGTAGGAAACGCACCATTTCGGCGGGAGTCCACCACGTCCATTCGTGGGCGTAGTCGGGCTCGTTCTGCACCGAGATGCCGTACAGGTTCACCCCGTTGTTCCGCAGGAAGCCGTTGAAGTCGTTCAGGTGCTGGGCGTAGGCGCCGTACATGTCGTACCTGAGGCGCCGGGCGTTGGTCTGGCTGCCGCGTACGAAGGTCTCGACCATGTGGGCGGGAGGGTTCCACGGCGAGGCGATGACGGTCGCCCCGAGCTCGATCGCGCGCCGCGCCGTCGCCAGGTCACGGCTCCAGTCGGCCTGGTTCTCGGGGACGGGGATCCTGAGCACGGAGAACCCCAGGCGGCCCTCGCCGGTGCCGAACGCCGTGTCCCGCTGGGCGGCCGTCAGGTCGCCGATCCAGGCGGAGTGGGTCATGCCGCCGAAGCCGCGGATCGTCTGCCGCCCCGCCGACGGATCGATGACCGCCGCGGCGGCGGCCGTCGCCCCCGCGGGCCGCGCCGTGGCCGCGATGACGGGCAGGGCTCCCATCGTGGCCAGCATGGTCCTCCGGCTGACGGGTCCGTTCCGCATGTTGCCTCCTCTTTTGGGAGCGCTCCCATTTCGGCGTACGCACGTACATGTCGGGGAGGGAAGGACTATCTCGGAGCGCCGAGTGTTCGCGCTAACATCTCTGGCTGGAACGTAGAGCCCTCACCCCGGCGCGTCAACCGTTCACCGGGAAGAAACTTAACCAAGATCATGACCGGAGGGCGGCCGTGCTCTGGCGGACCACGAGTTCGGTCCCCAGCTCCACCCGCTTCTGCTGCAGCGTCTCCCCCTCGGCCAGGCTGATCAACATGGTCGCGGCCGTGGCGCCCATCTCGCGCAGAGGCTGGTGGATGGTCGTGAGCGGCGGCTGCGCCCAGCGCCAGACCGGCATGTCGTCGAAGCCGATCACGCTCAGGTCGTCGGGAATGCGGAGCCGCAGCTCGTGGGCCGCGTGGTAGACGCCGATGGCCTGACCGTCGTTGGCGGCGAAGATCGCGGTGGGCGGCTCGGGTAATTTCATCAGCTGATGAGTGTGGGCCACCCCGTCCTCGATCTGAAAGTTTCCCTGACGGATGAGAGCCGGGTCGATCGGCACACCCGCGGCGTCGAGAGCGGCGCGGTAACCGTCCAGCCGGGCCCGGCTGGAGAGCGCGAACGAGGGTCCGGTGATCATCGCGATGCGCCGGTGGCCGAGTTCGAGCAGGTGACGGGTGGCCTCCAGGCCGCCGCTCCAGTTGGTGGCGGCCACGGACGGCACGCCGAGCCCCGGATTGCCCGCCGGATCCAGCACCACCAGGGGGATCTCCTGGGTCGCGAGGCGCACGCGCTGATCCTCCGCCGGCCCGGAGAACACGGTGATCACACCGGCGGGACGGCGGGTGAGCAGGTCGCCGATCCATTTGGGCTCGGGAGTGTGCCGGCCGCCGAGCTCGGAGACCACCACGCTCAGGCCGTGGGTCCAGGCGACCCGCTGGACCCCCTTGACGATCTCTATCGGGTAGTCTCCGGCGAGCTCGTGGAAGACGACCTCGATGAGGCTCGCGGGTTTGATGCGACGGCGCTGCCGGCGGTAGCCGTGTTCCTCGATGAGCCTCTCGACCAGCGCGCGGGTCGTCGGGCCCACCTCCGAGCGACCGTTGATGACCTTGGAGACCGTGGCGGTGGACACTCCTGCCAGCTCGGCCAGCTGAGTCAGGGTCAGTGGTACCGAAGGTGCCGATTCGCCGATGGGGGGTTCTCCGGTCGAGGCCATATCCGGAGTTTATCCAGGTACTTTTCGGTCGCCTCTCGGAGAGGAAGCAAGTTAACCCGGCGCCTTCGTGGTTCACAGGGGCTGTTCTCTGAAACTTTCACACACGGGTGTCCTGCCGTGTGCGCTTCTTTCCGGCGAATGCGCAGGCGAAGCGACATCCGGACGGCGACGCCCCTGTGCGCGAGTGGTGGTCCCTCGTTGACGACGGACGGGGGCATCGGATGTACTCCGCGACAACGTACTCGTCGAAGAAGGCCGCGCGGTTTCACGCGGCGAAGTGTTAGCGCTAACAAGTTTCGTGGTGAATTTCGTCCAGGCAAGCGGCCAACGGCTCTGGAGGTCTCTGTGAGGCGCGTGCTCGCGGTTCTCTCGTCACTGCTGCTGGTGGGCGTGTTCCTCACGCCACAGGCGTCGGCCGCGACGGTCGACACCAACGCCTGGTACGTCCTGGTCAACCGCAACAGCGGCAAGGCCCTGGACGTCTACAACCTGTCCACCGCCGACGGCGGCCGCATCACCCAGTGGACACGTAACAACGGCAACCAGCAGCAATGGCAGTTCGTCGACTCGGGCGGCGGCTACTACCGCCTCAAATCCCGCCACTCCGGCAAGGTCCTCGACGTCTACAACTTCTCGACCGCCAACGGCGCATCCATCGTCCAGTGGGCCGACCACAACGGCACCAACCAGCAATGGCGGCTCGCCGACAGCCCGGACGGATACGTGCGGCTCATCTCCCGCCACAGCAACAAGGCCCTGGAAGTCCAGAACGCCTCCACCGCCGACAACGCGAACATCGTCCAGTACGACGACTGGGGCGGCAACAACCAGCAGTGGCAGCTCGTCCCGATCGGGAGCGACCCGAATCCGGGCGGCACCTACACCAACCCGGTCGTCTGGCAGGACTTCGCCGACGGCGACATCATCAGGGTGGGCGACGCCTACTACTACTCGGCCTCGACGATGCACTACTCGCCGGGCGCGCCGATCCTGCGCTCCTACAACCTGGTCGACTGGGAGTACGCCGGGCACTCGGTGCCGAGGCTGGACTTCGGCTCGGGCGCCTACGACCTCAACGGCGGCCGGGCGTACGTGAAGGGCATCTGGGCCTCGACCCTGAACTACCGGCCCAGCAACAGCACCTACTACTGGATCGGCTGCGTCGAGTTCAACCGGACGTACGTCTACACCGCCTCCGCCGTGGACGGCACGTGGAGCAAGCGCTCGCAGATCAACAACTGCTACTACGACGCCGGCCTGCTGGTCGACACCGACGACACCATGTACGTCGCGTACGGCAACGGCACCATCAGCGTCGCCCAGCTCACGGCAGACGGGCTCGGCCAGGTCCGCGCCCAGCAGGTGTTCCAGACCCCGAGCAGCGTCGGCACCCTGGAGGGCGCCCGCTTCTACAAGCGGAACGGCTACTACTACATCTGGCTGACCCGCCCCGCCAACGGCCAGTACGTGCTCCGCTCCACGTCGCCGTGGGGTCCGTACGAGATGCGCCAGGTCCTGCTCGACATGCCCGGCCCCATCTCCGGCGGCGGCGTCCCCCATCAGGGCGGGCTCGTCCAGACCCAGAACGGCGCGTGGTACTACATGTCGTTCGTCGACGCCTACCCCGGCGGGCGGGTCCCGGCGCTCGCGCCGATCACCTGGAACGGCGACTGGCCGACCGTGCAGACCGTCAACGGCGGCTGGGGCGTCACCTACCCGAAGCCGAACATCCAGACCAGCCGGACCGTGGCATCCATGATCGGCCCCGACACCTTCACCTCGGGCAGCCTCGGGCACCGCTGGGAGTGGAACCACAACCCCGACACCAGCCGCTTCTCCACGGGCAACGGCCTGCGCCTGCAGACCGCGACCGTCACCGGCGACCTCTACAACGCCCGCAACACGCTGACCCACCGCATCCAGGGCCCGTCGTCGACGGCGACGATCGAGCTCGACTACTCGCAGATGAGCAACGGCGACCGCGCCGGGCTGGCCATGCTGCGCGACCAGTCGGCCTGGATCGGCGTCAAACGCGACAACGGCGTCAACCGGGTCGTGATGACCAACGGGCTCACCATGAACAGTTCGTGGCAGACCACCGGCACCGGCACCGAGGCGGCGAGCGCGAACATCTCGGGCGGCCGGCTCTGGCTGCGGGTCAGCGCCGACATCCGGCCCGGGTCCGGCAGGCAGGCCCGCTTCTCCTACAGCACGAACGGCAGCGACTTCGTGAGCCTCGGCCCGGCCTTCGCCCTGAACAACGCCTGGCAGTTCTTCATGGGCTACCGCTTCGGGATCTTCAACTACGCCACCCAGTCACTCGGCGGCGCGGTGACCGTGCGCCGCTTCGACCTCACCACCCCTTGACCTCGACCCCTTGACCTCGACGCAGAAAGGCGCGAACCCGTCCATGAAGAACAGATTCCTGGCCGTCCTCGCGACGGTGGCCGCCTTACTGGCGAGCCTGCTCGTCGCCCTTCCCGCCGCCCACGCCGCCACCGTGGACACCAACGCCTGGTACGTCCTGGTGAACCGCAACAGCGGCAAGGCCCTGGACGTCTACAACCTGTCCACCGCCGACGGCGGCCGCATCACCCAATGGACACGTAACAACGGCAACCAGCAGCAATGGCAGTTCGTCGACTCGGGCGGCGGCTACTACCGCCTGAAGTCCCGCCATTCCGGCAAGGTGCTGGACGTCTACAACTGGTCGACCGCCAACGGCGGTGCGATCGTCCAGTGGGCCGACCACAACGGCACCAACCAGCAGTGGCGGCTGGCCGACAGCCCGGACGGATACGTGCGGCTCATCTCCCGCCACAGCAACAAGGCACTCGAAGTGCAGGGCGCCTCCACCGCCGACAACGCCAACATCGTCCAGTACGACGACTGGGGCGGCAACAACCAGCAGTGGCAGCTCGTCCGGGTGGACGGCGGCGGCGGCGACCCGGGCCAGTGCGACCTTCCCTCGACGTACCGCTGGACGTCGACGGGCCCGCTGGCGCAGCCGAAGTCGGGCTGGGTCTCGCTCAAGGACTTCACCGTCGCCCCCTACAACGGCAGGCACCTCGTCTACGCGACGACGCACGACACGGGCACCAGGTGGGGCTCGATGAACTTCAGCCTGTTCACCAACTGGTCGGACATGGCCTCGGCCAGCCAGAACACGATGTCGTCCTCCACCGTCGCGCCCACGCTCTTCTACTTCGCCCCCAGGAACATCTGGGTGCTCGCCTACCAGTGGGGCAGGACCGCCTTCTCCTACAGGACGTCGAGCGACCCCACCAACCCGAACGGCTGGTCGTCGGAGCAGCCGCTCTTCTCCGGAAGCATCTCGAACTCCGGAACCGGCCCCATCGACCAGACGCTCATCGGTGACAGCACGAACATGTACCTGTTCTTCGCCGGCGACAACGGCAGGATCTACCGGGCCAGCATGCCCATCGGGAACTTCCCCGGCAATTTCGGCACCACCTCGACCGTGATCATGAGTGACACGACGAACAACCTGTTCGAGGGCGTCCAGGTCTACAAGCTCCAGGGCCAGAACAAGTACCTCATGCTCGTCGAGGCGATCGGCTCCCAGGGCCGCTACTTCCGCTCGTTCACGGCCACCAGCCTGAACGGTTCGTGGACGCCGCAGGCCGCCACAGAGGGCAACCCCTTCGCCGGCAAGGCCAACAGCGGCGCCACCTGGACCAACGACATCAGTCACGGCGAGCTGGTCCGCGCCAACGCCGACCAGACCTTCACCGTCGACCCCTGCAACCTGCAGCTGCTCTACCAGGGGCGCAGCCCCAACTCCGGCGGCGACTACGGGCTCCTGCCCTACCGCCCGGGTCTGCTGACCCAGCAGCGCTGATGGCGTGACCTCGAAGGCGGGCCCTGCACAAGGGCCCGCCTTTGACATGCCGTGCCGCTTCCCTGATGATAAGCGGCAATGAAAACGGTTTTCGTTCCTAAGCGGCCGTCCGAGGCGCGCGAAGGCCCGCGCGTGGGCGTGATCGTCGTGTCGCTGGCCGTCGCCCTGGCGGTGTCGGTGCTGCTGGCGATCGGCTCGGGGGCCGCGGCCGTGCCTCCCGGCCAGACGCTGCGCTACCTGTGGGCGGCCGTCACCGGCGGTGCGATCTCCGCCGAGGAGATCACGGCCTACCAGATCATCTGGCAGGTCAGGACGCCGCGGGTGCTCCTGGCCGTGCTGGTGGGAGCCGGGCTCAGCGCGGTCGGCGTGGCGGTCCAGGCCATGGTGCGCAACGCGCTGGCCGACCCGTTCGTCCTGGGGGTGTCGTCAGGGGCGTCGGCCGGGGCCGTCCTGGTCACGGTGTCCGGCGGGCTGGCCGCGATGGGGATCTACGCGGTCTCCGCGGGCGCCTTTCTCGGCGCGCTGCTCGTCTCGGCCCTGGTCTACCTGGTCTCACGTCGAGGCGGCGGGCTGGAGCCGCTGCGCCTGGTCCTCACCGGGGTGGCGATGGCGTTCGGGTTCCAGGCGGTCATGAGTCTGATCGTCTACTTCGCCCCGGACGGCGAGTCGACCAGCACCGTGCTGTTCTGGTCGATGGGCGGCCTGGGCGGGGCGACGTGGGGAGCGCTGCCGGTGGTGACGGTCGTCGCGGCCGTCTCCGTCGTGGTGCTGCGGCGGCTCGGCCGGAGCCTGGACGTGCTGGCTCTGGGCGACGAGACCTCGATGAGCCTGGGGGTGGACACCGAGACGCTCCGCCGCGGGCTGTTCGTCCTGACCTCGCTGCTCACGGGCGCGATGGTGGCCGTCAGCGGCGCGATCGGGTTCGTCGGGCTGGTGATGCCGCACGTGGTGCGGCTGTGGGTGGGTGCCGCGCATGTGCGCGTGCTGGCCGTCGCGCCGCTCGCCGGCGCCGTCTTCATGGTCTGGGCCGACCTCATGGCGCGGACCGTGGTGGCGCCGCGCGAGCTGCCGATCGGGGTGATCACCGCGCTGGTCGGCGTGCCGGTGTTCGTCACGCTGCTGCGCCGGCGCGGCTACCTCTTCGGGGGCCGGTCATGACGGCCGACCTGAAGGTGGACGGCCTGTCGGTGTCGCTGGGCGGCGCCACCGTCGTCAGGAGTCTTTCGCTCGCCGTCGGGCCCGGCCAGGTCGTGGGGCTGATCGGGCCCAACGGCTCGGGCAAGACGACGGCGTTGCGGTGCGTCTACCGGGCGCTGCGGCCGTCGCGCGGCGCGATCTGGATCGACGGTCAGGACCTGTCCGCCATGACGCTGCGGGACAGCGCGCGCGTGGTCGCCGCGCTCACCCAGGAGGGAGGCGCGGATCTCGACTTCACGGTCGAGGAGGTGGTCGCCCTCGGCCGGGCCCCGCACGTACGGGGCAACCAGGCGCTCGGCCCGCGCGAGCGGGAGCTGTGCCGGCAGGCCATGGAGCGGATGCAGGTCCTGCACCTGGCGGGCCGGGGGGTGTTGTCGCTGTCCGGCGGCGAACGCCGGCGGGTGCTGGTCGCCCGCGCGCTCGTCCAGGAGCCGCGGCTCCTCGTCCTGGACGAACCGACCAACCATCTCGACCTGCGCCACCAGATCCGGCTGCTGTCGATGCTCAAGGGCTCCGGCCTCGGCGTGCTCGTCACCCTGCACGACCTCAACCTCGCCGCCTCCGCCTGCGACCACCTGGTCGTGCTCGCCGCGGGCGAGGTCGTCGCCTCCGGCACGCCCGGCGAGGTCCTCACCGAAGCTCTCCTGCGCGACGTCTTCGACGTCGTGGCCAGCGTCGTCCCCCATCCCCTCACCGGTGTGCCGCAGGTGCTCTACGACCTCGGCCCATGAAAGGAACCACCGCATGATCGCGCGTACGTCCCGCTCCCTCCGTCCGATGGCCGCCATCCTGACCGGGACACTCCTGCTCGCCGGCTGCGGCGCGCGGATCCAGGACGGTACGGCGTCCGTACGGAAGGTGACCGTCAACCGGTGCGGCGAGCAGGTCGAGTACACGACGCCGGCCCGCGCCGTGGTGTACGAGGCCGGCAGCGCCGACAAGCTGTTCGCCCTCGGTCTCACCGAGCACGTGCACGGCTACGTCATGCCGCCCGCGAACCCTCCGGTCGAGGAGTCCCCCTGGGCCGCCGAGTACGCCGAGGTCGAGTTCCTCAGCGACGACCTGCTCAACCGCGAGCTCGTGGTGGACGCCAAAGCCGACTTCGTGGTCGCCGGATGGCGTTCGGGCTTCAGCGACCAGCGCGGCATCACCCCGGCCATCCTCGACGGGCTGAAGATCCAGAGTTTCATGCACGCCGAGTCGTGCTTCAACTATCCCGGCCATCCCGAACGGGTCACCCCCTTCGAGGGCCTCTACACCGACCTGGAACGCCTCGGCCGGATCTTCGGCGTCGAGGACCGGGCACGGGCCCTGGTCGCCGGATACCGGGAGCGCGTCGAGGCGGTGCGGGCGCGGACGCCGAAGGGCGACCCCGTGCCGGTCTTCCTGTACGACTCCGGCACCGACAAGCCCTTCACCGCGGGCGCCCAGGTGCCGCCCAACGACATCATCCGCTTCTCCGGCGGCCGCAACGTCTTCGCCGGGCTGGACGCCCGCTGGAGCGAGGTGACCTGGGAGGCGGTGGTCGAGGCGCGGCCGGAGGTCATCGTCATCCTCGACTACGGCGACAAGCCCGCCCGGGAGAAGATCGCGTTCCTGAAGGAGTTCCCCGCCACCAGCGCACTGCCCGCGGTGGTGCACGACCGCTTCTACGTCCTCGACTACAACGAGGGCATCAGCGGGCCGCGCAACATCGACGGTCTGGAAGGCTTCGCCGCCTACCTCCGCGACCTGGAACGGTGACCGGGCCCACCGTCGTCAGGGGCGCCCCGCCAGGGTCAGCCGCAGGGCGAACTCCGCGTAGGTGTCCGCGACCTCCTCGGGTTCGTACGGCATGGCGGAGTCGTACCAGTTGGCCACCCGCATCCCCATCCCGCTGATCGCCGTGACCGCCAGGAAGGCGTCGGGCACGTCGAAGACGCCCTCGCTGATGCCCTCGTCGAGGATGTCGATCAGCAGCTGGCGGCCGTCGGCGCGGAGCATGAGCGCGGGGCCGGCCAGCTCGGCGGAGAGGGCGTGCAGTTCGTTGTTGGCGACCACCGCGAGCATGGGGAACTCGGCGTGGACCAGGACGTGCGCGCGGGCCACGCGGCGCAGGCGCGCCTCGGGGTCCGCCGGCCCCGCGGAGGCCGCCTCGACGAGCCGCCGGTGGTGCTCCTCGTGACCGATGCGGACCAGCTCCGCCAGGACGTTCTCCTTGGCGGGGAAGTGGGAGTAGAGGGTCGCCGAGCGGATCCCGCAGGCCGTTCCGAGGTCGCGGATGGACGTGCCGTAGAAGCCCCGCTCGGCGAAGAGCAGCAGCGCCTCGCGCAGGATCCGGCCGGAGGTGCCCTCCAGCAGGACGTGCTCCGGGAGCCGGACCTGGGAGGCGGCGAACCGTCGCTGGGTCGCGAGTGCTGCCGATCGATCGTTAGTCACGACCTCATTCTGCCGTGAGGTCGCTCCGGCTGGTCTCCTTCAGCGCCAGCGTGCAGGCGAGCGACACCAGCAGCGAGGCGCAGACGTAGGCCGCGACGGCCCAGATCCCCCAGGCGGCGAGCAGGGCGGTGGCGATCAGCGGGGCGAGGCCGCCGCCGCGCACCGCGCCGATCTGCCCGGCGACCGAGGCGCCGCTGAAGCGCACGGCCGTCGGGAACTGCTCGGCGATGAAGGTGATCAGCGGCGAGTACATGATGGTCACCAGGCCGAAGGCGAGCGCGTAGGCCAGGTAGATCAGGGTGGCGCCGCCGGTGGCCAGCATGGCGAAGAAGGCGAAGCTGAACAGGGCGGTCAGGGCGGAGCCCGTCACGATCATCGGGCGGCGGCCGAAGCGGTCGGAGAGGCTGCCGCAGAGCGGGCCGAAGACGATCACCATGACCGAGCCGATGGCCACCGCGACCAGCGGCACCTGCGCCGGGTGCCCGAGCTGGGTGGTCAGGTAGGAGCCGGCGAAGACGAGCAGCACGTAGAAGATGACGTAGAAGCCGAAGCCGGTGCCCACCCCGAGCAGGACGGTGCGGGTGTGACGGCGGAAGACCTCCAGGATGGGCGCGCTGTGGCGGGTGCGGGACCCGGCGAAGACCGGGCTCTCCGGGGCGGAGGCGCGGATCGCCAGGCCGACGAGCACGAGCACCGCCGAGAGCAGGAAGGGGATGCGCCAGCCGTACGAGAGGAAGTCGGTCTCTTCCATGCCGGCCACCGCCATGATCGCGATCGTGGCCAGGAGCAGGCCGGCGGGTCCGGCGGCGGGGATGAAGCTGCCGATGTAGCCGCGGCGGTGCCGGGGCGCGAACTCGGTGGTCATCAGCACCGCGCCGGTGACCTCGCCGCCGTAGGAGAAGCCCTGGATGACCCGGAGGGTGACCAGGAGCACCGGCGCCCAGATGCCGATCGTGGCGTAGGTGGGGAGCAGGCCCATCGCCGTGGTGGCCAGGCATGCTCGATGACGGTGCCCACGAAGCTGCCGATGGTCACCCGCAGGAGGGCGGGTCTTGGCCGGCTTTCGACGGTCATGGGGGTTCCTTTCCAAGCGATCGATCGGTAGGGCGAGCGTAGCCTACCGATCGATCGGCAGGAAGATCAGCGGGGGACGTGGGCGTTGCGGCGGACGTCCGACCAGGTGACGCTGTCGACGCAGATGCCGCAGTTCGGCCCGTAGAACAGGGCGCGGGCCTGGAGGTCGTCCATGAGCTGGAAGCGCCACCAGGCGGTGGTGGGCGCGGCGAACGGGCCGGGGTCGCCGACGACGGTGAAGTGGTCGGCGCCGCGCACCTCGCCGTAGATCGCCGGGATGTGGTCGGCGGCGTTGTAGAACGCCTTGACCAGCGCGGGCCAGACGATGGAGTCACGCTGGCCGGCCATCAGGAACGCGGGGCCGTGGACGTCGTCGATGTCGGCCAGCGGGCCCGGCTGGATGGGCAGGATGGTGTCCACGCGGGAGTCCGCGCCGACGACGATGGCGGCCGCGCCGCCCTGGGAGTGTCCCGAGGCGCCGATGCGGGTCAGGTCGACCTTGCGGTGGAAGACGCTCGACGGGTCGGCGTCGCGCTGGGCGAGGGCGTCGATCCCGGCGCGCATGGAGATGCCGAGGTTCGACATCGGGGTGTTGGCGGCGGAGACGATGAAGCCGTGGCTGGCCCACTGCAGGAGCAGGTCGCGGTAGACGAGCGGCGCGCCGCCCGTGCCGTTGCCCCAGACGATCACCGGGTGCCGGCGGTCGCTCCCGGCGATGTCGCGGGGGTAGTAGAGGGTGTTGACCGCGCCGATCTCGACGGCGGTGGCGTAGGGGCCGGGTGCGCCCCAGTTCGTGGTCGCGGCACTGGCGGGAGCCGTGCCGAGGGTGAGCACGAGGAGCAGGGGGATGAGCAGGCGTCTGAACAAGGCGGCCTCCTGGCTGGGGGTTCACCCGCCATCCTGGTTGCGCCGGGAGCCGCCGTCTTTGCGCACTTGGGGCAAGGATTGACGGTGCGGTTTGGGCAATGTGACGATCCCGGGATGTCCGACCTCCACAGCCGGATGGCCCCGAGGGTGCGGGAGCTCACTTCCGCGGTGGTCGCCCGGTGCGCCGCCGAGATCCCGTTCTACCGGGACCTGCCGCCGGAGATCCTGAGCGGTGAGGTGACCCGTTCGGTCTCGGCCGTCCTGGCGATGCTGCTGCGCACGCTCCGCGGGCACGACGCGGTGGGGCCGGGCGATCTGACGCGCATCATCGAGTGGTCGGCGCGCCGGGCCGAGGAGCGGCTGCCGCTGGAGGCGGCGGTGAGCGCCTACCTCATCGGCGCCGAGGTCTGGTGGCGGGCGCTGACCGAGGCGGCCGGGCCCGGCGAGCTGGCCGAGGCCGGCGAAGGGCTGCTCGGCTACCTGCGTACGGCGATGCCCGCCGTCGCCCTGGCCCACCAGCAGGCGCAGGAGGACATCAGGAGCGAGGACAAGCGGGTGCGACGGGCGCTCATCGGCGCGCTGCTGAGCGGCCGGCCGTACGAGAGCCTGGCCGAGGCGGCGGGCGTGGAGGTGGGCCAGGCGCACGAGGTGGTGCTCTTCGACTTCGGGCAGCCCGCGCCGCCGGCCCGGCTCGTGCAGTCGGCGATGGACGCGCACACCGGGTCGCTGGTGCTGATGGACCACGTCGACGGGGTCGCGCTGCTGCCTGACGGGTGCCCGCCGGAGCCGCTCGCGGACAGGCTGGCCGACGTCGTGGGACGGCCCCTGCTCGTCGCCGCGGCCCTGGCGGAGGAGCCCGCGCGCATCCCGGAGGCGGCGCGGGAGGCCCGCGCGGTGATGGAGCTGGTGCGCAGGCTCGGCAGGCCGCCGGGCCTCTACCGCTTCGACGACGTGCTGCTGGAGCACCAGCTCGCGCGGCCGGGCGCGGGCCTGTCACGGCTGGCCGCCAAGCTGGCGCCGCTCGACGGCCATCCCCACCTGCTGGAGACGTTGCGCGCGTTCGTCCACCGGGGGCACAACCGCCGCCGGACCGCGCTCGACCTGCACATCCACCGCAACACGCTCGACTACCGGCTGCGGCGGGTGAGCCTGCTGACCGGGCTGGATCTGGCGGTGCCCGCGCAGGCGCGGCTGCTGGAGGCGGCTGTCACCGCTCGCGATCTAGCCAGATCCTGAGCTCCTCGTCCCTGGGGGCGTGGACGACGCCGGAGCCCGGCGAGTCGAAGACCATGACGGGCCGGGAGGAGTCCCACCGCTGCCAGCCCGGGTCGCCGGTCTTGGCGAAGGCGACCCAGGCCCGGTGCATGGCGTCGGCCAGCTCCTGCGGGGCGTCGTCGCCGACCAGCTCACGGCAGTGCCGGAGGTTGTCGAAGACGAAGCCGATCTCCAGGCCGTGGCATGCGCCCAGGTCCATGACCGGTGAGCGCCAGGCGAACTCGTAGACGTGGGCCCGTTCCACGGAGTCGGCCAGGCGGTTGAGCGGGCCCCGCATGAGCAGGTCGGTGGCCATCTCGCCGAGGATCTCGCCGGGCCTGGCACCGGGCCGGGCGGACCGGTAGAGCCGGGCGGCGCGGGCGGGGATGCGGAACTTCAGCAGGGCCAGGCGCAGGGTCAGGCGGCTGACCCGGTCCACGGCGCCGGTGGGCACGAACCAGAGGCGGTACTCCTCCCGGTTGGCGCCGATGAGGAGGTCGGCCTCGACCGGGGCGGCCCCGGGCTCGGCCACGATGTGGAAGGCGGGGCCGCCGGTGATCGGGTTCGCCTTGCCGACGACCTCGGCCTGGGTGTCGAGCAGCCGCTCGCGGTCGACGGCGGCGAAGGCCCCGGCCGTGGCGGGCACGCCCAGCTCGGCCGCCATCAGCTTGACGATCTTGGCGGCCTCCTCGCGCGTGGCCGTGTGCGGGGGGCCGCTCTGCATGATCGCCCGGTGGAACAGCCTCTTCGCCCGCGGGCTGGTGAGCAGCGCGCCGATGCTGATCGCCCCCGCCGACTCGCCGAACACGGTGACGTTGCCGGGGTCGCCGCCGAAGGCCGCGATGTTGTCGCGTACCCATTCCAGCGCGGCGACCTGGTCGAGCAGGCCGCGGTTGTCCGGCGCGTCCGGGAAGACGCCGAAGCCCTCCACGCCGAGCCGGTAGTTGATCGAGACCAGCACCACCCCGTCGCGGGCGAAGGCGTGGCCGTCGTACAGCGGCATGCTCGACGAGCCGTTGCGCAGGGAACCGCCGTGGATCCAGACCATCACCGGGCGGGCGCCGTCGTCCACGCCCGGTGTCCAGACATTCAGGTTGAGGCACTCGTCGCCGGGGATCGGCTCCTCGGGGATGAGCCGGTCGAGCGGCGGCCGGTAGGGACGCTTGGGCGCGGTCGGCCCGAACCGCAGCGCGTCACGGACCCCCTCCCAGGGGCGCACGGGCGCGGGGGCGCGGAAGCGTTCGGCCCCGAAGGGCGCGGCCGCGTAGGGGATGCCGCGGAAGACCGGGATCCCGTCCTGGAGGTGGCCACGCACCTTGCCGTGCCGGGTGACCGCGATGATGTCCATGGCCCGAATCCTACCGATCGATCGGTCGGAAACAAGGCGCCTACAGGCCGGTCATCACGAGGCTCATGTAGTACCAGTAGCCGCTGCCGAAGATGTGCTGCGGGATCTCCTGGACCTCTCCCGTGGCGAGCGTGGCGCAGGTGAAGCCCCAGGCGGTGACCGAGCCCAGCACGTCGCCCTGGCCGACGACGGGCAGGGTGACCTCGCGAAGGCTGAACAGCGCCGACCCGGTGGTGCCGATGGTGGTGGCCGGGTTGGCGAAGTTGCCGGAATAGGCTCGGTCACCGTTGTTCATGGCGACGTACCGGCCGCCGCCGGGGTACATGTACCCGGCGAGGTTGATCCGGATCTCGTCGCCGTTGTTCTCGTCGGTGTCGTAGGCGTCGACGAAGTTCAGCTCCACCCGGCAGGTGCCGGCCGTCGTCGCGGCGGCCGGGGCCGCGGACACGGCCAGCCCCACCGTCAGCGCGAGCGTGAGGACGAGCTTGTGAGATCGCATGCCGTTACTCCCTCTGGTCGACCGGCGTTCCATGGCGAAACGCGGGCAACCTCAGGGTGCGGCAGGCGGCGTGGCAGGTCAGTGGCCGAATGCACACTCCATCCGTGCCCTTTGGCACGATAAGGCGTCAGTGTGCGGTGAGCGCCTCCGGGCTGCCGGCGTACAGCTCCAGGTGCCGGCGGGCGCTGGCGGTCCACGTGTAGCGGTCGGCCAGGCTCAGGCCCGCGGCGCGGAGCCGGGCGCGGACGGCCTCGTCGTCGAGCACGGCCGAGAGCGCGTCGGCAAGCGCTCCCGCGTCGCCGACGGGGGTCAGCAGGGCGTCGCGGCCGGGGACCAGCCACTCCCTGAACACCGGGATGTCGCTGGTGACCACGGGAAGACCGGCCGCCATCGCCTCCAGAGCGGCCAGGCCGAACCCCTCCTTCACGGAGGGGAACGCCAGCACGTCCGCCGCCGCGTACCACGCCGCCATCTCGTCCTCGGGCACGGTGCCGAGTTCGACGACGTCCTTGCCCAGGCTCAGGCCGAGGGCGCCCAGGCTCGCCAGCACCTTCTCCCTGTAGGCGCGGTGATCCTGGAAGGAGTGGCCGCCGAGCACGGCCAGCACGGGCGGCGGCGTACGCTCGCCGACCAGCCTGGACAGCGCGGCCACCAGCGTGTCGCTGCCCTTGCGCGGCTCGATGCCGCCGACGGACAGCAGCAGCGGCCGGTCGGTCGCGCCGACCCGGGCCCGCAGCCGGGCCACGACCTCCGGGGAGTGCCGGCTGTAGCGGGCCGGATCCACGCCGTTGGGCACCACGTCGGCCAGGACTCCGTAGTCCTCCCGCAGGATGTCCTGCCAGATCTTGGTGACCACCAGGATCTGGTCCGGCTCCAGGATGGCCTGGCGCTGGCAGTCCATCAGGATCTCGCTGTCGAAGTCGTCCACGTGGTGGACGGTGCGGACGACTCTGCTGGGGATCCCGGCGTCGCGCACGCGGGCCGCCGCACGGGCCGCGATGCAATCCTGGGTGTGCAGGATGGGGTAGGCCGGGGCGAGGTCGGCCAGGGCGGCCTCCAGGGCGTCGATGTTCGCCGCGACCTTCTCCTCCAGCCCGCCGGTGGTGACGGGCGCGGTGACGACGTGGGTCGGGGCGGCGACCGGCCGGAAGAACCCCTTGCCCGGGTCACCGAGTCCGATGATCAGGACGTCCTGGCCGAGCGCGTGCATCGCCTCGCCCAGCGCCAGCGTGTGCGCGACGCCGCCCCTCGGCCGGGTGCTGTAGGTGATCAGGGCGACGGGAGGAAGGCGGAGGTGTTCTGTCACCGGTGGGACTCCGTTAGTTCAGGGCGGCGGCTCGCGATGGCCGCCGCCGTGTACGCGGCGCGCGCCGCGGTCTCGGTCACCAGGCAGCCGATCCCCTCCAGCGTCGCGCGCTGCCTGGCGTAGCCCTGGGGATCGGTGTCGGAGCCGAGGACGTACGCGACGACCTGCGGGCCGCCGTCGGCCATGATCTCGCCGAGCACCGGTGCGAGCTGCCCCGCCGGGTCCTCGTGCGAGCCGTAGCCGAGCACCACGTCGAGCAGCACCACCGCGACCTCGGGATCGCGGGCCTCCTGGCGGAGGATCTGGATGCGGTTGCCGGGGTCGATCATCGGATGCGGCCTGCCGACGGTGTATTCCTCCGCGCCCAGGTCGAGCAGCACGTTCGAGCCGGGCGGTGCGGGGACCGTGTTGCCGGGCAGGAGCGGCTCGTTGGAGTACACCTCGCCCAGCAGGTCGTTGATGATCACCTGGGCCTCGTAGCAGAGCGTTCCGCCGGAGTAGTAGCCGCGGACGGTGCGCCGCTCGTCGCCCAGGGCGCCGAGCCGCTCCTCCACCTGGGCGCGCAGGCCTTCGGAGGTGGCCGGGGGCGTCTTGCCGGCGAGCCGGGCGGCGGTGAGCGCGCCCTCCTCCAGCGTCCGCGCCATCCGCACCCCGGACGGCGGCTCCATCTCCGAGAGGCCGAGGAACGCGGCCACCGCCGGGGTGGACCCGCACTCTTCCAGCACGGTGTGGGCGACCGCCTCGCTCGGCGGCTTGGACACCAGCAGGATCACCTCGGTGTCGGGGTCCTCGTCGAGAGCGCGCACGGCCGCCTTCGCCATCCGGCCGCCGATGGCCTCGGACAGGTCACGGCCGCCGACGCCGATCACGTGCGAGACGCCGACGCCCCAGCGGTCGAGCAGGGCCGACACCTCCTGCGCCCCGGTGCCCGCGGCGGCGACGACGCCGACCGGCCCGCGGCGTACCGCGTTGGCGAACCCGAGGCCGGTGCCGGAGATCACCGCGGTGCCCGCCCCCGGCCCCATGACCAGCAGGCCGAGCTCGTTCCCCCGCTTCTTGAGCTCCGCTTCCTCGTCCAGCGAGACGTTGTCGCTGAACAGCAGGACGTGCAGCCCTTGGGAGAGCGCGTGGTGGGCCTCCAGCGCCGCGTAGCCACCGGGCACGGAGACGATCGCCACGGACGCGTCCGGCATCTGCGCGACGGCTCCGCTGACGGTGCGTGGCGCGGCGGCGGCGGTCTCACCGGACTCGGCGCGGGCGTCCTCGAACGCGGCGTGCTCTCCGGCGGCGAGCGCGGCCTCCGCCGCGGCCTCGTCGCGGGCGCGCACGGCGAGTACGAGGTCGTTCGCCCCGGCCTGGCCGACGGACTCCGCCCCGAAGCCCTCGGCCTCGAGGTTCTCCCGGCCCGAAGGCGTCGCCATGACGGCGCCCGCCCAGGTGACGCCGCCCTGTTCGGCCATGACCGAGGTGGCGACGAGCAGCCGAAGTGAGTCGAGGTAGGTGTCACGGACGACGCGGACGCGGGCGAGGTTGTCGTGGGTGCTCATGCGATGCTCATTGCTTGCTCGGGAACGATGTGCGTGCCGACACGGTTCTGCGGGTCCAGGGCTTCGAGCATGCGCTCCGCCGAGGTGATGACGGTGGTCCCGCCGCTCTCCCGTACGAAGTCGGTGGCCGCCCGGATCTTGGGCCCCATGCTCCCGGCCGGGAACTGGCCCTCGGCGAGATACCGCTCGGCCTGCGCGAGAGACAGCTCGTGGACGGCGCGGGCCCGCGGGGTGCCGTAGTCGACCATGACCGCGTCGACCCCCGTCACCAGGATCATCATCGTGGCCTTGAGTGATCCGGCGAGGCGCGCGGCCGCCGAGTCCTTGTCGATCACGGCGTCCACGCCGTGATAGCGGCCCTGATCGTCACGGGCCACGGCCACTCCGCCGCCGCCGGCGGCGAGGACCACCTTGCCGGCCGCGAGCAGGGGCGTGACCGCGGACAGCTCCAGCATCTCGGTGGGATGGGGCGAGGGGACCATCCGCCGGAAGCCCCGCCCGGCGTCCTGTCTCATCTCCCAGCCGCGCCGCTCGGCCATGGCCGCGGCCTCCGTCTCGGTGAAGAAGGGTCCGATGGGCTTGGTGGGCGTGCGGAAGGCGGGGTCGTGCGGGTCGACGACCATGTGCGAGATGAGGCCGACGGCCGTGCCGGGCCCCCGGATGGTGTCGATCGCGCGCACCAGGACGCTGCCGAGCTGCCCTTGTGACATCGCGTTCAGCGAGTACAGCGGCTGCGGTGGCACCAGATCGACGCTCCCCTCCTGTTGGATCGCCAGATGGCCGACCTGCGGGCCGTTGCCGTGGACGACGACCACCGACCAACCCGCCTCGCATAGGTTCGAGATCCCCGACGCCATCTGGGCGGCGTTGCTCTCGATCTGCTCGGCTGTACCCGGCTGATCCGCGCGGGTCAGGGCGTTACCGCCGACAGCCACCACAGCTACGTTGCTCACTGCTTGGTCGCCCCTACCTCAATATCCGATACTAGATGTAACGTTTAGTATAGTGAACTGTCCAGGAGGAAATATCAAATGTCCGAGACTGAGGGTGTGCGTGACCCAGGGCCCGCACCCGACGCCCGGCAGGCCGCGAGCGAGCTTCTCCGCCTCTGGACCGCGGCCGCGGAGCGGGCCTTCGCCGGAAGCGCCCACCAGCCGGACATCTACCTCAGGACCACGCGCCTGGTCGGTGCGGTCGCGCAGCGGCTCCGCGAGTCGGGGCGGGGCCTCGAACCGCTGGTCGAAGCCTGGGCCGAGCACCGCGAGCTGGTTCGCCGGGTGGTCGAGTCCAGCGAGCTGCTGACGTCGGACGGCCTTGACGTCGAGGCCGTCGCGGGCGCCGCGTTCGCGATGCGTTACCGGGAGGCGCTCGAAGAGGTCACGCTGGACGACCGCCTGGCCGCCCTCGCGCAGGCCGCACCGGGCGCCGGATGGCTGGTGCTGGAGGAGTCCGGCTACCGTCCCGGAGATCCGTTCGTCCCGTACCGGCGGCTGGAGGTCGACCCCGCCACCGGGCGGGCGCTGCTCGTGACGACGCGCCCGGACGAGACGTTCACCGCCTGCGTGCACACCGTCGAGCAGGGGCGCATCGACCTGGAGACCGGCCGGCTCGCCTCAGGCGAGCCCGGCGACGGGGGACACGTCCTTCACGAGGCCGCCTCCGCGGAGGAGCGGGAGGTGTGGGTGACCCGGCTCAAGGGCTCCTGAAGAGACACGCCACAGACCGGGCGATTGTGGGCATACCCGGTCATTCGCTGACGCCTAGTTGCCACTCCCTACATTCTTTCTATAGTAGTCAAAGAGTAGTTTCCTATAGTAAATGCGTCATCCTTCATGGCGGTCTAGCCGAGCACCGTTAAGAGTCGGCCCGGACAAGGAGCCACATCATGACCGAGGCACCCGACACCCACCGGACCCTCGACCAGGAGGAACTCGCCGAGTTGATCGCCCGGTTGCAGAGCCGGGGGTTGCGGACCGAGATCTCCATGGAGGCGCGGAAGGGCGGCGCCGGTCCCGCCGACGCGGGGATGCTGTGGATCGACGGAAGCCCGGCCACGGTTCCCACCACGGCCGACTACGTGCGTGACTCCCCGTACGCCCTGCGGCAGGAGGACGACGGTTTCGGCATCTACGAGGGCTCGGTCCGGTTGGCGGACGCGGCGTTGGCTCCCCGGCCGAAGTACTACGACTTGAAGACGGCCGACGGCGTCCCCTACTGGCAGATCGCGCTCATGCACCTGGACTCCATGGCCAGCACGGTGCTGCAGACCTGCGCCTACTGGGGCAACTCCGACCAGTGCACGTTCTGCGGGATCGGGGTCTCCCTCGCGGCCGGTCGCACGATCGCCAAGAAGACGCCCGAGATGCTCGCGGAGGTGTCGGTGGCGGCCCGCGACCTGGACGGCGCCGTCGACGCCACGCTCACCACCGGCAGCACCGCCACCCCGGACCGCGGCGCCCTCTACGTCGGCAGGTGCGCCCAGGCCGTGAAGGAGGCGTCCGGGCTGCCGGTGCAGGTCCAGTTCGAACCCCCGTCCGACCTCGACGTGATCAACCGGGTCCGCGACATGGGCGTGGACTCCGTCGGCATCCACGTGGAGACCTTCGACCCCGAGGTGCTCGCGCGGGTCGCGCCGGGCAAGGCGCGCTGGGGCATCGAGGCGTACTTCTCCGCCTGGGAACGCGCGGTCCGGGTCTTCGGCGAAGGACAGGTCTCGACGTACGTGATCCTCGGCATGGGCGAGGACCCCGACCTCACGGTGGACATGTGCCGCCGGGCGGTGGACATGGGCGTCTACCCGTTCATCGTCCCGCTGCGCCCGGTCCCCGGGAGCCTGATGGAGGACGAACGGCCCCCGTCCGCGGACTACGTCGAGGGGATCTACCGGCAGGTGGTCCCGCACATGCTGCGACGCGGGCTCACCGCCACCGGGGTCATGGCGGGATGCGCACGATGCCAGGCGTGTTCGGGGCAGGCCGCCCTGGAACGTGCCGGTTCTGGTTCGACGAAGGGTGTGGTGCCCGATGGGCGCGTCTCTCTCCCGCTCGTTTTCTGACCAGGCCGCGCCGCATCACGTCTGCCGTACGGTGACGGCGGCGGAGGAGCTGGAGGAGCACCTCCGGATCCGGCGGTCGGTCTTCGTGGCGGAGCAGTCGCTGTTCGAGCAGACCGACCAGGACGAGTTCGACCGCGACCCCAGCGTCCACCACGTGCTCGCGTTCGCCGACGGCGTGCCGGCCGGCACGGTCCGGCTGTACCGCTACCCCTCGCCCGACGGCGAGAGGCTGTGGAAGGGGGACCGGCTCGCGGTGCTCCCGGAGTATCGGCACCTGTGGCTGGGGGGCCCGCTGGTCAGGTACGCGGTGGAGACCGCCGCGGCCGCCGGCGGCGCGCGCATGATCGCGTACGTCCAGCTCGGCAACGTGAGCTTCTTCCGGCGGCTCGGCTGGTCGAAGGTGGGCGGCCCGGTCGCCTACGTCGGCGTGCCCCATCAGCAGATGAGCATCGACCTGACGTGATCACTTCGTACGTCAGGAAGGCCGGGCGTGTGTCAACGGCCCAGCCGGGTGACGGACTCCTCGTTCAGGTCGAAGACCACGACCGAGCCGGAGGCGTCGCGCAGGCGCACCTCGCCGGTGTCGTCGAGGGTGCCGAGCCGGCGCGCGGTCAGCCCTCGCGCGGTGAAGGCCTTGGCGCACTCCTCGACCCGGTCGTCAGGCGTCGTGAGCAGGAAGGCGAAGCAGGGGAAGCAGGACAGCCAGTCGGCGACCGGCACGCCCTCGGGCACGGGGAGCTCGTCCATGTCCACCTGGACGCCCAGCCTGTCGGCCTCCAGCAGCATGGCCAGCGAGCCGATCATGCCGGCCATGCTGACGTCCTTGGCGGCCACCGCCGCGCCCGACTCCGCCACCTCGGCGAGGGCCCGGACGTCGCCCGCCAGGCGGTCGCCCCGCTCGTCGAACGACGGGAAGAACAGGAAGTCGTCGCGCATGCGCCCGTCGAGGCAGCAGGCGAGCATCAACGCCTGGCCGGGGGCGGCGTGCGTGGCCGACAGCACCTTCTCCGCGGTGCCGAGACCGAACGCCGACAGGCTCGGCGGGCCGTCGCTCTCGGTGAGGTGGCCGCCCACCACGGGCACCTGGTAGGTCTCGCCGGCCCACTTGAGGCCCTCCAGGATCTTCCTGGTGACCTCGCGCGGGCCGACGATCGTGTCGACGATCGCGAGAGGACGGGCGCCCATGGCGGCGAGGTCGTTCACGTTCGCCAGGACGGCCGCCACCCCGGCGCCGTAGGGGTCCTTCGCGACGAAGGAGGGCAGCATCGCCTCCCCGCCGACGATCAGGTTGCGCCCGCGGTCGTGCACGACGGCTCCGTCGTCGCCGGGACCGGACCACCAGTCACCGCCGCCGAACACGTCGGTGACCGCCCCGATGGCGCTCTTGGCCGTGACGCCCGGAAGGCCGCGCAGCCGATGTGCCAGGTGGTCGAGGTCGTTGATCGGCACGATGAGTTCTCTTCCATGCGGTGGGTGGTGCCGGCAGACAGAGCAGGCGCTGAAGACGTCATTCTAGTGAGGAAGCCTTTCCCGTGACAGGACACCCCGTTCGCTACCGTGAAGCGTCGCGCGGCCAGACATCGCAGGTCGCCGGCTTTCTCACCCTTCCGGAGCGCACGACCAAGCCCCGCCGGCGCGGCATCTCGCACGTCCTCGACAACGGCATGTCGGTGGCCGAGGCCGAGCTCCGGCTGTCCTCCGCCGCCGCGAGCATCGACGTGTGGAAGTTCGGCTGGGGCACCGCCTACATCGATCCGGCGCTGGACGCCAAGCTCGACCTGCTGGCCGCGCACCAGGTGCTGGCCTGCACCGGGGGGACCCTGCTGGAGGTGTCGTGGCAGCAGGGCGTGCTCGACCGGTTCATGGACTGGGCCGAGTCGGTGGGGTTCCCGTGCATAGAGGTGTCGTGCGGCTCGGTGGCCATCCCGCGCGACGACAAGAACGCGATGATCAGCGCGGCGGCGTCCCGGTTCGTCGTGCTCTCGGAGATCGGGGTCAAGAGCCCCGACACGCCTCCTTCGGCCCGGCAGTGGGGCGCCGACGCGCGGGCCGACCTGGAGGCGGGCGCGCGCTGGGTGGTGACCGAGGGGCGCGAGAGCGGCACCGTCGGGCTGTACGACCCGGCCGGCGAGGTGCGCACGGAGATCGTCGACGCGGTCGTCTCGGCGGTGGGCCTGGAGAACGCCCTGTTCGAGGCGCCCCTTCGCGCGCAGCAGGCCTGGCTCATCCGGCGTTACGGCGCGAACGTGAACCTCGGCAACATCGCTCCGGCCGACGCCCTGGCGGTCGAGACGCTCCGGCTGGGGCTGCGCTCAGACACGATGGGAACTTTCCCACTGGAGGATTCACCATGATCCCGCATCAGTATCGAACCGTGGCGTTCACCGACGTCCCGGTGGATCTCGACGAGCGTTCCCTGCGGGAGTTCTTCCTGAGCCGCCAGGTGTATCGCAGGACCCGGTTCGTGGTGGCCCGCAACGACGACGGACTGGCCCTGGTCGAGGTCACCAAGGCAGGCGAGGAGGAGCTGTTCGTCGACGTCACCGACGTGCGCGTGCTGGCCTCGCCCCAGGAGACGATCCTCGTGGACCGGGCCGACATCGACACCGCCGTGCCCAGTCAGCTGCTGCGCGCGGCGTCCGGGATCGCCGGCGCCCCGCGCTGCGTGGTCGTCCGCGGCCGTTACGGGCACGTCAACTTCATGCTGGACGCCGTCCCGCGCCGGGTGCACGTGCTCGACGTCGCCCCGCCCTGGCCGGCCAAGCTGGTCGACCAGGTACGGCGCGTCCTCGACACCGCCGAGGAGCTGCCGGCGACCGAGTGCGTGTCAGAGGTCGTCGACCTGGAGGAGATGGCCGCCCGCGAGCCGGCCGGCCACTACCTGCTGCCGTGCCGAGGGGGCGGCATCACGGTCCCCGGGGCGGAGGTCTCCTATCTCGACGAGGTGCCGCCCGAGGCGGACTGGCTGCTGCTGGGCTGCGCCCGCTCGCGCGCCATCCACGACCACTTCTATCCGGACCGGGCGGCGGGCGTGACCCAGGTCGACATCTGCCCGGCCGCGCTGGCGGCCAGCAGGCCGCTCCCTCCCGGCGAGGCCCGGCTCACCAAGTGCTGCCTGCTGGAGGAGCACATCGAGACCCGCGGCGACACGGTGGTGGTGCCCTGGGGAGCGTCGTTCACCCTGGTCTCGGCGGGGCTGGCCGCCGCCTCCGACCTGGCCGAGGAGCTTCGTACCACCGAGGAAGGGCGGGAGAACGCGACGTGAGCGCGCGCATCTCGGACTCGACGGTCTACTCGCACCTGTGGGGCACCGACGAGCTGCGACAGATCTTCGACGAGCGGGGCCGCCTGCAGGGGTGGCTCGACGTGCTGGCCGCACTGGCCAGGGCGCAGGCGGCGGAAGGGCTCATACCCGCAGGGGCCGCCGAGACCATCACCGCCGAGCTGCGCGTCGACCGGCTCGACCTGGACCGGGTCGCGCGCGGCACCCGCGAGACCGGCCACTCGACCCTGGGCCTGATCCACGAGCTGCGCCGGGTCCTGCCCGAGCCGGCCCGCGAGCACGTCTACGTCGGCGCGACCGTCCAGGACGTCACCGACACCTGGACCTCGCTGGCGACGCGCGCGGTCGGCGGCATCGTCTGGCGCGACCTGCGCCGGATCGAGGACCGTCTGCTCGACCTGGCCGTGGCGCACCGCGACACCCCGATCGCGGGCCGGACGCACGGCCAGCCGGGGGCGCCGGCCACCTTCGGCTGGAAGGCGGCGTCCTGGGCGGACGAGATCCGGCGGCACCTCGACAGGCTGCGCGAGGGCGCCCCGCGGTGGCTCGTCGGGCAGCTCGGCGGCGGCATCGGGACCCTGGTCGCGTACGGCGACCGCGGACTCGCCGTACGGGCCCGCTTCTGCGCCGACCTCGGGCTGGCCGACCCCGTCATCTCCTGGCTGAGCGCCCGCGACCGGATCGCCGAGTTCGGCGGCCTGCTCGCCCTGGTCACCGGCACGCTGGCGCGGATCGGCGAGGAGGTGTACGAGTTGCAGCGCCCCGAGATCGGCGAGCTGGGCGAGCCGCGTCCCGACGGGGTGGTCGGCAGCATCACGATGCACCACAAGCGCAACCCCGAGGGCAGCGAGCACCTGAACACGCTGGCCCGGCTGGTCAGGGCCAACGCCGGGGTGCTGCTGGAGTCGGTCGTCAGCCAGCACGAACGTGACGGGCGGGCCTGGAAGGCCGAATGGGTGGCGCTGCCCGAGGTGTGCCTGCTGTCGGGCACGGCGCTCAGGCTCGGCGTCCAGCTCGTCGAGGGACTCGAGGTGCGCTCGGACCGGATGGCGGCCAACCTGCGCACCCACCTGGGCGGCACCCAGAACCCGTCCGACGCCGGCGCGGCCGCCGCCATGGTCGACCTCGTGGTGGCCCGCGCCCGCCGCGCCAGGTCGGAGGAGTCGCCTTCATGGCCGTAACCCCAGACCGCCGAGACCCCCGCGACCCCCGGCAGGTGCGCCGGCCGTGGGAGAACCAAGGGGTGGCACCGCCTCGGGCTGAGCTGGCCGTGTTGCCCACCCCCCTTGTGGAGGCGCCACGGCTGGCCGAGGCGCTGGGCGTGCGCGGGAGGATGCTGCTCAAGCGCGACGACCTCACCGGCTTCGCGGTGGCCGGGAACAAGGCGCGTCAGCTGGAGATGCTGATCGCGGCCGCCCGCGAGTCGAGTGCGAGCGTGCTGGTGACCGGCGGGACCCCCGGTTCGAACTTCTGCCAGGCCGCCGCGGCGGCCGCCGCCTGGGCGGGCCTGCGCTGCGTACTGATCTACGCCGGATCGCCTCCCCAGACCTCGCACCCCAACCTGCTGGCGGCCCGCCACTGGGGCGCGGAGATCCGATGGACCCACGACCCGGACCGCGCCTTCGTCGACGTCGCGATCGAGAGGGCGGCCGGCGAACTCGGCCAGACCGCCTTCGCCGTACCACGCGGCGGCGCGACCCCACTCGGCGCGACCGGCTTCCACCTGGCAGCCCTCGAACTCGCCACCCAACTCGTACACCAAACCGCGCCCCAGCACGGGGACCAAACCGCGGCCCAGCACGGGCCTCACTCTGAGGGCCGGTCCGGGGCACAAGCCGGGGCTCACGTTGAGGGCCGGCTTGAGGGGCCTGTTGTGGTTGTCGTGGCGGCGGGGTCTGGGGGGACGCAGGCGGGGCTGGTGTCCGGGGCCGTGGCGTCGGGGCGCAGGATGCTGATTCGTGGCGCCTCGGTCAGCCGGCCGCCGGACGAGACCGCGCGGCGGATACTCGAGCTCGGCGAGGGATGCGCCCGGTTGATGGGGACCGAGATCCCGGAGGCGTCCGATGTCGTGGTGGAGGACGCCCGCGGCCCCGGGCACGCCCGCCCTTCGGAGGAGGGCGAGCGCGCCGCGCGGCTGGCGCTGCGCGCCTCAGGGGTCGTCCTCGACCCGGTCTACACCGCGAAGGCGCTGGGCGCCCTCCCGCGCATCCTCGGCGAACGACGCCACGACCCCGACCTGACCACAGTTCTCTGGCACACCGGCGGCCTGCTCGACGCCGTCGCCGGATGGGAGGCACGATGATCGACGACGGACTGCCGTCCGCACCCTCGGCGCACCACCGGGGCGGGCTCGACCGCCTGGGCCCACCGGTGGAAGGCCCGGCCCAGGAGCTGATCGACAGCGGGTTCGCGCTGGAGAACGCCGACTCGCCGCTGCTGCACGCGGGCCTCAACCTCGCCGACCTCGCGCACCTCGTCGATCTGCACGAACGCGGGGTGGTCCCCTACAGCGCCGCCGAGCAGCTCATGCGGGTGCTGCTCCGGGCCGTGCGCACCCCGGCCGAGGACTTCCCCTACGACCCGGCGTTCGGCGAGCCGTACAACTCGCGGGAGCGGTACTTCACCGCCCAGATCGGTGACGACGCCGGGTGGCTGCACGCCGGCCGGCCGCGGCGCGAGGCGGTGCGCATCGCCCTGCGGCTGCACGTGCGGAGCGTCCTGGAGGACCTGATCGAGGCGGCGGCGGAGCTGGCGCAGGCCATCGCGAAGGTCGCGGCGGGCAACAGCACGACGTGGCTGCCCGACCAGACCTACCTGCAGCACGCGCAGCCCTCCACGTTCGGCCACTACCTGGTCAGTTTCGCCTACCCGGTCCTGCGCGACGCCGAGCGGCTCATGGACGCCCTGACCTGGGTCAACACCAGTCCGGGCGGGGCGGGCTGCGTCAACGGCAGCCGGCTGCTGGCCGACCGGGGCAGGGTCGCCGAACTGCTCGGCTTCGAGGGTTTCATCCAGCACACGCGCGACGCCATGTGGCAGATCGACGGGCTCATCGCGGCGCTGTCGCACGCGTCCAGCCTGCTGACCACGCAGAGCAAGCTGGCCGAGGACCTGGAGATCTGGGCCAGCAACGAGTTCGACTACATCACCATCGCCGACGGGTTCAGCCGTTCCAGCGTGCTCATGCCGCAGAAGCGCAACCCGTACGCCCTCTCGATCATCCGCGGCGCCTCCGGCACCCTGATCGGCCGGCTCACCGGGTTCCTCGCCGTCAGCAAGAGTCCGTCGGCCCGCAGCGACAACCTGATCTACGCGTACGGCGAGATCCCCCGCGCGCTGGACCTGGCGCTGCGTACGACGAGGCTGACCAGCGGGGTCATCCGCAGCATGACGGTGAACGCCGACCGGATGTGGGAGGCCCTGGAGTCGGGCTTCAGCCAGGCGACCGACCTGGCGGAGTTCGTCATGCAGACCTGCCGGGTGGACTACCGGACCGCCTACCAGGTGGTCGGGATCGCCGTGCGGGAGGCGAGCAGGGAAGGGCTGCGCGGCATCGACCTCGACGCGGCCCGGCTGGAGTCCGCCGCCCAGCAGTACGCCGGGATCTCCCTCGGGCTGGAGGGCCGGGACCTCACCGAGATCCTCGACCCCCGGCACATCGTGGAGACGCGGACGCTGGCCGGCGGAGCGGCCCCGCCCGTGGTCGAGGCGATGGCCGCCGACTGCCTCGCGGAGGCGACCGCGTTGCTGGGCCGCGCGCGGACCGCGCGCGCCTCGTTCGAGCACTCCGAGGCCGCGCTGGTCGCGCTCGCGGAGAACTTCATCAAGGGGGACCCCGCCGAGGGGAACGACATCAAGGGAGAAACCGATGAACGCCACTGATACCGCCACCCCGGTGCGCCTTCCCGGGGAGGTGAACGTCGTCAACATCGGCCTGCCGCTGTTCGCCGAGGCGATCGCCGAGCAGAAGCGCCCGGTGGTCCAGGTCGACTGGCGGATTCCCGGTGGCGGTGACGCCGAGGTGGTCGCGGCTCTTCGCCGCCTCTACGGCCGGCACGCGGCGACGATCGACGCCGCCAACAAGGAGGTCTTCCGGCGGCTGGACCGGGGCGCGCCGCAGCTGGTCGGCGTGCGGACCGCAGGCGAGGTGATCCCGATCCTGGCCGAGGGCCGGGTGCTCCTGCACTGCGGGCCGCGCATCGCGATCGAGGACACGGTCGACCCGTTGCGCCGCTCGATGCGCGCCGCGGTCTGCGCCGAGGGGTGGGCGCGCGACCCCGAGGAGGCCGACGCCCTGCTCCTGGACGGTTCCGTACGGCTGGAGCCGGCCAACGCGCACGGCGTGGTCGTGCCGATGGCGACGGCGATGGGGCCGGGCACGCCCGTGTGGGCCGTCGAACTCGCCGACGCCGGCGTCACCACCTACGCGCCGATCGGCCAGGGGCCCGGCGACGTGGCGTGGTTCGGCCGCGACACCCCCGGCGCGATCGACCGTCTGGTGCTGCTGCGCGAGGTGGTCGGCCCGGTGCTGGCCGCCGCCCTGGCCGAGGCCGGGCCGGTCGACGTGATGTCGCTGGCGGCGCAGGCGGTCGCCATGGGCGACGACGTGCACGTCCGCACGCAGGCCGCGACCAACCTGCTGCTGCGCAACCTGCTGCCCGCGCTGGTGTCGGGCGACCACCCCCGCCGGACGGAGGCGGCGACGTTCCTCTCGGGCAACCACCTGCTGTTCCTCACGCTGGCCATGGCCGCCGCCCGGGCGCTGACCGCCTGGGCCGCCGAGGTCGAGAACAGCTCGGTCGTGACCGGCATGGCACGCAACGGGACCGACTTCGCCGCCTGGCTGGCCGGGCCGTCCTCCGACTGGCACCTCGCGCCCGCGCCGATGGTGGAGCGCGCGCTCTACCACCCGGGGCGGAGTGAGGCGGACGCCGCCCCGGACATCGGGGACAGCTCGGTGCTGGAGCTCGTGGGCCTCGGCGGCGCTGCCGCGGCCGGTTCGCCGGCGGTGGCCCAGATCGTCGGCGGGACCATGGCGGCCGCCGCCGAGCTGACCACGCAGCTCGACCAGGTGTGCGTGGGCAACTCCAGCCGGTTCATGATCCCGGTGTGGGGGATGAAGGGCTCACCGGTGGGCGTCGACGTGCGCAAGGTCGTCGAGCTCGGCATCACCCCGCAGGTGACGACGGGGATCCTGCACAACGCCGACGGCAGCGGCCAGGTCGGCGCCGGTGTGGCCACGGCGCCGGTCCAGGCGTTCGTCGACACGATGATGGCGCTGGACGCGAAGCTGGGGAGCTGACCCGGAGGCGAGGCGTGCTCCGCGCGGGGCGCGCCTCGCCTCAGGCGCAGATGTCGGCCTGCCGTACGTCGATCTTGGGGACGTGGGCGAGCGTGTTGGAGACGTAGCAGACCCGGGAGGCCGGGGCGAGCAGCGGTTCCAGCTCCTCGATCGGCAGGCTGGTGTTCACGGTCAGCCTGATCTCCTTGAAGCGCGGGCCGTCGTACTCGCCGACCGCCGACACCTGGAGGTCGGGCAGTTCGATGCCGCGTTTGCGCGCCGACCACGCCAGCGCCAGCGCGTAACAGGACGCGAGCGACCCGAGGAAGTAGTCGGTCGGCATCGGGCCGGTGTCGGTTCCGCCGGCCTCCGGGGGCTCGTCCACCGGGAACGAGAACGCCCCGGCCGTGACGGTCGCCCGCCAGTCGCCCTCCCACTTCGCGATGACTTCTTGCGATTCTCCGGATCTTGCCAAATCTGCTCCCTTGCAGCGCATAGATGAGAGACCGCGGGCCCCGGGGCGGCGCCCCGGGACCCGCGGCCCCCTGTGAGTCAGCTGTACAGGCGGTCGAAGTTCTCGTTGAAGACGAGGTCCGCCAGCTCACCGTCGCCGACGGCTTCGATCATGCGGTGGTACTCACCCGCGAAGTCGCCCCACGGCAGGTCGGAGGCGAACAGCACGCGGTCGCCGCCGATCCCGCGCCGTTCGATCTCCTGCGCGAGCCAGTACGGAGCGAACCCGACGGACCAGGTGAGGTCGGTGTAGACCTTCTTGCCGGCCTCGATCCAGTCGAAGAACCTCGTGCCGATGAGCTTGATGTGGCCGCTCACCCCGCCACCGAAGTGGACCAGGTGGACCGGCGTCTCGTCGGCGTACCGGTCCACCAGCTGGCCGACCTTGTCGATGTCCGACTGCGCACCCGGCGAGGTGTGCACGTGGACGACGAGGTTGTTGGCCTTGGCGGCGGCGAAGATCTTGTCCAGCTGGACCTGGCATTCGGCGTCCTCGACGGACCCGCCGAGCAGGAAGCTGATCTTGAGAGCCTTCACCCCGGTCTCGCCGACGAGCGTCAGCGCCTTCTCGGTGAGCTCGGCGTCCTGCGGTCGCGGAGACGCCCACACCGCGGCGCGGAGCCGGTCGTCCCGCGCCGCCGCCTCGACGACGAGCTCGTTGAGCTCGAACGAGTGCTTGGGATCGGGGACCCCGTAGTTCGGGATCACCAGCGCCCGCTCGGTGCCCTCCGCGTCCAGGTCGGCGAGCAGTTCGTCGACGGTGGCGCGGGCCTTCACGTCCGGGTTGACGGGCGGTCCGCCGTAGAACGGGAAGGCGGGCAGAACTCCGATGTGCCGGTGGGCGTCAGAGTGCCGCGATGGTGCTTTCGTCATCACATGGTCCAAGTGTTGAGCTGGAAGTGGCCCTCCCGCCATGCCGTCAGGGCGGAGTCCAGGACGTCGAGCGGGTTGAACGCCTTGATCCCCGGGATCAGGTCGTCCTCCCGCATGCCGTACAGCGCGCCCATGGCGAAGCGGCAGGCGTAGATCGTGGCGCCCTCGTCCAGGAGAGTCTGGAGCTGCCTGTTGACCGCCAGGTTCCCCGGGAACCCCTCCTTGCCGACCGCGGGGTAGCCGCGACCGGCGGCGCCGAGCAGCACGGCGGGGCCGTAGAGGACGACGGTCAGCTTGAACCCCTTGCGCTGCAGGCGCGTGGACGTCATCAGGTTGACGAGGGAGACGGACCCTTCGAAGGGGACCGAGTGGATGAAGACCGTGGCCTTCTGACCCTCTTCGGCCCGGATGTCTTCGAAGACCTTCTCGCTGGTGTCCCAGAGAACGTCGCCTTCGGCGGGAGTCGCGACGGTTACCGTCTTGGTGGACATGTCACTCCTTTGTGAATAACTCGCTCTATGGTTGTCGGCCTATGCGGTCAGACCGCGGGTCCTTTTCGTGGCGGCTGCTGCTTCCACTGCTTCTGGTGGCTCCCCGGCATGCGCGCGATGACCGCGTTGCGCAGCTTCAGAGGCAGCCGGTGGAAGACCGGGACGTAGATCCGGCGCCAGAAGATCTCGACGCCGCGGGGCGGCAGAGGACGGGTGGCGCCGAGACGGGCGGCCACCTTGTCCTGCGCGTCGATCATCAGGTAGTGCTCGGACGTCTGGCGTACCCAGCGAGTCAGCCCCATCTCACTTCCCCAGCTTCGACAGGGCGTTCTGCGCCGCGAGCGAGATGGGCTCGTTGAGCGCGCCGATGGGCGGGCTGTAGACGTTCTCCATCGTCGCCAGGTCGTTGATCGTGATCCCGGTGCGCACGGCCATGGCCAGGAAGTCGGCGCGTTCCTTGATGCCCTCGCCGCCGACGAGCTGGGCTCCGATGAGCCGCAGATGCTCGGGCTCGGCCAGGAGCTTGACCTTGACCGGCTTCACGTCGGGGTAGTAGCGCGCCCGGGAGATGCCCTGCGCGTTGCCCACGACGAAGGGGACGCCGAGGGCGGTCGCCAGCGTCTCGCTGAAGGATACCCCGCCGATCATCCACTTGCCGGCCACCATGCCCCAGGGCACGTAGACGGCCTGGTACTCGCGGGTGCCGCCTGCCGCGTTCACCCCGGCGACCTTGCCCTGCGCGTAGGCGTGACTGCCGGAGAGCCCCTGGATCGGCACGTTGGAGACGCCGTGCGGGATCTCGGTGCAGTCGCCGGCCGCGTACACCCCGCTCACCGAGGTGCGCATCCGGCCGTCGACGATGAGGCCACCGCTCATGCCGGTCTTGAGACCCGCGGCGGTGGCGAGCTCGACGTTGGGAACCTTCTTCGTGGCGACGACCACCAAGTCCGCCTGGATGCCGCCCTGCGACGTGGTGACCTCGCGCAGCTTGCCGCCGTCGCCGACGAAGCCGGTGACCTTGGTGTTGAAGTGGAGCTTGGCCCCCATCTCGATCCAGGACTCCTGGACCGGCTCCATGATGTCCGGGTCGGTCGCGGACGACATGGCCCAGGGGGCGGGGTCGACCAGGTGGGTCTCGATGCCGCGGTGGGCGAGCGCGGTGACCATCTCGGCTCCCAGCGGCGTCGCCTCGTCGACGACCGCGGTCTTCACCGTGTCGAGGACCTTGTCCCACTCCATCGCCTGGCGGATGTTCTTGACGTAGTAGATGCCGCCCAGGTCGCTGTTGGGCACATCAGGGTCGGCATAGTCGAAGCCGGTGGCGAGCACGAGCGAGTCGTAGCGTTCGACGGTCCCGTCGGTCGTGGTCACCGTCTTGGCCTTGACGTCGATGCTCGCGACGGTCGTCTCGTAGCGGATGTCGATGCCCTGGTCGACGTACTGCTGCTTGGTCGCCATGAACAGCGACTCGAAGCTCGCGATCTCGCGGCCGTGGACGTAGGGAATCCCGCAGGGGCTGTACGCGGCGTCCTCGTATCCGGTGAAGACGATGACCTCCGCGCTCGGGTCCGTGCCCTTGGCGGCACCCGCGGCACCCATCCCAGCGGCTCCACCGCCTACAACAACGATTCGCCTGGTCATCTCCCGCTCGTCTCCCATCGGAACTCACCGCATTGAGCATGCTCAAATTTCTATTCACCATACTTGACGTAGCTCTGAGGTACCGTCAAGGTGTGTACAAGGACTGGTTGAGAACCCGAGAAACGCGTGAGTTTGGCGGAGGGTCTGCGTGATCGCACGAGTGGCCGAAGTCGTCTCCGGTATCGGCCCGAAGATCAAGTCACTCCGCAAGCAGAACGGCTACTCGCTTCAGTCACTTGCCGAGCGCGCCGATGTGTCGGCGGCGACGATCCACAAGATCGAGCAGTCGGACATGGTCCCCACCATCACGACCCTGCTCAAGATCGCCGGAGCGTTCGAGCTCCCCGTGTCCTACTTCGTCGAGGACGACGACGACCACCTGCCGACGGTCCACACCCGGGCCGCCAACAGGCGCCCGATCTACACCTCCCACGCGGGGCTCGATCTGGCCGGGATCACCGGCCCGTACGGCGACTTCCTGATGGCGGCGGCCGTCGCGACGGTCCTCCCCGGCGCGAGCAGCGGCAGCAAGCCGATGGGACACCCCGGCGAGGAGCTGCTCTACGTGATGTCGGGCAAGCTGGCGTTCACGGTCGCCGACACCGCTTACATGCTGGGCGCCGGCGACTCGCTCCACTTCCGCACCCAGCAGCCCCACTCCTGGCGCAATCCGGCCGAGGAAGACTGCGTGGTCCTCTGGATGGCGCTGCGCCCGCAGCAGTGAAGCCGTGCGTCTCCTCCCTGGAGACGCACGGCTTCCGTCGTGCTGGTGACGTCAGGCGTAGCCCCACGCGCCGGCGTACTTGGCGAGCCGGGGCGAGAGCGTGGCCGTGCCGAAGGTGCGGGCCGGCTGGATCCGGCCGGACTTGATGTTGTCGCTGCGGTCGCCCAGGTTCGGCAGGTACCTGCCGTGGTCGTGCTTGCCGTAGTCGAGCATCTCCGGCTCCCAGGGCACGCCCAGGTAGTCGCAGACCTCGCGGGTGACCCGCTCGGGCTCGGCGGTCAGCTCCTCGTAGCGGAGCGTCAGGCCGTCGAGGGTGGTGCGGGCCTTCTCCAGGGGCTTGAAGTACTTCAGCGCGTTGGCTTCCAGGGCTTCGCGCGAGCTGGTGTTGCCCTTGCGGTTCTCCAGGGAGGAGACCACGCCCTCCGGGTGGCGCAGCAGGAAGAGGAACTTCGCCTTCGGCCAGGCGTACTTCAGCCGCTCCCAGGTGAAGACGTTGCCCGGGGTCTTGTCGACGATGACGTCCTTGCCGCTGCGCTGCAGCTCCAGGTGGAGGATGCGGTCCCACAGCACGTGCTCCAGCTCCACCTGGTCCAGGCCGAGCTCCAGCATGGACTCCTCGGAGAAGCCGGGGGCCGGCTGCACCCTGAGCGTGCGCAGGTGCAGCTCGTGCGGGGCGCGGACGCGGGAGTGGCTGTTGAGCAGGCTGCGCAGGAGCGTGGAGCCTGAGCGGACCGAGGCGATCACGAAGACGGGCGACTCCACCTGGCGCGGCATGATCGGGACGCTGTAGTCGACGACCTGCACGCGTTTCGGCGGGCGGGGGGAGTCGGCGCTCCTCGGCCTGTTCGCGTCCATCGCCTTGGCCGGTTTCGGGGGACGCAGCGCCTCACCCAGAAGCCGAACCCTTCGCCTGATGCCGGTTTTCACGACGCTCATGCGCGACCTGCTGCCTTTCCGTCCGCGTGCTTCCCTCTCCCCCGATTCGGGCGTCCGGAACAAGAGTTACGGTCGCCGTAGTGCGACAAACGTAACTTAAACGGTAGATAACGGCAAAAATCCCCCATGTCAGCCCCACTCGTCCGCGGGGAGATCGTCGGCGGCGTCTGGGCCGGCATCACATACGTCCTTACCTGGGGAGGGGTCCCGACAACCTATCTCCGCACCTCCCGCGCGGCTATCCGAACGGCTACTACTCCCAGGGAACCTGGAGCCGCCGCTAGCATGCCGGTACGGCGATCAGAAGGAGATCAGCGATGCCCCAGCACTCCCCGGTCCGTCGAACCCCCCTCGACGCGGAGGAACGGGCCCGCGCCGAGGCCGGCTTCGCCTCCCTGGTCACCGAGCACCTCCTCACGAGCGGCCGGTTCAGGGTGAGCGCCGACACCCCGGAGATGGTCGACCTCTTCCAGGGCGTGGCCCGCAGGGTGGGCGAGCGGCTCGGACGGCCCGTGGTCAGCTACGCCAACGGCCGATACATCGTGATCGCCTTCAGCCAGGAAGAGACCGCCGCCCTGGCCTGAAAGTTTCACCTCCAAGACAGGCGTCGTCGCAGGTCGCGGGCTCTGACCTGCCGCGGTCGTTGAGGTCTCGCGCCACCGGTGCCTACGGTGCTGGCGTCCGCATACGACGATCCCGCCAAGGAGCCCGTCATGCGCGCCCGTCTCGTCCCCGCGCTCGTCATGGCGCTGGTCGCCCTGGTCCTCACCGCCCCCGAGGCGCGGGCCCAGGTGGTCGGCGGGTTCGACTTCGATCGGGCGGAGGTGTCCGTCACGGGGCTGCAGGTGCCGTGGGGGCTGGCCTTCCTGCCCGACGGCAGCGGACTGGTCTCCGAGCGCAACACCGGGCGCATCATGCGGGTACGCCCCGGCCAGGCGCCCACGCAGGTCGCCACGGTCGCCGGGGTGAGCGCCTCGGGTGAGAGCGGGCTGCTCGGCATCGCGGTCAGGGACGGCTGGGTGTACGCGTACTTCACCAGCACCGCCGGCGACAACCGCCTGGTCAGGTTCGAGCTGACCGCGCCGCAGACGCAGACCGTGATCCTCTCCGGGGTGCCCAGCGCGGCGATCCACGACGGCGGCCGCATCGCGTTCGGTCCCGACGGCATGCTGTACGTGGCGACCGGCGACGCCGGCACCACCTCGAACGCGCAGAACCTCAACAGCCTCGCGGGGAAGATCCTGCGCATCACGCCCACCGGCGCGATCCCCGCCGACAACCCGTTCCAGGGCTCCCGGGTCTGGAGTTACGGTCACCGCAACGTCCAAGGGCTGGCCTGGGACGCGCAGGGCAGGATGTACGCGACCGAGTTCGGCCAGAACACCTGGGACGAGGTCAACCGGATCGTCGCGGGCGGCAACTACGGCTGGCCCACCTGCGAGGGCGCCTGCGGCAGCGGTTCCTTCCGCAGCCCGATCGTCACCTGGACCACGGCCGAGGCGTCGCCGAGCGGTCTCGCGTACGCGAACGGCACGCTCTTCGCGGCGGCGCTGCGCGGCCAGCGGCTGTGGGCGGTGCCGCTGAACCCGGACGGCACGGCGGGCACCCCGCAGGCCGAGTTCACTTCCGAGTACGGGCGGCTGCGCGCGGTCGCGGTGGGCCCCGACGGCTGGCTCTGGGTGGCGACCAGCAACCGCGACGGCCGCGGCAACCCGGTCGCCCAGGACGACCGGATCGTCCGCGTCCCACCGGCCTCGACCGGGGGCGACACCACCCCGCCGACCGCCCCGGGCAACCTGACCGCGACGGGCACGACGGCCACCGCGACCACCCTGACGTGGGCCGCCTCCACCGACGACACCGGCGTCACCGGTTACGACGTGCTGCGCGCGCCGGGCTCGTCGGGCGGCTCGTTCGCCCAGGTGGGCACCGCCGCGACCACGACCTTCACGGCCACCGGGCTGACGCCGCAGAGCACGTACCGCTTCCAGGTCCGCGCCCGCGACGCGGCGGGCAACCTCTCCCCCGTCTCCGGCACGGTCACCGTCACCACCACCACGGGCGGCACCACGGGCGGATGCGCGGCGGTGGCCACCACCCAGACGCAGTGGCCCACCGGTTACGTCGTCCAGCCCGTCACGGTGACCAACACCGGGACGTCCCCCATCACCGGCTGGCGGGTCACGGTCACCCTGCCGGCCGGGCACCAGATCACCGGCTCGTGGAACGCCGCCAGGTCCGGCGCGGTCTTCGAGAACGCCCCCTACAACGGCGCCCTCGGCCCCGGCCAGAGCACCACGTTCGGCTTCCAGGCCACCCGGTCAGGCGCCGACGCCGGGCTGCCCTCCGGCTACGCGTGCGAAGTGCGCTAGCTTGCCCGGATGGAACGGACACCACCCATCTTCACCGGTGACGAGCGCGCCGTGCTCAACAGCTGGCTCGACTGGCAGCGCGAGACGCTCGCCGCCAAGTGCGCCGGGCTGAGCGAGGAGCGGCTGCGCGAGCGCGCCGCGCCGCCGTCGGGCCTGTCCCTGCTCGGCCTGGTCAGGCACATGGCGCACGTCGAGCGGGCCTGGTTCCGCCAGATCATCGACGGCGAGGACGTGCCGCGGCTGTGGGGCAAGGACACCCGCCAGGACGCCGACTTCGACGAGGTGGACACCGCCTCGGCCGAGGAGGCGTTCGCCACCTGGCGGGCCGAGATCGCGCGGGCCCGGGAGATCTCGGCCGCCCTGCCGCTGGACGCGCTCGCCAAGCGGCAGCGCCACGGCCAGGACGTGTCGCACCGGCGCACGCTGATCCACCTCATCCAGGAGTACGCCCGCCACAACGGCCACGCCGACCTGCTGCGCGAGCGGATCGACGGCACGACCGGGGAATAGCGCGTTGGCCTCGGCCCCGGGGAACCGCAAGAATGGCGCGATGAGCGTGGCTGACAGCACGGAGACCGACTGGGTGTCCAGGTTCGCGGATGAGGTGATCTCCGAGGCGGAGCGCCGCGCGCCGGGCGAGCCCATCGTGTGCGCCTCGGGCCTCAGCCCGTCGGGGCCGATCCATCTGGGCAACCTGCGCGAGGTGATGACCCCTCACCTGGTCGCCGACGAGATCCGCAAGCGCGGGCACGCGTGCGTGCACCTGCTGTCGTGGGACGACTACGACAGGTTCCGCAGGGTGCCGGCGGGCGTCGACCCGTCGTGGGCCGAGCACGTGGGCAAGCCGCTCAGCTCGGTGCCCGCGCCTCCGGGCAGCGACCACGCCTCGTGGGCCGACCACTTCAAGGCGCCCATGATCGAGGCGCTGGCGGAGCTGGGCGTCGACTACCGCGGCATCAGCCAGACCGAGCAATACACCTCGGGCGCGTACCGCGAGCAGATCCTGACCGCCATGCGCGAGCGCGAGAGCATCGACGCGGTGCTGGCGCGCTACCGCACCAAGCAGGGCGAGGAGCGGCCGGGCGCCTATTACCCCTATCGCCCGTACTGCGAGATGTGCGAGCGCGACCTGACCACGGTCACCGCCTACGACGACGACACCACCGAGCTGGCCTACTCCTGCGCGTGCGGGTTCGGGGAGACGGTGCGGCTGGCCGAGCACGACCGCGGCAAGCTGGTGTGGAAGGTCGACTGGCCGATGCGCTGGGCGTACGAGGGCGTGGTGTTCGAGCCGTCGGGCGTCGACCACCACTCGCCCGGCTCGGCCTGGGTGGTCGGCGGGGAGATCGTCGGCCCGGTGTTCGGCGGCGAGCGGCCGATCGGGCCGATGTACGCGTTCGTCGGCATCACCGGCATGGCCAAGATGAGCAGCTCGAAGGGCGACGTGCCGACCCCGGCCGACGCGCTGCGCATCATGGAGGCGCCGGTGCTGCGCTGGCTCTACGCCCGCCGCAAGCCGTCCCAGTCCTTCAAGGTCGCCTTCGACCAGGAGATCCAGCGGCTCTACGACGAGTGGGACGCGCTCGGCCGCAAGGTCGCGCAGGACGAGGCGCAGCCGGCCGAGCTGGCCGCGCACGCCAGGGCCGTGCGCACCTCGCGCGGCCCGCTGGCCGCCACCCCCCGGCCCGTGCCCTACCGGACTCTCGCCTCCATCGCGGACGTCACGACCGGCGACACCGGCCAGATCGGGCGCATACTCGGCGACCTCGACGGCGTCGCCGCGCTCGACGAGGTCCGGCCGAGGCTGGACCGGGCGCAGGCGTGGATCGACACGCACGTGCCCGCCGACCAGCGCACGCGGGTGCGCGAGTCGCCCGACGAGGAGCTGCTGGGCTCGCTCGGCGAGGACGAGCGCGAGTCGCTGCGCATGCTGACGGAGGGCCTCGACGAGCACTGGTCGCTGGAGGGGCTGACCACGCTGGTGTACGGGGTGCCGAAGCTGCGGGCCGGGCTGGCGGCCGACGCCAAGCCGACGCCCGAGGTGAAGGCGGCGCAGCGGGCCTTCTTCGCGCTGCTCTACCGGCTGCTGGTGGGCCGCGACACCGGGCCGCGGCTGCCGACGCTGCTGCTGGCGGTGGGCGCCGAGCGGGTCCGCAAGCTGGCCGGCGTGTGAGCGCCGTCTACCTGATCACCGGCATCCAGGCGGCGGGCAAGTCGACCGTGGCGCAGGCGCTCGCCGAGCGGCTGCCCAGGGCCGCGCACGTGCGGGGAGACGTGTTCCGCCGCATGGTGGTCACCGGCGGCGTGCCGATGACCCCCGGCGCCGGCGATGAGGCGGTGCGCCAGCTCCGCCTGCGTTACCGCGTCGCGGCCGCCGCGGCCGACCTCTACGCGAGTGAGGGGTTCACCGCCGTGGTGCAGGACGTGGTGCTCGGCCCCGACCTGGAGCTGTTCACCCGGCTGGTGACCACCCGCCCGCTGATGGTGGTGGTGCTCGCGCCGGACGCCGCCACCGTGGCGCGTCGGGAGGCGGAACGCGCCAAGACCGCCTACGGCGCGTGGACCGTGGCCGAGCTGGACGCGGGGCTGCGCCGCGACACGCCGCGCATCGGCCTCTGGCTCGACACCTCCGCGCAGACCCCCGCCGAGACGGTCGACGAGATTCTGGCCCGTACGAAGGAAGCCACGATCTAGCGCATGGGACGGCTCGTTGTCAAGCCGTCATGACCGGATGGACGTTCGCCGGTAAGAACACCTTTTCCGTATATGTTCGCAGGTCACGGAGTGGTCACCGACACAGAGATCCGCGACTGATGCAAGGCGTCGTCAAGTGTCTTGCATGCGCGTGAAGGGATCTTTGCCTGCATGAACGAGCAGCCCTTCCCCGCCACCGTCAGCGTCATCGTCCCGGCGCTGAACGAGGCAGACAACCTCCCCCACGTCTTCGCCACCCTACCGGCCTGGATCGACGAGGTGATCCTGGTCGACGGCGACTCGACCGACGACACGGTGGCGGTCGCCCGCCGCCTCCGCCCTGACCTGCGCGTGGTCGCGCAGACCCGGCGCGGCAAGGGCAACGCCCTGATCGAGGGAGCGGCGGCGGCGAAGGGCGACATCATCGTCATGATGGACGCCGACGGATCGACCGACGGCCGCGAGATCCGCTCGTTCGTCAACGCGCTCGCCGCCGGCGCCGACTTCGCCAAGGGCTCGCGGTACGCGCCGGGCGGCGGCTCCGACGACCTCAGCCCGCTGCGCTCACTCGGCAACCGGGCGCTCACCGTCCTGACCAACCTGATGTACGGGACGCGCTACACCGACCTGTGTTACGGCTACAACGCGTTCTGGGCACGCCACCTCGACGCGCTCGCCCTCGACTGCGACGGCTTCGAGATCGAGACCCTGATGAACATCCGCGCCGCGAGGGCCGGCCTGGTCACCAGGGAGGTGCCCAGCCACGAGCGCTGCCGCATCCACGGCGAGAGCAACCTGCACGCGCTGCGCGACGGCTGGCGGGTGCTGAAGACCATCTTCCGGGAGCGATTTCGCGCCTCCACGGCCTCCCCGGCCGAGGTGGCGCTCGCCAAATGAAAGGTGACACCTCCTAACATGCGATATATCGTGATCGGCGCGGGAGCGGTGGGCGGCACCATCGGGGCCCGGCTCCACCAAGGCGGCCACGACGTGCTGCTGGTGGCACGCGGAGCCCACTACGAGACGCTGCGCGAACGCGGCCTGCGCCTGATCACCCCCGGCTCCGACCAGGTCATCGACATCCCCGCGACGGACGGCCCGGTGCCGGCGCGCGACGGCGACGTGCTGATCGTGGCCACCAAGTCGCAGGACACGGTGGCCGCGCTCGACCCGTGGCCCCGCCACCTGCCGGTGGTGTGCGCGCAGAACGGCGTGGCCAACGAGCGGACCGCGCTGCGCCGGTTCGAGAGGGTCTACGGCATGTGCGTGTGGCTGCCGGCCCTCCACACCGAGCCCGGCGTCGTGGCCGCCTACGGGTGGCCGCGCTCGGGGCTGCTGCACGTCGGCCGCTACCCGTACGGCTCCGACGAGCTGGCCAAGCAGATCGCCACCGACCTCGACCGCAGCCACCTCGTCGGGGTGACCTCCACCGAGGTCATGCGGTGGAAGCACGGCAAGCTGCTGACCAACCTGACCAACGCCGTCGAGGCGCTGTGCGGGCCCGACCCCGCCGCCCGGCCCCTGCTGGACCAGGCCAGGGCCGAGGGCGTCGCGGTGCTGGAGGCGGCCGGGATCCCGTACTCGACGCCGCGGGAGGAGCGCGAGCTGCGCGGCGACCGCGTCGACATGCGCCCGATCGGCGGCGAGGCGCGCGGCGGCGGCTCGTCCTGGCAGAGCCTGGCCAAGGGCTCGGGCTCCATCGAGGCCGATCACCTCAACGGCGAGATCGTCCTGCTGGGGCGCGAGCTGGGCCTGCCGACCCCGGTCAACGAGGTGCTGCAGCGCGAGGCCAACCGGTTCGCCCGCGAGCGGCGGCGGCCGGGCTCGATGACGGTCGAGGAGCTGACCGCGCTCATCGGCGCGCGTTCCGCATACGGATTCCGCTGAACTCCAGGCTGCTGCCGATCACCTCCTCCCAGAACGGCCAGAGGCTGTCGAGCAGCCGGAGCTGGATGCCCGCCCGCTCGTGCAGCTCGACCAGGTCGCCCACCGGCTCGGGCGGGCCGAGCGGCGTCACGGGCGCCGTGGACACCACGGCGTGCGGCGGGTCGCCGATGGGCGCGAAGCCGTCCGCGGGCAGCCGGTAGGCGTAGAGCCTGGTCTCCAGCATGGGCCTCAGCCAGCCGTACTCGATGGCGTGCACCCGGTCACCGCAGCCCGCGCCGATGATCCGTACGGCGTCCTCCGCGGTGGTCCCGGGCCCCGTCCAGGCCAGCGCCCGCGGGCAGGCGCGCGGAAACCAGTAGTCAGGGCACCGGTCGGCCCCCACCGCCCACACGTACGGCTCGCTCTGCCTGGACGTCGGCGCCACGTGGGGGACGAACCGCTCGATCGTCGGATCCTCCGAAAAGTGCAGAACCTCGCCGGGATCGGGTCTCATTCCTTGATCCTCGCGCATATCCCCACGCTCCTTGGGCAGTTGGACGTCGCTTTGACGACAAGGGGTGAGTGCAGATGATCTTCATGGGTCTGTTACTGGTGATTCTCGGCGCCGGCGCGGCCATCCTGGTCCTCGCCGAGGAAGGCACGAGCTACAACCTGTTCGGCTACACCTTCCAGCCGAACCACGTCGAGATGTTCCTCGCCGGCGCGGCCGCGGCCGCCGTGCTGCTGCTCGGGCTGTGGCTGATCGCGCTCGGCTCGCGCAGGTCCGCCAGGCACCGCCGCGCGCTCCGCGGCGCGCGGGCCGACGCCTCCCACCGGGTGGCCGAGCTGGAGAGCGAGAAGCGCCGGCTGCAGGAGAAGCTGGAGAAGGAGCACGCGGCGAACCAGCGCACCGCCGCGGACGAGCGCGCGGCGGACCGACGCACCGCCGCCGACGAGCGCGCGGCGGACCGGCGCACCGCCGCCGAGGAGCGCGCGGCCACGGCCGAGCGCGCCGACGACGACCGCCTCGTGGCCGGCCGTCCCGAGCAAACCAGGCGATGACCGCTCCGGGCGCGGGGGCGTCGAGCCCCCGCGCCGGCGCATGACCCCGGATCGCGCTGGGGTGTAATCTGCGAGGCGCCCGCACATGCCTCCGGAGGTCGCATGCCCCCCACACGTGGCCGTCCCATCGCGATCAAGCTGCTCATCCTCCTGCTCGTCCCGCTGACCTCCCTGGTCGGGCTCTGGGCGTTCGCGGCGGGTCTGACGGCGGGCGACGGCATCCAGATGCTGGAGACCGACAAGCTGACCACCAACCTGGCCGAGCCCTCCAGCGAGCTGACCACTCACCTGCAGAACGAGCGGCTGTCCTCGATCCAGTTCATCTCGGCCAAGCGCAATCCGGAGACCCTGTTCCTCCAGCGCACGCTGACCGACGGAGCGGCCAAGGAGCTGCGCGAGCTGGCCGGGCGGCAGGACGACCTCACCCCCGCGATGAGCGCCCAGCTCAACGCGCTGTTCAGGCAGCTCGACCGGCTCACCCAGATCCGCCGCGACGTCGACGCGCCCAACCCGTCCCAGCTCGACCTGATCAACGGCTACAACCAGATCGTCGACGCCTCCTTCCGCATGTACGATGCCCTGGTCCTGGTGCCCGACCTGGCCCTCTACCGCAACGTACGGGCGCTGGCCATGCTGGCCGAGGGCAAGGAGATGCTCTCCAGGGAGCGCGCGATGATCGCCGTGGTGCTCAGCCGGGGCCGGGTGACCAGCGCGGAGCGTGAGGCGTTCGCCGAGTGGGCGGCGACCAGGCGGCTGCTCTACTCGCAGGCCCTGACGCAGCTCGACGGCGAGCTGCGCACCCCCTACCAGGAGCTGATCAGCTCTCCCCTCTACCAGGAGTTCCTGGAGGCGGAGGACGCGATGCGGGGCCAGGCCGTCGTCAACGGCCTGCCCGCGGAGGCGGCCACCTGGCCGGTCGACGCCAACAACCTGTGGAAGGCCGTCGAGGCCAACCAGCGCACCACCAGCGCCGCGTACGCGCAGCGGCTGGCGCCCGCGGCCACCGGCATCCTGATGAAGATCGCGGTCGCGGGCGGGGTGGGCCTGCTGGCGGTGCTCGCCTCGATCCTGCTGTCGCTCCGCTTCCGTAAGCGGCTCGTACGCGAGCTCGCCGGGCTGCGCGACGCCGCCACCCACCTGGCCCAGGTCCGCCTGCCCGAGCTGGTCGAGCAGCTGCGCACCAGCGCCAAGCCGCCGGTCGGCACCGCGGTGGAGCCGCTGGAGGTCAAGGCGGAGACGTCCGAGGTGCACGACATCGTGCACGCGTTCAACGACGTGCAGTCGACCGCCGTCAACGCGGCGCTCAGCCAGGCCAACCTGCGCCACGGCGTCAACCAGGTCTTCGTCAACCTCGCCCGCCGCAACCAGTCGCTGCTGCACCGCCAGCTCATGCAGCTCGACGGCATGGAGCGGGGCACCGAGGACCCGGTGATGCTGGAGGACCTGTTCAAGCTCGACCACCTGACCACCCGCATGCGCCGCCACGCCGAGAGCCTGATCATCCTCTCCGACCAGCAGCCGGGCCGGGGCTGGCGCAACCCGGTGCCGATCGTCGACGTGCTGCGGGCGGCCGTGGCGGAGGTCGAGGAGTACCAACGGGTCGAGGTGCTGCAGCCGCCGCCGGTCTCGCTCCTGGGCACGGCCGTGACCGACGTGGCCCACCTGATGGCCGAGCTGGTCGAGAACGCGACGCTGTTCTCGCCGCCGCGCACCCGCGTCGACCTGCGCACCACCTCGACCCCCCACGGTCTGACGGTCGAGGTGGAGGATCGCGGGCTCGGCCTGCCCCGCGAGGAGCTCGACCAGCTCAACACGCGGCTGGCGGAGAAGCCGGAGTTCGACCTGGCGCAGAGCGACCGGCTGGGCCTGTTCGTGGTCGGCCGGCTGGCGTCGCGTCACGGCATCAAGGTGACGCTCGCGCCCTCGCCCTACGGAGGGCTGACCGCGCGGGTGATGCTGCCGGCGAGCCTGCTGGCCGATCAGCCGGTGCTCGCCGGCCGGTAGATCACCTTCAGAGCCGTACGAACGGCTCCTCGAAGTGGGCGGTGGCCAGCAGCGCCCGCTCGGCCCGCAGCCCGGCCAGCACCTCGGCCCGGGTGGCGGCCGCGCGCTCCTGGTCGTCGTCGTAGACGTAGCGCACGGCCGGGTCGGCGAGCTGCGCGGGGTGCAGCACGAGGTCGCCGGTCATCGCCAGGTCGCCGAGCCGCACGATCTGGTGGCCGGGCGTGTGGCCGGGGGTCAGGTGGACACGCACGCCGGGCGCGACCTCGGCGTCGCCGTCGACCACCTGGAGCTGGCCCTTGATCACGTCGATCACCTGGTGGAGCATGGCGCCGCCGGCGGCCTCCAGCTCGGCGTCCTGGAGCACGTAGCGGGCGTTCTCGAACACGGGCCGGCCGTCGGCGACGGCCCCGCTGGCATGGTCGCTGTGCAGGTGCGTGAGGATCACGGTGCCGACGTCGGCGGGCGCGACGCCCGCGGCGGCCAGTTCCCCGGCCAGCGAGCCGGGGACCGGCGCCCAGCTGGACGCCGGTGAGTCGGTGCCGCCTATGCCGGTGTCGACCAGGGTCAGGCGGCCCGCGTGGTCGCGGAGCAGGTAGCAGTGGAAGTGGAGGATCCACGGCTCTTCCGGGAGGTCCGCTCCCGGGAACATCTCGGCGAGCGGGCGTCTGATCGCCTCGCCCATGGGGCCGACGGCGTCGCAGAGGGGTGTCACCTCGACGCCGGCCACGTGCAGCGGTTGGTGGGGCATACGCCCCAGATTAAGCGGCTACGGGCTGGCGCGGAACGAACTCGTTCTCCAGGTCCGCGGCGAAGACCGCGCGCCGGCAGGTGGCGCACCGGTACATGATCGGGCCCTCGTCGAGCTCGTTGTGGCATCGCGGGCAACGGGTGCTGTTCATGTCATCCCCCAAGGATCGTCTGCGTATAGGTAACCTCGCCGTCATTGCAAAGGTCCTGCAGGGCGCTTGCGGATTCCATGTCCGGATCGGACAGGACGGCGAGAAGAACATTGTTACGGTCCACGGCGCGTTTCACGCGCGAAGACACGAGAATGCCCCGGGAATAGCCCGAGAGGGCTAGACGTTTCATGGGCAGCGACGTGTGGTACGTTGCCGGTGGCGTTCGAGCTCAAGCTCCGCCGCTCTCCTCCCTCCCGATCTGCCCCTTCCGCGGGCCTCGGGTTTCCTCACCTACGCGCGCCGGTGCTTCTCTTACCGGCATGCCCTCAAAGGGGTTCATCATGTCTGTTCACGTCATCAGCGGCTTGCTGGACGTGCGGGACAAATCCGCATTCCTCCGCACCCGCCATCTACCCAGCTCCGGTGACCTGCGGCTGACCGCCGACCGGGTCAAGCAGCTCGGGCTCCGTCCCGGCGACCACGTGACCGCCAAGGCCGACGGCGGCAGGCTCGTCGAGGTCGAGACCGTCAACGGCGAGAGCCACTGGCGCGACCGGCCGCGGTTCGCCGAGCTGACGCCGGTGCACCCCGACGAACGGCTCCACCTGGAGACCGAGTCGCTCAGCACCCGGGTCATCGACCTGTTCGCGCCCATCGGCAAGGGCCAGCGCGGGCTCATCGTGGCCCCGCCCAAGGCCGGCAAGACCATGGTCCTCCAGGCCCTGGCCGCCGCCGTCACACAGAACCATCCCGAGGCGCACCTCATGGTCCTCCTGGTCGGCGAGCGGCCCGAAGAGGTCACCGAGATGCGCGCCGGCATCCAGGGCGAGATCTTCGCCTCCACCTTCGACCATCCCGACCGCGACCACACCGCGATCGCCGAGCTCGCCGTCGAGCGCGCCAAGCGCCTGGTCGAGCAGGGCCGCGACGTGGTGCTGCTGCTCGACTCGCTCACCCGCCTGGCCCGCGCCTACAACAACACCGCGCCGGGCAACGGCAAGACGCTCAGCGGCGGCCTCGACGCCGCCGCCGTCTACGCGCCCAAGCGGTTCTTCGGCGCCGCGCGCAACGTGGCGGGCGGCGGCTCGCTCACCATCCTCGCCAGCGCGCTCGTCGACACCGGCTCGCGGCTGGACAACAGCCTGTACGAGGAGTTCAAGGGCACCGGCAACATGGAGCTGCACCTGGTGCGCGACCTGGCCGAGCGCCGCGTGTTCCCGGCCGTCGACCTGGACGCCTCCGGCACCCGCCGGGAGGAGATCCTGCTCCCCGCGCGGGAGCGGCAGGTGGTCTGGCGGCTGCGCCGCTCGCTGACGGGCCTGGAGCGCCACCAGGGCATGGAGATGCTCGTCGGCAAGCTCCGCGAGACCGCGTCCAACGCCGACTTCCTGGTCCGGGCCGCCGCCACCGTCTGACGGCGCTGTCTGACGGGCCCGCGGCGCCCAGGCGCGACAGTAGGCCGCGACAATGGGCCGCATGCTGGCCGACATCGCCGAACACCTCGCCTGCCCCGTCTGCGGGCAGTCAATGCGGCTCGACCCCGGCGCGCTGCGCTGCCCCCGGGGCCACTCCTTCGACGTGGCCAGGCAGGGTTACGTGAGCCTGCTCGTCGGGTCCCGCCCTCCGGGCACGGCCGACAGCGCGGAGATGGTCGCCGCCCGCGACGCCTTCCTGTCCGCCGGTCACTTCGCGCCGCTGGAGAGCGCGCTGGCGGAGGCGGTCTGGAGCGCCCATGCCGAATCGTTCTCACACTCGCCTGACGACGGGCGCGCGAAGGCGTACGGTGGTTCTGGCCATGGGGCCGAGCCGGTCATCGTCGACGCCGGCGCGGGCACCGGCCACTACTCGGCGGCCGTCCTCGACGCGGCGGGACGCGGCGTCGTGATGGCGTTCGACGTGTCCAAGCACGCCGTGCGGCGGGCCGCCAGGGCGCACCCCAGGGTGGGGGCGTTCGTGGCCGACGTGTGGCGGCGCCTGCCCATCGGAGACGGGGTCGCCGACGTGGTGATGAACGTGTTCGCGCCCAGGAACGGGCCCGAGTTCCGGCGGATCCTGCGGCCCGGTGGGCGCGTCGTCGTGGTGACGCCCGCGCCGGGCCACCTCAGCCCGCTGGTGGAGGAGCTGGGGCTGCTGTCCGTCGACGCCGGCAAGGAGCAGCGGGTGGCGCGGAGCCTGGAGGGGTTCGCCGAGGTGGAGCGGCGGGTGGTGGCGTTCGACATGGCGCTCGGGCCTGACGAGGTCCGGGCCGTGGTGGGGATGGGTCCGAGTGCGTGGCACCTGGGCGAGGAGGAGCTGGCGGAGGGGATAACGCGAGTTTTCTCCCGCAATAACGCGAAAAGGCAGGGAAAAGTGGTGACGAAGGCAGAGTTCCACCTATCTACCTTCGAAGTGACACCTGGCGCAAGGTCACCCTCTTGACGGGCATCTGAGACTGGTGTTACTGATGGGGCGTTTAGTACCAAATTCCCCCACATTTCCGGAGTATTTCCGCGACGCAAGCGCAATACTGGACGGCAACCCGTTGCCGATGAGGACGGCGAGGGGCGCCCATGGGAGGGGAGCGCGGCGGATGAAGGCCGAGGAACGCTGGCAGGCCAGGTTCCGCGCGTCGCGCATGTCGCTGCCGTCCTACGCCCCCCTGGCCCCCAACCGCGCGATCTACCGCTCCAACGCCACCGGCACGTGGGAGGTCTACGCCTGGGACCGCGCGAGCGGCGCCACCCGCCAGGTCACCGACCGGCCGCTGGGCACGGCCCACGCCGCGATCGACCCCGCCGGTCAGTGGATCTACTGGTTCGACGACACCGACGGCGACGAGTTCGGCAGCTGGCGGCGCCAGCCCTTCTTCGGCGGCCCCGACCAGCCCGTCGCCCCGGGAGCGCCGCCCGGCCAGCCGGCCGGCATCGCGCTCTCGTCCACCGGCCTGGCCGCGATCAGCCTCGCCAGTGAGGGCACGTTCCGCATCCACCTGGTGCGCGACGGCGAGCACGTCAAGGTGCTGTACGAGCACGGCGAGGCCGCCTGGGCGGCCGGCATGTCCATGGACGGCGAGCTGATCGCGATCAACCACGGCGAGTACGGCGACTTCCGCCACCCCGCGCTGCGCGTCGTGCGCCAGTCCGGCCAGGTGGTCGGCGAGCTGTACGACGGCCCCGGCATGGGCGTCGTCGGCCTCAGCTTCGCCCCGGCGCCGGGCGACTCCCGCCTGCTCGCCCTGCACGAGCGCCGCCGCCGCCAGGAGCCGCTGGTCTGGAACCCGGTGACGGGTGCGCGCCGGGAGATCTGGCTGAAGGACGACGGCGAGATGACGGCCGAGTGGTACCACGACGGCCGCGGCCTGCTCATCCAGCGCGGTCACCGGGCCCGCAGCCACCTCCTCCGCTACGACCTGGCGGGCGGCGGGCTGACGCTCATCGAGACACCGCAGGGCGTCATCGAGGAGGCGCGCCCGCGCCCCGGCGGCCACGTGGAGTACTCCTGGTCCAGCGCCTCGCGCCCGCCGGTCATCCGCTCGACCAGCGGCCAGGTCGTGCTCAACCCCGGCGGCCCGGCCGCGCCGCCGAGCGTCCCCCTGGAGGACCTGGACGCCGAGGGGCCGGGCGGGCGCATCCACGCCCTGGTCTCCCGCCCGGAGAACGGCGCCGCCCCGTTCCCCGCGGTCTTCCTGCTGCACAGCGGCCCGACGAGCCACGACAGGGACGCCTTCTCCCCCGAGGTGGCGGCCTGGGTGGACGCCGGTTTCGCGGTCGTCCGGGTCAACTACCGCGGCTCGACCGGCTACGGCTCGGCCTGGCGCGACGCGCTGCACGGCGACGTCGGCCAGATCGAGCTGGCCGACGTGAACGCGGTGCGCACCGCCGTGGTCGAGGCCGGCATCGCCGACCCCGACCGGCTCGTGCTGGCGGGCACCGCCTGGGGCGGCTACCTCACGCTGCTCGGCCTAGGCACGCAGCCCGGCCTGTGGGCCGCCGGCATCGCCGCTGTGCCCATCGCCTGCCACCGGACGTCGTACGAGGACGAGGCCGAGAGCCTGCGCGCCTACCACCGCGCGCTGCTCGGCGGCTCGCCCGAGGAGCAGCCGGAACGCTACGCGGCCAGCTCCCCCATCACCTACGTCGACCAGGTGAAGAGCCCCGTGCTGATCCTGGCCGGCGAGAACGACACCCGCTGCCCGCCGCGCCAGATCCAGAAGTACGTGGCCCAGCTCGAACGGCACGGCCACGAGCACGAGGTCTACACCTACGACGCCGTACGGAGCAACCTGGTGGTCGCGGAGCGGATCGCGCAGACGGCGCTGCAGCTCGACTTCGCCCGCAAGCACCTGGGCCGGCGCTAGCGGGCGCGCAGCACCAGGATCGCCAGGTCGTCGGCGCTGGGCTCGGTGGCGAAGTCGGCCGCGCCCCGGCGGATGCGCTCCGCCACCGCCTTGGCCGACAGCCCCGCGCACTCGGCCAGCATTTTGGCCAGCCCGCCCTCGTCGTCGAGCAGCCGGCCGCCCGAGCGTCGCTCGGTGACGCCGTCGGTGACCGCCAGCAGCACGTCGCCGGGGTCGAGGTGGACGACGTCGACCTCGAAGACCACCTCGGGGAAGACGCCCAGGAGCGACTGCGGGGTGGTGATCGACTCCACGACGCCGCTGGGCTTGAGCCGCAGCGCCTCGGGGTGGCCCGCCGAGACCAGCCGGACCTCCAGGCCGTCGTCGGCCGGGGTGATGTCGCCGTGCAGCAGGGTCAGGAAGCGGGCCCGCTCGCCCTCTTCGAGGATCGCCTGGTTGAGCCTGCCGAGCACGGCCGCGACCCCGTAGCCCTCGCGGGCCAGCAGGCGGAGCGTGTGGCGGGCCAGGCCGGTGACCGCGGCCGCTTCCGGGCCGGTGCCGCAGACGTCGCCGATGGCGAAGCGCCACGAGTCGTCGCCGGCCTTGAACACGTCGTAGAAGTCGCCGCCCACTTCGTTGACCTCGCCGGCGGGCTCGTACACCACGCCGTAGTCGAGGCCGGGCACCTCGGGCTCGTTGGGCGGCAGGAGGCTGCGCTGCAGGGCGCGGTTGGCGGCGGCCTGCTGGGCGTAGACGCGGGCGTTGTCGGCGGCCAGCGCGGCGCGCCTGCCGATGTCCTCGGCGAGCTGAATGGCCTCGTCGGGGAACCGGTCGGGCCGGCCCAGGCACATCACGCCGAGACCTCGGCCCCGGGCGCTGAGCGGGACCGCGAGCACCTCGTTGTCGCCCAGGTGGAAGGTGGAGCTCATCCGGGTGCCGACGGCGCCGACGTCCAGATCGCTGAGCTGCTCGCGCAGCCCGTCGATCCTGGCCTCGTCGGCGTGCCACAGGTAGACGAGGCGGAGCGGCGAGGAGGCGGCGTCGGCGGTGTAGACGGCGCACCAGCTGCTCAGCCGCGGCACCACGACCTGGGCGATGATGGCGGGGACCATGTCGGGGTCGAGGGTGCCGGCGAGCAGGTCGCTGGCGTCGGCGAGGAATCCGAGCCAGTGGGGCCCGCGCCCGCTCTGCCGCTGCCACTCGACGGCTCCCGAGCTGTGGTGCGCGCCAGGTAGCGTGAGTCTGGCCCAATGGACACGGGAATCACCCGAGAAGGTGATCCCCCACTCGTCGACATGGACGGAGGGAGCTTTCTGATCACCATGTGAGGTGTTCCGCTGCTTCACCTCCACCTGGACGGAGCCGCCCAGGTGTCGCCAGAGCATCTCGAAAGGCTCGTCCACGACCTGCCCCGCGAGATCGCCGGCGATCTGCTCGGCGACATGGAGCATGCCGCCGGTGGCCCACGCGGTCATCACCTCGCGCGTGAACCTCATCGCGTCGGTCACAGCCGACTCGCCCGCCGCGAACGTCGCAGCTAGCACCGCATGGGGAGAAGCAGTCATCCCCTCGTGCCTACCACACTTCCCGTTGACTTGGGGTAAATCCAAGGACAGGACTACGAGCTACTCATCGTGACAGACTTGAATCACTCGCCGGAGTCCCCCGCGAGTGAAGGAGGCCCCATGACCACGGCCAAGGCCGCGCCAAGTCCTGAGGAGAGGACATATACCGAGGCGGATCTCGTCCCGATCCTGGAGACCCTGTTCTCATGGCGTGACGGCGACTTCCGGCGCCGGGTCCCGTATGCCCCTCCGGGCATCCTCAGTGAGGTGCGGTTGCTGCTCAACGAGGTGGCCGACCGCCGCGAGCACCTCGCCAACGAGCTGACCCGGGTGCGCAAGGAAGTGGTCAAGGAAGGCCGGTTCGGCGAGCGGCTGACGCCCGGCCCCGGGGTGGGGGCCTGGGCGGAGAGCGTGGAGTCGGTCAACATGCTGATCGACGCGCTGGTGAGCCCCGTGAGCGGCGCGGCCGACGTCATCGACGCGGTCGCCAAGGGTGACCTGTCGCGGCGGATCGACCTCGACCGCTCGGCCCGCGGCGAGGTGCGCCGGCTGGGCAAGGCGATCAACGGCATGGTCGACCAGCTCGCCCTGTTCAACTCCGAGGTGACCCGGGTGGCCAGGGAGGCCGGCACGGAGGGCCGGCTGGGCGGCAGCGCCAACCTGCGCGGCATGTCCGGCAGCTGGCGCGACCTCACCGAGGCGGTCAACACCATGTCGTCCCGCGTGGCCGCGCAGGTGCGCGACATCGCCGTGGTGACCACGGCGGTGGCCAAGGGCGACCTGAGCCGCAAGGTGACGGTCGACGCGGTGGGCGAGATGTTCGAGCTGAAGAACACCGTCAACACCATGGTCGACCAGCTCTCGGCGTTCGCCGAGGAGGTGACCCGCGTGGCCCGCGAGGTCGGCACCGAGGGCCAGCTCGGCGGCCAGGCCCAGGTGCGCGGCGTGTCCGGGGTCTGGAAGGACCTCACCGACAACGTCAACTTCATGGCCAACAACCTGACCTCGCAGGTGCGCAGCATCGCCACCGTGGCGACGGCGGTGGCCCAGGGCAACCTGTCGAAGAAGATCACCGTCGACGCGCAGGGCGAGATCCTCCAGCTCAAGGACACCCTCAACACGATGGTGGACCAGCTGTCGTCCTTCGCCGACGAGGTGACCCGTGTCGCCCGTGAGGTCGGCACCGAGGGCAAGCTGGGCGGCCGGGCCGAGGTGCAGGGCGTGTCGGGTGTCTGGAAGGACCTGACCGACAACGTCAACTCCATGGCAAGGAACCTCACGTACCAGGTCCGCAACATCGCCCAGGTGACCACCGCGGTCGCCAACGGCGACCTCACCCGCAAGATCGACGTGGACGCCCAGGGCGAGATCCTGGAGCTCAAGTCGACCATGAACACCATGGTCGACCAGCTGTCCTCGTTCGCCTCCGAGGTCACCCGCGTGGCCCGCGAGGTCGGCACCGAGGGCCAGCTCGGCGGCCAGGCCCAGGTGCGCGGCGTGTCCGGGGTCTGGAAGGACCTCACCGACAACGTCAACTCCATGGCCAACAACCTGACGTCTCAGGTGCGCCAGATCGCCGCGGTCTCCTCGGCGGTGGCCCAGGGCAACCTGTCGAAGAAGATCACCGTCGACGCCCAGGGCGAGATCCTCCAGCTCAAGGACACCCTCAACACCATGGTCGACCAGCTCTCGTCGTTCGCCGACGAGGTGACCCGCGTCGCCCGCGAGGTCGGCACGCAGGGGCAGCTCGGCGGCCAGGCCCGCGTCCAGGGCGTGTCGGGCGTCTGGAAGGACCTGACCGACAACGTCAACTTCATGGCCAACAACCTGACGTACCAGGTCCGCAACATCGCCGAGGTGACCACCGCGGTCGCCAACGGCGACCTCACCCGCAAGATCGACGTCGACGCCCAGGGCGAGATCCTCGCCCTGAAGACCACCATCAACCGGATGGTCGACCAGCTGTCCTCGTTCGCCTCCGAGGTCACCCGCGTCGCCCGCGAGGTCGGCTCGGAGGGCCAGCTCGGCGGCCAGGCCCGGGTCGAGGGCGTCGAGGGCACCTGGAAGCGGCTCACCGAGAGCGTCAACGAGCTGGCCGGCAACCTGACCACCCAGGTGCGCGCCATCGCCACCGTCACCAGCGGCGTGGCCCGCGGCGACCTGACCCGCTCGATCGCCGTCGAGGCGCAGGGCGAGCTGGCGGAGCTGAAGGACAACATCAACTCGATGGTGGCCAACCTCCGCGAGACCACCCAGGCCAACCAGGAGCAGGACTGGCTCAAGTCCAACCTGGCCCGCATCTCCCGGCTCATGCAGGGCCACCGCGACCTGTTCGAGGTGGCCAAGCTGACGATGAGCGAGCTGACGCCGCTCGTGTCCGCACGGTACGGCGCCTTCTACTCGGTCGATCCGGAGAACGAGCGCGAGCTGCTGCTGATCGGCGGCTACGGCGTCCGGCCCGACCGCGGGCCGCGGGCGAAGTTCGCCTTCGGCGAGGGCATCGTCGGCCAGGCCGCCGCCGAGGGCCGCCACATCGTCCTCGACGACGTGCCGCCGAAGTTCATCACCATCGACAGCGGCCTCAGCCAGTCGACGCCCGCGCAGATCGTGGTGCTGCCGATCCTGTTCGAGAACCGCGTGCTCGGCGTGCTGGAGCTGGCCTCCTTCAGCCCGTTCGGGGAGGTCCACCTCGACTTCCTGACACAGCTGGTGGAGAACATCGGCGTCACCATGAACACGATCATCGCCAACTCCCGCACCGAGGACCTGCTGACCGAGTCCCAGCGCCTCACCCGCGAGCTGCAGGAACGCTCCGACGAGCTGCAGCGCCAGCAGGAGGAGCTGCGCCGGTCCAACGCCGAGCTCGAGGACAAGGCGGCGCTCCTGGCCAAGCAGAACCGCGCCATCGAGATCCAGAACTTCCAGATCGAGCAGGCCCGCCGCACCCTGGAGGAGCGCGCCGAGCAGCTCGCCGTCTCCTCGCGCTACAAGAACGAGTTCCTCGCGAACATGTCCCACGAGCTGCGCACGCCGCTCAACAGCCTGCTCGTGCTGGCCAAGCTGCTGACCGAGAACGCCGAGGGCAACCTGACCCCACAGCAGGTCGAGTTCGCCCGCACCATCCACGGGGCCGGGTCGGCGCTGCTCCAGCTCATCAACGACATGCTCGACCTGTCCAAGGTCGAGGCCGGCCGGATGGACATCCACCCGACCCAGGTGTCGCTGCCCAAGACGATCGACCTGCTGGAGGCGGCGTTCGGGCCGCTGGCGGCCGACAAGGGGCTGGAGTTCAGCGTCGAGGTCGACCCCGACCTGCCGCAGGAGCTGCGCGCCGACGAGCAGCGGCTCCAGCAGGTGCTGCGCAACCTGCTGTCCAACGCGGTCAAGTTCACTCCCAAGGGCGAGGTGAAGCTGCGGGTCGTCCCGGCCTCACCGGACGTCGACTTCGACGACGACTCGCTGCACATCGCGCACGACCTGCTCGCCTTCCAGGTGATCGACACCGGCATCGGCATAGCGCCCGACAAGCGCGACGTCATCTTCGAGGCGTTCCGTCAGGCCGACGGCACCACCAGCCGCAAGTACGGCGGCACCGGTCTGGGCCTGTCGATCTGCCGCTCGATCGCGCGCCTGCTCGGCGGCGAGATCCACGTCGACAGCGAGCTGGGCAAGGGCAGCACGTTCACCCTCTACCTGCCGGCCACCTACATCGGCCCGCTGGCCGTCAGCGCCGCCGAGGGGCCGCGCAGCAGCGGGCAGCAGGTCGTGACCGCCTCCGTAGAGGAGCCGGCCACGATCCCCGAGGCGCCCGGCCTGCCGCTCGACCTGCCGCTGCCCGAGCTGGTCGAGGCGCCCGTCGAGACCAGCCAGTGGCAGGGCGACGACCCGCTCAGCGGCGCCAAGATCCTCATCGTCGACGACGACATCCGCAACGTCTTCGCGCTGACCAGCGTGCTGGAGCGACACGGCTCCACGGTCGTCTACGCTGAGAACGGCCGCGAGGGGATCGAACAGCTCGAACGGAACGAGGACGTCGCGCTCGTGCTGATGGACATCATGATGCCGGAGATGGACGGCTGGGCGACGACCTCCGCCATCCGGCGCATGCCCCAGTTCGCCGACCTGCCGATCATCGCGCTGACGGCCAAGGTCATGCGCGGCGACCGGGAGAAGAGCATCGCCTCCGGCGCCTCCGACTACGTGCCCAAGCCCGTCGACGTCGACCGCCTGCTGGAGCGGCTGCGCGGGTGGCTCAGCCGGGGCCGGGCCGCCGACTCTCCGGCCGAAGGGGCGTGACGATGCCAGACCGGGCCAAGATCCTGCTGGTCGACGACCGGGAGGAGAACCTCATCGCGCTGGAGGCGATCCTCAGCTCGCTCGACCTGGTGCCGGTGCGCGCCAGGTCGGGTGAGGAGGCGCTGAAGGCGCTGCTCAACACCGAGTTCGCGCTGATCCTGCTGGACGTGCGGATGCCCGGCATGGACGGCTTCGAGACGGCCGCCCACATCAAGCGCCGCGAGCGCACCAGAAACATCCCGATCATCTTCCTGACGGTCGTCGACAGCGCCCCCGACTACGCCTTCCGCGGCTACGCGGCGGGCGCCGTCGACTACCTCACCAAGCCCTTCGACCCGTGGGTGCTGCGGGCCAAGGTGTCGGTGTTCGCCGAGCTCTACAACATGAACAAGCGCCTGGCCGAGCAGGCGGCGCTGCTGCGCGAGCGGCTCGGCCACGAGCTGCCGCCGGGAGCCGGCGACCAGGCGTCGGTCCTGCCGGAGCTGTCCCGCCGCCTGCTGGCGGTCGAGGAGGAGCTGTCCCGCGTGCGTGAGCTCGCCCAGCAGTCCGACGCCTCCGCGCTGCGGGCCCCCCTCACCGACCTCACGGACCGCGTCACCCGGCTGCGCGCCGGCTTCGACGCCCTGACCTGACCGCTCAGCTGCGGGCGCGCTCCAGCGCGTCCCAGAACCCCCTGCGCAGGGCGTGGCGTACCTCGTCGTGCAGCAGGAAGTCGATCGGCAGCGACGACCCCTGCAGCAGCCTGGCCTCCAGGTCGGACGGCATCCGGGGCTTGCGCGCCAGCACCGCCTCCAGCCAGAGGGCGGGCGCGTCGCGGGCCACGGACTCGCCGAAGTCGTGGCCCTCGCGGTGGGCCGCCTTCACCGCGTCGGCCAGCGTCGTGGCTCCCGAGGAGGACGAGGCCGGCTGCTGGGTCACCGGCGCCGGCTGCGGCCCCGTGTAGGGGCCGAGCTGCTGATAGGTGCCCGCGCTCGAAGGCGACGAGAACTGCCCGGTGGTCGGCGACTGCTGCGGCAGCTGCCCGGTCGCCGGCGCGGCCGGCTGCTGCGGCACGGGCGGGTCGGCGGGGAAGGTGTACGAGGGCAGCGCCGGAGGCTGCGACTGGGCCCGGCTCGGCGGGGGACTCGCCGGCTGGGGCTGGCTCGCGGAGGAGTGCGGGGCGGCGTGGCTGCCGGTGCTGGCCGGGGCCGGCGGCAGCGAGCCGGTCGAGGAGGCCGGGGGCAGCGACGACGGCGCGGGCGCGGCGGGCAGCGAGTGTGAGCCGTGGCCGTTGCTCATCGGCTGGTGACCGTTGACGGCCTCCGACGACCCGGTCACCAGCGTCACGTACGGCCGCAGATGACCGGCGCCCAGCTCGATGAGGTCGTCGCACTCCTGGCGCAGGGAGCGCGAGGCGGCCCAGCTCCCGTCGGCGGCGATGTGGACCACGGTCAGCCGGACGCCGAGGTCCTGCGCGTCGCAGACGACCTGGGTGAGGTCCTCGTCGCCGCTCACCACGACCGCGTCGCAGATGGCGTTGTTGCGCGCCAGCGTCATCAGGTCGCGGTGGACCTGCGCGTCGACGCCCTCACGGCGGCCGGGCCTGATGCGGGACAGGCGGAGCTTGAGACCGGGGATGTCGGCCAGCACGTCGTGCTCGGAGGTGCGGCGCCCCTCGATCGTGGCCTCGTACCAGTAACAGCGCAGCAGCGGCAGGCCGGTGCGCTCGCGGGACAGGCTGGACATCAGCTGCAACAGCCCGGGATAGTCCCACGACACCGACTCGCGATGGCGGGTGCCATGCACGGCCATCGCGCCGTCCGCCAGCAGATAGCCGGCGTCGACGAACAGCGCGCAGCGATCCACTGACACCGCCCCTTTCGTGGTGGTCCGACGTGCTGGCTCTGCACCGTCAGAGCCGGACTCGGCGGCCCTGTCCCAGGGTAATGAAAGCGGGTGATCGCGCGAGGGTGAATCCCGACGATTCGCCCCTCGACCGGCGTTAAGCCAGACCCGTTAGGCGAACCGTACCAGTTTGTCCTGGTCACCGTCACGGTCGCGCACGAACGCTCACCGCAACGACCCCGAACAGCACCACGCCCTCCTTCCCCATGATCGTCAAGCTGGGACGGTGCCCGAGGGCGTGGCTCACCGTGTCGACATCGACACCGAACGTCGTGCCGACCGAGGCGTTGCCCGCGTCACGGTCGCGGACCTCCGGCATGACCCGGCCGTCGCCCGCATCGCGGCTGCCGCCTTCCGGCGTGACCGGGCCGTCGCCCGCATCGCGGTCGCCGCCCTCCGGCGTGCCGGCCGAGCCGCTGCCCGCGTCGCGGTTGCCGCGCTCCGGCGTGACCCGGCCGTTGCCCGGCGATAGCCGGTCGCCGCGTAGGCCCGCGTCGCCTGCCCAGGCGACCAGTTCCACCCGGGCGGGGGCGCCGGCGGGCTCCAGTCCGCCGAGTGGCAGCCGCAGCGCCGGGCTGTCGCCGCCGACGATCCGGGTGTCGTCGAGGACGACCGCGTTGCCGTACGGGGCGGCCGGGTCGGTGGTGATGACCACGAGGCTCCAGCCGGCGTGGCCCCGCGCGCCCATCGGCGGGTCCGCCGCCCACCACTCGCCGTTCTTGGCTGCGCTCGCCGCCAGCCCTGTGACGTCGGCGTACGCCTGGTAGGCGGGGCCGTGGGGCAGTTTCTGCCAGGCGACCCGGCTGGGCCGTACGGTCACGTAGCGGCCCCGGCCGGGCGGCTTCAGCTTGATCGGCCCTGCGCCCTCGGCGGTGGCCGACCAATAGAGCCCCGCCCAGAGGATCCGGCCGCCCAGGGGCAGGTCGAGCCGGGCGGCGCTGGAAGCTTTCGTTTTCCGGGACCTGTCGAGGTCGAGCGGCTCCAGGTCGCCGTCGCGGTGCTCACCCCCGGGCCGCTCCGCGCACCCCTGACGCTTGTCCGGGCACGTCAGCAACCCGTTCCCCACCGCCCTGACCGTCACCTTCCCGTCGGCGGCGAACCTGGCCGGCGCTCCCCCTTCCCACACCCCCACCGGCGCCCGCGCGCTCAGCCTGAGCGCGCCCGCCTCCACCCGCAGCCTGGGCCCCTCCCCCTCCGGAGCGTCCCGCGCCACCCGCACCCGCAGGAACACCGACGCGACCTTCCCCGCCGCCAACGGCGCCCTGGCACACCGCACCCCACCTCTGACGGCCCGGCACGCCCACCCACCGGCCCGCCCTTCCCTGACATCCCCCACCCACTGAACCGCTGCCCGGCCGTGGGTCTCCGCTTTGTCCCCCCACTGGACCGTCGCCCGGTCCTCGGTCTTCGCTTTGCCCACCACCCACTGGACCGCCGCCCGGTCCTGGGTCTCCGCCTCGTCCACCACCCACTGAACGGCTGCCCGGTCCTCGGTCTCCGCTTTGTCCACCTTCCACTGAACCGCTGCCCGGCCCTGGGTCTCCGCCTTGTCCCCCCACTGAACCGCCGCCTGGTCCCCAGCCCCGGTGGCACTCCCCCACAGCCGTCCCAGCGAACCGGCCCCCTCCTGTGAAGGCTCACGGGCAGCGGGTGGTAGGACGCCTCCACCCACGTCGATGCCCTCACGATCCGCGGTGTCCTCGTGCGCACCCACGAATCCACCCGCCGGAGAACCGGCCGTCTCCGGTGGAAGTTCGTGCAGTGCGGCGGGGAGGAGAACACCCCAGCCCACTGCGCCCAGGTCGGCGGCTACCCCGCGCGTATGCATAGGGATGGCGTTTCCTGGGGTGAGCGTGCCGTCATCACGGGGCGATACCTCGGAGGTGTCCCATCCTTCGGTGGCCGTGTCTGTCGCGCTCTGAGGGAGCCGGGAGGCGGCATGCCTTTCCGCCGCCACCCACTGGACCGCGCCGGGCTTTCCCGGGACGGTCCATGGGGTTTCCGCGATCGGGCTCGTCTGGGGGACGAGGGTGACGCCCGGAGGCAGCTCGATGGCGGCGTAGATGTCCCGGGTCGGCGCATTGCCGATGTTGCGGACGCGCATGGCCACGATGCCGTCCTCGCCCCGTACCAGGGAGCCCATCGCCGCTACGGAGGCGCGCAGGCGGGCCGTCCTGCGCTCACTGGACGCCCCCACCCGCTCGCGCTCCGGACGGCTGGCGCGTTCCCCTCCAGCCTCGTCCGAGGAGGACCGGGCGCGGTCCCTCCTCGGCTCACCGGACGAGGAGCCATCGCGATCCCGACCGGACGAGGAACCACCGCGATCCCTTCTGGCCTCACCAGGCGAGGAGCCGGCACGCTCCCGATCAGGCGTGCGTGACGAGGACCCGGCGCGATCCCTTCTCGGGTCACGGGACGAGGAACCACCGCGATCCCGGTCAGGCATGCGTGACGAGGAACCAACGCGGTCCTCTCCCGGGTCACCGGACGAGGAACCGGCACGCCCTCGATCAGGCCCACCGGGTGAGAAACCACCGCGCTCCCTTCTCCGGTCGGACGAGGAATCACCGCGATCCCGGTCAGGCTTGCCGGACGAGGAACCGGCACGCTCCCGAGCAGGTCGGCCGGGTGCGGAACCGTCGCGGTCGGCGCTGGCCCCGCTGGACGAGGAACCCGCGTGCTCTCGGTCAGGCGGGCCCGTACGGTCGCGGCTCGCCTCGCCGGGGGAGGCACCGGTGCGGTCCCCGCTGGCATGGTCGGGCGGGGAGCCTGTGTGGTTCCCGTCGGGGTCGTGGGGTGGGACGAGGGCGGGTGGGCGGCCCGAGGGGACGCCTGCGCGGGACGGGCCGTGCGGGCCCATCGCTGACGGCCGGTCAGCGGTGCCTGCCTCGCCGTGCAAGCCCGAGGCCTTGGAGTCCGACGGCGAGGCGGCGGCTGGGGTCCCCGAGCCTTGCGTGCTCGTGTCCTGGGGGGCCGCGTCCGACGGGCCGGCGGACTTCGAGCCTTGGGAACCCGTACCGCTGGAGGACCGCGCTTGCGCACCAGAGCCGTTCGCGTCGGAGCCGCCTGGGCCGGATCCGTCTTCACCCGAGCCATCCGAGCCTGGGCCGTCCGCGCCTGACCTGTCGCCGCCGGAGCCGTCTGAGCCCGAGCCACCCCCAGTGGAGCCGTCCGAACCCGAACCGCCCGTACCGCCCGCACCCGTATGGGAGAGGTTCTCGCCGTACGGGCCGACGTGGTCGTACTGGTCGGCGGCGGAGCGGGGGTGGGCGTCGGGGCGGGCTCCCACGTCCTGGCCCGACACCACGGCGAAGGCCGCCGCCACCGCCATCACCGTGGCCGCCCCGCCCGCCACCGCGACGTGCGTCCGCCGCATCCGGCCCAGCGTCCGCCGGGGAGCGGGGGCGGGCCGGGACAGAGCCTCCAGATAGCCGGCGGCCACGTCGCCCAGCACCAGGGGCCCGATGACCGTGCGCAGCCCCCGGTTGACGTCGGTGAGCTCCCGCAGGACGGTGTGACAGTTGGGGCAGTCGCGCACGTGCTCGTCGACCGACCGCGAGTCGCGCCGGGTCAGCCCGCCGCGCACGTACGCGCCCAGCTTGCCGATCACCGCCTTGCACTCGGGCGGCGGCGACCCCGTCAGGTAGAGCTGCAGGTACGCCTGCCGCAGCCCCTCACGAGCCCGGTAGGCCAGCGCCGAGACCCCGTTGGCCGACAGCCCGAGCAGCGGCGCCACGTCGGCGGACCGGGCGTTCTCCACCTCGGTGTGCCACAGCACCGCCCGCCACCGCTCCGTCAGCGACAGGTAGGCCTGGGCGATCAGCGACCCCTCCAGGCGGGCCGACGCCGGGTCGGCGGGCATGGCGGTGTCGGACAGCTCGATCTCGCCCGTCACGCGGGTGCGGTCGTGGACGGTGCGCCGGACCACGATCAGCAGGTAGGTGCGGAAGGCCGACGCCGGCCCGCCGCCACGGCCCACGTGGTCGAGCACCCTGGTGAACGACTCGGCGACGACGTCCTCGACCTCCGCCTCGCCGTACACGAGCTGCCCGGCCAGGGCGCGCGCGGCGGCCACGTGACGCTCGTAGAGCTGCCCGTACGCGGTGGCATCACCCCCTCTGACGGCATGCAGCAGGTATGCGTCGCTCTGCGGTGTTTCCACACTCATGGTGACCTCGCGGTTACGAACCGTTGCCCGTGCAGTCATTCCGCACTCACGCCCATGGCTAAACCGAGCGCGTCTCTTTGCCGTCGAGGACCGGCTCTAAGCTGAACCCATGAGCGACCGTGACAGACTGCTGGCCGAGATCGAGAAGAAGGCCGTCGTGCACGGCCGGGTGGTGCTCTCCTCAGGGCAGGAGGCCGACTTCTACCTCGACCTGCGCCGCATCACGCTCGACGCCGCGGCGGCCCCGCTGGTCGGCGGCGTGCTCCTCGACCTGACGGCCGACCTCGACTACGACGCGGTGGGCGGGCTCACGCTGGGCGCCGACCCGGTGGCGACGGCCATGCTGCACGCCGCGGCGGCGCGCGGGCGTTCGCTGGACGCGTTCGTGGTGCGCAAGGCGCAGAAGGCCCACGGGATGCAGCGCCGGATCGAGGGCCCCGAGGTGAAGGGCCGCCGGGTCCTCGTGGTCGAGGACACCTCGACGACCGGCTCGTCCCCGCTGACGGCGGTGGAGGCGCTGCGCGAGGAGGGCGCCGAGGTGGTCGCGGTGGCCACGATCGTCGACCGGGGCGCCGCGGCCAGGATGGCCGAGGAGGGCCTCGACTACCGTTCCGCCTTCACTCTGGCGGACCTCCGACTGTGAACGCCTCCCGCTCCCCCTGCTCGCCCCGCGGCCGGAGGGTGCCGTTCTCGGTGACGCGGACGGTGCCGGCGTCGGAGATCACCACGTCCAGCTCGGGCTCGAAGTAGCTGACCTCCTCGCCCTCGGTCATCTCTCGGTGCTGCAGCACGTCGCCGCCGGGGACCCGTACGGTGACGAGCGGGCAGGTGGCGGCCACGCACTCGATGCGCACGGTCGGCACCGGAGCGGTGACCGTGGGCGTGGCGGACGTCCGCTCGGGCGCGGCGTCCTCTGTGTCGAGCGAGTCGAACAACGCCCGCCCGCCGATGACCAGCAGCACCACGAGGGCCGCTGCCGCCAGGACGGCGAGCGCCAGTCGGGCGAGGCCCATCGGATCTGACCTGTGGCGTCCCACGCGCCGAGACTATCCAATGGTAAGACGGCTTTCCCGATGTGTTTCGAATGCCGACGGCCGACACCGAGACCGGGACGGTCAGCTTCTCGGCCGTGAACGACCGAGCTTGCGGCTCCTCACCGTCCATGGCTTCGACGGTTCAGCCGCTTCAGCAACCGCTTAGCCGATGTGGTCTGCTTGGCCTGCAGGCGGCGGCGCAGCCGCCCTCCCAAGCTGCCGTTTCCTCCCGGACGTGAACGCCCGCGGGGTTCCATGCCGGATTATGCTGAACAGCGCGAAGCCGTTACTTCTAGGGAGATGACTCATGCCCATCGCGACTCCTGAGGTCTATGCGGAGATGCTCGATCGAGCGAAGGCAGGCGGGTTCGCCTATCCGGCGATCAACGTGACCTCTTCCCAGACGCTGAACGCCGCTCTTCGCGGCTTCGCCGAAGCGGAGAGCGACGGCATCATCCAGGTGTCCACGGGCGGCGCCGAATACCTGTCCGGTCCGACGGTCAAGGACATGGTGACCGGTGCGACGGCGCTCGCCGAGTACGCCCGGGTGGTGGCCGCGAAGTATCCCGTCACGGTGGCGCTGCACACCGACCACTGCCCCAAGAACAAGCTCGACGGTTTCATGCGCCCGCTCGTCGACATCTCGCTGGAGCGGGTGTCGAAGGGTCTCGACCCGCTGTTCCAGTCCCACATGTGGGACGGCTCGGCCGTGCCGCTGGAGGAGAACCTGGAGATCGCCAAGGAGCTCCTCGACAAGTGCGCCCGCGCCCGGATCATCATGGAGATGGAGATCGGCGTCGTCGGCGGCGAGGAGGACGGCGTCGTCGGCGAGATGAACGAGAAGCTCTACACCACGACCGGTGACGCGCTGGCCACGGCGGAGGCCGTCGGCCTGGGCGAGCAGGGCCGCTACATGCTCGCCGCCACGTTCGGCAACGTCCACGGGGTCTACAAGCCGGGCCACGTCAAGCTGCGGCCGAGCGTGCTGAAGGAGATCCAGGAGGCGGTGGGCGGCAAGTTCGGCAAGGAGAAGCCGTTCGACCTGGTCTTCCACGGCGGCTCCGGCTCGGCGCTGGAGGAGATCCACGAGGCGATCTCGTACGGGGTCGTCAAGATGAACGTCGACACCGACACCCAGTACGCCTTCACCCGGCCGGTGGCCGACCACATGTTCCGCAACTACGACGGCGTGCTGAAGGTCGACGGCGACGTCGGCCAGAAGAAGACGTACGACCCGCGTTCGTGGGGCAAGTCGGCCGAGACGGGCATGGCCGCCCGCGTCACCGAGGCGTGCGAGCACCTCAAGAGCAGTGGGACGAAGCTCTCCTAGCCACGAAGACGGCCCGGCGGGTATGACTTGTCCTATGGATAACCTTCTCGCCGGGCCGCCCCCGACGCAGCTGCCGGACACGCCCGAGGCCAGGGAGGCCCTCGATTCCGGCGTCAAGGCCTCCGACGTGGCCGCCCGTTTCCCCGCCTACCCGGCGGCCTGGGCGGCGCTCGCGGAGGAGTACTTCGCCCAGGGCCACGCCGTCACCTCCTACGCCTTCGCCCGCACCGGCTACCACCGCGGGCTCGATCATCTGCGCCGCAGCGGGTGGAAGGGGCATGGGCCGATCCCATGGGAGCACGAGCCCAACCGCGGGTTCCTGCGCTGCCTGTACGCGCTGAGCCGGGCCGCCCAGGCGATCGGCGAGAAGGACGAGGCCGAACGGTGCCTGCAGTTCCTCAAGGACAGCAGCGAGAGCGGCTATGACGCGCTGACCAAGGGGTAGCTCTTGGGACGATAAGCCCCACTCGGGTAGTCTCTCCACGCAAGAGCCCCTGTCGCGCTTGCGCCAGGGGTTTCGTTTTGTGTTCGGGAGACTTCACCATGCCGGCTGCCGTTCTCGTGGGTGCCCAATGGGGCGATGAGGGCAAGGGCAAGGCCACCGACCTGCTCGGTGGCGACGTCGACTACGTCGTCCGTTATCAGGGTGGCAACAACGCGGGCCACACCGTGGTCATCGGCGACCAGAAATACGCGCTGCACCTGCTGCCCACGGGCATCCTGTCGCCACACGTGGTGCCGGTGATCGGCAACGGTGTCGTGATCGACCCAGGGGTGCTGCTGGGCGAGATCGACGGCCTGGCCAAGCGGGGCATCTCCGCCGAGCGGCTGCTCATCTCGGCCAACGCGCACCTGATCATGCCTCACCACAAGGCGCTCGACAAGGTGACCGAGCGCTACCTGGGCAAGGCCAAGATCGGTACGACCGGCCGCGGCATCGGCCCGGCCTACGGCGACAAGATCTACCGGGTCGGGGTGCGGGTGCAGGACCTGCTCGACCCCGGCATCCTGGCCAAGAAGATCGAGGTTGCGCTGGGCGAGAAGAACCAGGTGCTCACCAAGGTCTACAACCGGCGCGGCATCGAGGCCGACGCGGTCGTCGAGGAGTATCTCGGCTACGCCGAGCGGCTCAAGCCGCACATCGCCGATACCTCCCTGGTGCTGAGCAAGGCGCTGGACGAGGACAAGTTCGTGCTGCTGGAGGGCGGTCAGGGCACGCTCCTCGACATCGACCACGGCACCTACCCGTTCGTCACCTCCTCCTCGCCCACCTCGGGCGGCGCCTGCGCCGGCGCGGGCATCCCGCCGAACCGGCTCACGAAGGTGATCGGCATCCTCAAGGCCTACACCACCCGTGTCGGCTCCGGTCCGTTCCCGACGGAGCTGGAGGACGAGATGGGCGAGTGGCTGCGCCGGACGGGCGGCGAGTACGGCGTCACGACCGGCAGGAACCGGCGCTGTGGCTGGTTCGACGCGGTGATCGCCCGCTACGCCACCCGGATCAACGGCGTCACGGACTTCTTCCTCACCAAGCTGGACGTGCTGTCCGGCCTGGAGCGGATCCCGGTGTGCGTGGCGTACGACGTCGACGGGACGCGGCACGACGAGATCCCGATGACGCAGACGGAGTTCCACCACGCCAAGCCGATCTACGAGGAGCTGCCGGGCTGGCAGGAGGACATCACGGGCGCCAAGACGTTCGAGGACCTGCCGCCGAACGCCCAGGCGTACGTGCGCGCGCTGGAGGAGATGAGCGGCGCGCCCATCTCCGCGATCGGCGTGGGCCCGGGCCGCGACCAGACCCTGGTGATCCGTTCCCTGGTCTGACCAGCGGTCAGCCGGTGAAGACCGCCGCCGTCATGGGTGAGCGGAGCCGCCAGCCGAGGCTCTCGTAGAGCTTCCTGCCCTCCGGGGTGGCCACCAGGACACCTGTGGTGGCGCCCCGGGAGACGGCGGTGGCGGCGAGCGTCTTCATGACGACGACGCCCAGGCCGCGGCGGCGGTGGTTCTCGGCGGTCTCGACCCGGTCCACCACGGCCGCCCAGCCGGCCGTGGCGAGCTGGCCGCGGGCCGCTATCTCGCCCGCGTCGGTCAGCAGGCGGGCGACGGTGACGCCGGCCCGGGTGGTCACGGCCAGCGTGTAGCCGGGCGGCGCCGCCGCGTGCTCGCGGGTGAGCGTGCCGGTCATCAGATACTCGGGCGGGTCGATGGCCCAGCCCGGAGGCAGCCAGGGGGCGATCAGCTCGGCCGGGGCGCAGAGCTTCAGCCAGGTGCCTGGCACCTTGATCGCGGACGTCAGCCGCTGGATGAGGGCGGGCGTCGGGTCGGGGACGACGTGGCGGGCGACGTGGCCGGGCAGGCCGGTGTCCACCCGCAGCCCCCAGGGCTCGGTCACGGGCGGCGGGGTGCCGCGCGAGACCGTCCACCCGTCCACCCAGGCCCGTACGGTGTCGAGCCGGGTGGATTCGAGAGCCTTGGTCATAGTTGCTCAGCTTATTGCAATATTGTTGTATTTTTTGCCAAAAAACTGGGTGCACAGTGGGGTAACGCCTGCTTAACCTCCTCCCATGGACATCCGTCGCGTCACCCGGTCCGAGGCCGTCGAGGAGGCCGGTCACCTCTTCGACGCGGCTCCCCAGAGGTTCGCGGACGAGGGCTGCCATCTCCTCGTCGCCTACGTGGACGGGTTCCCCGCGGGGATGGTGACCGGGGTGGAGATGACGCACCCCGGCAAGGGCACCGAGATGTTCCTGTACGAGCTCTCCGTGGACGACCGCTTCCGCGGCCGCGGCATCGGCCGGTCACTGGTCACCGCGCTCGCCCGGCTGGCCCGCGAGCGGGGCTGCCAGGGGCTGTGGACGGCCACCGGCGAGGACGACAGACCGGCCGATGACGAGGACCAGGCCGTCCACACCTGGGAATTCGGCCGGCCGTAGCTCCGGTCGGGCGTGGCACTGCCTGAACACGGCCCGCGCCAGATAGGGTCCCGGTGTGCGCGTTGAGATACATGGTCATCGGGGGGCGAGGGGCCTCTGGCCCGAGAACACGCTGCCCGGAATGAGCCGGACGATGGAGCTCGGGGTGCACGCTCTGGAGCTCGACGTCGCGCTCACCGCCGATCGCCGGCTCGTGCTCACGCACGACCTGACGGTCTCCGCCGTCACGAGCGCCGACACGCGACCGGTCACGCCGGACGACCCGGCTTTCCCGTACGTCGGAAAACCGATCAACTCGCTCACCCTCGCGCAGCTCCGCACCCTCGACGTGGGGGTGCGCTTCCCGCGCCATCCGCAGGACCCGTTCGCGCTGACCCAGGTGGCGATGCCCGAGACCCGCATGCCCACGCTCGGGGCCGTGCTCGGGCTGGTCAACGCCTACCAGGCGGCGGGCGTACGGCTGCACATCGAGCTGAAGTCCGACCCGACGCGGCCCGCGCTGTCGGCCGCCCCCGAGGAGTTCGCCGAGCTGGTGCTCGACGAGCTCGACCGGCACGGCAGGCTGCACAACGCGGCGATCCTGAGCTTCGACTGGCGGATCATCTCGCGGGTGGCCGAGCTGGCGCCCGACGTCCGGCGCTTCGCGCTGGTCGAGCTCGACACCCTCGGCTGGAACGGCCCGCTCGGCGACGACGTCCCCGCCGCCGCCCGCGCCGCCGGCGCCACCACGCTCTCGCCCGAGCACGTGATGGTCGACGAGCGGCTCATGGCCCAGGCCGCCGCGGCGGGGCTCGACGTCGCCGTCTGGACCGTCAACGACACCGCGCTCGGCGCCCGCATGCTCGACCTCGGCGTCTCCGGGATCGTCACCGACTATCCCGACCGGATGCGCGAGCTGTGGCGGGAGCGCAGGCTTGAGCTGCCCGAGCCGGTCGGGCCGCTCAAGCCGGTCGGCGTCTGACTAGAGCCAGCCGTTGCGGCGGAAGCCGCGGTGCAGCAGCACGCACACCGTGACCATCACGGCCAGCACCGCGGGATAGCCCCACACCTGGCGGGTCTCGGGCATGAAGTCGAAGTTCATGCCGTAGATCCCGGCGATCATCGTCGGCACCGCCAGGATGGCCACCCAGGACGAGATCTTGCGCATGTCCTCGTTGGCCAGCGCGTTCGAGCGGGCCAGCGCGGCCTGCAGGATCGAGCTGCACAGCTCGTTGGACGACTCCACCTGCTCGCACACCCGCGCCAGGTGGTCGCCGACGTCGCGGAAGTATTCGCGCATGTCGGAGGGGATCACCCGGCGCTGCGGCAGCGCGGCCAGCGGCGCCTGCAGCGGGGTGACCGCCCGCTTCAGGTCGAGCATCTCGCGCTTGAGCTGGTAGATCCGGTTGATGTCGCGGGAGCTGACGTCGGCGAACACCGTGGCCTCGACGTCCTCCAGCTCCAGCTGCATGAGGTCGGCGACCTGGAGGTAGCGGTCGACGACGTGGTCGGCGATCGCGTGCAGCACCCCGGCCGGGCCGCGGGCCAGCAGGTCGGGACCGTCCTCGATGCGCTCGCGCACCTCCGTCAGCGGGCAGTGCTCGCCGTGGCGCACGGTGACCACGAAGTCGGGGCCCAGGAAGATCATGATCTCGCCGGTGGCGATGATCTCACCGGCGGGCTCGGCGCTGTCGAGGTACGCGATCGTCTTCAGCACCATGAACATCGAGTCGCCGTAGCGCTCGACCTTGGGGCGCTGGTGCGCCTTGACGGCGTCCTCGACGGCGAGCGGGTGCAGCCCGAAGACCTCGGCCAGCCACTCGACCTCCGGCGCCGCCGGCTCGTGCAGGCCCACCCAGACGAACGCCTTGGCGCCCTCGGTGATCCTGTTGTGCCGGCGGACCAGCTCCAATGACTCGACGATGCCCGCGGCCCGGGTCTTCTCGCCCTCGATGTACGCGGCGTACTCCACGATGGAGTCGACAGGTGGCACGCACGCCTCGGTCACGGTCTGGAGGCGCGGACGCGGCTGGTGCCGCTGAACGGGGTGACGGTTGATGCGACGGAAAAGCGTGGACGAGCGCATGGCAGTCCCTTTCCGCCCGACCTGGCACGCTCCACGCGCGTGATGCGACATCACCTCTTAAAAGCGGGAATGCGTGGAGGCACGATCAGGCTGCCGGATTGGAGTGGTCGGGGGTATTCGAGATGTACGTGAACGAGCACGTACTGCTGGGATCACCAGGATTCATCCCGGACCACCTCCAATCACACGAGAAGCCATAAAGCCGCCCCAATTTACCACGGGGCGGGGAACGCACCTGACTGTACTAGCCTGACGGCCGCCGGATCCGGTAGAAGCTGCCGAAGAAGCCGGGACCCTTCTGGCATGTCCCGGCAGCTTGCTTCTGCCCCCGCCGCAGCCTTCCAATCCAGCCCCGAGGGGCTGAGGGGGGCGCGGGGCGCCGGGGCTGCGAGAATGGGCGGGTGCGCGTACTCGTTATTGGTTCCGGAGGGCGGGAGCACGCCCTCTGCCGTTCGCTCAGGCTGGATCCGCAGGTCACCGAGGTGCACTGCGCGCCCGGCAACCCGGGCATCGGGCAAGTCGCCGAGCTGCACGCCGTCGATCCCGTCGCCCCGGAGGCGGTCGCCGGGCTGGCGAAGCGGCTGGGCGTGGATCTGGTGGTCGTGGGCCCGGAGGCGCCGCTGGTCGCCGGGGTCGCCGACGCCGTGCGGGAGGCCGGCATCGCCTGCTTCGGCCCGTCCAGGCAGGCGGCGATGATCGAGGGCTCCAAGGCCTTCGCCAAGGAGGTCATGCTGGCCGCCGGGGTGCCGACGGCCGAGGCGCGGGTGTGCGACAACCCCGACGAGGCCGCGGCGGCGTGCGCCGAGTTCGGCGCCCCGTACGTGGTCAAGGACGACGGCCTGGCCGCCGGCAAGGGCGTCGTGGTCACCGGCGACCTGGAGGAGGCGCTGCGCCACGGGCGGGCGTGCGGGCGGGTGGTGATCGAGGAGTTCCTCGACGGGCCCGAGGTGTCGCTCTTCGCGCTCTGCGACGGGAGCACGGCGGTGCCGTTCCAGCCGGCCCAGGACTTCAAGCGCGCCTACGACGGCGACGCGGGCCCCAACACGGGCGGCATGGGCGCCTACACGCCGCTGCCGTGGCTCCCCGAAGGGCTCACCGAGCAGGTGATGCGCGAGGTCGTGCACCCGACGATCGCGGAGCTGGGCCGGCGCGGGCTGCCCTACCAGGGGGTGCTCTACGTGGGGCTGGCGCTGACCGCCAAGGGCCCGAAGGTGGTGGAGTTCAACGCCCGGTTCGGCGACCCGGAGACGCAGGTCCTGCTCGACCGGCTGGAGACGCCGCTGGGCGGGCTGCTGATGGCGTGCGCGACCGGCGAGCTGGGGCTCGACCCGGTGTTCAGGCCGGGCGCGGCGGTGACCGTGGTCCTCGCGGCCGAGGGCTATCCGGCCGCCCCGGTCAAGGGCGACGCGATCACCGGGCTGGAGCCGACGGACGACGCGTACGTGATCCACGCCGGCACGGCGCTGAAGGACGGCGAGCTGGTCTCGGCGGGCGGCCGGGTGCTCAACGTCGTCGGCACGGGCCCCGACCAGGAGACCGCCCGCCGCAACGCCTACGAGCTGGTCGAGCGGATCCGCATGCGCGGCGCCCACTACCGGACGGACATCGCCGGATGAGACACCTCCACTCCGGCAAGGTCCGCGACCTCTACGAGACCGGCGAGGGGACGCTGCTGATGGTGGCCTCCGACCGGATCTCGGCCTTCGACCACGTGCTGGAGTCCGAGATCCCCGGCAAGGGCGCCATCCTCACCCAGCTGTCGCTGTGGTGGTTCGACCAGTTGCGTGACGTGGTGCCCAACCATGTGGTGTCCGCGGGGCCCGACACGCGCAGCGTGCTGGTGAAGCCGCTGAAGATGGTGCAGATCGAGTGCGTGGCCAGGGGCTACCTGACGGGTGGCGGGCTGGGCGAATACCGCGCCACCGGCGCGGTGTCGGGCATCCCGCTGCCGCCGGGCCTCGAAGACGGGTCGCGGCTGCCCGAGCCGATCTTCACGCCGTCCACGAAGGCGCCCGCGGGTCAGCACGACGAGCCGATCCCGTACGAGCGGGTGGTCGCGGAGGTGGGCGAGGAGACCGCGGCGGAGCTGCGCCGCATCACGCTCGCGGTCTACGCGCGGGGGGCGGAGATCGCCCGCGAGCGCGGCATCATCGTCGCCGACACCAAGATCGAGCTGGGCTACGACGCCGACGGCGTGCTGACGCTGGGCGACGAGGTGCTGACGCCCGACTCGTCGCGGTTCTGGCCGGCCGACCAGTGGAAGCCGGGCCGGTCGCAACCGTCCTATGACAAGCAATATGTCCGTGATTGGCTTACTTCGCCGGAATCGGGATGGGACAAAGATTCCGGAACTCCACCACCGCGGCTGCCCGATGTCGTGGTCGAGCGCACCCGCGATCGATACCGAGAAGCGTATGAGCGCATCACCGGGGTTGCCTTTACAGGATGATTCGGCCGGGTCAAGTGGTGTTACCGGCTACTGTTGGCCGGGCCTAGCCTCACGCTGAACTCTCAAGGAGCCGCCCGAATGGTCCGTTACCGCGTGCGCGGTGGCAACCCCCTGCGTGGAACCGCTTTCATCCAGGGCGCCAAGAACGCCGTGCTGCCGATGATCGGTGCGGCTCTGCTCACGGCCGAAGGCCGCACCGTCCTGCGCAACGTACCGATCATCGAGGACGTGCGCCGCGCCGTCGAGCTGGCCGAGGCCGTGGGCGCGTACGTCGAGCTGCACGAGTCCGAGCGCACGCTCGTCATCGACGCCTCCCGGCTGACCAGCCCGGTGCTGCCCGCCGAGATCGCCCGCCGGTTCCGCGGCTCGGTGCTCTTCACCCCCGCCCTGCTCCACCGGCTGGGCGAGGCGATCGTGGAAGGCGTCGGCGGCTGCAACCTCGGCAGCCGCAACCTCGACTTCCACTACCTGGGCTACAAGCGCCTGGGCGCGGTGGTCGACGAGGGCGAGACGGTGATCCACGTCAAGGCGTCCGGGCTGACCGGCGCCACCCTCTACCTCGACACCCCCTCCCACACCGGCACCGAGAACCTCATCATGGCCGCCGCCCTGGCCAAGGGCACCACGGTCATCGAGAACGCGGCGCTGGAGCCCGAGGTCCTCGACGTGATCGACATGCTCACCAAGATGGGCGCGCGGATCAGCGGCGGCGGCACCGGCTTCATCACCGTCGAGGGCGTCGAGGAGCTGCACGCCGTCGAGCACACGGTGATGCCCGACCGGCTCGACGCGGGCGTGTTCGCCATGGCCGCGGCCATCACGCAGGGCGAGGTGAGCCTCGTCGGCACCGGCCTCGACCTGGGGGTGGTGCGCTACAAGCTGGAGCAGATGGGCGTCGACTTCGCCCGCCAGGGCGCGGTGCTGCAGGTGCGGTGCGACGGGCCGCTGCGGCCGATCAACATCATCACCGACACCTATCCCGGCTTCGCCACCGACCTCCAGTCGCCGATGATGACGGTGGCCGCGCTGGCCGGCGGCACCAGCTACATCCACGAGCGCATCTTCGACGGCCGCTTCGCGCTGGCGGGCGAGCTCAACAAGATGGGCGCCAACGTGGAGGTCGACGGCAGCCGGGCGATCGTGCGCGGCGCGACCCCGCTCACCGGAGCCGGCGTAACCGCTCACGATCTGCGTTCGGGTATAGCGCTGGTGCTCGCCGGACTGGCCGCCAATGGCGAGACCGTCATCGACTCCGGATACCTCATCGATCGCGGTCACGCACATCTCGCGCCCCGAATGCGAGCTCTCGGCGCGGACATTACACGAGAGATTTCTGAGCGTTGATAACGGCTGGAAAAACCCCGTTGAGCTGCTGATACATCTTCTCGGGCGGTCAACCAGAACGTCTTTCCGGAAAAGTCGGGCGTGACATTACGGCCCCCGCGAGCGATCGTTCCAAAAGAGAGCACTGCAACGGATCGCAGGATGGGACGAACATTGGTCGAGAGGGCGGAAGAAACTTCCCGAGTGTCACGCCCGGGCGCTATGACACCGGATCTCACCATTGGCGTGGTCGGACCTCATGACCTGGTGGAGCGGGTCATGTTGATGGGTCACGCCGCAGCGCCGCTTCCCTGCCGCCTGGTGGCCGCCGCCTATCGCGACGAGCAGGAAGCGCCCGACAAGGTGACACGGCTCGGTCCCGGCGTCGACGCCTGTCTGTTCGCCAGCCCGGTGCCCTACGACCTGGCCAGGCGTTCCGGCGTGCTGACGATGCCCGCCACGTACGTGCAGGTCGGCGGGACGGCGTTGATCGCGGCACTGGCGAAGGCGGCACTGGACACGCGGGTGGACCCGCAGCGGGTGAGCGTTGACGTGGTCAGCCGGGCCGATGTCGAGGAGGCGTACACAGACCTCGGCATCCCGGCGGCGGACGTGCACAGCCGCGACGAGCCGGGCGCCACCGGCACGATCGCCGCCTTCCACGAACGGCTGTCCCGCCAGGGCACGACCACGGGGGCGCTGACGTGCCTTCCCGCCGTGGCCGAACGCCTGCAGGCGGCGGGGGTGCCGGTCATCAGGATCAGGCCGACGTCGGCGGCCATCCGCACGGCGCTGCACACCGCGGCGCTGCTCGGCGCGCACCACCGGCTGGAGGAGTCACAGCTCACGGTCGTGCTGGTGGAGGTGCCGACGCTGCGCGAGCCGGTGCGCCGGGCGGCGCCCCGCTACTGGCGCGACGAGCTGCGGCTGTCGCTGCACCGGCTGCTGGTCCAGGAGGCCAACCGGATCAACGCCACCGTCTGGCCGATCGACGACCACAGCTATCTGGTGACCGCCACCAGAGGCTCGGTCGCGACGGCCACCGACGGGTTCAGGGTGCTGCCGTTCGCCGCCAGGATCCGCGACGAGCTGGGGCTGGCGGTCGAGGTGGGTGTGGGCATGGGTCGCACCACCCACGACGCCGAGTCGCACGCACGGGCCGCGCTGGCGCGCACGCAGGCGGGCAAGCAGGCGCAGGGGTTCGCGGTCGACCGGGAGGGCCGGGCGCTCATCCCGGCCCCGCGGATGCCGCCGACCGGCGCGGCCGCGCTCAAGCCCAAGGGCGTGGAGGTGCTGTCGCGGCTGGCCGCCAAGCTTGAGGGCGGCGACACCGTGGTGGACGCGGAGGGCGCGGGCAAGATGCTGGGGGTGACGCCGCGTACGGCGCGGCGGCTGCTGCGCACGCTGGTTGACGAGGGACTCGCGTGGCCGTTGCCGCCCAACCGCACGCCGCAGCCGGGCCGGCCGCGCCAGCTCTACCGCCTCATCGTGGAGAAGCTGGGGCCCCGCTGACGTCCATGGGCCGGGCCCGCCGCCCTTCCTTCCCCCCTCCGGCGGCGGACCGGTTCATGGACTGTCTACTTCTGGTTGATTCGCGGTTGGGGCGTGGAGAGACGGGTATGAATTTCGTCGCCCCCGATCGATGGGATTCGGACGGGGGCGCCAACCGTTCTGGGGGCGCCCCGCCGACCACCACCCGTCCGGGCCGAAGCCCGGGGGTTCCCACATCTCAACGTCTGATACCCGCATGCGCTCTGTCGGCGGCGAGGACTATCGTCATGAGTCATGACAGCTGACACACCTGACCGGCGGGTCTCGCTCGCCGTGTGGACGGCACTGGGCATCGTCTACGTGGTCTGGGGTTCCACCTACCTCGGCATCGCCATCGTCATCGAGACGATGCCGCCCATGTTCAGCGGCGCCATCCGCTTCCTCTCCGCGGCGCTGTTGCTGGGCGCGTTCCTGGCCATCAGGAAGGGCCCCGCCGTCTTCCGGATGACGCGGCGCCAGTTCGGCAGCGCGGCGCTGGTCGGGCTCCTGCTGCTGACGGGCGGCAACGGCATGGTGGCCGTCGCCGAGCAGCACATCTCCAGCGGCCTCGCCGCGCTGCTCGTGGCGTCCGTGCCGCTCTGGCTGGTCGTGTTCAGGATCGCGGTACGCGACAGGCCGATGGTGCTCACGCTGGCCGGGGTGCTGGTCGGGTTCGCCGGGGTGGCGGCCGTGTCGCTCAGCGGCGGCGGGGCGAGCGGCAGCGCCACCGGGATCGCGGTCATCCTGCTCGCCTCCGCGTCCTGGTCCGTCGGCTCGTTCCTGTCGGGACGGATCGCGATGCCCGCCAACACGTTCGCGGCCAGCACCGTCGAGATGGTCGCCGGAGGCCTCGGCATGGTCGCCGTCGGCGCCGTGGCGGGCGAGCGGCTCGACCCCGCCCTCGTCTCCGGCCGCTCCTGGGCCGCGCTCGCGTATCTGATCGTGATCGGCTCGCTGGTCGGGTTCACCGCCTACACGTGGCTGCTGGGCAACGCGCCGATCTCGCTGGTGTCGACGTACGCGTACGTGAACCCGATCGTGGCCGTGATCCTCGGCGTGCTGGTGCTGCAGGAGCAGGTGACCGTGCAGATCCTGCTGGGCGGGCTGGTGATCCTGGTGGGCGTCGCCCTGGTCGTGTCGACGGAGCGGCGACGCCCCAAGAAGGCCCCCGAGCCGGCCGCGGCGGTGTCTACGCCTTCATGAAGGCGGCGGCGGCGGTCAGGAAGGCGTCGTTGGCCTCCGGGTCGCCGATGGAGACCCGGGCGCCCTCCCCCGCGAACGGCCGCACCGCGACGCCCTCGGCGGCGCAGGCCGCGGCGAAGTCCATGGTGCGCTCGCCCAGCCGCAGCCAGACGAAGTTGGCCTCCGTCGGCGGCACCTCCCAGCCCTGGGCGATGAGCGCCTCGCGGACCCGGGTGCGCTCCTTGACCACCCGCTCCACCCGCTCGAGCAGCTCGTCCTCCGCCGCCAGCGACGCGATGGCCGCCACCTGGGCGAGCTGGTTGACCGCGAACGGGATGATCGTCTTGCGCACGGCGGCGGCGACCGGCTCCTGCCCGACCACGTAGCCGACGCGCAGCCCCGCGAGCCCGTACGCCTTGGAGAACGTGCGCAGCACGCAGACGTTCGGCCGGTCGCGGTAGAGGGTGAGGCCGTCGGGCACCGACTCGTCGCGGACGTACTCACGGTAGGCCTCGTCGAGCACCACCAGCACGTGCTCCGGCACCCGGTCCAGGAACGCCACCAGCTCACGCTCGCGGATCGAGGTGCCGGTCGGGTTGTTGGGGTTGCACACGAACACCATGCGCGTCCGGTCGTTGATCGCCTCGGCCATGGCGTCCAGGTCGTGGTCCTCCCCGGCCAGCGGCACCCGTACGGACGTCACCCCGGCCAGGTCGGCGAGGAGCGGATATGCCTCGAACGACCGCCACGCGTAGACCACCTCGGCGCCCGGGTCGCCGACGCTCTCGAACAACTGCTGCGCCACCGTCACGGACCCCGCGCCCAGCGCGATGTGCTCCGCCGGCACCCCGAACCGCTCCGCGATCGCCTCGGTCAGCTTGACCGCCCCCGGATCGGGATAGCGGTGGATCAGCCGCGCCCCCTCGGCGATGGCCTCCACGACGGACGGCAACGGCTCGTAGGGCGACTCGTTGGACGACAGCTTGTAGGACCGGCCGTCGGGCGTCATGACGGCCTTGCCCGGCTTGTAGGCCGGCATGGTGTCGAGGATCGGGCGGAAACGAGGCATGTCCATACGATAGGCCAGCCCTCGCCAGGGCATCACCGGCCCTGGTCATTCCTTGAGCGAGCGGAGCATCGGGGGGTGCAGGAGCTCGGCGGGGCCGCGGCGGTAGAGCTTGGCGGGGCGGCCGCCGTCGCGGGTCGTGGTGGCGCCCGTCTCCACGAGGAAGCCCTCCGCCTTGGTGACCTTGCGGTGGAAGTTGCGCGGGTCGAGCGTGCGGCCCCAGACGATCTCGTACACCCTCCGCAGGTCGGCCACCGTGAACTCCGGCGGGCAGAAGGCGGCGCCCAGCGAGGTGTATTCGAGCTTGGCCCTGGCCCGCTCGACCCCGTCGAGCATGATGCGGCGGTGGTCGAAGGCCATGACGGCGAGGGATTCGACGGGCTGCCAGCTCATGTGGGCCTTCTCCGAGGCCGGCAGGTCGGGGGCGATGCCGAGGTAGGCGACGCTGAGCACGCGCTGGCGGGGGTCGCGGTCGGGGTAGCCGTAGGTCTGGAGCTGCTCCAGGTGGACGGGGGCGCCGGGGAGGCCGGCGCGCTCCGACAGGATGCGCTGGGCGGCCGCCGGAAGGTCCTCGTCGAGCTGGATGAACCCGCCCGAGAGCGACCAGCGGCGCAGGAAGGGCGGGTTGTCGCGACGCCAGGTGAGCGCGCTGAGCGCCTGGTTACGGACCGTGAGCACGACCAGGTCGACGCTGACCGGAATGCGCGGGACCATGCAGGCACGTTACACGCTGCCGCACGACCTGGTGACCGTCAGGCGTCGATGCGGACGTGCAGAGGCTCGCTGGTCGACTGCCCGGACGGGATCTTGACCTTGATGCGGACCCACTCCCCGGACGGCACCCGGCTCCAGTCGAAGGGCACCCAGGCCGTCTGCATGTGCTCGGGCAGCTCGTCCAGAGGGTCCTCGTCCAGCCAGCCCACCTCGGAGACGACCAGGTCGGCCGTGCCGCCCGACCACTCGACGGTGACGGTGCCGTCCTTCAGGTTGTAGCCGCGCACCTCCACCCCGTCCTCGGGGGCGCGGGCGCGGCGGATGGCGTCGACCGCGATCGGCCGCTGCCAGTCGCGCATGATCTCCGACTCCACCGACGGCGACCCGCAGGTCATGAAGTCGCTCCACATGTACGAGACGATCTTCTGGACGTAGCGGCCCGCCATGGCGACGGCCTGGTCGAGCCGTTTCTTGTCGGTCTTGCCGCGGGTGCCGTGGGCCGCGCAGGGCTCGTCGCCCGACGGCTCGAAGGCTTCGACGTTGGCCCAGAGCTGCACGTCGTGGCCGCCCTCGATCATCTCCTCGCGGGCCGCCGCCATCTCGCGGTAGTAGTCGCGGGTGGAGCCGTGGTAGGCGGTCTTGTAGGTGGTCTCGCCGACGACGGGGCGCAGCCGCTCGTCCACCTCGTCGCCGCGCTCGTCGGGCCAGTAGAGGCCGACCTTGCCGGTGCCGCGGCTGTCCTGCGGGGCGATGATGCCGACGCCGGTCCGCGCCAGCGCCTTGAAGCCCTCGGCGACCTGCGCGGGGGTCTGGCCGAAGGCGACGCGCTTGCGGGCGTCGAGATAGGGGCTGATGAGGATGGGCTTGCCCGGCAGCTCCTGGCGGACGATGCGGTGCTGGTCGGCGTACACCTCAAGGGTGGGGTTGTCGGCCAGCGTGTCGGCCATCTGCACCTCGAACGGCTGATAGACGCCGCCGAGCGACTGCCGCTCGGCGAAGCGCGCGCCGTAGTCCTGAAGGATGCGGCGGGTGACCGTGGTGAGGGTGCCGATGTGCTTGCGGTTGGCCCTGATCGGGCTGGCGGGGTCGCGCGGCGCCAGCGGCAGCGCGGGGAAGACCTGCACGCCGAACTGGTCGCCGAGGTCGAGCAGCTTGGTCAGGCTGTCTTCCGGCGAGCCGGCGATGAGGATCAGATCGTACGTGGAGCCCTTGGAGAAGTCGCAGGTCGGGTCGTCGGAGCCGTCCGGCGGGGCGATGAGGCGGAAGTAGGTGCGCTTGCCGCCGTCGATCGAGCGTTCCATGGGCTGACACCTGAACAGGCCGTCGCCGAACGACTCGTCGGTGCGGTAGACGTACACGCGCCCGATGCGGTTGTCGGGGTGCGCCTCCTTGAGGTCCCGCTCGGCGGACTCGTAGCAGCTGACCCCGTCCTCCTCGCACGCCTTGTAGAGGGAGTCGACCTCGCCGTCGCGGGTCTTGACGCGCCCCTTGCGGTCGACGGTGCGGAACTGCAGGCCGTAGCCGATCCTGATGACCGTGTCGCCGCCGACGCGGTGGATCTCCTGGAGCTGGCTGCGCCAGGTGCACGGGTTGGACGTGGGGGTGATCCAGTAGCCGGTGACGGCGTAGGGCGCCTTCTCCTGGGTCTCGAACGTTCCACAGGGGTCGGTGAACTCGCTGACCATCGGCGTCGGCTGGACGCGCGTCGGCGAGGCCTCGGCCTGCGGGGTGGCGGACTGGAGGGGTTCGTCGTCGCCGACGGGCAGGACGACGACCACCGCCGCGATCGCGGCCAGGATCGCTGCCCCCAGGAGGACGAAGAGCCAGCGCACGTTGGGAACCCTACCGCCGCTTCACCCCGGCCCAAGCTTCGAGCTGGGCGACGAATCGCTTGGCCGAGTTGGGCCAGTGGTGGTTGGCGCGGGCGGCGGCGTAGCCGCGCGCGCCCTGGGCGCGGCGCTCGCGCACGTCGTCCCTGAGGGTCAGCACGGCCTGGGCCACCGCCTTCGGGTCCTCCCACGGCACCACGACGCCGCTCTCGTAGCGGTCGACCAGCTCGACGGCGCGGGGTGAGGGGGTGGTGATGACGGGGATGCCGTGCGCCATGTACTCGATGATCTTGGTGGGCATGGAGTGGCGGTAGTTCGGCTCGTCGTGCAGCAGCGACAGGCCGGCCAGCGCGCCGTCGAGCCGCTTGAGCGCCTCGTCGTTCGGCATGAAGTCGCGCCACTCCAGCACGCCGTCGTGCACGGCCTTGTTGAGCACCAGGCGGCTCTGCGGGTCGGCGTAGCCGATCAGCTCGACGGCCACCCGGTACGGCTGGAGCAGCCGGGCCACCTCGATCGCCTCGAACACGCCGCGGGCCCTGGACAGCCAGCCCAGGTAGACGATCCGGTCGTCGCCCGGCGGGGTGACCGAGTCGGGCACCCAGGTCTCGTTGGGCACGATCAGGTGGGCGTGCTTGAACCGGCCCGCGTACGCGGTCTCGGCCAGCAGCAGGTGCAGGTTGCGCTCGGCGATGCTCTCCAGCATCCGGGCGAGGAACCGTACGGGCGGGCGCAGCAGCGACGGCAGCCACGGCTTGAGCGAGAGCGTGGCCGGGGTGTCCTCGTGCACGTCCCACACGACCGGCGGCCGGTTGCGCATCCCCCAGACGGCGAACAGCAGCTCGGGGTCGTGGATGAGGGCCAGGTCGACCTTGTCGCGCATGCGCTTGAACAGCCTGCGCGCGGCCCACATGGCGGAGATCCGCTTACGCTGCACCGCTCTGGGCAGGTCGACGCCGGTCACCCAGGGACGGGGGACGACTCCGTGGGCGGTGTAGGAGGCGGCGTACGTGACCTCATGACCGGCATCCACCAGGGCGCGGATCTGCCGGTGCAGGATCCTCGCGTCCTCGGGGTTATGCACCACCGTCATGACGAGCACGTGCACGCGCGTTGCCTCCGGTCGCTACAGCCGCTCGACGCGTTCACCCTCGGTGAGCACACCGCGGGTGTCGAGCACGAGCCTGGCCTTCGCCTCGACCATCCCCAGGTCGAACGCGGCGTGCTGTTGCAGCAGCACCGTCACGTCGGCATCGGCGACGGCCTCGGCCAGATCTTCCTCACGCCGCACGGGCGTGCCGTCCACTGACCACTCCTTGACGTGCGGGTCGGCGAACGTGAGATCGGCGCCCAGCTCCAGCAGCGCACGCGCCACGGGCAGGGCCGGGGTCTCGCGTTCGTCGGCGATGTCCGGCTTGTAGGTGACGCCGAGCATAACGACTCTGGCGCCGTTCACCGCCTTTTTGTGTCTGTTGAGCAGACGTTGCACACGGGCCACCACGTAGGACGGCATCCGCTCGTTGATCTCCTGGGCCAGTTCGACGAACCTGAACGGGTAGCCGAGCTTGCGGACCGTGTAGGAGAGGTACGAGGGATCGACCGGTATGCAGTGGCCGCCGACGCCGGGGCCGGGCAGGAACTTGTGGAACCCGAACGGCTTGGTGGCGGCCGCCTCGATGGCCTCCCAGAGGTCCACGCCGAGCTCGTCGCAGAAGATCGCCATCTCGTTGACGAGAGCGATGTTGACGTGCCGGTAGGTGTTCTCCAGCAGCTTGGCCATCTCCGCCTCGCGGGTGCTGCTGACCGGCACGACCTGCTCGACGAAGCGTCCGTAGAAGGCGGTGGCCCGGTCGCGGCAGGCGGGCGTGTAGCCGCCGACGACCTTGGGGGTGTTGCGCAGACCGTACTTGGGGTTGCCCGGGTCGATACGCTCCGGCGAGAAGGCCAGGTGGAAGTCGACGCCGGCGGTCAGCCCTGAGGATTCGAGCAGCGGGCGGACCAGCTCGTCGGTGGTGCCCGGCCAGGTCGTCGACTCGAGCACGACGAGCGTGTCCTTGCCCATGTTGCGTGCCACGGTCTTGCTGGCGCCCTCGACCGCGGACAGGTCGGGCCTGTGGTCCTCGTCCAGCGGCGTGGGCACGCAGATGACGATCGTGCTGCACTCGGCCAGGACCGTCTCGTCCAGCGTGGCGGTGAACCCGTTGGCCAGCATGTGGTCGAGATCGGCGTCGGTCAGGTCATCGATGTAGGACTGCCCGGCCTTCAGAGCGTCGACCTTGCGGGGGTCGACGTCGAGGCCGACGACCTTCAGCCCGGCGGCCACCGCCTCTTTGGCGAGGGGCATGCCGACGTAGCCGAGGCCGATGACAGCCAAGTCGATTTCTGTCACAGCTGTGCCTTAGAGAGCCGGATACAACACTTCATGGTCGCAAAGGTTATCTCAAGTCCACCTAGCTCACGCCTAATGCGACGGAACCGATCAGAACAGACAGCCCAAGAGAAGGTCATCTTTCCGCAAGGCTCCTGTACAGGGCTTGATAAGTCTCGGCAACACGGCTCCACGTGCGCTTCGCGGCCACTTCCGCACGGCCCGCCTCGCCCATCTCGGCCCGCTTGGCGGGATCGTCGGCGAGCGCGCCCAGCGCCTTGGCGAACTCGCCCGGGTCGCCGGCGGGCACGAGCATGCCCGCGCCGTCGCTGCCGACCAGCTCCGACAGCGCCGGCAGGTCGCTCAGCACGACCGGCTTGCCCAGCGCCATCGCCTCGACCGGCTTGAGCGGCGTGACGAGCCTGGTCACCCGCAGGTCCTCGCGCGGGCAGACGAAGATGTCGATGGCGTCCTGCGCCTGCAGGGCCTCCTCCGGCCCCACCCGGCCGGGCAGGATCGCGTCGGACAGCCCCAGCTCGGTCACGAGCTCCAGCAGGTTCTCGCGCTCGGCGCCGTCGCCGACGATGAGCACCCGCACCGGGTTGCCCTGGTCACGCAGGAGCGCCGCGGCCCGCAGCAGGGTGGCGAAGCCCTCGTACGCCACGATGCTGGAGACCGAGCCGACCACGATCTCGCGATCCTCGATGCCCATCTCGCGGCGGAACGAGGCCCCGTCGTACTGGGCTGTGAGCAGCGAGTCGTCGACCGCGTTGGGCGCCAGGTGGATCCTCTCGCGGGGGACGCCGCGCTCGACGATCTCCGTGGCCATGGTCTCGGCCAGCGTGACGACCGCGTCGGCCTCCCGCATCAGGAACGCCTCGCGCTCGCGCTGGAGCACGTGGCGCTGGCTGCCGACCCGTTTCGGGTCGCGCGAGGCCCAGGTCTCCTCCAGGAACCCGCGTACCTCGTACACGAACGGGGTGCCCGTGCGGTCGCGCACGGCGTGCGCGACCGAGCCGTTGCGGTGGTCGGTGGCGGCGTGCAGCACCTGCGGGCGGAGCTGGGTGACGAGCTTGGTGACCGCGTCGGCGCCCTTGATCATGCGGCCGCGCATCTCGAACGGCACCTCGCCGCGCCCGTCGGGCAGCATCCGGTAGTAGGGGACGCCGTCCAGCTCCTCGTACGGCGCCGCGTCCGCGTGGCCCTGGAGCATGGGGAAGCCCCAGCTTGTGACCACGTGCGGGTCGAGCCCCGCGGCCTTCTGGGAGGTGACGATGCGGTGGGTCCTGACCGTGTAGCCGGCCTGGGTGTACGGGAGCGAGTTCGTGATCAGGTGGACCACGCGCCCGGCGACCCGCTCCAGGATGGCCACCTTGGGGCCCGGCGGGATCGGGTCGGGGCTGATCGCCTCCAGCTCGCCGCGGTAGTAGGCGGCCCTGCGCTTGACGAACGGGTATTTGGTGAAGGGTTCGAGCACCTCGGCGGCCATGCTGACGCGGCCGGAGTCCCAGTGTTCCTTGGCTTCGTCCCACGGCGCCCTGATCATGCGCATGCCCAGCTTGCGGACGACGCGGCGGGCGCGGCGCGCGGCGGGCCAGGCCACCTTGCCGATGACGGGCCGCAGGCGCGGCGGCATCGCGTCGGCGGCCGCCTGGGCGGCCCGGACCGGGTCGGCCCTGACCTTGGTCACGACCACGCGGGAGACGATGATCGGATGCTGGATGAAGCCCTTCAGAAGCCCACCGACGCCGGCACGGGCGGACTTCGCGGACACCCCAGCGGAACTTTTCGAGGAGTCTTGAGGACTGGCGTCGGATGCCACGCGGTGACCGTACCATAGGCAGCGTTTTTTCCCTTCCGCTATGAAAGGCGAGGTCATGGGGGACAACGTCCTGGTGCTGCACGTTCTGGGAGCCCGGCCCAACTTCGTGAAGGCGGCCCCGGTGGTGCGCGCGCTCGGCGAACTCGGCGTGCGGCAGGGCATCATCCACACCGGCCAGCACTACGACGCGCTGATGTCGGACGTGTTCTTCGCGGACCTCGGCCTGCCCGACCCGGTGGCGAACCTGGGGGTGGGCTCCGGCAGCCACGCCAGGCAGACGGCGGCCCTGCTCGTCGGCCTGGAGGACACCTTCCAGGAGCACGACCCGGACCTGGTGGTCGTCTACGGCGACGTGAACTCGACGCTGGCCGCGATCCTCGTCTGCGCCAAGCTCGGCATCAAGACCGCGCACGTCGAGGCCGGGCTGCGCTCGTTCGACCGGTCCATGCCGGAGGAGGTCAACCGGGTCGTCACCGACTCGCTGTCCGACCTGCTCTTCGCCACCTCGCCCGACGCGCTCTCCCACCTGGCGGCCGAGGGCGTGCCCGCCTCCAAGGTGCACCTGGTGGGCAACCCGATGATCGACAGCCTGTTCTCCGCGCTGCCGTCGCTCGACCCGGCCCCGGTGGTGGAGCGGCTGGGCCTGCCTGAGCGGTACGCGGTCGCGACGCTGCACCGCCCGGCCAACGTGGACACCCCGGAGGCGGCGCGCGAGCTGGTCTCGGCGGTGCTCGACGTGGCCCGCCAGATCCCGCTCGTGGTGCCGATCCACCCGCGTGGCCGCACCCGCCTGGCCGAGGCCGGGCTGGTCGACGGCCCCTCGGTGCGCGTGGTCGACCCGCTGGGGTATGTGGACTTTCTCTCACTCGTCCGGGGCGCCGCGCTGGTCGTCACCGACTCCGGGGGCGTGCAGGAGGAGACCACCATGCTGGGCGTGCCCTGCCTGACCGTGCGGCCCAACACCGAGCGCCCGGTCACGATCACCCACGGCACGAACCGGCTGGTCACGCCCGCCCTGCTGCCCGCAGCGGCGGAGAAGGCGCTGGCCGACGGGGCGGTCACGCCCTCCGGCGAGCTTCCCCCGCTGTGGGACGGCGCCGCCGGGCCGCGCATCGCCCGGGTGATCTCCGCGTGGCTGAAGGGGGACAACCTCTCCCCCGCCGCCCAGGGGGCGCGTTCCGAGTAACCCCACTTTTCGTACGGATCTCGCCGTACTATGACATACCCCGCACCAGCGTTAGGCGATGCCCCATGGCCGAAACCCCTGAAGAGCCCACGTTCCAGCGCCTCGGACCGGTGAACTGGCTGCCCGAGGAGCGCAAGGTCGTCGAGCGCCACGAGGCGGAGATCAGGGAGCTGCGCCGCAGGCTGGAGATCGCGGAGGCCAAGGCCGCCTACGCCGCCTGGAAGCTGGAGGCCACCCAGGCCAAGCGGACCTTCAAGCTGGGCGAGGCCATCGGGTCCAGGAGCCCCGGCAAGATGCTGGAGGCCGTCAGGTCCAGGGACCGCGCGCCGAAGGCGCCGATGCCGGTCAACGAGGCCATCGAGCTCGCGAACCACAGGGCGCCCGAGGTCAAGGTGCCGGCGGTCAAGTGGCCGGCGGGGCCGGTGAACCGTCCCGACCTGAAGGTGGCGGTCATCCTGGACGACTTCTCCAGGATGGCCTTCCGCTACGAGTGGGACCAGATCGAGTTCGGGCTCAAGGACTGGCCGGAGATCTTCGCGGAGAAGCGGCCGGACCTGCTGTTCTGCGAGTCGGCCTGGCACGGCAACCAGGGCCGCTGGCGCTACCAGATGACCGGCACCAACGCGCCCAAGGAGCCGCTGCGCGACCTGGTCTCCTGGTGCAGGGCGGCGGGCATCCCGACGGTCTTCTGGAACAAGGAGGACCCGCCGAACTTCGACTTCTTCATCGACACGGCCAAGCTGTTCGACTACGTGTTCACCTGCGACGGTGACATGTTGCCGAAATATCGCGAAATTCTGGGCCACGACCGGGTGGACGTGCTCCAGTTCGCCGCCCAGCCGCGCGTGCACAACCCGGTCCAGCAGCGGGAGGGCCGGCTGCACGACGTGGTCTTCGCCGGCATGTACTTCCGCGACAAGCACCCCGAGCGCCGCGAGCAGATGGAGACCGTGCTCGACCCGGTGCGCGAGCTGGGCCTGCACATCTTCGCCCGCAACGGCGAGGTGGACGAGAAGTACGCCTGGCCGGAGAAGTACCGCCCGCACATCGTGGGCGAGCTGCCGTACGACCAGATGCTCGCCGCGTACCGGATGTACAAGGTCTTCCTGAACGTCAACTCGGTGCTCGAATCGCCGACCATGTGCGCCCGCCGCGTGTTCGAGCTGTCGGCCTGCGCCACCCCGGTGGTGTCGGGCTGGTCGCGGGCCGTCGAGGAGACGTTCGGTGACCTGATCCCGATCGCCCGCGAGCCGATCGAGTCGTACAACCAGGTGCTGCACCTGATCAACAGCCCCGAGCTGCGCGCCCGGCAGGGGCATCTGGCGATGCGCGAGGTGTTCGACAAGCACCTGTTCACCCACCGCGTGGACCAGATACTCCAGCTGCTCGGCCGCCCGGCGACGCCGCGGTCACGGTCGATCTCGGTGGTGCTGCCGACCAACCGCGCCGCCCAGATCGAGCACGCGATCTCGTCGGTGGCCAAGCAGATCCACCGGCCGGTGCAGCTGATCATGGTGCTGCACGGCCTGGACATCGACCCGGTCGTGGTGGCCGACAAGGCTCGCATGGCGGGCATCACGGACGTGACCGTGCTCCCGGCCGACCCTGGGCTGTCGCTGGGCGCCTGCATGAACCTGGGCATCGACGCCGCCGAGGGCGAGCTGATCGCCAAGATGGACGACGACAACCTTTACGGCGAGCACTACCTGTCGGACCTGCAGCGCGCCTTCGACTACACCGAGGCGGAGCTGGTCGGCAAGGGCGCCCACTACTCGTTCTTCGAGGGCTCCAACACCACCATGCTGCGCCTGCCGGGCCTGGAGCACCGCTACTCGTTCCTGGTGCAAGGCGGGACGTTCCTCGGCAAGGCGGACATGTTCCGCACCTACCGCTTCCCCGACCTGACCCGGGGCGAGGACACCCACCTGGTCCGCCGCCTCAAGGAGGACGGGGTCAAGATCTACTCGGCGGACCGGTTCAACTTCGTCTACTGGCGCAGCGCGGACTCGGCGATGCACACCTGGCAGGCCGACCACATCAAGCTGACCAGGAACGCCCAGTTCTCCTTCGTCGGCCGCCCCGACGACCACGTGCTGATCTGACGGCGTGTTGCGGGCGCCGTGCCGTGCACCCGGCGGGGAGCCGTGCCTATGGTGGCGCGATGAGGGACGATTGCGGCCTGGTGACGATCAGCGGTCACGAGGCGTTCGACAAGACGGTCGACGACGTGTGCGCGGCGGTGACCGCGGCCGGCTACCACGTGTTCGCGCGGGTGGACCACACGGAGAACGCGGTGCGGGCCGGCAGGGAGCTGCCTCCGACCACGCTGGTGCTCTTCGGCGAGCCCACCGTCGGCACCGACCTGATCGCGGAACGCCGCACCGCGGCCATCGACCTGCCGTCCAAGATCCTCGTGTGGCAGGACGGGGACGCCGTGCGGCTGACGTACAACACCGCCGACTGGCTGGTGCGCCGCCACGGCGTCGAGCGGGAGGGCGCCGCCGCCGCGCGGACCCTGGAGGAGGCGACCGAGCAGATCTGCCGGCGGACGGCGGCCTCCGCGCGCGCGTAGGCGGCGGCTGGGTCTCCGCGGTTCAGACGGCGGCCCGCGAGAGGTTCTGGTCGGCGAGCTTGCCGAGCTCCATCAGGCCGGCCCGTTTCACCTCGCGGCCGACGACCATGAGGCTCATGACGAGGGTGCCGCGCCTGATCGTGACCGTGCCGATCTGGGCCTGCCGGTCGCCGCCCGACGCGGTGGTGAGGTAGGCGCGCGACTCGTCGCCCTGCTTCGGCATCTTCAGGTCGCGGGTGCGGTAGACCACGTCGATGCCGCGCACGTGGGCGTGGTACGCGTCGCACTCGCTGGGCAGCGGGCCGGGGAACACCCCGGCGGGCAGCGAGACCACGGCCTGGGTGATCGACCCCTTCGGCGAGGCGAACCCGACGACGGCGGCCGGAGCCTTGGCGACCTCCGGCTGGGCCACGTCGAGCAGGGCCGCGCCCGCGCACTCGGGGTGGTCCAGCTTGGCCTGGCGGACCGACTCCAGCCCCTGTCTGGTGGACCGGAGCGTGCTGTAGGTGCCGACCTCCGGGCCGTACGCGACCTGCATGCCCTTGGGCGCCGGCAGCAGCGCGGCGCGGAGCTTGGCCGCCTCGGCGGGCTTCGGGGCGGACGCGGGCGGCGGGGTGGACGCGGCGGGCGCCGCGGCCTTCTCCGAAGAGCAGCCCGCTATGACCGTCATGCTTAGAAATGCGGCGGAAAATGCCTTAAGCATGAGTTCTCCATTTCACTTCAACGGCATCGGGTAGACGCTAAAGGAAACGCGCGCCGCGCGAACCGGCAACGGCGCTATCCACCGGATTCAACGCATTCGACAAGACCGCCCAACCCACCTTCTAGCAGCGACTACGGCCCGCGCTCGGCGAATCGGACGGCATTTACCCAACGGCATTCACCGTCACAAGTAGCGCAAAGACTCAGCCACCCGCAGCGCGGCGCCATTGGCCTTTTCCGACGAGTCCCGATGATCGGCCCCATGGGGGACATCGGCCGTTCGGCGGCGGGACGCGAACTGGGCATGGGGCGCGCCATCTCGCGCCGCGACTTCTTCGACGGGGTGGCCGTGACGGCGGGCGCCGCGGCCCTGGGCGCCTCGGGAGGAGCCGGAACGGCCTATGCCGCCTCGTCGGCCCCGGCGGCGCCGGCGTTCCGCGGCAACACCTCCCAGGCGCTCGGCGTGCTCCACGCGCTGCGCGACGGCCGGTTCTGGCAGCAGGCGGACCCGCCCGTGCCGACGGGGGAGGCCTACGACCTGGTGGTGGTGGGGGCCGGGCTGAGCGGGGTGAGCGCCGCCCACGAGTGGCTGCGCCGCCATCCCGGGGCGCGCGTGCTGATCCTGGACAACCACGACACGATCGGCGGCCACGCCCAGCGTCCCGGCTCGGGTTCGGTGGCGGCGCCCGTGACCTGGACGCCGGAGTTCCGCGAGCTGCTCGACCGGCTCGGCGTCGTGGCCGCACCGTGCCAGGAGTGCGGCGCCGACGACAGCGTGATGTGCGACCGCGAGACGTTCCCCGTCGAGACGCTGGTGTCCACCGGCGCGAGCGCCGCCGGGTGGATCGGCCGCCTGCCCGTCGCCGACGCCGCCAGGCAGGACCTGATCCGCCTGCACACCGACCCGCCCGACCCGTTCCCCGGGCTCGGGCCGGAGGCCAAGCAGGAGCGCCTGGCCGACCTCACCTACTCCCGCTATCTGCTGGACTCGCTGCGCGTGCACCCGGACGCCGAGCGGTTCCACCGGACCCTGCCCAGCGCCTCCTGGGGGTACGACACGCGTGTCCTGGGCGCGGTGGACGCCTGGGGGCTCGGCTACCCCGGGTTCGGCGGGCTCGGGCTGGACGAGGGCAAGCCGTCGCGGTTCAGCGCGCCCACGATCGCCAAGGAGTGGGGAGTGACCGGCCGGGTGGCGCACCTGCCCGGCGGGGTGCACGGGCTCGTCCGGGCGATGCTGGACGCGATGGGCGGCAGGGCCAGGTTCCGGCTGTCGAGCCCCGTCGTGTCCGTGCGCAACGACGGCCCGCCCGAGACCGCGACCACCGCCACCGTCGGCTACTTCGACGGCCACGAGGTCAGGTCCGTCGGCGCCGGGGCGGTGATCCTCGCCTGCTGGCACTCCGTCGTCCCGTACCTCGTCCCCGACCTGCCGGGCGCGCAGCGCACGGCGCTCCGCGCGGCGGTGAAGACGCCGCTGGTGGAGGCCGTGGTGCGGCTGCGCAGCGCGGACGCCTGGCGGCGGCTCGGCGTCTCGCGCACCCGCTGGACCGGCGCGTACTGGTGCATGAGCGAGCTGACCCACGACTCCGGCGACGGCGTCACGGCGCGGCTGGTGGCCGCGCCCTCCCGTTCGGAGCTGGGTCCCGCCGAGGGGGCGGCCGCCGGGCGGCAGGCGCTGCTGCGCACCCCGTACGCGATGCTGGAGTTCGGGGCGCGCGACCAGCTCGCGCGGCTGCTCGGCGCCGGCGGGTTCGATCCGGGCAGGGACGTCGAGGCGGTGGCAGTCTACCGGTGGGGTCATGGCTACTCGCCCGAATACTGCCGTCCGTGGCACGGGTTCCATCCCGACGGGCCGTCGCCGGCCGAGGCGGCGCGCAGGCGGTTCGGCCGGATCGGGCTGGCCGGATCGGACGCGGCTCCCTCTGCCAGGGCGGACGCCGCCGTCACCGCCGCCCATCGGGCCGTCGGGGAGCTCTCAGGGTGAGACGGAGAGGTAATACCCTCGTGTCCTACTCGGTACCTTCCTGGGGTCCGCTTCGGTAATCGCAGAAAACATCCCTGTTCCTCCCACTGCGGCGGGTGCTTAATCGGTGCTAGTCTCCTGTGCGATCTTCCGGAGGTGTATTTACACAGAAGTTGTGGAAATGCCCTCGACTCCGAGGTTGGGACATGGGCTCGCAAAACCGGTCAATTCGGTTCAAGATCTTTATATTGCTGCTGTTACCCCTCCTGTCCTTGAGCGCGCTCTGGGGCTTCGTGCTCAACCTCACTGTGAGCGACGGATGGTCGTTGCTGCGCGGCGACTCCCTTCACCAGACGGTCGGCGTCACCTCCACTGAGCTGGGCGTCGAGCTCCAGGCCGAGCGGGAGCGCTCACTTCTCAAGCTCACGGACGGTGAGCCCAGCGCCGAGCTCGGCGAGCAGCGCGCCCGCACCGACACCGCGGTCGACGCCTTCCGCGAAGCCGTCATACGGGCCGAGGACGACCTCGCCGACGACATGCGCGCGCCGCTCAACACCGTGCAGGCCGAGCTGTCGCGGCTGCACGCCATCCGCTCGGGCATCGACGGCGGCTTCAGCACCAGGATGCTCGGACTCAACGAGTACAACCGGCTGCTCGACGCCATGTTCCGGTTCTACGACCACCTCGCCCCCGCCCCCGAGCTGACCATCTACCAGCAGGTCACCGCGCTGCAGACGATGAGCAACGCGCACGAGTTCCTGCTCAGGGAGCACGCCCTCGTCCGGGCCGCCCAGCTCGACGGCCGGCTGATCGAGCCCGAGGCGGCCGCCTTCACCGAGTACGCCTCCTCCAGGAAGTTCCTGCACGCGCGCGGCCTCGCGGGTCTCGACGTCGAGCTGCGCCAGCCGTACGAGGAGCTCTTCAAGAGCCAGACCTTCCTGACCTTCGCCACCATGGAGGCCCGGGTCATCAGGTCCGGCGCGCCGCCGCCCGACGGCGGGAGCTGGAACGACAACACCGGCAAGGTGATCACCGAGCTGGAGAGGATCAACGGCCTGGCGGCCGAGGAGCTGGGCGGCAGGGCCGCCGGCGCGGTCACCGCCACCAGGGTCCAGATCGGCGTCGCCGGCGGCGTCGGCCTGGTCGCCGTGCTGGCCTCGATCATCATCTCGGTGCGTTTCGGCCGCCGGCTCGGCGCCGAGCTGGCCGGGCTGCGCTCGGCCGCCGTCGAGCTGTCCGAGCAGCGCCTGCCCGACCTGGTCAGGCGGCTCAGCAGGGGCGAGGAGGTCGACGTCGCCCAGGCGGCCAGACCGATCCAGGTCAGCGGCTCGGCCGAGATCAGCGACGTGGCCGGCGCGTTCGGCGCGGTCCAGGCCACCGCGGTGCGCGCCGCCGTCGGCCAGGCCGCGCTGCGCCGCGGGCTCGGCCAGGTCTTCCTGAACCTGGCCCGGCGTAAGCAGGGCCTGCTGCACCGCCAGCTGTCGGTGCTCGACGGCATGCAGCGGCGCACCCACGACCCGGACCAGTTGGAGGAGCTCTTCCGGCTCGACCACCTGACCACCCGCATGCGGCGGCACGCGGAGAGCCTGATCATCCTCTCGGGCTCCGCCCCCGGACGGGCCTGGCGCAAGCCGGTGCCGGTGATCGACGTCGTCCGGGCGGCCATCGCCGAGGTGGAGGACTACACCCGGGTCGACGTGGCCGGCATGCACGGCAGCGCGGTGGACGGCTCGGCCGCGGCCGACCTCACCCACCTGATCGCCGAGCTGGTGGAGAACGCCACGATCTACTCACCGCCCGACACCACGGTCCACGTCCGCGGCGACCGGGTCAGCAACGGCTACTCGGTCGAGGTGGAGGATCGCGGGCTCGGGCTGCAGCCGGAGGAGTACGACGCCTACAACCGCGTCCTGACGGAACCTCCGGAGTTCGACCTGGCCGACAGCGACAGGCTCGGCCTGTTCGTGGTCGCCAAGCTGGCCCAGCGGCACGCCATCAAGGTGCTGCTGAGGCGATCACCGTTCGGCGGCACCACCGCCATCGTGTTCGTGCCGGACAGGCTCGTCACCGACCAGCAGGAACTGCCCCCCGCCAAGAACGACGGGCTGCCCTCGCTGCCGGGCCGGACCAGGAAGAAGGCCCTGGCGGTGGTCAGCGGCACGCACGCGGGCTTGCCAAGGCGGGTCCGGCAGGCCACATTGTCATCCCGGCTCAAGGACGGCCAGCCGCCCGAGCCGGAGCCCGAGCGGAAGAACGAACGCTCTCCCGACGAGGTACGCGACCTGTTCTCCGCGTTCCAGCGGGGAACCCAGCGCGCCCGAGAAGAAGCTGATGAGGAGGGGGAGGCATGAGTGTGCCGACGACCAACACCGGTGAGCTGAACTGGCTCCTTGACGACCTGACGACCAGGGTGGGCGCGGTCAGGCAAGCGGTCATCCTGTCGACCGACGGCCTGGCCGTCGGTTATTCCAAGGGTCTGACCCGCGAGGACGCCGAGCATCTGTCCGCCGTGGCCGCCGGTTTCCAGAGCCTGGCCCGGGGCACCGGCCGCCATTTCGGCGGCGGTGACGTACGCCAGACCATCGTGGAGATGGAGTCCGCGTTCCTGTTCGTGACGGCGGCGGGCCAGGGCACGTGCCTCGCGGTGCTCGCCGACGCCAACGTCGACGTGGGCCACATCGCCTACGAGATGGCGATGCTGGTCAAGCGGGTGGGCCAGCACATCACGACCAACCCGCGAGCCATGCCATGAGCGATACCCCGCAGTGGTTGGACGAGGACGCGGGGCCGATCGTGCGGCCCTACGCCCTCATCCGAGGTCGTACGAGGTCGTCGGGGGACAATCTCGACCTCGTCGCGACCGTCCGCGCCGTGGGGGAAGCTCCGGGCAGCCTCTCCCCCGAGCAGTCGCTCATTCTCCGGGCGGCTCGCAACCCGATCTCGGTGGCCGACGTGGCCGTCGAGCTCGATCTGCCTGTCGGCGTCGTCCGGGTGCTGCTGGGCGACCTGCGTGACCAAGGCCTCATCTCGGTGTCGGCCCCCTCAGCGGCGGGATCGCGCCCGAGTGAGGGCATTCTCAAGGAAGTGATCAATGGACTCCGTGCTCTCTGAGGACCCCGTCGCGCTCAAGATCCTCATTGCCGGGGGCTTCGGCGTGGGGAAGACCACCCTGGTGGGGTCGATCAGTGAGATCAGGCCGCTGCGCACGGAAGAGGTGCTGTCCGACCGCGGGGTCGGCGTCGACGACCTCGACGGCGTCGAGGCCAAGACCACCACGACCGTGGCGATGGACTTCGGCCGCATCACGATCCGCGAGGGCCTGGTCGTCTACCTGTTCGGCACCCCCGGCCAGGAGCGGTTCTGGTTCATGTGGGACGAGCTGTCCTACGGCGCGCTGGGCGCGGTCGTGATCGCCGACACCCGGCGGCTGACCGACTGCTTCCCCTCCGTCGACTACTTCGAGCAGCGCGGCACGCCGTTCGTGGTGGCCGTCAACTGCTTCGACGACGCCGAGCAGCACAGCGTGGAGGACGTGCGCATCGCGCTCGACCTGGACCCGGACGTCCCCGTGATGCTGTGCGACGTGCGGCGGCGCAACTCGGCCAAGGAAGTCATGATCACCCTTGTCGAGCACTCGCTGCGCACGCTGACCACGACAGGTTAGAGCGCGCGCAGCCCGTTGATCACTTCACGCAGGAGGCTCTCCGTAGGCGTCGCGGCCTTCGACCGCGGCGCCTTCACCACGACCAGGCCGTAGTCGATCAGGTCGCCGATCAGCACCCTGACCACCGCCACCGGCAGGTCGAGCTCCCCCGCGATCTCGGCGACCGGCCTGGCGTGCTGGACCACGCAGTTCAGCAGCCGCCGGTGCTGGGCCCCCAGCTCCGCGTTCGCCGGAGCGGGCTGCCCGGTGAGCGACACGGTGGCCAGCATGTCGAGCACGGTGGACAGCGCCTTGGCCGCGGGCCTGGTGCGTCCGCGGGTCACCGCGTACGGGCGCACGACAGGCCCGGCCTCCTCGTCGACCCACTCACGCTCGCGACTCACGATGGCGTCCCCCCGTCCTGGTCACTGTCCTGACGTCCGCGCTGCCAGCCCGACTGGAGAGACGAGAGCAGGGCCCTGGTCTCCTCGGGCGAGCGCTCCTGCGCCGGCTCCCGCGGCTCCTCCGCGACCGGCGCGCTCTGCTGCTTGAGCCGCTCCGGCAGGTTGGCCTGGCGGACCCGGCGGGGCAGCCCTGATCCCCCCGACGACTCGGCGTTGCGCTTGGCGGTACGGACCCGGCGCGGCAGCTCGCTCGGCCCCGGGCCCGCGGGAGGCCGGTTGTCCTGCGGAGCGCTCTGCGTCTCCGTGCCCTCCCTGCCCTCCCTGCCCTCTCTGCTCTCCCTGCCGACCACCGACACCGTGACGGACTCCAGCTCGGGCGGCTCCGGCGTCCGGATCGACGGCATCTGCTGGACCAGCTGCACGGGCACCAGCACGATCGCCGTGGTCCCCCCGTACGGCGAGGGCTTGAGCGTGACGCTCACCCCGTGCCTGGCCGCCAGCATGCCGACCACCGCGAAGCCGAGCTGCTCGGTCCGCGCAGGGTCGAACTCGGGCGGGCTGGCCAGCCGCCGGTTGACGGCCTCCCTGGCCTCGTCCGTCATGCCCAGCCCGCGGTCCTCGACCTCGACCGCGAAGCCCTTGCCGACCAGCTCGCCGCGGACCGACACCTCGCTGCCTGGCGCGGAGAAGGTGGCCGCGTTCTCGATCAGCTCGGCGAACAGGTGCATGAGGTCGGCCACCGCCTCACCCGGGATGCCGCACTCCGGCATCGGGTAGACGCGCACCCGGGTGTACTCCTCGACCTGGCCCGCGGCCCCGTTCAGCATGTCCTCGACGCCGATGACGCCGCGCCAGCGCCGGCCGGCCGCGCCGCCGGACAGCAGCACCAGGCCCTCGGCGTGCCGGCGCATGCGGGTCGTCAGGTGGTCGAGCTTGAACAGGCTCTCCAGCGCCTCCGGCTCCTCGGTCTGCCGCTGCATCTCGTCCAGCAGCTTGAGCTGGCGCTGGACCAGCGACTGGCTGCGCCTGGCCAGGTTGCGCAGCGCCTCGGCCACGCCCTCGCGCAGCCTGGCCTGCTCCAGCGCGGCGTCGACCGCGGTGTGCCGGACGCTGTCGAACGAGGCCGCCAGGTCGGTCACCTCGCTGGTGGCGCCCGCCTCCACCTCGATCGGCGGAACCTCGGCGGCCTGGTCCACCGGCTCGCCGCGGCGCAGCTTGGCGACCACGCCGGGCAGGCGCACCTCGGCCAGCTCCTGCGCGGAGCCGCGCAGCGCCGCCAGCTCGCGCGAGAGCCGCCGGCCGACCCGTACGGAGACGACGACGGAGAAGACGACCGCGATGAGCCCGAGCGCGCCCGCGACGGCGGCGCGCACGATGATGACCATGCCGGCGGGCTCCATCCGGGCCAGCAGGATGTCACCGGCCGTGTAGAGGCCCTGGGTGTACTCCTCCAGCACCGGCTCGACCTGACCCCGCCACACCTGCAGGTCCACCGGCTGGCCGGAGACGTACGAGTGCAGCAGCCGCTCCACGGAGCCGTAGTTCCCGGTGGCGGCCATCCTCTCCAGCGGGGCCCGCATCTCGGGGTCCAGGTTGGCCATGACCTTGGGGAAGAGGTACGTGCGCGCGCCGTCGATGCCGGCCAGCAGGTGGATCTCGGCCATCGTCCACCCGTCGCCGCCGGGGACGGCGTTGCCCGCGACGATCAGGGCGTGCTCGCGGCTGAGGAGCTCGCGCACCTGCGCGGCCATGATCAGGGCCTGCGACTGCCGGGACAGCTCGACGTCGGTGCTGACGGTGAAGGCCGCGTACAGGCGGTCGATGGCGTCCGGGATGGTGGCGTACTCGGTGATCAGGGCGTGCGGGGTCAGCGTCCGGCTGTCGACCTTGCTCCTGATCTCCGTCAGCCGGTCGACGGCCTTGAAGACGTCGGCGAGCTGCGTCTTCATGTCGTCGTCGAGCGCCGCCTGGGTGTCCTCGGACAGCGCGCCGTCGGTCAGGTTCTTCCTGACCCGGTCCACCGTGGCACGGGCGTCGGCCAGCTTCTTGGCGTTGACGGGAGCGCCGGACAGCAGCTCGGCGGAGGCCAGGCGCTCGGCCTGGAGGTTGACCACGAGGAAGTCGGCGTGATCGATGATCCCGGTCCAGAAGGTCTCGACCTTGAGGAGGTTCAGCGCCTCCCTCGACGTCGTGCTCGCGGCGAATCCCCAGAGCGCGACCAGGGAGACCAGCGGGATGACGAGCAGCGTCGAGATCTTGAATCGGATGGATCTGCCCGATGCCATGACACCTGCTCCCGGTTAGAAGATCGCGGGAGAGAATAGCACTCATCGAGGCCGAGATAAGATCAACTAGCGATAAATCTGTGATATGTCGTGATTTTGACTGTGGTACTGACCCAGACCACGCGCACCAACCATGCTGCCAGCACGGCCAGCAACGCCACCTCCGCGCCCAGCAGCGCCCGCTCCACCAACCCGATCATGACCCGCTCCCCGGGCAGCGCCACGTACGTGATCGCCAGCACCCCGAGCCCGCCCGCCAGGGCCAGCCACTCGACGACCCTGGCCACCGGCCGCCACACGGGGTCGCGGGCCAGCCTGGGCACCAGCAGCGCCCCCGCCGCCGGCAGGCTGACGAACGCCGCGATCGACACGTACTGGTGAACCTGCGCGGCGAACGTCGGGTCGGCGCCGAACGGTGTGGTCGGGACGGCCGCCGCCACCAGCAGCGCGCCCGACCACACCAGGAGCAGCCTCTCCGGCATCCCCCTCACCGGAGCCCCCATAGACCGCAACCCCGCCAGCAGCGCCAGCGAGCCCAGGGCCACCACCGCCATCGCGACCTCCGTGACGCCCCCGCGGTCGGCCACGGCGTACTCGCTCACGGTCACGTGCAGCGGGTTCAGATCGGAGTCGAGTTGCGCGAACCCGATCCCGGCCACGCCGGACACGATCGCGGCGAGCGCGACGAGCGGGTAGGCCCGGGAACCGGCGGGGAGTCCGCCCGCCGGCCGCCCCGCCACGCCCCCGCGCGGCCGGGACCCCTCCACGTCGGCATCGGCCTCGGTGGCGGGCAGTTCCTCGGTGACTCCGGTCATGGCAGAGAGTCTTCCGGGAGGACGGCGCCGCGACATCCGGCGTCGTCCCTTACCTCACCCTGACCGATCCCTGAGTTGCCGGGCCGCGCTGTCGAGGAGCATGTCCAGGGCCGCCGGGTAGCCGCTGTCGTTCATCCTGGCCACCAGGAGGGGCGCCGTGGCGGCGATGTGGGGGTGGGTCTCGGCCGGGAGGCGGGCGTAGGTCTCGCGCCAGACCTCCTGGTCGGCCTGCCGTGCCGCCTCGGGCAGCGCCAGGGAGGCGGCGTCGAGCACGGCGAAGGCCAGGCTCTGGTCGATGAAGGCGTGGTAGACCCGCACGGCGTCGGGGTCGGGGAAGCCCTCGGTGCGCAGGATGCCGAGGATCGTCTCGTCCACCGCCACCTCGTGCGGGCGGCCCGCCACCCGGCTCGCGGTGAGCACGGCCGCCTGCGGGTGCGACAGGTAGGCCCGGTAGATGCTCAGCCCCAGCGCCCGCAGGTCGGCCCGCCAGTCGCCGGTCGCGCGCCAGCTCTCCAGCGCCGCGGCGAACAGCGCGTCGGCGATGGCCAGGGTCAGGTCGTCCATGCCCCGGAAGTAGCGGTAGATCGTGCTGGCGTCGGCGCCCAGCGCCAGCCCCAGCCGCCTGGCCGTCAGGCCCGCCGCGCCGTGCTCCTTGAGCATGCGCAGGGCGGTGGCGATGATCAGCTCGTGGCTGAGCACCCGGCCCTGCCGGGTGGGCCGGCGCCGCCGTCGTGCCGCCTCGGGCACTACGCGCTTCGGCATACCTCTCCTTATGCCAACACCATTGACGTTGATGAGCGTACTCGTCTTTCCTTGAAGGGCACCCCCCGCAACCAGGAGAGATCATGCGTATTCTTCTTGTGGGCGCCGGCGGTGTGGGCACCGCCATCACCCGCATCGCCACCCGCCGCGAGTTCTTCGACCATATGGTGGTCGCCGACTACGACATTTCCCGGGCTCAGGCGGCCGTCGCCGCGCTCGGCCCCGGCGAGACCCGCTTCACCGCGGCCGCGGTCGACGCCTCCGACACCTCGGCGGTCGTCGGCCTGCTTCTCGGCCACCGGTGCGACGTCCTGCTCAACGCCACCGACCCCCGCTTCGTGATGCCGCTGTTCGAGGCGGCGCTCGCGGGCGGGGCGCACTATCTCGACATGGCGATGTCCATGTCCAGGCCGCACCCCGAGCACCCGTACGAGCAGGTCGGGGTGAAGCTCGGCGACGAGCAGTTCGCCCGCGACGGCGACTGGCGGCGGGCCGGCCGGCTGGCGCTGGTCGGCATGGGCGTCGAGCCGGGGCTGTCCGACGTGTTCGCCCGCTACGCCGCCGACGAGCTGTTCGACGAGATCGAGGAGATCGGCGTACGCGACGGCGGCAACCTCACCGTCGACGGCTACGAGTTCGCCCCGTCGTTCTCCATCTGGACCACGATCGAGGAGTGCCTCAACCCGCCGCTCGTCTACGAGCGCGACCGGGGGTGGTTCACCACCGAGCCGTTCAGCGAGCCGGAGGTGTTCGACTTCCCCGAGGGCATCGGCCCGATCGAGTGCGTGAACGTCGAGCACGAGGAGGTGCTGCTGGTCCCCCGCTGGGTGGACGCCGGGCGGGTCACCTTCAAGTACGGGCTCGGCGAGGACTTCATCTCCAGGCTCAAGACCCTGCACGAGCTGGGCCTGGACGGCACCCGGCCGGTCACCGTGCGGACCGACCGCGGCCCCGCCCGGGTCTCGCCGCGCGACGTGGTGGCCGCCGTGCTGCCCGACCCGGCCGAGCTGGGCGACCGCATGCACGGCAAGACCTGCGCCGGCACCTGGGTGAAGGGCGTCAAGGACGGCCGGCCGCGCGAGGTGTACCTCTACCACGTGGTCGACAATCAGTGGTCGATGCGCGAGTACGGCTCGCAGGCCGTGGTCTGGCAGACCGCCGTCAACCCGGTCGCCGCGCTGGAACTGGTCGCCGGCGGCACGTGGCGGGGCGAGGGCGTGCTCGGCCCCGAGGCGTTCCCGCCGCGCCCGTTCCTGGACCTGCTGGAGGAGTACGGGTCGCCGTGGGGCCTGCGCGAGCAGGAGCCCGCCGGAGTGGGGTCAGAGGCCTGACGGGTCGCGGCCCACGCTGATCTCCTCGGCGATGCGCCGGATGTCGGCGCCGGTGAAGCCGGGGGCCTGGGGCAACTGCCGCAACAGCGCGTCGATCACCACGGGCACCGGCTGGCCGGCGAACCGGCCCGCGATGCCGTGAACCGTGCGGAACAGCGCCTCTTCGTCGTGCATCCCCGTCTCCTCATACGACTACCCGGGACACGGTACGACGGGGCGCCGACAGTTTCCGGCTATCGCTTCAGCGTGTCCCGTACCGTGGCGCAGATCTCATGCAGGCTGCCGGCCTGCTCGGGCGTGAGCACGTCGAACAGGACGCGGCGCACCTCCTCGACGTGACCGGGCGCGGCGGACTCCAGCGCCGCGAAGCCCGCGTCGGTGAGCACGGCGACGTTGCCGCGCCGGTCCTCGGGGCAGCGGTCGCGGCGGACCCAGCCGCGCTCCTCCAGCCGGGCCACCGCGTGCGAGAGCCGGCTCTGCGAGCTCTGCGCCTTCGCGGCCAGCTCGCTCATCCGCAGCGCGCGCCCCGGCGCCTCCGACAGCGCCACCAGGATCATGTAGTACGCGTGCGGCATCCCGGCGTCGCGCTGCAACTGCCGGTCGAGCGCCTCATGCACGAGCTGGGTCGCCGCCATGAAGCTCCGCCAGGTGCGCTGCTCTTCGTCGTCCAGCCATCGGGTCACATCTGACAATTTACTTGAACTCTCATATACTTGGGAACGAATCCGGCCAAAGGAGATCATCATGCCCGTCCAGCGGCTCAATCATGCGGTCCTCTACGTTCGGGACGTCGAGCGCAGCGTCGCCTTCTACCGCGAGGCCCTCGGCTTCGAGCCGGTCATGGAGATGCCCGGCGCCGCGTTCCTCCAGGCGGCCGGCTCGTCCAACGACCACGACCTGGGGCTGTTCCAGATCGGCGCGCAGGCCGGGCCGTCGCCCGCCGGGCGCACCGCCGTCGGGCTCTACCACCTGGCGTGGGAGGTCGACACGCTCGACGAGCTGGAGCGCGTCGCCGCCAAGCTGAGCGAGCTCGGCGCGCTGGTGGGCGCCTCCGACCACGCCACCACCAAGGCGCTCTACGCGCACGACCCTGACGGGCTGGAGTTCGAGGTGTCCTGGCTGGTGCCGGCCGACATGATCGACGACGAGCTGCTCTCCGCCAGGACCCGCGTCCTGCCGCTCGACCTGGCCGCCGCCAAGGAACGGTTCGGCGCACACACGCGCGGCGGCGTCGGAGTGTCGATCCCGGTCTGACGTGATCGGGCGGGTACGGGTTACCGTGGTGTTAATCCGATTCCCCTCCTGGAGAACGTCATGCCGAGGGATCCAGACCACGTGCTCGACGCCATCGACGGCGTCGTCGACGAGTGGGAGACGCTGAGCGCCGACGCCATGCGCTGGGCGCCGCCCGAGGACAAGAGCGACGACCTGCTGCGCGAGGTGAGCGAGATCTTCGGGCCGCTGGCCAACGCGCTCACCCAGGCGTTCCGCCCGCTGGGCGACGCGGTGAACCGCGTCCTGGACGACCTGCTCCCCGACGACGAGGGGCCCGCCTACGACCAGGACGACGACGAACGCTAGCCCGTCCGGCGCCGGCGGGTCCGGCGCGGGTAGGCCTTGGCGGTCTCGGCCAGTCTCGCGGCGTGCTCGGCCTGCTTGCGCCAGTGGCCGTAGGCGTCGCCGCGCTGAGCCAGCCGGTCGAGCTCACGCACCGTGGCCAGGGGGATGAACGCGGGCTCGGCGTCGCGCCACGGAGTGCCCGGCAGCGGCATGAAGGTGTGGGTGTGGATGCGCGCCCCCAGGTCGGCCAGATCGGCGGCCAGCCTGAGCGAGGCCTCCTGGTCGTCCTCCTGCTCGCCCGGCATGCCGAAGATGAAGTCGACGTTCGGCCGGAAGCCGTGCTCCACCGCGATCCGCACCGCGTCGCGTACGGGTGAGGTGTCGTGGCCGCGCCCCGAGGCCGCGAGCACGCGGTCGGAGCCCGACTGAGCGCCGATGATCAGGTTGTCGTTGGCGACGTAGCGCTTGAGCAGCCGCATGGCCTCGGGCGTCACGTGCTCGGGCCGCACCTCGGAGGGGAAGCTGCCGAAGAACACCCGGCCGTGCGGCGGCAGCTCCTCCTTGACCCCGGCCAGCAGCTCCTCCACGGCGTCCAGGTCGGGGCCCGGCCCCGGCGACCCGTACGAGAGCGAGGTCGGCGTGATGAACCGGACGTCGCGCAGCCCGTGCCCGGCCATCTCCCGCACGTGTTCGCGCACGCTCGCCACCGATCGGTGGCGGAACTGGCCGCCGAACATGAAGGGCGTCTGGCAGAAGCGACAGGTGTAACGGCACCCTCTGGTGATCTCGATCGGCCCGAACCGCCCGCGCCGGGCCGGGAAGGACGGGAACGCGTCCAGCGGGAGCTGCGGCGCCGGGCGGGTGCGCAGCGCGACCCCGTCGGCGTCCCTGAGCGCGAGCCCGGGGACGCCCGTGAGCGGGTCGCCGCCGCGCAACGCCTCGACGAGCGCGACGATCGTCGACTCGCCCTCGCCGACGCCGGCCAGGTCCCATCCGGCGTCGATGACCTGCTGCGGCTCGGCGGTGGCGTGCACGCCGCCCGCGATGTGCAGGACGCCGTCCCGATCTGCCAGCGCCCGCACCGCCGCCAACTCGGCGGCCATCGCGTCGGCGTCGGGCGAGTAGAACGACCACAGGACCAGCACCCGGTCGGCCCGGCTGGCGGCGATCTGCGCCGCCGTCTCCTCGACGGTGGTGCCGAGGCGCAGCCCGTGCTCGACCCCCGCGGTCTCCAGCGCGGCGAGCAGGGCGTGCACGCCGTAGGTCACGGCCTTGCGATATCGGACCACCACGTCAACAGCGAGCGCCACGCCGTGCAGCGTAGCCGACGACCACCCGGATGTGCGGCGCGCGCCGTTCACCCGGGATCGTCATGGGGTCCTTGCCGACAGCCACCCAGGTGTGCGGCGCGCCCGTTCACCCGGGATCATCGCGGGGTCCTTGCCGACGGCCACCCGGTGTGCGGCGCGCCGTTCACCGGCCCTTATCGGGCGAACCGCTCGACCGCCGCCTTCAGGGCGTCGCGCATGCCCGGCTGACCGCCGCTGTGGCCCGCCTCCTCGACGATCACCAGCTCGCAGCCCGGCCACGCTCTCGACAGCTCCCACGCCGTCCGCAGCGGGCTGCTCAGGTCGATCCGGCCGTGTACCAGGACGCCGGGCACGTCGCCCAGCTTCTCCACCCCGGCCAGGATCTCGCCGTCCTCCAGCCAGGCGTGGTTGCTCCAGTAGTGGGTGACCAGCCGCGCGAACCGCATCCTGAACCGGGGGTCGGTGTAGCGCGGGTCGGGCTCCTGGTCGGCGCGCACCCGTACGTGGGAGTCCTCCCAGTCGCACCAGTCGCGGGCCGCCTTCTCCCGGACGGCCGGGTCGGGGTCGGCGAGCAGCCGGGCGTAGGCGTCGACGAGCCGCCCGCCACCCGGGGCGCCGTCGCGGAACCGCTCCCACTCGCGGGGGAAGTAGTGGCCGACGCCCTCGGTGATCCACTCCACCTCCCACCGGGTGGTGGTGGCGACGCCGGACATGACGATCTCGGTGACCCTGTCGGGGTGGCGGATCGCGTAGGCCAGGCCGAGCGTCGTCCCCCACGAGCCGCCGAACAGCATCCACCGGTCGATGCCCAGGTGCTCGCGGAGCAGCTCCATGTCGGCGATCAGGTGGAGGGTGGTGTTCACGGACAGGTCCGTGTCGTGGTCGGCCGCGTCAGGCGTGCTCCTTCCACAGCCGCGCTGGTCGAACAGCACGACCCGGTACTTCTCCAGGTCGAAGAACCGCAGCCACCCGGGACTCGCCCCCGACCCCGGACCGCCATGGACCACCACGGCGGGTTTCCCACCGGGCGCGCCGTGGACCTCCCAATGCACGTGGTTGCCGTCGCCTACGTCAAGCATGCCGCTCTCATTGATCATGACCCCATCCTCACCCCTTCTGAACGGAAACCGCCTCACACGCGGGGTCCAGGGGCGGGAGCCCGATCGCGCCGTCCCCTTTCCTGTTTGACGGAAACCGCCTCACACCAGGTCCGGAGGCGAACCGTCCGCCCCCTTCTGAACGGAAACCGCCTCACACACGGGGTCCGGGGGCGGGAGCCCCATCGCGCCGTCCCCTTCCTGTTCGACGGAAACCGCCTCACACACGGGGTCCGGGGGCGGGAGCCCCTGGCAAGGGGGTGTGGGGGAGCTTGGCTCCCCCGCAGAGCGCCGCCCGAGTCGGGTTCGCGCGCAGCGCGCTGCCTTGCGAGGACCTTGATGTCGGCGCGGGCATGGAAAACCGCCTGATCTTGTCGGTGGCGGCTGCCATAGTGAGGGAGTGTTCCACACCTCCTCCCTCGTCCCCTGCCATGTCCGTCACCTGCCCGGCGGCGCCATCGAGCTGATGCCGATCGTGCTGCCGATGACCCTCACGGCCGCCCAGCGCCGCAGCCTGGCCGCCGTCCTCCTGGAGGGTCTCGACGACGACACCGCCCCCGCCGGCGCGGACCTCTGCCTGGCCTAGCCCAGCCTGGCCCGGTAGACCTGCCGCGCGCGGTCGTAGAGCGCCACGTGGTCGTCGTACTGGTCCTTGGTCGCGAAGACCCCCGACTCCCGCAGCACCTCCTCCAGCCGGTCCAGCCAGTCCAGGCACCACCGCACGTCCTCGGGCCGCGCCACACGCGTGCCCGCCACGTTCAGGTAGACCGGGCTCGTGTGCGCGTACGCGCCGCTTCCGTGGAAGCTTCGCGGGTGCGGCCCTCCGGTGGCGACCGCGACCACGTACGTGGGCTCGCCCGCGGTCAGCGTGGCCGTGAGGCGGCCGGGCGGCCCCTGGGCCACCACCCCGTCGGCGGTGCGGATCTCCAGGGTCTCGACCTCGGGCCCGACCGAGGTGACGGTGATCTCGACGTGCTCCCCGGGCGCCAGGTCCAGCGTGTCGCCGGGGGCGTGGCCGTTCACCGTGAGGTCGAGCCACGGGCCGGTGGTGGCGAACGTGCGGCCCATGAGGATCGCCTCGGCGAACGACTCGGCGGTGAGCGGGCCGTCCACCCGCGCGTACACCCGCTCCCACCCGGGCGGGCCCGACGAGGTGCCGCGGTGGCAGAACGACAGCACCGCGTCGGTGCCGGCGGTCACCGTCAGCCGGTTGCCGGCCCCGATCAGGCGCCGGTAGACGGCGGCCGTGGCGCTGATCGACGAGTGGTTGAGCACGTCCAGCGTGTCGATCAGGCCGAGCGCCGCGTCGGCGACGATCTCCCTGGCCGAGCAGTTGCGCCCGCGCCGCACCGCTGCCTCCGGCGGGTCGGTGTCGGAGACCGGCAAGTGGAACGGGTGCCCGTAGCCGAGCACCGCGCCCATCTCGTGCAGCTTCTCGCAGGCGACCGCGTTCGGGGGCCAGTCGGCGTCGCCGGAGAAGCCCGTGTGGAAGCGCTCGGGCAGCCCGCGCAGCCCGAAGGCGCCGACGTGGCCGACCAGGTCGTTGCGGTACTCCACGCCGATCCTGGCCAGGTGGCGCCCGTCGGACCACGGCAGATCGCGGCCCAGCCAGTGTTCGAGCGCCTCCCGGTCGTAGACCCGCGCGCTCGCCACGTTCCCGGCCACCAGGTTGAGCACGTGCAGGTCCTCGCCGTGCTGGGCGGCCGCGGCCAGCCCGGGTGCGGCCGGTTCCTCGCCCATCCAGTTGAGGTGGACGTGCATGTCGCCGCCGTACCAGCCGTGCGCCGCCGCGTCGTACAGCCGCTCGGGGGTCAGCTCGACCAGCGTCTCCCCGCCCGCGGCCGGGGTCAGCGCGACCTCGGACTCGGCGTACTCCATGCCCCTGGTGACCGTCACCGTGATCGGCTCGGCGGGCACGGCCACCACCAGGTCGTCGCCGTGGAAGTACGCTCTGCCGTGCCCGTCGACCTTGGGCGGGGCGCCCTCGGGATACCAGCCCTGCCCGCCGGCCGACGTCACGCTCCACCGGCACGGGAACCCGGCGCGCAGCCGCACCGCCGCCGCCTCCGCCCGCCTGGTCAGCGGCGCCAGATCGACCGGCGCCCCGTCGGCGACGACCTCCCGCCGCACGCCGACGATCTTCGCTCCGCGTGGCGGGACCTCGTACGCGTCGCCGTCCACGAGCACCGTGACCGGCTCGTCCCGGCTCGAGTCCAGCAGCAACCACGTACGGCCTGGCTCGTCACCGAGCACCACCCGCGCGCGGGCCTCCAGCGTGACCGCGCTGGGCCGCAGCCGCAGCGCGGGCAGTGAGGTGAGCGCTTCGCCGCCGAGCGCGTCGCGGACCACCCGGTCGACGTCCACCTCGCCCATCCGGTCGTCGATCTCGTCCTCGGACGCCCCGGGCAGGCGCTCGGCGAGCTGCCGCATCCCGGTGGCCCAGTAGTCGTGGCTCCGGTCGAGGAAGACGGTGGCCCACGCCTGGACCACGTACGACAGCGGCTCCTCGCCCCAGCACACGCCGTGCTGATCGCGGAGGTCCCGGTAATCGGTCAGCGCGCGGGCGACAGTCTCGGGAAGCAGCGGATCGTCACACATCGGACACTCCTCGAAGTCACCGACATCGTGTCACGAAACGCTGGACCCGTCAGGTACTTACCACCCACCGCCCGACTGCACGGCCGAGACGACCACGGCGAGCCCACTCATCCCGACCATCCCGATGATGACCATAAGGGCGACGATGCGACGGTTCACATGGCGGATGCTACCCGGCGTCCAGGGAGAAGACGGCCAGGCCAGGAGGAGGTGCGCCGGAAATAATGGGACCCGGGCACCGGTTACGTTTTGGTACCCGCTCAAGGAAAGGTACGTCCCATGCCCCTGCCTCTCTCCATTCTCGATCTCGCGTACATCGGCAAGGGAGAGACCGCCGCCGACAGTTTCGCCGCCAGCGTGGAGCTGGCGCGGCGCGCCGAGCAGTGGGGATACCGGCGCATCTGGTATGCCGAGCACCACAACATGCCCTCGATCGCGTCCTCGGCCACCAGCGTGCTGATCGCGCACGTGGCCGCGCGGACGAGCACCATCCGTCTCGGCGCCGGCGGCGTCATGCTGCCCAACCACTCCCCGCTGACCATCGCCGAGCAGTACGGCACGCTCGCCACGCTGCACCCCGGCCGGATCGACCTGGGGCTCGGGCGGGCTCCCGGCAGCGACCAGAAGACCATGCGGGCGCTGCGCCGCACGCCCTCCTCGGCGGACAGCTTCCCGCAGGACGTGCTGGAGCTGCAGGGCTACCTGACCGGTGACTCCCGCATCCCGGGCGTGGACGCGACACCGGGCAAGGGCACCGACGTGCCGCTGTACATCCTCGGGTCCTCGCTGTTCGGCGCGCAGCTCGCGGCCATGCTCGGGCTGCCGTACGCGTTCGCCTCGCACTTCGCGCCCGCCGCGCTGGAGGAGGCGGTCGCGCTCTACCGGCGCGAGTTCAAGCCGTCCGCGCAGCTCGCCGAGCCGTACGTGATCGCCGGCGTGAACGTGATCACCGCCGACACCAAGGAAAAGGCGGAGGAGCAGTTCCTGGCCGCCAAGCGCAACCGGGTGAGTCTCCTGCTGGGCCGCGAGCGTGAGTTCACCGCCGAAGAGGCGGACATGATTTTGGAGTCGCCCGCCGGCCAGCAGATCCTCCAGATGACCAAGTACTCGGCCGTCGGCACGCCCGGCGAGGTCAAGGAGTATCTGGGCCGGTTCGCCGAGCATGTCGGGGCCGACGAGCTCATCACGGTGTCGGCGGCCCCCGACCGGGAGGCCTGGCTACGCTCCTTCGAGCTTCTCGCCGAGGTCCAGGGCCTCGTCCCCGCCTGACGGCTCCAGGATCACCAGCGGGATGTCCCGGTCCGTTCTGGACTGGTACGTGTCGTACGTCGGGAACACGGTGGCCATGCCCGGCCACAGCTCCTTCTTCTCCTGCTCGGTGGCGGTGCGGGCGCGGGCGGCGAACCTGTCGGCCCGCACCTGCACGGTGACGTCCGGATCAGCGGTCAGGTTGAGATACCAGGCGGGGTGCTTCGCGGAGCCGCCGTTGGAGGCGACGAGCAGGTAGCGGTCGCCGTCCTGCCCGTAGATCAGCGCCGTGCGGCGCAGTTGCCCCGACTTCCTGCCCCGGGTCGTGAGCAGCAGCGTGGGCAGCCCCTGGAACAGGTGCCCGCTCTCTCCGTCCGTCTCCACGTAGCGGCGGATGTGCTCGGCCACCCAGCCCGTCGGGCTGTCGATTACCTCGTCCATGCGATCAAGTGTGGGACTTCGACCGGGGTTGAGGTCAAGTCGCCCAGCCCATGACATTCGTCAGGTCTGCGCCCGGAGTCCCCCGGTTAGGGTGATCGGCATGAAGGGCCGGCTCTGGACCTCCGTCTACCTCGCCGTCCTGGTATGGCCGCTCCCCGGCTTCCTGTCCCGCTCGCCGTCCGCCGCCGAGGTGGCGCTCGTGGCAACGGGGCTGGTCTGCTTCGCCGCGCTCTACCTCCGGGTCGTGTGGACGGCCCTGGACCGTCCGCACGGGAACGCGACCCCGTACACGCTCGTCCTCCTGTACGCGGCCGCGGCCGGACTGGCGCCGGCGCTGGGCGAGCTGTGGGTGTTCGCCGCCTCCTTCTTCCTGATCACGGCGCTGGCGGCGACCCTGCCCGAGCGGGCCATGCCGGCCGGGGCCGCGCTGACCGTCGGAGGCGTCGCGCTGGCGCTGCCGCTGCTGGGCGCGTCGCTCGCGGACAGCTGGTGGATCCCGCTGCAGGCGGCGGTGTTCGCCGGGGCGATGCGCGCCTTCCTCGCGCTGAGCGCCGCGAACCGTGCCCTGTCCCGGGCGAACGCCGAGGTGGAGCGGCTGGCCGTGGACAACGAGCGGCTGCGCTTCGCCCGCGACATGCACGACATCCTCGGCCACAGCCTGGCGGTGATGACGTTGAAGAGCCAGCTCGCGGGCAAACTCCTCACGGCGGACCCTTCACGGGCGGCTGCGGAGATCGGGGACGTCGAGGACCTGTCCCGTCAGGCGCTGTCGGACGTGCGCGACGCGATCGCCGGCTACCGGGAGCTGTCGCTGCCGGACGAACTCGACGGGGCGCGGCGGGCGCTCGCCGCCGCCGGCGTGCCCGTGGAGGTGTCCGCCGAGCCGGTCCCCGCGGAGGTGGAGCCGGTGCTGGCGTGGGTGGTGCGGGAGGGCGCGACGAACGTGGTCCGGCACAGCCGCGCCCGCCGGTGCCGCATCGGGCTGGGGACCGCCGGCGGCGAGGCGTACGTCGAGGTCACCGACGACGGCCGCGGCTCCGCCCCCGGCGACGGCGGCACCGGGCTGCGCGGGCTCGCCGAACGGGTCGAGCTCGCGGGCGGCACCCTGCACGGCGGACCGGCCGAGCACGGCGGCTTCCGCCTGCACGCCCGTGTCCCTCTGCCGGCCCGCCCGCCCCGGGAAGACGCCGTTCCCCGGGCCCGGCCGCCTGCGAAAGGAAGCTCATGATCCGCGTCCTGCTCGCCGACGACCAGCATCTCGTACGGGAGGCGCTGGCGGCCTTGCTCGGCCTGGAGCCCGGCATCGAGGTCGCCGGCCAGGTGGGCCGCGGGGACGAGGTGGGTGCCGCGGTCGCCGCGACGCGGCCCGACGTCGTCCTGCTCGACATCGAGATGCCCGGCGGCGACGGCCTCACCGTCGCGGCCGGGCTCACCGGCGTACGGGTGATCATCCTGACGACGTTCGGGCGGCCCGGTTACCTGCGGCGCGCCATGGACGCCGGCGTCGCCGGTTATGTGGTCAAGGACGCCAGGGCCGGGGAGCTGGCCGACGCGATCCGCCGGGTGCACGCCGGTGAGCGGGTGTTCGACAGGAAGCTGGCCGCCGCCAGCCTCTCCGAAGGCGCCAACCCCCTCACCGGCCGCGAACGCGACGTGCTGCGCGCCGCCACCGAGGGCGGGACGATCGCCGACATCGCCCGCCGTCTGTACCTGTCGGACGGCACCGTACGCAACTACCTGTCGTCGGCCATCGGCAAGCTCGGCGCCCGCAACCGGGCCGAGGCGGCACGCGCCGCGGAGGCCAAGGGCTGGCTCTGACGAACGTCACTACCGGCCGCCCGCCGCTCTCGCGACGCTGGTGACATGGGGAAACGCATCGCGCCCGCGCTCGGGCTCTTCTTCCTGTCGCCGCTCATCGGCGAGTTCCTGCTGGGCAATCTGCCCGTCACCATGCTGGTCGCGCTGATCACCCTGGCCCCGCTGTACGGGGGCGGCGCGCTGCTCGTCCGCGAGCTGGCCAGGCGCCGGGGCGTGGGCTGGCCGGGCATCGTGCTGCTCGCCGTCGCGTACGGCCTGATCGAGGAAGGGCTGGTCACCCGATCCCTGTTCAACCCCGGCTTCGCGGGGATGGACCTGCGGTCGTACGCCTGGATCCCCGGCGTGGAGGTGAGCGCCTGGTGGACGGTGTTCGTGCTGGGCGTTCACGTGGTGGGCAGCATCTGCGTGCCGATCGCCGTCATGGAGTCGCTGGTGCCCGCCCGGGCCTCGGAGCCGTGGCTGCGCAGGCCGGGCCTGGTGGTGGCGGGGGTGCTGCTCGTCCTGGGGGCGGCGGCCTCGGCGGTGTTCGCGACGGATCCGTACGATCCCGGGTTCGGGCGGCTCGCGGGCGTGGCCCTGCTGGCGGGCCTGCTGGTGTTCCTCGCCCTGCGCCGCCGCACCCCCGCCGCGCCGGGCACCATCCGGTCCGGACGGGGGCCCGGGGGCTGGGCGGTGCTCGCGTTCTCGCTGGCGGCCGGGGCCGCGTTCTGGCTGCCCGTGATGAACGTGGACGCGCTCGGCGCCTGGCTGGTCACGGCCATCCACCTCGCTCTGTACGCCACCGTCTGCGTGCTGGTCGTGCGCTGGTCCGGGCAGCCGGGATGGGGGATGTGGCAGCGGTTCGGGCTGGCGGCGGGCGGTGTGCTCACCTACGCCTGGCACGGCTTCCCGCAGCCTCCGGCCGTCCCCACCGATCCGATGGCCGACCTCATCGGGAACCTGGTCTTCGCGGTCGCGGCGGTCGCCCTGCTCGTCACCGCCGCCACGAGAATCCGCTCCCACGCCGCGGGCCGCTACGTCGAGTGGGTGGCGTAGTAGCGGCGGGACTTGTCGCGGCTGCCGCACGTCGTCATGCTGCACCAGCGGCGCCGCCGGTTCCTGCTCGTGTCCAGGAACAGCCACACGCATGACGGGCAGGCGCCGAGCCGGTCCAACGGCCCGTGGGTGAGCAGCTCGACCGCCGATTCGGCGACCTCCCACAGCAGCACGCGCACCGTACGGGGAGCCTCCCACCGCAGCCGGTAGGTGTCGCCGTCCTCGTCGAGCCGGGCGTGGCCGGATCCCTCGGCGTAGGCGGCCATCAGCGCGGCGAGGTCCTCCCGGGGCGGCTGCCCGCCGTGGGCGAGCGCCCAGAACACCCGGAAGACGGCCTCCCGCAGCTCCCGCGCCTCGGGCAGAGCGTCCGCCAGCCCGGCCGGGTCCTCGACGGCCAGGCCGACGGCGCCTGCCCAGGTCAGGGCCTCCTCGGGCGTCGCCAGCCAGTCCCGCTCGGCGACGGGGCGGGCGTTGACGGTGTTGGCGAAGTCCAGACAGAGCGCGTTCCCGACCAGTTCCACTGCGGTCATGCCTCCAGTATCTCACCAATCAATCCCGATTGACAGGTGAGACCGCGCAGTCTTACCGTTCAACCTACTTTGAAAGGTGAGACCTATGCGCATCCTTCCCGCGTCACTCGGCCGGTCGTTCAACGGCCTGTGGTTCGGCACCGGCGCCGCGAACCTCGGTGACGGCATGGCCCTGTTCGCGCTGCCCCTGCTGGCCCTCGCCGTCGGCGCCTCGCCCGGCGGGGTGGCGGCCGTGACGACCGCGCTCACCCTGGCCTGGCCGCTGTTCGGGCTGCACGCGGGCTGGATCGTCGACCGCGTCGACCGGCGCGCCCTCCTCACCGGGGTCAACCTGGCCCGCGCCGCCCTCCTGGCCGGCCTGACCGCCGCCCACCTCGCGGGAGTCCTCTCACTCCCGCTGATCATCGCCGCGGCCGTCCTGCTCGGCGTCGCGGAAACCCTCGTCGACACGGCGCTGACCTCGACCATCCCGCGAGTCGTGCCCCCCACCGCGCGCGGTCGTGCCAACGCCCGCGTCGAAGCCACCATCAACGTCACGAACCAGCTCGCCGGCCCGCCCCTCGCCGGCCTCCTGGCCGCGACCACCCTCGCCCTGGCCACCGGCGCCAGCGCCGTCCTCTACGTCCTGGCGGTCGCGGGCATCCTCGTCATGACGCTCTCCCCCGTACCGGCCGGCGCCGGCACGCCCCACCCCGACCGGCCCCGTGACGGCCTGGTCGCGGGCCTGCGCTACCTCTGGCGCCAGCCCGTGGTGCGCACCCTCACCCTCTACACCGCCGTGATGAACGTCGTGTGGGCCGCCGCCACCGCCCTGCTCGTCGTGTACGCGGTCGCACCCGGCCCGCTCGGGCTCACCACCACCCAGTACGGGCTCCTGCTCACCGCCATGGCGGTCGGCGGCCTGGTCGCGTCGGCCGTGGTGGAGCCACTGCGCCGCCGCTTCGGCGTGACCACCCTGCTCATCGCCGACGCCGCCGGCACCGTGCTCCTGGTCCTGCCCGTCGCCGTGGACGCCCCCGCCTGGGCGGTCGCCGCCGGCGCGGTGGTGGCGGGCGCCGGGTCGAGCATCTGGCGCATCCTCGTGGCCACCATCCGCCAGAACCTCTCCCCGCCCGAGCTGCTGGGCCGGGTGTACGCGGCCTCACGCGTCCTCAGCTGGGGCGTCCTTCCCCCGGGCGCGGCCCTGGCCGGAGTGATAGCGGAGCTGTGGGGGGTGCGCGCGGCGTTCGTCCTCGCCACGGTGCTCGCGCTGGTGGTGATGGCGGCCTTCATCCGCTACGCACTCCGCACCGACCTGTCGGCGGCCGTCGAAGCCCCGGACGAAACCGTCGCGGCTCACTGATGACTGCCGAACACGGGTGCGGCTCGTTAGGCGGCGCCCGGGGTGAGTCACCATATAGTCGGACGCCGATCGAGCGTGATGGGGCCGGATGGAGATCGAGGGGTCGTTCTGGCGGGCGATCGCGGTCTACCGCGTCGCCTCCCTGGTCTACGCCGCGCTGCTGCTGGCGACCGCCGGCGGCTACCAGCGTCCGCTCGCGGGCTGGCTCGTCCTCGGTGTGATGGCGGTCTGGACGGTGGTCACCACCGTCGCGTACTCGACCGTGAGAAGCCGCAGGCTCCTCACGGTGGACGTCCTCGTCACCCTCGGCTGCCTGCTGGCCTCGCCCTACGTCCAGGGATCCCAGGCCGGGCAGGCGGGTCTGATGCCGGTCACGGCGACCTGGGTCGGCGCGCCCGTGCTCGCCTGGGCCGTCTACGGCGGGCGGCGGGCGGGCGCGGTCGCGGCCGTCGTCCTGTCGCTCGCCGACCTGTGGCTGCGCGGGCTGCACGAGTTCAACCTCTCCGTCCCGGTCAACGGAGCCGTCCTGCTCATCCTCGCCGGGGCCGTCGTCGGGCACGTGGCGCGGCTGACCAAGCAGGCGGAAGAGCGTCTTCAGCAGGCCGCCGAGCTGGAGGCGGCCAACCGGGAACGCGAGCGGCTGGCCCGCGGGATCCACGACTCGGTCCTCCAGGTCCTGGCGCTGATGCAGCGCCGCGGGCAGGAGATCGGCGGGGAGGCCGCCGAGCTGGGACGGCTCGCCGGAGAGCAGGAAGCGGCGGTACGGGAGCTGATCCGCAGCGGCCCGGCCCCGGCGGCACAGGACAGCGCGGGCCTGGTCGACGTGGGCGCCCGCTTACGCCGACTCACCACACCGGCGGTCACCGTCTCGGCGCCGGCCACCCCCGTGCCGCTCCCCGCCCGTCAGGCCGACGAGGTGGTCGCCGCCGTCGGCGCGGCGCTCGACAACGTCAGGCGGCACTGCGGCGAGGACGCCAGGGCCTGGGTCTTCGCCGAGCACGACGGCGACACGGTGACCATCACCGTGCGCGACGAGGGCCCCGGCATCCCCGCCGGACGACTGGAGGAGGCCGAGACGGAGGGCAGGCTCGGCATCGCGCAGTCCATCAAGGGCCGGATCGCCGGCGTCGGCGGCACCGTCGGCTTCACGTCCGTGCCCGGCCAGGGTACCGAGGTCGAATTCGTCATCCCCGTCCGCACGTGAACCCGGGTCTACAGTTACGGCATGACCAGCGCACTGCGGGTGATGGTGGTGGACGACCATCCGATGTGGCGGGACGCGGTCGCCCGCGACCTGGAGCACGCCGGCTACCAGGTGGTGGCGACCACCGGCGAGGGCCGCCAGGCGCTCCGCGTCGCCGGCGCCGTACGCCCCGAGGTGGTCATCCTCGACCTGAGGCTGCCCGACCTGCCCGGCGCGGAAGTGGCCAGAGGGCTGGCCGCGTCCGAGCATCCGCCCCGCGTCCTGATGCTGTCGGCGAGCGGCGAGCACGAGGACGTGCTCGAAGCCGTCAAGGCCGGCGCCTCCGGCTACCTGGTCAAGTCGGCGAGCCGGGAGGAGTTCCTCGACGCCGTCAAGCGCACGGCCGAAGGGGAGCCGGTCTTCACCCCCGGCCTGGCCGGCCTGGTGCTCGGCGAGTATCGCCGCCTCGCCACCCAGCGACCTTCCGACGACGGCCCCCGCCTCACCGACCGCGAGACCGAGGTGCTCCGCCTGGTCGCCAAGGGCCTGTCGTACAGGCAGATAGCCGAGCGGCTCGTCCTCAGCCACCGGACCGTGCAGAACCACGTACAGAACACCTTGAACAAGCTCCAGCTCCACAACCGCGTCGAACTCGTCCGATACGCGATCGAACGCGGACTCGACGAGGCGTAGACCGGCTCAGAGATTGTCGACCTTGAACGGGTCGTGCTCGGAGAGCAGCTTGTCCAGGCGCGCCTGGTCGACCCGGCTGGCCGTGTTCGCCGCCTCCTGCCGATCGCGCACGCACTTGGCCAGGCCGAACGCCGACGTCACGGTGTAGAGCACGGCGACAGCCAGGAACGCGCGGACCCAGGGGTTGACCGGCAGGTAAACGATGCCGATCCCCACGCTGCCGAGTGCGACCGCGAAGGAGATGACACATTGCGCGTAGTAAGCGGCGGTCATGGTGGGCTGGACTGGTTTGGTCATGCCACCCAGCGTCCGGCACGGACCGGGCGCCCGCCTGAGTACGCGTACCCAATCCCGCCTGAGTAGCAGGCACTGCCGTGACGATGACGGCCCCGTTACGATCGCCTTGGAAGCATTGCCGTAGCGAGGACATATGCCGGTGAGACGATGGACCGCCCTGGCGACCGCCGTACTGATCGCGTCGGCACCGTTCGCCACAAGTCCCGCCGCCGCCCAGACAGGCGCCCCGGATCCGGCGCGCGCTCTCAAGCGGCAGCTCGGGAACAAGCAGGGCGTCCGGATCTCCGAGACCAGCCGCTACTTCTTCGGCGGGAAGTCGACGGTCTCCGGGAACGGGACCCGGATCAAGGGCCGCCTCCGGCTCGCCCCGTCGGGCCCGGCGGCCGCGGACTACACCTGGTGGGACCTGCCCTCGGCGAAGACGAAGAAGAAGCCGGAGCTCCACCGCGTGATCCGCGTCGGTGCGGACGTGTACGTCGACGCCGGCCAGTATCCCGGGCCGACCCCGGAGGGCAAGGAGTGGATCAGATACCCCTCGAAGCACAGGGGGAGCATGGGCCGGGACATGGATCGGGACGTGAGCCTACAGCCGATCAGCGTGTACGACCCGTCCACGCTGAAGGCCGTGCTGAAGCGCTCGGCGAGCAAGCCCGTCTCCGGCGGATTCCTGTACTGGGGCGCCATGAGCTACAAGGACCTGCGCAAGGTCTCCAAGGGCGCCGCCATCAGCTGGACCTCCGGGCGGCCGATCAGCGGGAAGAACAAGGGGAAGATCGCCTGGCGCCTCTGGACCGGCCGTGACGGCCTCCTCAAGCGCCTGACCACCACCGACACCGCAGGAGCGGGAAAGAAGCCGCCGGTCAAGCGGACCGACACGCGCTACACCGGCTGGGGGTCCCGCGTCGTCGTCACCGCCCCGCCCGCCGATGAGGTCATCGACGAGCGTGACCTGCTGGAGTACGTCCGCGAGCAGAACGCGCACATCCCGGAGGACGAGAAGAACTCCTGAAGCGGGCGTGTCACCTGAGCGGGATGGACCGGCCCAGCTCGTCGGCCGGGCGCGAGCCGGAGATGCGCCGTTGCTCCTCGGTGATGGCCACGTCGTTGATGCTGGCCTCCCGCCGCCGCATCAGCCCTTCCGCGTCGAACTCCCAGAGCTCGTTGCCGTAGCTGCGCCACCACTGTCCGTCGGCGTCGTGCCATTCGTACTGGAACCGGACCGCGATCCGATCGTCGGTGAAGGCCCAGAGCTCCTTGCGGAGCACGTAGTCGAGCTCCTTCTCCCACTTACGGGTCAGGAAGGCGATGATCTCGTCCCGGCCGGTGATGAACTCGTCGCGATTGCGCCAGACCGAGTCGGGAGTGTAGGCGAGGGCCACGCGGCGCGGGTCGCGGGTGTTCCAGGCGTTCTCGGCCGCCTGGACCTTGGCCCGGGCGGTCTCGGCCGTGAAAGGCGGGACGGGTGGCGGGGTCATGCGTACTCCTTGGTGATCAATGTGCGGTGGCGGAAGAAGCCGGCGCCTCTTCCATTCCTTCCGGGTTGAAGCGGGAGTATTCGCCGAAAGCCCAGCGCTGCCCCATACCGCCGGAAATCTGGACCACCCGCTCGACGGAGAAGTCGACGAGCCGCTTGGCGCCGGGGACCGTCGCGGCCCTGTCAGGGTCCCAGTCGACGCGGGCGCGGCCGGTCAGGTGCAGCGTGTCCCCGTTCTCCCAGTCGAGGAACAGCAGCCCGCAGCGGGGTTCGAGTTCGAGGTTGCCCAACGTCATGTACATGGCGTTGCCCGTGTAGTCGGGCCAGGTCAGCCGCCGGTCTCCGGTCACGGTGACGAAGCCGGGGTTGCCGCCCCGATGCGACGCGTCCGCGCCCTGGCCGGGCGCGTAGGTGCCGATGAAGAACGTGTCGGCGCCGGCGATCCACCGCTGCTGCCCGGCGGTCAGCTCACCGCCGGCGACCGCGTCCCCTCGCACCGTCTCGTTGGCGTACGTACGAGTCTGGATGTATTTGGGGCAGTTGGAATACACCTGTGCTGTACGCACCAGCAGCCGGTCACCATCTCTGCCGGCTCGCCCGTTGACGCGCATCCGTTTGCGGCTGCCGGGCTCGATCATGAGTATGCCGATGTCCCGCTCGGCGTCGAACAGGCCCGCGAGCGGATCCCCCGCAGCGGGGAGCCGCCCGACGACGAGCGTGCGGTCGTCGGGCGCGGCGACGAACCCGGGCGGACCGGTGATCACGCCGGTCCAGGCCGCGCCGGCGTCGTCGGCGGCCGCGATCACCACCAGCCGCTGCCGGCCGGCGAAGTCCGCGGCCACCGGCGGGACGGTCGCGCCGACGCGGGCCGACCCCCATCTGTCGCGGGTCAGACCGGCGCGGCGCTGCACCGTGTGTTCGCCTTGGTGGAGCATGGTCAGTTCCTTCCGCGCGGTATCAGAAGAAACCGCAGGTCGGCGCGCCCTGCGTCGGCGCGGGCGCGGTGTCGGCGCCGGTCGGCGCGTAGATCTCCAGGCGGATGCCGTCCGGGTCGGTGAAGAACACGCCGCCGGAGGAGGCGCCCTCCCCGTGCGGCACCACGCCGTCGTAGACGAGCGGCACGCCGAGGTCGCGCAAAGTGGCCTCGGCAAGGCGCACCGCCTCGATGTCGGGCACCTGGAACGCCAGATGGTGCAGCCCGGGCCGGTCGGCGGCGAAGCCGCCGTCGCTCTGCTGCCACAGCGTCACCATCAGGCCGCCGTCCCGGCCGAGGAACGCGAACCTGCGATCCCCCTCGGCCTGCTCGCCGAGGACGTCGAAGCCGAAGACCTGGCGGTAGAAGGCGATGGAACGGGTTAGATCAGTCACGTTCAGGCCGACGTGCCCGGTCTTCAGGACCGGAGCGTTCATGCTGGACCTCCCATGCAGGCGACCGATCTAACGGCCGCATCAGTCATCATCCATTAGAATAGTTGCGGAGGTTTCTTACGGTGTCAAGCGGAAGAGAGCATTAGAAAGTGGACGTGGCACAGCTCCCCGGCGGCGGTGCTCCCCTACTCGGCGAGCCACCTCCGCTCGAACTCGCCAACACCGCCTACGCGGTCCGCGGCCGCCTCCAGGACGGCCTGCTGACCGTCGAGCACCTGACCGCGTGGCTGCGCGACCTGCGCCCGCGCCTCGCCGTCCCCGTCACGGACGCCGACCTCCAGGACGTGGGCGAAGGCGACCTCCACCTCGCCAGGGAACTCCGGGACGTCATCCGGGCCCTGGCGGCTGCCGCCGTGGCGGACCACGACCCCGATCCGGACACCGTCACGACCCTCAACCGTCATGCCGGCCTGGCCCCGCGATGGCGGGAGCTGCGCACCGCCCCCGAGCCGCACACGACGGTCCGCAGCACCGGCCGCCCGGTCACGGCGGCCCTCGCCGCCCTGGCCGAGGAGGCCGTCGTCCTCTTCGCCGGGCCGGCCCGCCACGAGGTGCACGCCTGCCACGGCCCCGGCTGCGTGCTCTACTTCCTCCGCGACACCCCCCGGCGCGAATGGTGCTCAGCCGGCTGCGGCAACCGGGCCCGAGCCGCGCGCCACTACGCCAAGAAGAAGACCGCCGAATAGGACCCGTGTCACCCTGCGGCCAGGCGTTGCCGTTCCTCCCTGACGATCTGCTCGGCCAGGGTCTCCTCCGAGATGTCGATGGCGTCCGGCGTCGACTCGGCGAGATGGCTGCGCCTGGCGTAGGCGTCGAACAGCGTGGCCTTGGCGTTCATGATCTCCAGCAGCCGCTCGTCCATGCTGTCGGGCGTGAGAAGGCGGTGCACCTGCACGCGCCGCACCTGGCCCATGCGGTACGCGCGGGCCACGGCCTGGCTCTCCATGGTCGGTTTGACCTGGGGCTCGCAAATGATCACGACGGATGCCGCCTGGAGGTTGAGTCCCACCCCGCCCGTCTGGATCTGCGCGAGCAGCACCGCGTGACCCCGGGCCGCGGTGAAGGCGTCGATCACCCCCTGACGGCGTTCCGGCGCCAGCTCGCCGCTGAGCGGCCCGTGGACCGGAGAGCCGAGGGCCTGGCCGACGGCGGCGAGCACGTCGCGGAAGTAGGAGAACACCACGACCTTGAGCTCCGCCTCGGCCGCCTCGTCGACCAGTTCGCGCAGCCGTTCCAGCTTGGCGGACTTCTCCGGCACCGCGTAGGCCGCGCGGCGCATCGTCATGAACCTGCCCGACGCCACCGCGTCCCGGTAAGCCTCGGCGTCGGCCGCGCTGAACTCCTCCCACTCGTCCATGTGCACCAGATCGGGCAGCTCCGTGACCACGTCCTGCTGGTTGCGGCGCAGGTAGACGGGCGCGACGGCGCGCCGGAACGCCTGCGCGCTGTCATTCACCTCGACCGTGCCGGACAACCCCGGCTGGAGGTAGTCCACGAGCGAGCGGAACTCCTCGATCCGGTTCTCCATCGGCGTGCCGGTCATGAACAGGACCCTGCCGACCCTGTCGCACCACCCGGCCACGGCCTTGGAGCGGCGGGCCTGCCGATTCTTCACGTAGTGCGCCTCGTCGACGACGAGCACCCCCACCCGCGGCTCGATCTCCAACGTGTGCAGCCCGGCGTACGTCGTGACCGCGACCCCGCCGCGTTCGAGCCACGCGGCATGAGCCAGGCGGCGATCGTCGCCATGGAGCCGATAGACCTTGAGCGAACTGCGGGTCTCGATCTCGCGCAGCCAGTTGACCAGCACGCTCGCCGGGCAGACCACCAGGGAATGCGTCGTGCCCCGCGCGTGCAGGTGCGCCATGACGGCGATCGCCTGGATCGTCTTGCCCAGCCCCATGTCGTCACCGAGGATCACCCGGCGCTGGGCGAGCGCGAACCGGGCGCCGAACGCCTGATAGCCGCGGAGCGAGACCCGCCGCAGGGTGTCGTCGAGCTCCTGCTCCCTGACCCGCTCGGCCAGATCGCCGGGCAGGAAGCCCTCGGCGGCGGTCCGGTCCGACGGCGCCAGGGCGGAGAGCTCCGCCAGCAGGTTGTAGTAGTCGGCCGCGTGGATCTCGAAGTCGATCCACGCCAGGGCCCCGTCCGGCGGCGGGCGCAGCAGGTCCGTGGTCGCCTGGGCGATGAGCAGCCTGGTCTCGGTCTCGTCGGCCAGCAGGGCGGCGATCCGCTCCACGGCCCGCTCGGCGCGGGCGCGGCGACGGCTTCCCGACAGCAGCCTGCGCAGCCAGCTGCCGATGGGGCGAGCCTGGGGAATCAGCTCTCTCAGCCTTCCCCCGACCGCCTCGGCCGTACGACGGGCGCGGGGCAGCTCGGGACCGACGGCGACCAGCCGGTGCAGCGCCAGGAGCAGCCGGGTGGTCTCGGCGTCCCGGTCGTCGACGTCGATGTGGACGGTCCGGGACCGCCTCGTGGCGAGCGCGATGCCCTCGGCCGCCTTCTGCGCCTGCTTGCGGGTCTGCGGCCCGACTCCCGGCAGCTTCTGCAGCTCGTACGGCATCGCTCGCAGAACGCTCCGTACGGTGGTGTAGCCGGCTTCCTCCAGCGCCCCGATCCGCAGCCGGCCGCTGGTGACGTCCTTCAGCCGGGACACCGGCATGGCGTCGAGCTCCGCCTCGGCCTGCCGGTCGCGGAGCGGTCCGAGAGCATCGCGGACCTCGGCGACCGCTCGTTCGTGCTCGACCACCAGGTCTCGCGCGTCGCCCAGCAGTCGCCGCGCGCGCCGTAACAGGTCTCGAACATCCCCGGCAGAGGGTGGTTCCATAGGTCAGAACGTATCTTCCCCAGTCCGAGATCGTGTCCCGCTGCTTGGGCGGGTGCCGACCGGGTAGTTTGACCAGGTTTCGACGCATCTGACCGAAGGGATGCCATCATCGGCAGCGACGCTTTCTCTCCGTGGGAGGACCGGCCGAGGCCGGCGCGCCGCCGCGTCACAGAAGCGGCGATCCTGAGCACTCGTGACCACACCCGGGCCGACGTCGCCCAGTGGACCTGCCCGCACGACCGGCACGCCGGGCACGGCTGCGTCACCTGCTACCACGCCTCGGCCGACGCCGACCCGGCCCTTCCCCTGTGGGAGGTCGCCGCCTGGTTCACCACCGAGCGGCCGATCCCGATCAGGGCACTGCAGGACGTGCACCGCCACGACCGCGCCCTCGCCCTCACCCAGCCGTCGACCCCCCTCGTCTACCTCCTGACCGCGCAGGTGAGAGCCACCTTGGCCGCGGAGGCGGTGGCGGGCGTCGTGGGCTTCCTGGTGCAGAACCGGCACATCGTCGACGCGTTCACGGTGACGGAGATCCGCGCCACCCACTCCTAAAACCTTTCCAAGCCCCGGCCGCGACGAGTTCCGGCCGGGTCGCGGGTCTGTTCTCATGACCGCCATGGCGTCGTACGACGCCGCCCGTCACCAGGACCACGGAGGACACCATGACACTGCCCGGCCGCCCGCCCGTCGTCGACCTCGCCACCTGGCAGGCCGCCCGTGACAAGCTCCTGGTCCGCGAGAAGGCCCACACCCACGAGGGCGACGCCATCGCCGCCGCCCGCCGCCGGCTGCCGATGGTGGAGTTCGACGGTACGGTCGAGGTCGTCGGAGCCGACGGCCCGGTCCCGTTCCTGGACCTGTTCCAGGGCCGCGACGAGCTCGTGGTCTACAAGCACATGTGGCACGACGGCGCGCCGCACCAGGGGCAGTGCGAAGGCTGCACCGTCACGGCCTGGCACCTGAAGGACGCCGTCTACCTCAACTCCCGTGGTGTCTCGTTCGCCATCCTGACCACGGGCGTCTGGGACGAGGTGGCCCCCTTCGTCGACTTCATGGGCTACACCCAGCCCTGGTACTCGGTGCGCGACGTGGACGAGCCGGTGGGTGGAGAAATGGGGCACATCACCTGCTACCTGCGCGACGGCGACCGCGTGTTCCTCACCTACACCACAACAGGTCGTGGCATCGAGTCCGCCGACGGGTCCTTCGGCCTGCTCGACATGACGCCTTACGGCCGCGGCGAGGCATGGGAGGACAAGCCGGAGGGCTGGCCCGAGGGGCGCCACGCCTGCTGGTACTGGCGCTCGGACGCGGACGGCAACGCCACCTGGGGCCCCACCAGCCGCCCCGCACCGCAGTGGACCCGCCCCGGCGCCACCCCCGTGGACACCCTCGGCCGCCAAGGCGACCACTGACCGGCTGGATGGCCTTTTCCTGCCCGTACAGTGATCGAACGGCGGCCACCCCGACCTGCATTCCTTGCAGGCCGGTCAGCGTGGAGACCGCCGGCGAGGAGCGGCACCGGACATGAGCGACACGCCTGCCACCGACGGCCGCGGGACGGTCGGCGTGTTCCTCGTCCTCGCCGCCGCGTTGACGATCGTCTGGGCGACGGGTTCATGGCTCGGCAAGATGTTCGACTGGACGCACCAGGGCTTCGCGTCGGCGTCCCTCGTCCAGCTCGCGGGCTACCTCATCGGCGGTGCGCTGCAATACTTGGCGATCTTCTCCTGGCCCGTGCTGCTCGCCCGGACGGGGCGGACGCTGTCCCGGCATCGGTACACGGCCATGAGCGGCGTCCTGCTGGGCGCCGGGCTCACCACCTTCGCCCTGACGTTATGGTCGCGTGGCGACGCCCCGGTCACGACCTGGCCGCACTGGCTCCTGCTCGGCGTGATGGTGCAGGGGACGCTCGCCGGACTCGCCGGGCTCGGCCACTGCGCCTATCTCGCCCGAAAATCACGGAAGGCGGATCGACAGCCACCTGCGCGAGGAGATCGATCTGCTTGAGGCCGGCCGCAAGCAGATCGCGCAACTCGCCGCCGCAGGTCGTCTCCTACACCGATCTTGCTGCGGGTCAGGCGCGAAGCTGGGCAGGGTCCCGCTGGAGACCAGCCGCGGGACGATCCGGATGCCCGCCTGGATGTTAACCGTCGAAGGGGGTCGAGCACCGGCACGGGGGTACCGGTGCTGCCCGGACTGAACAGGCGCTGAAGGTCCACCGACCGTGCTGTACAGCAGCTCAGCTCAAGGTCAAAAATCCGATGCCGGAAAGGCCGCTGTACGCGAATCTGTGGACATGAACGACGATGTCCACTCGGGTCATCACTGGCGTTCCCTGTACGAGAGCGTCCTTGGCCACGAGGGCGACGGGTCGGGTGACATGCTGCTGCGGTGGTTGGATGAGCATCCGGCGCACGTGGCGGAGGTGCGGGAGGCGGGACGGCCCGGAAGCCACCTGGTCCCCCTGGGGAAGTCCACCGGGAGGGGCTACAGCCCGCTGGAGCGGTTGTATGCCGTGAACCGCATCCTTGACCTGCTCATCCTGAACTACCAGGACATCGCGAACGATGCCTATCCCCCGGTCGGCGTCTATCCCGCCTTCTGTGAGGCGCTGGGCGCGGACCGGATCGGCAGGCGGGCGTTTCACCCGTTCTTCCACGAGGTCGTCGAGGTGCGGCAGGCCGACGATCCTGACGAGCCGCCCTCGATCGTCGAGGAGCGCTGGCCCGGCTACATGATGGGGTCGATGCTGCTGACGCGAGCCGGGGTGATCGTCACCGCCGGGGCGCGGCATCTGGTCGCGGGGGTCGCCGATCGGTCAACCTTGTACTGGACCTTCTGGCGCCGGTCACGGCCCTACCAGGACCTCTCGCACGGTTGGGGGAGCAACTCGCAGTGGGGAACCAGTTTCCGCCGCGACTACCTGGTCGACGGCCGATTGCACTACAACGTGGACGAGTTCCTGGATCCGGCTGACTCTCGGGGAGGCGACGAGGGTGACCTCGACCCGGCCTCGACGATCGAGATCGTCCGCTACCGGTGCAGCACCGTCGTCGATCACGGTGGCGAACTCTTCCCCTACAACGACCATCATGTCGAGCCGGCCCCTGCGGACTGACTCGACGCAGGCCGGCTCAGCGGTAGGTCCGGGACGCCCCCAGGTGCGCGTGCTCGTTGTACGACAGCAGGCTCAGCCCTGAGGAGCCCGCCAGCACGGCGGTGATGGACGCGTTCACCATGACGCGGTTGAGTGCGACGACGCCGGTGGCCGGGACCCCCAGGAGCGAGCCTGCCGTGGCGGCGATGACGCCGGCGGAGGTCACCACGACAGCGTCCTGACCAGGCGCGAGACGGCCGGGGATGGCGTGCAGCGCCTCGACCGCGGAGCCGGCGAAGGTGTCCCATCCTCCCGGGCGGCCTTGCTCGATCCACTGCTTGAGTGCCTGGTCGAGGTGGGTCTGGAACTGGCGGCTGTCGCCGGTGGTCTGCGAAGTGCCATCGTCCAGGTACCGGCGGACGAGCCCGAGGTGGTCGTACTCGTTCCAGCGCGGATCCTCGACGGGGACGGCGGCCGGCAGGCCGAGCAGCGCGGCGGTGTCCTTCTGCCGGCGCAGCGACCCGGAAACGAGCAGCGGCTCGCGCGCCCGGCCCAAGAGCTCCTGCCCGACGAGCCGGGCCTGGTGACGGCCGAGCTCGCTCAGGGCGTCGTAGTCCGCCGCGCCGAACGACGCCTGCCCGTGCCTGACGAGATAGATCACAGCCATCGCAACTCCACCTATGACACCGACGTGCTGCGGGCACGCACCGTCCACACGTGCCACGCACCGGCCACGAGTCCGACCGCGGCCAGTATCACCATGCCAGGGAGCAGCCCTCCGGGCGGCGCCGCCTGCTCCAGCAGCACGAACGCCCCCATCACCAGCACGAACCAGCCGAAGACGCTCCGCAGCCGGGCTTCGGGGATCCGTCCGGCGAGCCAGCCGCCGAGCACGCTGCCGAGGATGGCGGCCGCGGTGACGCCGATGGCGAGGTCCCAGGCGATGGAGACGCTGGTCAGGTAGCCGGCGAGGCCGGCGAAGGACTTCATCGCGATCACGATCAGCGAGGTGCCGACCGCGGCGGCCATCGGCAGCCCGCCGAGCAGCGCGAGGGCGGGGACGACGAGGAACCCTCCCCCGGCGCCGACCAGCCCGGTCACCAGGCCGACCACCACGCCGTCGATCAGGGCGCGGACCACGGCCACGTCGCCGCGGGCGTGCGCCGGTTCGGTACGCCGGGCGCGGAGCATCGCGATGGAGGTGGCGACCATCATCAGGGCGAAGCCGATCAGCAGGAGCCGCCCGGGTACGTAGCCGCCGAGTATGCCTCCGCCGAAGGCGCCGACCATCCCCCCGGCGCCGAAGAGCACGCCCGTCCGCCACCGGATCCGGCCCGCGCGGGCGTGGGTGACCGCCCCGGCGACCGAGGTGGCGGCCACGACCAGCAGGGAGGTGGCGATCGCCTGCTTCGGCTCCAGCCCCGCGACGTAGACCAGGATCGGCACCGTCAGGATCGAGCCACCACCCCCCAGAGCACCGAGCGCGACGCCGACCAGTAACGAGAGCGCCAGCACGACGGCGAGGGTCATGCCCCTCCGCTCGTCACCGTGAGGCCGGCGCCCGCGGCCTCGCCGAAGTGGTCGTCGACCGCCACCACGTCCCGGCCCGCCGCGGCGAGCAGCGACGCCGCCACCGAGGCGCGGTAGCCGCTCTGGCAGTGGATCCACAGCTCCCCGCCGGGCAGGTCCGATGACCGCAGCTCGTGCAGCGGCGCGTTCACCGCGCCCTCGATGTGCCCGGCCTCGAACTCGTCGGTCCGCCGTACGTCCAGGACCACGACCGGCCGCTCCCGCAGCACCTCGGCGAGGCGGCGGAAGTCGGCCTGGCCGAAGGCGGCCGGCTCCCGGTCGCTCCACTGCCCGGGGCCTCCGGTGGCCGCGGCCACCGGACGGTCGATCCCGATCCGTACCAGCTCGCGCTGCGCCTGTGAGACGTGCTCGGGCAGCTCGCCCAGCAGGATGATCGGGGTTCCCCAGTCGAACAACCAGCCCAGGTTGGTCGCGAACGAGCCGTCCAGCCCGAAGTTGAAGCTGCCCGGCACGTGGCCGGCCGCGAAGGCCGTCCTGTTCCGCAGGTCGACCACCCACTCGCCCGCGTCGACGCGGCGCCGGATCTCCTCCGGCGTCGCCTCGCGCGGGAACGTCAGATCGGGCCGTTCAGGGCCGGCGCTGTTCAGCGACGCCATGTGGACGTAGTACGCCGGCCAGTCGCCCAGCCCTTCCAGCAGCTGCCGGACGTAGGTGTCCTCGTCGTGCAGCAGCACGGGGTTGGTGGAACGCTCCATGCCGATGGTGGACTCCGCGGCGTCGGACTGCGTGGCCGAGCAGAACGAGCCGAACCCGTGGGTCGGGTAGAGCAGCGCGTCGTCCGGCAGCAGCTCGCGCAGCCGCCGCGCCGAGCCGTGCTGCAACCGGGCCAGCCGGTCGGTGTGCTCCTCGCCCAGCAGGTCCGGCCGGCCGGTCGAGCCGTAGAGCAGCGACCCTCCGGAGAAGACCGCCAGCCCCTGCCCCGAGTGCCGGTCGTGCAGCACGTAGGAGAGGTGGTTGAAGGTGTGCCCCGGCGTGGCCACGACCTCCACCCGGATCCGGTCCCCGATCCCGAGCGACTGCCCGTCGTGGAGCGGCTCCCGGTCGAAGGCGACCTCGTCCCTGCCGTTGAGCAGGTACGCCGCGCCGGTCTCCCTGGCCAGCGCGAGCCCGCCGGTGACGTAGTCGTTGTGGACGTGGGTCTCGAACACGTGCGTCAGTGACAGGCCCTCGCGGTCCAGCACCTCCAGCACCCGGTCGATGTCGCGCTGCGGGTCCACCACGAACGCCACCGATCCGTCGTGCACCAGGTAGCTGCGGTCACCCAGGCTCGGGGTGTCGATCGGCACGATCGACAGCGTCCGTTGCGGGGTGACGCCGGTGGGGGTCATGCCCGGCCCCCTTCGTCGACGCACTTAAGCACGCGTTCGGCGAGCATCGGCAGGGTGGTGGGCCTGGCGCCCACGGCGTCCTCGACCGCGCTGGCGATCGTGGCCGCGCACGGCCCGATCGGCGGCTCCCCGATGCCCCGCGCGTTGAACGGCCCCACGCCCTCACCGGACTCCAGGACCTTCACCTCGATCTCCGGGCAGTCGGCGGCCGTCGGGATGGCGTACTGGTAGAAGGCGCCGGTGAGGTTGACCGCCTCGTCGTACACGATCCGCTCGGACAGGGCGTATCCCAGGCCCTGCACGACCGCGCCCTCGATCTGGCCGCGCACGCTGAGCGGGTTGATCGCCCGGCCCACGTCGTGGGCGGCGACGTAGCGCAGTGGCCGCACCTCACCGGTCCGGGTGTCGACCTCGATGTACGCCGCGTGGGCCCCGAAGGTGAAGTCCGGGACGATCCGCTCGGAGTCGATCAGCTGGGTAACCGGCTTCGCGGTGGGCGCGAAGTACGTCTTCATCGCGTTGATCGCCACGCCGTTCGCCAGGCACATCGCCACGACCTCGGCCAGCGGCACCACCCCTTCAGGCGTGAGCACGCCGCCCTCGGCGAGCGTCAGGTCGTGCTCGGCACAGCCGGTCGCCTTCGCCACGCCCGCCACCAGCTGGGCGCGGAGCTCGCGGGCCGCCGACAGCACGGCGTTGCCGGACATGTAGAGCTGCCGGGTCGCCGTGGTCCGTCCCGCCAGCGGAGTGCGCGCGCTGTCGCCGAAGTGGACCGTGACGTTCTCGATCGGCACGCCCAGCACCTCGGCGGCGATCTGCGCCAGCGACGACACCTGGCCGCCGCCCACGTCGGGCACGCCGCAGCGCACCACGACACCGCCGTCGCGCTCGCAGCCCACCCATGCGGACGCGGAGTCGTTCATCCACGCCACCCGCCCGTACGGCTGCACGTTGCACGCCAGTCCCAGACCCACCCGGTGCTCGGGTGAGGACGGCTCGGGCCGGGGGCCGATCGCCTCCATCACCGCGTCGATGCACTGCGGCAGCCACACGGCGGTCTCGATGGGCTGTCCGGCGGGGATCCGGTCGCCCGTCTTGAAGGCGTTGCGCTTGCGGACCTCCACGCGGTCCCGGCCGGCCGCGTCGGCGACCTTGTCGATCTGCGCCTCGTAGCCCAGCACCGGCTGCATCCCGCCGAACCCGCGGAACGCCGAACCCGGCGTGTTGTTCGTGTAGGCCGCACGCGCGCGCACCCGTACGTTGTCGCAGCGGTACGGCCCGGCCGCGTTCAGGGTGATGTACAGCAGGACGAAACCGCTCAGCAGCGGGTAGGCGCCCGCGTCCGAGACGATGTCGATGTCGTGGGCCAGCAGCTGCCCGTCCTCGGTCGCCGCGGTCCGGTAGCTCATCCGCACCGGGTGCCGCTTGGCCCGCGCGGTCAGCGACTCCTGCCGGCTCCAGGTCATCTTCACCGGCCGGCCGGTCCGCTGCACCGCCAGCGCGATGTACGGCTCGACGGTCATGTCCTCCTTGCCGCCGAAGCCGCCGCCGAGGTACGGCGCCTGGACGCGCACCTTGGAGTCCGGCAGCCCCACGACGTGCGCGATGCGCCGGTAGTGCTCGATCTCCTGCGTGGAGACCTTGATGTTGATGACGCCTTCGTCGTCCAGCCACCCGATGCCGGTCTCCGGCTCCAGGTAGGCATGGTCGACGACCTGCGCCTCGTAGCGGCCCTCCACCACGATCGGCGCCTCGGCGAACACCTTGTCGACGTCGCCGCGGTCGATGTTCCACTCGCTGAGCAGGTTGCCGCCCTCGTGCACCCGCGCCGAGCCGGACTCCAGGGCGGACTCCGGGTCCGAGACCACGGGGAGCGCGTCGTACTCGATCTCCACCAGCGCCTCGGCGGCGGCCAGCGCCCGCGTGTTCTCGGCCACCACCAGCGCGACCGGTTCGCCGTGGTAGCGCACCCGCTCGGTGGCCAGCACCCAGGACGGCGGCAGCGGCCGCCCCTTGATCCCGGCGGTGTTGGTCGGGATCTCGTTGTTGGGCACGTCCTCGCCGAAGAGCACGGCGACGACCCCGGGCACCGCCAGCGCGGCGGTCGCGTCCTTGGCCACGATCCGCGCCGAGGGCAGCGGCGAACGGACCAGGCGGGCGTAGAGCTGCCCGGCGACGTCGAAGTCACCGGCGTAGCGGGTCTTGCCGAGCAGCTTCTCGCGCGAGTCCTGCCGCTTCACTTCGGTGTTGACCACGCGGGTCGTCTCCCGGGCGCGGCTCGGGACGGTCTCCGTCATCGGGTCGCCCCCTCCTCCGCCGCCTTGACCACGGCGTCCACGATCGCCTGGTAGCCGGTGCACCGGCAGAGGTTGCCGTGCAGGTGCTCGCGCACCTTGGCGGGCGTGACCTCGTCGCCGGAGCTGAGCAGCTCGACGGCCGACATCAGCATCCCCTGCGTGCAGAAGCCGCACTGGGAAGCGCCGGTCTCCCAGAACTTCGCCTGCAGCGGGCTCAGCTCCTCGCCTTCGGCCAGGGACGCGCTGGTCTCCACCCGCGCGCCGTCGACCTGGACCGCCAGAGTGGTGCAGCCGGTCGCCGACCGGCCGTCGACGAGCACCGTACAGGTCCCGCAGGTGCCCTCGTTGCAGCCCTCCTTGACCTCGTAGGCGTGGGCCTGCTCGCGCAGCCAGCGCACCAGCGTGGTGTCGGCGGGCGCGTGACCGGTGACCTCCTTGCCGTTGAGCGTCATCCGGGTCTCGACGTGGCTCATGCCTGTTCCCTCCTCGCGTCGGCGCAGGCGTCCCTGACCGCCCGCACCGCCATCGCCTCGATCAGCCGGGCCCGGTCCGCACCCTTGGTGTACGGGTCGTCGGCGACGTCGAGAGCCGCGGCCAGGCCCGACATCACCCGCTCCGCCTCCGCGACGGTGACACCGGTGAGCCGTCGCTCGACCGCTTCCAGCCGGAGCGGCCGGTCGGCGGCGCCGGTCACGGCGACGGCCGCGCTCCTGATCCGGTCGCCGTCCAGCGCGACGCCCGCGGCGGCGGAGGCCAGGGCGAAGTCGCCGGCGCGGCGTGAGTACTCGTGGAAGCCCCACCCGTGGCGCGGGCGCAGCGGTATCCGGACCGCCGTCACCAGCTCCCCCGAGCGGAGGTCGGTCTGGTAGTAGCCCAGCGAGAACTCCCGCGCCGGGCGCCACTCCTGGCGGCCCAGGCTCTCGACCCGGTAGTCGGCCTCCAGTACGTGGCAGCTCACCGGCAGCTCGGCCGCCGCGTCCCCGTGGGAGACCGAGCCGCCGATGGTGCCGCGGTTGCGGATCCGCTGGCTGCCGATGTGGGCGGCGGCCATCGCGAGCAGCGGCGCGTGCTCGGCGATCAGCGGGTCGGTGGTCAGTTCGGCGTGGGTGACCGCCGCGCCGACGACGAGGTGGCCGCCGTCGACGCCGATCGTGCGCAGCGCGGGGATGCCCGACACGTCGACCAGGAACGCGGGCGCGGCCAGGCCGAGGTTCATCATCGGCACCAGGCTCTGGCCTCCCGAGATCGGGCGGGTGTCCTCGCCGCCCTCGGCGAGCAGGGTGAGCGCCTCGGGGACGCTGCGGGCCCGCTCGTAGGCCATCGTGGTGAGTACGTCCGACATCAGCGGGTCTCCCTCCTCCCGACGCTCCGGCCGAGGAGGAAGGCGAGGACCAGCGCCACCAGGCCCGCGGCCGCGCCGGCGAGCTGCTTCTTGGGCACCAGCGAGCCGTCGAGCAGGTTGATCGGCTCGGCCTCCACAGCCGGGGCGACCGGGCTGCCGGCGGCCGGGGCGGGCTCGTCGATCCTGGTGGCGAGGCTGTCGGCGAACTGGCGCATCAGCTTCGAGCTCACGTCCTTGATCGGCCCCTGCCCGAGTTGGGCGACCCGGCCGGTGAGGCCCAGGTCGGTCGCCAGGGTCACCTGCGTACCGCCGGGGACCTCGGTCAGGCCGGCCTTGATCTTGGCCTTCACCGTGCCGCCGCCGCGGCCGTCGCGGCCGCCGACCTCGATGGTGGCCACCTTGTTCACCTCGTCCTTGACGAGGAACCTGGCCTCACCCGTGTAGGTCATGTTCATCGGGCCGATACGCAGCGCCACCCGGCCGGTGAGCGCCTCGCCCTCGACGGACTCCACGGTGGCGCCGGGCACGCAGGGGGCGACCCGGCCCAGGTCGGTGAGGAACTCCCACGCCCGCTCCGGGGTCGCGGGCACGACGAACTGGTTGTCGATGCGCACGGTGACTCCTCCCTTACTTACTGCCGGGTTCGCGGGCCACGGCGATCGCCTGGACCTCCAGGCGCCACGCGGGGTTGAGGAACCCGGAGACCTCCACGACGGTGCTGGTGGGCCGGTGGTCGCCGAAGAACCGGGCGCGGACCGCCGAGACCTCGGGGCCGTCGGCGACGTCGCGCAGGTAGGTCGTGATCGACACCACGTCGGACATCGCCAGGCCCTCGTCGGCCAGGCAGCCTTCCAGGTTGGCGAAGACCTGCTCGGCCTGGGCGACCAGGTCGTCGGCGGGCAGGGTGTCGCCGTTGCGGTCGACCGGCACCTGCCCGGAGACGAAGCACAGGCCGGCCGCTGTCATGGTCTGGACGTAGGCGCCGAGCGGCGCCGGGCCCTTTCGCTGGTTCATCCGTGCCTCTGGATCGGGTTGTCGGCGTGCTGGGACCACTCGGACCACGAGCCGTCATAGAGGGCGAGGTCGCTGAAGCCGGCGTCGCGCAGGGCGATGAGCACGGCGGCCGCGGAGACGCCGCCGCCGCAGTAGAGGACCGCGGGGCGGTCCTTGTCCACGCCGGCGTCGGCGGCCAGCCGGGCGACGTCCTCGCCGCGCCTGAAGCGGCCGTCCTCCCCGATCAGGCTCGGGGAGGGGAGCCGGTTGGCGCCGGGGATCCGCCCCTCGGAGGCCGCGAAGGTCTCCTCCATCCGGCAGTCGACCAGCGTCACGTCGTCGCGGCCGAGCAGCGCGCGGACCTCGTCCATCTCCCGGCGCATCCCCTGCGGGGCGCCGGGGCGGTAGTCGCGCGGCTCCGGGCGGCCGTCGGCCTGGTCCGTGGAGACCTCGAGGCCGGCCGCCTGCCAGGCGGGGAAGCCGCCGTCGAGGATCGCGACCCGCTGGTGGCCGTGGTGCAGCAGCGCCCAGGCCAGCCGGGAGGCGGTGAACAGGGAGTTGTCGTCGTAGGCGACCACGAGGGTGTCGTTGCCGACGCCCAGGCGTGACATGGCCTTGGCGAACTCCTCGGGCTCAGGAAGCATCCCCTCGACGCCGTCGACGGTGGTGCCCCAGTCCTCGATCCAGTCGGCGTGCACCGCGCCGGGGACGTGGCCGGCGGCCCACATGTCCCGGCCGCCGGGTCCGTCCGCGAGCGAGGCGCGGGTGTCGACGACCCGGACGTCCGGCCGGCCGAGCATCTCGGCCAGGGCCGCGGGCTCAAGGTAGATCTGGTTCATCCTCATGCTCCTAGGTAGATCGCTTGCACCCTCGACGAGCGGGCGAGGTCGGCGGCGGCGCCTTCCTCGACGATCCGCCCGGTTTCGAGGACGTAGGCGTGGTCTGCCAGTTCGAGCGCCAGGTTGGCGTTCTGCTCGGAGAGCAGGATCGTGTAGCCCTGCGCGCGCAGCGCGACCAGCGCCTCGTAGATGCGGTTGACCAGCACCGGGCTGAGCCCCATCGACGGCTCGTCGAGGACGAGCATCTCGGGCCGGGCCATCATCGCCCGCCCCATCGCGAGCATCTGCTGCTGGCCGCCGGAGAGCAGACCGGCCTTGCTGTCGGTGCGCTCCCTCAGCTCGGGGAAGAGGTCGAAGACCTCGCCGAGCTTTTCCTCGTCCCGCCAGCCGCCGGGACGCTGCACCGCGCCCATCCGGAGGTTCTCGAGCACCGTCAGGTCGGCGAAGACCCGGCGGCCCTCCGGCACGAGCGCGATGCCGTGCCGTGCGATGGCGTGGGTGGGCAGCCCGGCCAGGGACTCGCCCCGGAAGGTGACCTTCCTCGACCCGCTGGGCTGGAGCCCGAGGATGCCGCGGATGGTGGTCGTCTTGCCGGCGCCGTTGTTCCCGACCAGGCAGGTGACCTGGCCCGGCAGCGCACGGAAGCTGACGCCGTGGACGACCTCGACGCGGCCGTAGCGGACCGTGAGGCCCTCCACGACGAGGCCCTGGGTCTGGTCGTGCTCCCCGGCCCGCTCGTGGACGCCCGCCCGGGTGTTGGTGTCCATGCTGCTCATAGCGTGAGTTCCTCGCTCTTCGCGTGGCCGGGGCCCAGGTATGCCTCGATCACCCTCGGGTCCTTCTGGACCTCGGCCGGCGACCCCTCGGTCAGCACCCGTCCCTGGTCGAGGACGACGACGTGCTCGGAGATGCTCATCACCAGCTTCATGTTGTGCTCGATGAGCAGCACCCCGATGCCCTCCTGGGCCATCCCGGCGATGGTCTCGGCCAGCGGCATGGCGCTGGCCGGGGGCAGCCCGGCGGCCGGCTCGTCGAGGACGACCACCTCCGGCTCCATCGCCAGCACGCGGACCATCTCGACGAGCTTCGCCTCGCCGAAGGGCAGGGACTCCACCAGGGAGTCGGCCCGGTGCTCCAGCCCGAACTTGCGCAGCAGAGCCCGTGCCGACTCCTCGGCCTCACGCTCGTTGCGCCGGGTCCGGGGTCCCCGGATCAGGTCGCCCAGGTGGCTGCCCTTCTGCCGGGAGTACGCTCCCATCGCGACGTTGTGCAGCACCGTCATGCCGGTGAAGACCTCCAGGTTCTGGAAGGTCCGCCCCAGGCGGTGGCCCGCGCGGGCGACCGCCTTGCCGGCCGGCAGTTCGGCGCCGTTGACGAAGACCTGGCCGGCGTCCTGCGTGACGAAGCCGGAGATGACGTTGGCCAGCGTGCTCTTGCCGGCGCCGTTCGGCCCGATCACCGCGGTGATCGATCCCGCCGGGGCCCGCAGCGTCACGTCCTTCAGCACCTGCAGGCCGCCGTATGCCTTGGACACGCCGGTGACCCGCAGGCCCTGGCGCTCGCTCGTACTCATGCCCGCACCACCTCCTGGTCCGGCTTGGCCTGTTCGGCCGCCTCGCGCTTGGCCCGCTCGCGGCGGTCCTCGCGGCGCGCGGCCAGCTCGCCCGCGAGGCCGCGCGGGAAGAGCTGGATGGCGATCAGGAAGATCACGCCCATGATCAGCGGCTCGTAGTCGGCGTAGTCGGCGGCGAACACCTCGATGCCCGTGAGCAGCAGCGCTCCGAGGATCGGGCCGATCATCCGTCCCGCCCCCGAGAGCACGAGGGCGACGACCAGGAGGACGGCCATCATGAAGTCGAACGTGGAGGGGCTGATGAAGCGGGAGTCGAAGGCCTCCAGCGCCCCCGCGACGCCGGCGTAGAAGCCGCTCATGCCGAACGCGAGCAGGCGCAGCTTGAACGGGCTGGCGCCGGCGGCCAGGGCCGCGGGCTCCGAGGCGCCGTAGGCCCGCAACGCCCGGCCGGTACGCGACACCAGCAGGTTGTGGGCCACGATCGCGCCGATGATGGCGAGCAGCGCGACGAAGCCGTACTTCACGATCGGCTCGGTGAACTCGAAGCCGAACAGCGAGAACGGCGGGATGCCGACCAGGCCGTTGGGCCCGCCGGTGAGCTCGACCATCCGCCCGAAGAGGAGGAAGAGCACGAACCCGGCGCCCAGGGTCGCCATCTTGAAGTAGATCTCCTTCAGGCGCATCGACATCATGCCCACCAGCAGCGCCGCCAGGGTCACCACCACCGGCGCGATGACCAGCGCGAGGACGGGCGGCACGTCGAAGCGCACCGCCGCGATGCCGGCGGCGTAGGCGCCGAGGCCGAAGAATCCGGCCTGGGCCAGGGAGATCATCCCGGCCATGCCGTTGATGAAGTTCAGGCCGGTCAGCAGGATCACGTAGATCGCCATCCGGGTCCAGATGTGCAGCGCGTAGTCGGTCGCCATCAGCATCGGGAGCAGGAGCAGGAGGCCGATCGTGATCCACAGCTCCCAGGAGTTTGTCCTGCCCAGGGAGCGTGGCAAGGCTCTGAGACGACTGCTCATGTGCGCACCGCCCGGGCCGTGCCGAACATGCCGGTCGGCTTGAAGGTCAGGATCGCGAGCAGCACTACGAAGGCGACCACGTCCGCGTACGCCGACGTTCCGTACCCCGCCACGACCGCCTCGGCGACGCCGAGCAGCAGGCCGCCCGCCAGCGCGCCCTGCGGGTTGCCGAGGCCGCCGAGCATCGCCGCGGCGAAGCCCTTGAGACCCAGCAGGGTGCCGGAGTCGAACGACATCACGGTCAGCGGGGCCAGGCCCGCGCCGGCCACGGCGCCGAGGGCCGCCGCGATGACGAACGCCCAGCGGGCGGTGGTGCGGTAGGAGACGCCGAACGTCTGCAGCGTCTCGGAGTCTCCGGCGGCGGCGCGCAGGGTGGTGCCGAGCTTGGTCCGCCGGAAGAACAGCGTCAGCGCGACCACGACCAGTACGGCAAGGACGAGGTTGAGAATCGTCTGCCGGCTGGTCGAGGCGCCCAGGATCCGCAGCGACTCCGAACCGAGCACCGAGGGCAGCGCATAGGTGTCGCGGACCGAGATCAGCATCGCGGCGCCCTTGACGATCACCGCGATGGCGATCGTGGCGATCGTGATGGCGGCCGGCGTCCGGAGGCGGCCGAAGCCGAGCAGCCCCATCTCCGTCAGCAGCCCGAGCACGGTGGTCACCGCGATCGCGACCAGGATCGCGACGAAGATCGGGACGTCCCACGCCTCGTAGAGCATGGCGGCGCTGAGTCCGCCGACCATGACGTACTCACCCTGGACGAAGTTGATGGCTCCGGTGGCGTTGAAGATGACGCCGAAGCCCAGGGCGACGATCGCGTAGATCGCGCCCACGCTGAGCCCCGAGAGCAGGACCTGGATGAAAAGATCCATGGCTCACTCCGCCGGGACGAATCGCGAACCGTCCCACTGGACGACGGCGACGTCGTCGGCGGTCAGCCCGCTGTGGTCGTCCGGGGTGAACTTGAAGACGCCGGTCACGCCCACGTGGGACCCGAGGCCCTCGATCGCCTTGGCGACCTTCTCGCCGTCGGGGTCGCCGCCGGTCGCGCGCAGCGCCTCGACCGCCACCATCATCGCGTCGTAGGCCTGGCCCGCGTAGACGTTCGGCTGCTCCCCGGCGTACTTCTCGGCGTAGCTGGTGGCGAAGTCCTCCATCGCCGCCTTCTGCTGGTCGCTGTCGTCGGTCTTGTCCCAGATCGGCAGCTTCGGCGAGACCAGGATCGTGCCCTCGGCCGCCGCGCCGGCCTGCTGCATGTAGCGGTCGTCGACGAAGCCGAAGCCGTGCATCACCATGACGTCACGGTCGGCGAGCACGCTGCGCACGTTCTTGAGGAACGTCACGCCGGAGGGCTGGATGGTCCAGGCCAGGTAGGCCTGCGGGTCGTTCCCGGCGAGCCGCTTGACCTGGGGGGTGAGGTCGTTGGCGGCCGGGTCGAAGGCCGCGGTGAACACCTTGATGCCGGCCTCGGGGGCGAGCCGCTCGAGCTCCTCCTGGGCCGACTGCCCGAAGCTGGAGGTGTCCGGCATGAACGCGACCCTGGTCACGTCCTTCGCCTTCCAGTACTCGATCAGCTTCTCGATCATCACCGTGTCGTTGAACGTGGTCTTGAAAGTCAGCCGGTGCTCCGCCGCCGGCTCCACGATCTGACGGGCTCCCTCGGTGGCGATGAAGGTGATGCCCTTGCCGCTGGTGATGGGGTCCATCGCCAGCGCGATGCCCGACGAGCCGCCGCCGCCGACGACGAGTTCCACGCCGTCGCTGTCGAGCATGCGGTTGGTCTGCTGCACGGCGGTGGAGGTGTCGCCGGCGGGGTCGTAGAAGACCCACTTGATCTTCTTGCCGTCGATGCCGCCCTGGCTGTTGACCTGCTCCACGGCCAGCTCGGCACCCTTGCGCATCTTGTCGCCCAGCTTCGCGCCAGCCCCCGAGACGGAGAACAGGGTCCCGATCGTGATAGTGTCGTCACCGCCGCCGGCCCCGGAGCTGCCCAGACCGCAGGCAGACGAGGCGAGGAGGGCCGAACCGGCCAGCAACGCGAGGATCTTCTTCCTCATCGGATCTCCTTGATCCGGGAGCCGCTCCACGGCTCCCGATGGGTGGCTAAAGACGGATCACTCGGGGAGGGTCCCGATGCGACCCATGTCGAACGCCTCGCTCATGTGGAGCGGCAGCACGTTGTCGCCGCCGATCTCCTTGATGCGGACCATCTGGTCGTAGGCCTCGAACAGGTCGGTGTGTCCGCCGGGGGGGATCACCTTGAAGTGCTCCGACTCCTCTTCCGAGGGGTAGAAGTTCTCCTTGAGCACGCACATCCCGGCGATGACGTAGGTGCCTTCGGAGGTCTTGACGATCGCCGACTGGCCGCCTTGGGTGTGGCCAGGGGTGAGGATGAGGTCGAAGCCCTCGGTGATCTGGTGGTCGCCGTCGAGCTTGGTCAGGCCCATGTCCTCGATGCGCTGGTAGTGCTCGGCCGGGGCGAACGACGTCGCGAACATCTCGTGAGAAGGGGTGTTGTCCCACTCGGCGCGCTGGACGAAGATCTCGCTGTCGCGGAACGGCTCCATGGTCATGCAGTGGTCCCAGTCCAGGTGCGTCAGGACCGTGACGTCGATGTCGGAGGCCTTCATCCCGCGCTCGCGCAGGTGGGACTCGATCGGCTTGACGTCGACGACGTCGGCGAAGACCTGGCCGACGTGCACGAGTTCCCTGTCGACCGGGCGGATGTGCTGGTTGTAGTCGTCCGCGCTGCAGCCGACGTCGATGAGGGCGGCGAAACCGGGCTTGCGGATCAGCCAGGCGACGTAGGGGACGTCGATCGCGACACCCGCGTTGTGCATGTAGGTGAAGCGACTCTTCTCTCGGTGCGGACCGTAAGCCACGACCAGCGGCTCAATGGTGAACAACTCGATCCTCCTCAGGGGGCCGTGCAGGCATCTGCTCGGGTGAGACGACCGTCGTCCTGGAACTGAACACTCAACCAGCCCGTAGTGGAACTGAACGATCAAATAGCAGCGAAAAACGTTTGGGGGGCTCGCCTCCGCGTCTGTGCGCTGGACACTAGCCGAGAAATTCCGATTGCGGTAGTACTAACTGTATGTGCAAATAGTTTTCGCCCGAAACAAGCCCGGCGACACTCGTGAGCCTTAGGCTGGGCGGCACAAGGTCCCCCGTAACCGCCGAGGGCGCGACGGGCACCTCACGGGGAAGCACACGACCACGAGGACAGGGATGAAGACGACACGGCAGACGCCGGTGGCAGGGCCACCTGCGAAGCGTGCCCGGAAGGTCCGCGACGCCGAGCGGTCACGGATCGCGATCCTCGACGCCGCGGAGCAACTCTTCGCCGACTTAGGCTTCCAGGGCGCCTCGCTGGCGGCGATCGCCGAACGGGCCTATGTCTCGGTCGGGCTGCCGGGCTACTTCTTCGGCTCCAAGGAGGACCTCTACCACGAGGTGCTGCAGCGGGTCTTCGAGCGGCGCGACGCGGCGCTCGAGTTGGTGGCGACCGAAGCCGAGCAGCTCCTGGAGGCGTCGCCCGGCGACGGGGAGGCGGCGCTGCGCCGGCTGATCGGCGGCTATGTCGACTTCCTGCTCGACAACCCGACCTTCGTCTCTCTGCTCACGCGCGACGCGCTCGAACGCGTCGGCCGGCGCGAGGGGCAGCCGCGGCACTCCCAGCGATTCGCCGACCGGATGATCAGGATCATGGCACAGGCCGGCGTGGTGGAGGCGGACGAAGCCCCCGAGCAGCTCTTCCTGAGCCTGATCGGGATGTGCTACTTCCCTCTTGAGCACGACGCGACCATCGTGGCCGGCATGGGACAGCGGGCCTGGGCGCAGGCGTTCCAGGAGAAGCGGGTGGCCCACATCGTGCGGCTGCTCCGCCCGTCCGCCTAGCTCTCCCGGGGGGCGCACCCGCCCCCCGGTCCCGGTACGCACCGGGCCAACCTGTATACCTAACACCGACCGAACGATCACTCAGTCTCCATCGCAGACCGGGGAGGTAGCGGGATGAACGAGAGACGCTGGACGGCGCTCTACCCACAGGCGGTGACGGACGCCCGGCCCGTCAGCCACACCTCGCTCGCCGAGGCGTGGCGCGAGCGGGTGCGACGGGAGCCGGACGCCCGCGCGCTCGCGTACTTCGACGGCGCCATGACCGTCCGGGAGGCCGACGAGGCCAGTGACGCCCTCGCGGCCGCGTACCGCTCCCTCGGCACCCGGCACGGCGACCGGGTGGGGATCTACTTGCAGAACATCCCGCAGTTCGCCCTCTCGTTCCTCGCCCTGTGGAAGCTCGGGGCGACGGCGCTGGTGCTCAACCCGATGTACCGCGGCCAGGAGCTGCGGCGCCTGATCGACGACTCCGGCGCGGTCGGGATCGTCTGCGCCGACGCCGACGTGCCGCAGGTCTCCGAGACCCTGTCCGGCAGCTCGGTGCGCTGGACGGTGAGCACCTCTCCGCTCGCCTTCCAGACCCGCGACGACCCCCGGGTGTTCGGTGAAACCGAACGGAAGGCGCCCGCCTCGCACGGTGACCTGGAGGAGCTGATCGAGCGGTTCCGGGGCGACGTCGTGGAGTCGCCGGAGCTGACACCGGACGACGTCGCGCTTCTGACGTACACCTCCGGCACGACCGGGCCGCCCAAGGGCGCGATGAACACGCACGGCAACGTGCTCTCCGTCGCCGCCGGCTTCGCCACGTGGGTCGGCCTCCGGCCCGGCGACGCGGTGTACGCGATGGCGCCGCTGTTCCACATCACCGGCTCGGTCATCAACGCGGTCATCGCGATGATGCACGACGCCGTACTCGTCCTGACCGGCCGGTTCCGTCCCGAGGTGGCGATCGACGCCTTCGTCGAGCACCAGGTGACCTTCACCATCGGGTCGATCACCGCGTTCAACGCGATCTACCAACTGCCGCACGCCTCGCGGGAGCATTTCGCGTCGATGAAGTCGGTCTACAGCGGCGGCGCCCCGATCCCGCCGTCGACCATCGAGCGGTTCCGGGAGCGGTTCGGCGTCTACATCCACAACGTCTACGGGATGACCGAGACGTCCTCGGGGGTGATCGCCGTGCCGCTGGGCGCGGAGGCGCCGGTCGACGAGGCGAGCGGGACGCTCTCCATCGGCGTGCCGCTGCCCGGCCTGGACGCGCGGGTCGTGAACGCCGCCGACGAGCCGGTCGGACCGGGCGAGCAGGGCGAGCTGGCGCTGCGCGGGCCGCAGGTGGTGCCCGGCTACTGGCGCAAGCCCGAGGCGACCGCCTCGACGATGCCCGGCGGATGGCTGCACACCGGCGACGGGGCGATCATGGACGCGGCGGGCTGGGTCTACCTGGTCGACCGGCTCAAGGACCAGATCAACACCTCCGGCTACAAGGTCTGGCCGCGCGAGGTCGAGGACGCGCTCTACGCCCACCCGGCGGTGCACGAGGTGGCGGTCGTCGGACGGCCGGATGACTATCGAGGGGAGACCGTCGTGGCATACGTGTCACTCAAGGCCGGCGAGTCGGCCGAGGAGAAGGAACTGATCGCTTTCACCCGGGGGCGGCTGGCGGCCTACAAGTGCCCGCGCGAGATCCACCTCGTACCCGACCTGCCCAAGACGCAGACGGGGAAGATCCGGCGCAACGTCCTGCGGGACGGCGACGGGCCGGGGGCCGGCCAGTGACCGGGTCGCCGCGCCTGGCGGGGCGCGTCGCGATCGTGACCGGGGCCAGCCGGGGGATCGGCCTGGCCATCGCCGAACGGCTCGTCGCCGAGGGCGCCCGGGTGTGCGTCACGGCCCGGAAGCCGGAGCCGCTGGAGGAGGCGGCGGCGTCCTTCCCGGAAGGCTCGGTGCTGACCGTGGCCGGCCGGGCCGACGACCCGGAGCACCGGTCCGAGGTGTTCTCGCGCGTGCTGGCCGAGTGGGGCCGGCTCGACGTCCTGGTCAACAACGCGGGCATCAACCCGGCGTACGGTCCGCTCACGGACCTCGACCTGGACGTCGCCCGCAAGATCATGGAGGTCAACGTCCTGGGCACCCTCGCCTGGACCCAGGAGGCCGTCCCCCACGGCGTGGGCTGTGTGGTCAACGTGACCTCGGTGACCGGGGACGTGCCGTCGGAGGGGATCGGGATGTACGGCATCTCCAAGGCCGCCGTCTCCCACCTCACCCGGACCCTCGCCGCCGAGCTCGGGCCGGACGTACGCGTCAACGCCGTCTCGCCGGCGGTGATCAAGACACGGTTCTCCCGTGCCCTGTACGAGGGCAAGGAGGCGGAGACCGTCGCGCGGTACCCGATGAAGCGGCTCGGCGCCCCCGAGGACGTCGCCGGCGCCGTCGCGTACCTGGTGTCGGACGACGCCGCTTGGGTGACCGGCCAGATCCTCACCCTCGACGGCGGTCTGCTGGTCGCCGGAGGGACCGCCTGAGCGGCGCGGCGGGGTCAGCCGGCCCGCAGCAGCGCGACCGCGTAGTCGGCGTACCGCCGGGCCACCTGCTCCGCCGACAGCGGGCCGTCGGGGCGGAACCACGACGGCAGCGAGGTACACATGGTCGCGACGGCGCGGGTCGCGGTCCGCACGTCCGCCGGTGCCCCGCCGTCCACGGCCACCGCCCTCCGCGCCTGCTCGTCGAGGAGGTGCTGCACCTCGTCGCGGAGCGCGGTGATCCGGGCGCGCTCCGCCGGGGCGAGGCTGCGCATCTCGCTCGCGCCGAGAAAGGCCAGGTCGGCGCGGAGCGCGTGGAACAGCGCCAGCGCCTCGACCATCCGCGCGAACCGTCCGAGCTCGCCCCCTTCCCCGTCGGCCGTCTCGTCGCGCGCGGCGATCAGCCGCCACCGGATGTCGGCCATGGTCAGGTCGAGCAGCCGCACCAGCATGTCCTGCTTGCTCGTGTAGTGGTGGTAGACGCCGGCCACGCTCAGCCCGGCCTCGGCGGCCACCTCGCGCATCGTGGCCGCGTGGTATCCACGGGCGACGAAGACCCGCAGCGCCGCGGCCAGCGCCGGGTCGAGCCCCAACGCCCCGAAGGCCCGCCAGTCGTCTCCCCCGGGGCCGGCCGCGGCGGGCTCCGGCACCCGCACCGGGTCACCGCCCAGCAGCCTCGCCGCCGGAACGTCCAGGACCTGGGCCACCTCGCCCAGCCGGTCGACCGTCAGCGGGGTGCGCCCGGTCTCTAGAGCGCTCATCGTCGCCGGGCTGACGCCGACGCGCGCCGCCAGCGCACGCAGGCTCAGCCCACGCGCGAGGCGCGCGGCCCGGATGGCGGCGCCTGGTGTGTGTTCAGCCATACCGAACACACTACTCCACCACGCCCGCCGATTGCGCTGGTTAAGGGTGTTCGCTCACTGAGGGACCCCGCCTTTGGCGACTGAACGCACGTTCGGTACCATGCGCTCATGAGCAGCATCGACCCCGCCGCCCTGACCGGTCTCGACCGGCTCGCGCCGGCCCTGGCCGAGGCCACCGAGGACGACCGCTGGCGCTCCTGCACCGCAGAGCTGATCATCGGCGGGAAGAGCAATCTGACCTTCACCCTGCGCAGCGACGCCGGCGAGCTCGTCCTGCGCCGGCCGCCGACAGGACACCTACTGCCGAGCGCCCACGACATGGCCCGGGAGGCCAGGGTCCAGCGCGGGCTCGCCGAGACGGACGTGCCGGTGCCCCGCATCGTGCTGGTCGACGAGGGCGACCTGATCGGCGTCCAGTTCTACGTGATGGAGAAGGTCCCCGGACACGTCGTCCGCGACCGGACGCCCGACGGCTGGGCGGAGACGCCCGAGGAGCGGCGGGCGATGTCGTTCGCGCTCGCCGACACGCTGGCCGCCCTGCACGCCGTCGACTACGACGCGGTCGGCCTCGGCGACTACGGCCGCCCCGAGGGTTTCATGGCGCGTCAGGTCCGCCGCTGGTCCGGCCAGTGGGACAAGAGCCACACCCACGAGGTCCCCGAGATGGAAGAGCTGGCCCGGCGCCTGGCCGCCGACGTGCCGCAGCAGCAGCGCGCCACGATCGTCCACGGCGACTTCCGCACCGACAACGTCGTGTACGACGCCGGCGACCCGGCACGGATCAACGCCGTCCTCGACTGGGAGCTCTCGACGCTCGGCGACCCCATGAGCGACGTCGCCCTGCTGATGCTCTACTGGCGTGAAGCCGGCGACGACGGCCTCAGCCTGGTCCCGGGCGTCTCGCACCTGCCGGGCTTCCCCACCCGCGCCGAGATGCTCGACCGCTACGCCACCGCGGCGGGCGTCGACCTCGCCGACCTGACGTGGTACCAGGCGTTCGCCCACTTCAAGTTCGCCGTCATCGTCCAGGGCGTCGCCGCGCGCTCCAAGGCCGGCGCGATGGGCGGCCAGGACTTCGGCGACCTCGACGACCTCGTCCTCCGGCTGGGCGCCGAAGGGCTCGACCACCTGAAGGAGCACTGACATGGACTTCGCTCTCTCTTCCAAGGCTCAGCGGACCTGCGACGAGATGTGGGACTTCATGCGGTCCCACGTGTTCCCGGCCGAGCCCGTGTGGGCGGCGTACCTCGCCGAGCACGGGCCGCACGAGCACCCGCCGGTGATGGAGGACCTCAAGGCGGAGGCGCGGCGCCGCGGCCTGTGGAACCTCTTCCTGCCCAAGCTCTCGGGGCTCTCCAACGTGGAGTACGCCGCCGTCGCCGAGATCTCCGGCTGGTCTCCGGTGCTCGCCCCCGAGGCGATCAACTGCCAGGCGCCCGACACCGGCAACATGGAGACCCTCGAACTGTTCGCCACCCCCGAACAGCGTGAGCGGTGGCTCGAACCACTCCTGGAAGGGCGGATCCGCTCGGCGTTCGCGATGACCGAGCCCGACGTCGCCAGCTCCGACGCCACCAACATCCAGACCCGGATCGTCCGCGACGGCGACGAATACGTCATCAACGGCCGAAAGTGGTTCATCACCGGCGTGGCCGACGCTCGCTGCGAGATCTTCATCGTGATGGGCAAGACCGACCCCGACGCGGAGACGTACCGCCAGCAGTCGATGGTGCTGGTCCCCCGCGACACCCCGGGCCTCACGATCGAGCGGCACCTGCCGCTCTTCGGCTACCAGGACCAGCACGGCCACTCCGAGATCGTCTTCCGCGACGTCCGCGTCCCGGCGGCCAACCTGCTCTCGGGCGAGGGCGACGGCTTCATGATCTCCCAGGCCCGCCTGGGGCCGGGCCGCATCCACCACGCCATGCGCGCCATCGGCATGGCCGAGCGGGCCCTCGCCCTCATGGCCGACCGGGCCAAGAGCCGGGTCGCGTTCGGCAAGCACCTCGCCGACCACGCCAACGTGCAGGACGCCATCGCCCAGTCCCGCATCGACATCGACCAGGCCCGGCTGCTCGTCTACGACGCCGCCTGGAAGATCGACCAGCACGGCGCCAAGGGCGCCCGCAAGGAGATCGCCGCCATCAAGGTCGCCGCCCCCGCCATGGCCTGCGCCGTCATCGACCGCGCCATCGAGCTGTTCGGCGGCGCGGGCATCTCCGACGACACCCCACTGGCGTACTTCTACGCCTGGGCCAGGGCTCTGCGCATCGTCGACGGCCCCGACGCCGTCCACCGCCGCACCATCGCCCGCATGGAGCTCAAGCGCACCCCGCCGTACGTGGGGTGAGCGGCTGACTTCCCGGTGACCATCCAGCCCCGGCTGCCGCTCGTGACAGCCGGGGCATACCCGCTGCATACCGCGTGCGAGGTACGGAAGATCGCCCCGCTGATTGCCGAAACCCGCCAGCGAGAAAATCCGCCGGATCGTTAGAATTCCGGATCTCCGCTGACGACGGGAGCTTCGCTTGAGGCTGGAGATCAGGTTGCTCGGCCCGCTGGAGGTCGAGGCCGACGGCGACACGGTCAAGATCGTCGGAGAGCGACGGATCGGCGTGCTGGTCCGGCTCGCCCTGAACGCGGGACAGGCCGTACCCGCCGAGCTGCTTCTCTCCGACGTGTGGGCGAGCAGCTCCGCCGCCACCGCCGCCAAGCAGTTGCACATCGTGGTCTCGAAGCTGCGCGAGGCGTTCGCCGCCCACGGCGGCGCGGAGGCCATCGAGACCGTTCCCGGTGGCTACCGGCTCGCGGTCGAGCGGGATCAGGTGGACGTCCACGCCTTCGCCCGCCTGTCCAGGCAGGCCCGCGCCGCCCGTGCGGAGACCGCGGACGCGTTGTTCCGCGGCGCGTTGGAACTGTGGCGAGGGCCGGCGCTGGCCGAGGTGGACGCTCCCTGGGCGGGGATCGAGGCGGAGCGGCTGGAGGCGGAGCGGCTGACCGTGCTGGAGGACCATGCCGAGCTGCGCCTGGCCGCGGGTGACCACCGAGCCCTGGCCGGCGACCTCGCCGGGCACGTCCGAGGGCACCCACTTCGGGAGCGTCCCGCCGCCCAGCTCATGCTCGCTTTGTACCGCGACGGGCGGGCACCCGAGGCGCTCGACGTCTACCAGCGCCTGCGTCGTGTCATGGTCGGTGAGCTGGGCGTCGAGCCCGGCGCCGAAGCACGCCGGCTGCACCAGGCCATCCTCGTCAAGGATCCCGTGCTTGACCTGCCTGAGGTGCGGCAGATCATGCCGACCGCTCCGGCGGGGCTCCCTGCCGACATCCAGGAGTTCACGGCGCGGACGGCCGAAGTGGAGCGACTGCGCGCCGACCTGGCGAGCGACGCCGCGGTCATCGTGATCGACGGGCCCGGCGGCATCGGCAAGTCGGCGCTCGCCGTACATGTCGCTCATATCGTCGCCGAGCGCTTCACCGATGGCGTCATCTACGTCGACCTGCGTGGTTCCACCGCCGGGCTCGCCCCCCTGGCCCCGATCGAAGCGCTCCGCCACCTGCTGCGTTCCCTGGGGCTGGACGGCGCCGCCGTACCCGCCGGCACCGAGGAGGCCGCCGCCCGCTACCGCTCGCTCACCGCCACGGGCGACCTGCTGGTCATCCTCGACAACGCGCACGACGTACGCCAGGTCCGCCCGCTCATCCCGGCCGGGCGGGGCTGTCGCGTCCTGATCACCAGCCGGGATCCGCTGGCCACCCTGAACAACGCCCGGCACCTGCACCTCGGCAGACTCGACGAGCGTAGGAGGTCGCTGTGCCAAGGGTCCGGCGGGAACTCGCCTTCACGGCGACCGTGAACCGGAGCTCATACCCGCCTTCCGCAGGATGTCTGCCCGTCGCATGATGCCCACTCACGTGGGGTGATTCGTAACGGCACGAGGGACGGGTATGCCGGGAGTATGTACCGCCGTGATCGTTTTTCACCACCTGCCAGGCCTGATAGAGGCCATGCCGCCGTTTCCTACTCCGCCGCCGCGCAAAGACCTACGACCCGGACCATTCTCGCCGCGGCGGCCCTGGGCGTCTCGACGGTGTGCCTTCCGCATCCGGCCACGGCGGGCTCCCCCGGCCTGAGCGCCTACGACGCGCTGGTGCTCTCGCACCGCCCGGTCGCCTACTGGCGACTGTCGCACCCCTCAGACGGTACGGAGAGCGACCGCACCGGCAACGGCCACAAGGGGACCTTCCACGGCGTCACCAGCACGGTCCGCCTGCCCAACCAGGACGGCGCCGCCGTCTTCGACGGCTCGTCAGGATATTTCGAGGTTCCCACCGCCAAGCCGTTCCACATCTCCACCACGGGCGCGTTCACCATGGAGGCGTGGATCAGGCCGCACACTCTCCAGTTCGCCGACGAAAACCACACCGGCTACGTCCACTTCATGGGCAAGGGCACGAAGTCGGGCAGCGGCGGCAATCGCGAGTGGGCGGGTCGCATGTACTCGAAGGTGAACAAGGAGAACCGGCCCAACCGCATCTCCGGCTACGCGTGGAACCTCGACGGCGGCTTCGGCGCCGGGGCGTTCGTCCAGCAGCCGGTCAAGGTCAACGAGTGGATCCACTACGCCGTCACGTTCGACACCTCGGAGGGCGCGTACGGCAAGGTCCGGATCTACCGCGACGGCGTGCCGGCGGGCACGGACAACCTGGTCTACCGCCCCGGCACGGACGACGAGGTCGTCATCAGGCCCAAACCCGGTCCGGCGCCCGTCCGGGTCGGCACCCGCGACGGAGGGTCCTCCTTCAAGGGGGCGATCGGAAAGGTCGCGCTCTACGACCGCGAACTCTCGGCAGCGGAACTGCGCTCGCACTACGCCGCGATGACCGGACCGGCCACGCCGGACCTCGACTCTGACGGCGTGGGCGACGTCTTCTCCGCCGCCACCCGGACGCCGACCGTCTGGACCGGCAGGGGCGGCAACAGGGTCGGCGCCGGCCGGGCACCCTATCTCTGAGGAAAGCCGCCGGACCGTCGCGAGACATACCGGCGATATACCGCGCTCTCGTACGCTCCTTCCCTGATGACACTGGAGATCGGGTTCCTCGGGCCCTGGCAGATCAAGGTGGACGGGCAGCCCGTACGGCTGGCGGGCCGCCGCCGCGTCGCCGTGCTGACGCGCCTGGCGCTCGACGCCGGCAGGCCCGTCACCACGCGTCAGCTCGTCGCCGACGTCTGGGGGCAGACCCCGCCCACCACGGCCGGCAAGCAGCTCCACATCGTGGTGTCGAAGCTGCGTGACGTGCTCACCCCCGGCGCCATCGTGACCGTGCCCGGCGGCTACCTGCTGGACCTGCCCCGCGCGCGGATCGACGCACACCACTTCACGCTGCTGGCCGGCCAGGCACGGACGGCCCGCGATCGGGGCGAGACGGGCACAGCCGACGGGCGGTTCCGGCAGGCGCTGGCCCTGTGGCGGGGGCGCGCCCTGGCCGAGCTGGACGACCCGTGGGCGCGGGCCGAGTCGAGGCGGCTGGAGGAGGAACGCCTGGCCGTCTTCGAGGACCACATCGATCTGCGGCTGGCCGCGGGCGACCATCACGCGGTGGTGGCCGACCTCGCTCCGCACGTGCGGGCCCACCCGCTGCGGGAGGGACCGCGCGCCCAGCTCATGCTGGCGCTCTACCGGGCGGCCCGGCCGGCCGAAGCGCTCGCGGTCTACCAGGAGGGGCACACCGCCCTGGTCGAGGAGCTCGGCCTCGAACCGGGCGCGCGGCTGCGCCGGCTGCAGGGCGCCATCCTCACCAGGGACCCCGCACTCGACCTCGCCGCACCGGCGCGGTCCGGCACGATCATCCCCGCCGAGCTGCCCGCCGACACCCGGTCGTTCACCGCCAGGCAGGAGGAGGTGAAGTGGCTGCGTGAGGCGCTGCTGCACGCGGACGTGGCCGTCATCGACGGGCCCGGCGGCGTGGGCAAGTCGGCCCTCGCCGTTCACGTCGCGCACACGATGTCCGGACGGTTCCGCGACGGCGTCATCTACGTCGACCTGAACGGCGCCACCCCCGGACTGCACCCCCTGCCCGTGCTCGACGGCCTGGGCCACCTGTTGCGGTCGCTGGGGCTGGACGGCTCCGCCGTACCGGCCGACGTGGAGGGCGCGGTCGCCCGCTACCGGTCGCTCACGGCGGCGGGCGAGCTGCTCGTCATCCTCGACAACGCGCTCGACGCCCACCAGGTACGGCCGCTCGTCCCGGCGGGCGCGCGCTGCCGGACCGTCATCACCAGCCGCGCCGCCCTGACCACGCTCGACGACGTCCATCACCCGCACCCGACCGGGCTCGGCGACGTGCGTCATCTGCACCTGGCCGGGCTCGCCGACCGGGATGCCGTCACGCTGCTCTCCCGGATCGCCGGTCCCGACCGCGTCCAGCGCGAGCCGGAGGCCGCCGCGGAGATCGCCGGGCTGTGCGGCGGCTTCCCCCTGGCCGTCCAGGTCGCCGCCGCCCGCTTGGCGGCACGGCCCGACTGGCGGCTGGCCGACCTCGCCGACCGCCTGGCCGACGCCACCCGGCGCCTGGACACCCTGCAGTACGACGACCTGGCCGTACGCGCCAGCATCGCGGTCAGCCACCGGCACCTGCGCGAGGAGCCCAGCGGCCACGACGCCGCGTACGTTCTCCCGCTCCTGGGCCTGCTCGACACGCCGACCCACACCCCGGCCGCCACCGCCGCCCTGGCCGGCTGGCCCGAGCCACGGGCGGAGGCGGCACTCCGACAACTCCACGGCACCCGTCTCCTGGAAGCCGTGAGCCGCGACCGGTACCGTTTCCACGACCTCATCCGCCTGTACGCCCGAGAACAGGCCGCCGGCGAGCTGTCCGAGACGGACCGCGCGGTCGCGCTCCACCGCGGGTTCCACCACTACCTGGCCACGGTCAACACCGCCACACAGCTCGTGCACCCCCAGGTGCAGAATCCTTATTACGGGGCGGAGCAGCCCGGCGTCGCGCTCGCCGACGCGCGGGAGGCCGGCGAATGGACCGAGGCGGAGCGGGACAACCTCCTCGCCGTGACCCATCAGGCGATCGAGTCCGCCGACCCGCCCGTCGCCCTCGGACTGGCCCTGGGACTGCACATGCCGTTCAACTACCGCGGCTGGGTCACGCACCTGGCCGACGTCCACCTGCACGCGATCGAGGTGGCCGCCCGGTGCGGCGACTGGGCCGGTCAGGGGCAGGCGGGCAACTACCTGGGCTGGGTCTACCGCGACCAGGGACGCCACGAGCAGGCGATCGAGCAGCTGGAACGGGCCGCGGTGTGCTGGGAAAAGGCCGCCCTGCCGCACCGGAGAGCCGGATCCTTCAACAACCTGGGCATCATCAACACCATGCTGGGACGGCTCGACCTCGCCCACACCCACCTGTCACGGGCCCTGGCCATCGCCGAGGAGATCGGCGACGGCTACGCGCGCGGGGCCATCCTCAACAACCGCGCGCACGTGTTCTACCGGCAGGGCCGGTTCGATGACGCCATAGCCCAGGCGAAGGAGGCGACCGCGGTGTGGACCGGCACCCTGTACGGGGAAGGCCTGTCCCGCGCGACCCTGGCCCGCGCCTACATGCATGCCGGGCGCCTGGAGGAGGCTGCCGACACCTACCGGGTGGCGCTCACGCTCCTGCGCGAAGGCGGATACCGCATCGGCTACGCCGTGGCCTCCTGGTGGTCCGGCCAGACCCTGCACACCCTGGGCCGGGCCGCCATGGCGCGGAGGGACTGGCACGGCTGCTTCACCGCGCTGCTGGAGTCACGCCTGCTGACCCGCTCGGAGGTGGACGAGCTGCTCGATCAGCCTGTTCCGGACATGCCGCGGCCGATCAGGAACATGCTGTAGGACCGGCCCTCTCCGCCCGGCTACGGGAGATCGAGGACCCTCTCTACGCGGCGTACGTGCTCATCCTCGTCCGGGCCTCCGCAGGGAAGAGGTCCTGGGTCTCACCGGGGAACGGTCAGGACGGGTCGGTGGGTGCTCCGTCGCGATAGGCGGCGATCGCGATCCGGACGAACGAGCGAACCAGCGGATTCGTGTCGCCCTCGTGCCATGCCACCACCACACGGCTCGGGGGCATGTCGACCAGCGGCACCACGGCGAGCCCGTTCGCCTGCTGGTGGTTCAGGAGAGTCATGCCGACCGTACCGTTCCAGAGAACGGCTTGCCTGCACTCCTGGACGGCACGCACCACTGGGCCCTCCCGAGTTGCCCCGCCGTTCCAGTACGACTGCCAGACGGGGTCGGTGCCCTCCGGGAACAGGAACCAGCGGCGGTCGGCCAGATCGGCCAGCTTCACGCTGCCCCGCCCGGCCAGTGGATCGTCCGCGCGCACCAGCGCGCCCACCGGGTCGGCGCGCAACTCTCGTACGGTCAGACCGGTCTCGTCGAACGGCCCGCGAGTCAGGGCCACGTCGACCAGTCCAGCATGCAGGCCGCAGGTGGGATCGGTCAGGTCGGTCTCGCGGATGCGGACCTCGACCCGCGGGTGCCGACGGCGGTAGGCGTCGGCAAGCCGGGCCGCACCCGGGTCGGCGCTGTCGCCCAGGAAACCCACCGTGATAGCCGCGGTACCGGCCGCCGCGGCCACGCGTACGCGCAACCGGTCGGCCTGGTCGAGCAGGGTCCGCGCCTCGTCCAGCAGCACGGCCCCCACCGGAGTGAGCGAGACACCGGAGGGCGAGCGGTCGAACAGCGCGGCACCGACCTCGTTCTCCAACTGCTTGATCGCCCGGCTCAGCGGCGGTTGACTCATGTGCAGCCTGGCGGCGGCCCGGCCGAAGTGGAGTTCGTCGGCGACCGCCACGAAATAGCGCAGCGTGCGTAGCTCCATGGTGCGACGATACCCGTACGGTATCGGCGGCACAGAACAGATCTTGGACGGGCGCGGTGCGCTGACGGTGAGATCGAGACATGACTGATCAATCAACGACCGCATCGGTGGTCGGCCCGGGCGACGGCGAGACGATCGTGCTGGGCACCACGCGACTGCGCGTCCTCGAAGACGGCAGCAACACCGGGCACCGCCTCGGAATCGCCGAATCCGTCCTCGCACCGCACACGCCCGGACCGCCGCAGCACCGTCACGCCCAGCATGACGAGGGCTTTTACATCATCTCCGGCGCGGTACGGTTCACGGTCGGCGACCAGGACTACGACGCGACGGCGGGCACGCTCGTGATGGTCCCACCCGGCGCCCCGCACACTTTCGCCAACATGACCGACGAACCGGCCGTCATGCTCAGCACATTCACGCCCGATCTCTATGTGCAGTATTTCCGCGACCTGAAGGACATGATCGCCGGTGGCCGAGCGATGACCCCGCAGGCCAACATCCAGGTGATGCGCCGCTACGCCACCGAGCCGGCCACCCCGTGAACGTCGCGTACTGGATCGTCGCCGGCCTGCTCGCTCTCTTCTACCTCTACGCGGGCGGGGTGAAGATGGTCCGGAGCCGCGAACGGCTCCGGCCGATGATGGCCTGGGTGGACGACATGCCGATGCCGGCCGTCAGAGCCATCGGCGTGATCGAGGTACTCGGCGCGATCGGGCTGCTCCTCCCGCCGCTGACTCGCATCGCCTCCTGGCCGGCCCTGGCCGCGGCCATCGGCTTCGTGGTCCTCCAGATCGGCGCGACCACCCTGCACCTAAGCCGCGGCGACCGCCAGATCGCCCTCAACATCACCCTCCTCCTCGCTGCGGCCCTCACTGCCTGGCTGGCGACGACATGGCTGTGAACGGGGTGTTCACATCAGGATCACGGCTGCGCACCACCCGGCCTCCTCCAGCGATACGGACACCGGCTAGCACTGCCACAAGAAGCGGCCCTCCTGCTCGTCGGCACTGAGAAAGCCGTAACCCATCCCACCGTCGCCGAATATCGCCTGGTACGTGTCCCGGAGCTGGAAGAAGAAGCTCCACGGCCCGCCGGGCGGAAACTCCTCGCCCTGCAGCCAACCGGGAGCGCCCAGCAGACGGGACCCCCAGCAGGGCGGCTCCGACTGCTCGACCTCTTCCAGGTCGACGAACAACTCTTCAAGGAGGCCTTCGCCGTCGACGACACCGGCCGTCTCGATGAACGGCGGGACCCGGCCCGGCTGCACGATGAGCGCGTTCTCGCCGCCCTCTGGCTGCCAGGACTCCTCAGCTTCGTCGTCCATGAAGAGATAGGCCATCCGGGTCGACCTGCCGGGGAGCCTGAACTGTCCGATGAACCCCATCGGGCGTTCGTGCCGTACACACAGCGGCCATTGCGGCTCCTCCAGCCAGACCGGCCGACCGCCGAGCTTGGTGCAGAACTCGTCGATCGCGCCGTCCACGCGAGAGAAGGCCATCTCGTAGGTGAAGTCATCACCGTCGACCACCGAAGCATCGTACGGGGACGTACCGGCCTGGCTCACGAAGACCGGTACAGGCGTCCGACGAACTCGAGGTCGGCCCCGAATGGCGGGGGCGACGACGACTACGTGGTCAGACTGGGGCGAGCAGGAGCCCGGTGTTAGCAGCGCTGTTAGCCAAAGTTGTCCTGACAAACACTAAGGCCCGCGCCAGGATCTCCCTGGTAGCGGGCCTTTCGCATATGCGCGGCCGAGAGGACTCGAACCCCTAGCCTTCTGATCCGCAGGGAAGGGCAGATGCCCTCGGCGACCGCGTCTGGCCCTGCTCAGGTGGCAGATACGGTCCGGTGGTGGGTGATGGCGTGAGATGGGGTTGCTATATGAGTTGCTGTACAAAGGTGCCCTGGCCATGGACGCTACAGATCAGGCCGCGCTCGCCTAGCTCCTTCATCGCGCGGCGGATAGTCATCTACGCCGTACTATTCCGAGAGATCAAGATCCGGGGGAAGCGCATCAAGTGGGTTCAGACATCCGCGTAGAGCTGGTGCGCGGATGCCGCTGGAACCGCCGGGTCCTCCAGTGTGCACGCTCGCGCGAGGACGCGCCCATGTGTGACCCCTTTTGTCATTCCCGGCTGGCAGCATGTCGGCATGATTGCGACTGCCGCTGACTACGCCTGGTTCACCTTTGGCCGGTTCATCTACGACGAGTACACCGATCTTCGGGAGGCATACTGTTTCACCCTCGTTCGCGGGCTGACACCTGAGCAGGTGCTGGCCCGGACCGGGGCCGAAGGCTTTCCGCCCATGGGACTCAAGGAGCTGATCAAAGCCGGGGTTTCCGACCTCGGTAGGTCCCGCTCCGGGTATGGCCACTTCTTCGGGGTCGCACCCATCGGTGACTGGGCGTTCATCGTCGAACCCAACGGCTTCATGGGCGTTCTCCCTGGCATCGCTGGACGGTTGTCGGCGGGCACCCGGCTGGTCTCGCATTTCCGCAATGTCAACGGGCAGGAAGACTTCCTCTGGATGGAAGACGGCCAGGAGCGTCTGGCCTTGGAGCCAAGCTTTTCCGACATCGACTCCTTCACCAAATGGGATGAGGAATTCACCGAGATCGCGCGGCAGGTCGAATTCGACGCCGCACACAGCAGTGAGTCGTTCCTCGCGATGGCCGAGCGCCTGACTGGGGTCAAGGTGACGCCGGAACTGCTGGAACAGTCGGTCTACCAGTGTGGAGTCGCGCCCAACTCGCAGTAACCACAGCTCCGTCACGGCTGGGATCCGCGGCAAGCAGGTAACGCCTTCGAGCTTGCCACTCACTGAGGAGAACCTGAGCGAGCTGATGAACGGCCGACCGCCTACGACGTCCCTTCAGGCGGAGATAGCTTTCTGGGCGGTCAGCATGACCGTCCGCTTTTCAGGTGTAGCAATCACCGTGCTCTCCAGCCCTCTACCAGAAGCTGGTCAGTCGTCGGGGTGCTCTTCGTGCGAGCCTGATGGCCGACGTTGCCGTCAGAAATACCGTCATGCCCAGTGCCGAGTCCGACGTAGGAGGGCATTGGCGGCGATCGTCCCGCGCATCCGGGTCCACTCGATGACCATGAACGTCTACATCCAGATCCCCAGCCCCGAAACCCGTAAGCGCTTGACCGGCTCAATCAGAGCCTCGCTCGCCCAAGTGAGAAATTACTGATCTCTCGGTACCACACATAGGTCCTCTGCGGGTATCCCAGAAAACCTATGTGTGTGCACAGGATCTCGTCATTACCGAAGGGATATGCCGGACTGGCCACGGTGGTCATATCGCTTCTCGCTGCTTGTGGTTCAAAAGAATGGAGCTTCCAGTGAGGCGCCAATTCACTGTCTGCCAGACGTAACGGAGGGCGAATGAAGCACCCTGTGATCTGCGAGCGGGCCAAGGGGCATTACTGCGGTTGTTCCGCGTGCGGTGGGGCTCAGCACGGCTGGACCAACGCTCTCCTGTTGGCCCGAGACCCTTCTCCCGTTGCTCGTCAAGAGGCGAGAGATCGCAGCGACACCGCATGGGCCGCGACTCGGCCTCCCGTAGGGCGACGCAAGCCATCCAAAGACAGGAAAGCAGCAGCCACCGATAGCGCCACGGTCGACATCGTTGATTGGCTATCCGAAAACCCGGACACCATCGACCGCATCCAGGAAATCGGAGACATCCTTGCTGGTCCTGTAATCCAGGAGCTCGACAATAGATTCGGCGGGAGCAACCCGCGAGAAGCAAGAAGGCAACTCACTAATCATTTCTGGTGCGATCTCCTCGTCGCCGTGGCCGAGGCCATCGAGAAATTCTCGAAAGCCATGGACCGAATCCCCGAGTACATGACGACGGTCATCCTGCAGTCCCGAAAGGCTGAAGGGCGCGGCGTCCTCCTCGATGCGCTGGTGGGCCTTGCCGTACGGACGGCATGGGAGCCCATCAAGAGGATGATCCACACGGTAGGGATCGAGGAGCTTCAACGAGGATGCCGGATCCTCGCCGTGCTGATCTGCCCCGCACCCGAGAATCACCAAGCCGTCCAGGACGGCGCCCTTCTCCCCTTGGCGAAGGAAGGGCTGTTGGAGACCAGCAGGGAGCGGCTTGAGCAGGTCTTCCCTGCCGATTGGGTTCAGCGCCTTCGAGAGGGCCTCGGCGAGGCATGAGCAGAGTGGCCGGCGTCCCGTAGGCATGAGCTGCACGCGTGGGGACCGGCGGTGTCGGACTGCGTTGCTGTACAAGATCGAAAAAGGCCCTCCGGGATCATCCCGAAGGGCCTTCTGCCAGGTGCGCGGCCGAGAGGACTCGAACCCCTAACCTTCTGATCCGTAGTCAGATGCTCTATCCATTGAGCTACGGCCGCTCGCTTTACCGCCCCTCACCTGCCGGTTTGGGCGACGGAGACAAGACTACCAGGTTCGCACGCTGCTTTTAGCCCGTCTGACCGCCGCCCCCACCTTGCCCAATCACAGACGGTGATACAAAATGAGGCGGGACGATACGAAACGAGTCGCCGGAGCTCGCCGAGCCGGAGGGCCTGACGTGCCAGACAATGTCATCGACTTCACCACCCGCCAGCCGCGAAAGCGACGACCCACCCGCGCCAGCCAGGCGATACCGATCCCGCACGGCGCGCACCTCACCCAGTGCCTGGAATCGTGGACGTTGGCGCTCGAATCCGCGAACAAGTCGCCGAAGACGATCCGCTCCTACACGGATGTCGCCCGGAAATTCGTCGCCTATCTCGCCGACAATTCGCTGCCGTGCGATGCGGAAAGGGTGGCGGCCGAGCATGTGCGCGCGTTCCTCGTCGCCGAGCGGGAACGCACCTCGGCCGCCTCCGCGGACGTCGCCTGGCGGAACCTGCACGTCTGGTTCGGCTGGCTGTGCTCGGACGAGATCGGCGAACGCACCACCGCCAGCCCGGTGCTCAAGAAGGACCGGCCGAACGTCCCGGCCAAGGTGCGCCAGTACATCAGCCCGGACGAGCAACGCCAGCTGCTCGCCACGGCGGCCGGGAAGTCGTTCGAGGACCGCCGCGACCGCGCGCTGATGACGATCCTGTACGACTCGGGTCCGCGCGCCTCCGGCATCATGGGCGTCCGCTGGACACCCCGGGATCCCGGCACGCACGACGTCGACCTGCGCGGCCGGCGACTCCGCATCGTGCTCAAGGGTGGCGACGAGCTGTGGTTGCCGTTGGGCGCCACCGCCGCCCAGGCCCTCGACCGCTACCTGCGGGCCAGGAGCGGCCACAGCAAGGCTCAGACGTCCCCGTGGCTGTGGCTCGGCATCCAAGGCCGCAACACCAGCCACATGTCTCCTGAGGGCCTCAGAGACATGCTGGCGCGACGGGCCGGCCAGGCCGGGATCCGCAAGGTGACGCCGCACGACTACCGCGGCACCGCCACCCACGAGCTCCTGAAGAGCGGGGCCGGCAAGGAAGCCGTGCAACGAATCCTCGGCTGGAAGACGGCCGACATGGTGGATCACTACAGCGACGGCCTGGCGGACGAGCGGGCGAGGGAGATCCATGCCCGGCACTCCCCCGCGGACCGGCTCGGATCAGCCGGATGACGGATCCATGACGGATCCGTCATCGCCCAAATCTGTGCCCTGACCAGGCTTTTTGCCGGGTCCGGCAAGAAGCCTGTGACGGATGACAGATTTTCCCGCATTGAGCGCCTTACGCGTGTGCGCGCGTGCGTCACGCGGGCGCGCACATACGCACGTAAGGGCGGGAATGTAGAGAAATCTGTCATCCGTCATGATCTTGCGTGGGTGGGACGCATCCTTGCAGGTCAGAGCCGAAAAAGAGCCGATGACGGATCCGTCATGGATCCGTCATCCCGGCTTACGCGTGCCGCCCGTTTCCCCGCCCGAGGTGAGGGTTTATCCCTCCGGGTAGAACATTATTCGCCCCTGCCCGATTTGCTGGTGACGGACGGGAATATATCGACTACTATCCGGTGCCAGATGGCGTGATGTCTGAGGCCAGGACCCCCAGCCCCCGCACGGCGGGCGGGCCCGAGCCTCCCAGGCAAGCGGTGCCCTCCCCGCCGTGCGGGCCTTGCGGAAGTCGACCCCGGTGACGCGTGGTCGACTCCGCACAATCCCCGCACCTGCCCCAAGATCCGGCAACCTATCCCGGCCGCCACAATCCGCTCACTCTGGCGGTATGCGCATGTATCCCGATCTGCGGTATTCGACCAGGTTTCCGGGTCTGCGTAACGTTTGCATCGGGAGCTACACGAATGGCGTTCACCTGTCAAGACGGCCGTTTCCCAGAAGGTGAAACCTTCAACATCTCGCCGGGGCGTCGTACTGTGGCTGGGCCGCTTGCCTGGGAACACGGCACAGCCTCATCAGCGCCGATGAGGCCGTCTGGGGGAAGGACCCGGAAAATTGGCTCGACTGCGCACCCTCACCCGGACCGCGATCGCCGGGACGGCCACCCTGTGGGCGGCCACGATCGCAACATCCATCACCGGCCACGGCTCCGACCGGTTGCACCTCACGATGTTGACCGCGTCCATGGTGGCCGCCGTCATCATCATCGTGCTCGCCCGCGAGAACGCCGTAGACGCCCGCGTCGCCGAGATCAGGGCCGACGTGTGCGACACCGTCCGCCAGGCCGCCGACGAGCTACACACCGCCGTGGACGCGGTGCGGCAGGATCGGGCGACGCTCACCGCGGTACGCACCCTCACCGCCGAGCTGGTGCATCACCGGCACGAGCACCGCGACAGGGTCGCCTAACCGGCCGCCCTGCGGTCGTGGCCGTCCGGGAGGTCGACCGCCGCCTCCCGGCCGGCCCGGCCGCTCAACCGCAACTCCTCAGGCCGCACAAGTTCGAGGTCGACCAGGAGGTCGCCGAGCGTTCTACCGGACGCTGCGGCGGCCTCCCGCAATTGCTGGAGCTGCTGGCGCAGGATGCGCGCGGTCGCGGCCATGATGTCGGGGCTGGCCTGGTCGAACGTGATCACCGGGAGCAGGTCGATGTCGCCGGCGGGCGCGGGCTGGCTAGTGAGCCCGGATAGGCGGATCGCTTCGGCGAGCGGCATGCCGATCGCGGACGCGATCTTTCGCACGGTGCGGGCCTGTGGCGGCACACGGTTGGTGGCGAGCCTGTTGTAGGTTGCCCGTCCGATCCCGGCCCGTTCGGCGAGTTGGTCGATCGTCCAGTCTTTTTCGGTGCGTACGTGTTCGGCGGCCTCCCAGAGGGGCCGGCCAGGTGTGGGCGATCCCTCAGCCGTCATGTCTCGTATTGCATCACATCGTCTCGTAACCCATCCAGTCAGAGGTTGTAAAACCTGACCTCTACGCCACCGCGTCCGCCTCGTCTCGTCTCGTTACGTATCGTCTTGCCTCGCAGCCGTCGTTTCTGTATCGTCTCGTCTCGTATCGCATCGCGTTTCGAGGAGGAGACGTTGGCCACATCGGAGAGACGATCGGCGGCCGCCCGGCTGGCCGCGCACGCCTCCTGGGCGCAGACGACGGACCGCAAGGCGCGCACCCGCAACGCCACTCAGGCCTCGCCGGTCTCGCTCGCCTACTGGGTCGACCGGCTGCGCGGCGAGCGCGAGTACGCGTCCGAGGACGACCTGCACGCGGCCGCCCGCAACGCCCTGTCGGCGGAGATGTCGCGGCGGGCCCTGGCCGGCGCCGACGCACGCAAGTCGCGGCAGGCCGGGCGTCCCGGCCGGGCCGCCTGAAGAGGAGAGACATCCCATGAACACCGAAACCGCAGCCACGGCCACGGCCGAGCGCCTGTACAAGCGGGGGGAGGCGGCCGAATACTGCCGCGTCTCCACCAGGACGATCACGCGGTGGGCGGACGAGGGCAAGCTGCCGCACGTCCGCAACCCGGGCGGCCACCGGCGTTACCGCGAAAGCGACCTGAAGGCGGTCATGGCCGTCAAGACGGGCGGGTCGTGATGGCCGCCTTCGAGAGCCTGCAGCCCGGCCAGCTCGCCCGGATCCGGCGGATGCACGCCCGCGACGGCGAACAGCCGCCGCCGATCGTCGTCGTCGAAAGCTTCCCGGAGCCGTGCGGTGACGGCGGCTGCCAGGACCTGAGGGTGACGGCGCGCGACCCGGTCACCGGCCGGGAGCTCATCTACCACCGGCCGCCCGGCTTCGACGCCGAGTTCTGGGGCGTCGCCTCCCCCACCCCCTCCCTCGTCACCGAGTTGAAGGAGCAGAGCGCGTGATCAGTCACACGCACGTCGAAACCCTGCGCGAGCAGGTCGCCCAGGCCCAGCGTGTCCTGGCCGGCTGGGAGCAGCTGCTCTCCACCGCCGAGCAGCAGGCGCGGGCCGGGCAGCTGCTGCCGGACCCGTTGATGCCGACCGGCACGCCGTGGCCGGTGCCTGACCTGGCGCCGGTGGAGCGGCGGCAGCCGTACCCGGCGTCGACGTCGGTGATGCCCGCCATCGACGGGTCTACCCTGCCGCCGTCGCAGGAGGCCGCGATCGGCACCATCTGGTCCGAGCATGACCAGCACGCCACCTCCCCCAAGGGTGTCCGCGAGGACGAGAAGTGGAGGCAAGCGTGAGCGACTTCGTCGACAGCGACGGCGACAAGCTGAAGATCGAGCGGCCTCTGACTTACGAAGGCCGCGCCTTCGTTACCATCGAGGGCTCCGGGGGTGGCGTCTACGTATCCGCCGCCGACCTGCCGATGGTTGTTGCCGCGCTGTACCAGGCCGCCGGGCAGCAGCCGCCTCTCATCGCACGTCGCGTCTACTTCGGCGACAACCCGAAACTGCATGAGAAGCTGCGGGTCGCGGTCAACGGCGTGCTGGTCGAGCGCAAGGGCCACCGTCTCCACCTGTTCGGGCGAGAGTTCGACGTGACGACGGCCGAGATGATCGCCGGCGCCCTCTTGGAACTGGTGGAGGCCGCCACCGCCGAGCCGGACCCGGAACTGCTCGCCGCGCTCTCCGAAACGCTGGACGGGGCGCTCGGCGGAGAAGGGCTGTTCGACACCGAGCTGCTCGCCCGCGACGTCCTGGCCGCCTACAAGGTCGAGAAGCGGAGGCAGCCGTGATCTCGGTCGTCCTGTTCGCGGGGGTCGTCGCCCTGCTCGCCCTCGCGCTCGGCCTGCGCTGCCTGGCCCGCCGCCGCTGGCTGGAGGCCGGTGTCAGCCTCGCCGGGTCGATCGTGTGCGCGGTCCTGGCCGCCGCCGGGAGCGGGGGTGACCCGCCGCTGTGGCTGCTCCTGTGGATGGTGTGGGTCGTCATCGCGCTCGTGATGCTCGGCTTCTACTCGTTCCTGCGGGCGGTCGTGTGAACGGGCCGCGCTCGTGGACGGTCGAGCTGCCGGCCGGGATGAAGCTGCTCAACGCCAACCAGCGTGCACACTGGCGGATCCGGTCGGAGCGGACGAGAGCGCTCCGGGAGCAGGCGTACGCGCGCGCCATGCTGCTGGAGATCCCGGCCCTGCGCAGGGCGCACATCGTCGGCGAGTACCGGCCGCCCGACCGGCGGCGGCGGGACGTCGCCAACCTGTACCCGTCGTTCAAGGCCTGCATCGACGGCCTGGTGGACGCCCGGGTGCTGCCGGACGACGATGACACGCATCTGGTCGGGCCGGACATGCGGCTCGGTGAGCACGTCGTCAGCGGCCAGCTCGTCCTCCACATCACCGAACTCCCGGAGGTGGCGCGGTGAGCGCGATCGCCGAGTGGATCAGGCCGTGGTATCCGGGCGGCGAGGACGTGAAGGCCGGCCGGTTCGACCAGCCGCCCGTCTTCATCGGCCACCTCTACCCCGACTGCCCGCAGCTGCTGAGCGTCGACCCGGCGCCGCGCGAAGGCTCCGGCTGGCTCGACCCCCGCGCCCCCGGCACCTGCCCCGCCTGCCTGCCCAGTCGGGAGCCGACGGCGCCGCCCGTTCACGAAGGTCAGGAGACCCTCCTATGACGATGATGTTCACGATGATGGCCGGGGAGCTGGCCGAGGCTGCCGCGTGGACGGCGCATGCGCTGCCTCGCCGTGCCACCCTGCCGGTCCTGGCCGGGATGCTGGTCGAGGCCGGAGACGGCGAGGTCGCCTTCTCGGCGTTCGACTACGAGACGAGCAGGCGCCGCACCGCCGAGGTGGCGGCGAAGCCGGGCCGCGTCCTGCTGCCCGGGCGGCTGCTGGCCGAGGTGGCCAAAACCCTGCCGAAGAACGAGTTCGTCGACGTCGAAGCCGACGAGCGGCAGGCCTGGATCCGGTGCGGTAAGGCCGCGTTCGAGATCCCGGCCATGCCGGTCGAGGACTACCCGAAGATGCCGAAGATGCCCGCCGCGGTCGCATCCATACCGGCCAAGCAGCTGACCGACGCGGTCGGCAGGGTGGCGCCTGCCGCCGGCACGGACGATACGGTGCCGATGCTGACCGGGGTGCGGGTCGAAGCCTCGGATGGGCTCCTGAGCTTGGCGGCGACGGACCGGTACCGGATCGCCTGGCACACGATCGGCTGGCAGCCGGTGGTGGACGCCGGCGACGTGGCCGCCGTCATCCCCGCCAAGACGCTCGCGGACATCGTGAAGGGGTTCCCGGACGGGGACGTGCAGGTCGGCGTCGACGGCAGCATGGCGTCGTTCTCGTGCGACGGCTACAGCACGACGGTGCGGCTGCTCGACCCCGAATACCCGAACCTGCGCGCCCACTACGGGAAGGTGGCCGAGGCGCCGCACAAGGCCACCGTGGACAGCGGCGAGCTCGCCCAGGTGGTGCGCCGCGTGAGCCTGCTCGCCGCTCGACACACCGCGGTTCGGCTCGCCTTCACGTCCGGCCAGGTGACGGTGGAGGCTGGCAGCGCCGACGGCGGGCTCGGCCGCGAAGCCATGGACGCCCAGCTCGACGGTGGCGACGTCGAGATCGCGTTCAACCCGCGATATCTGGCCGACGCGCTCGCCGCGGTGGGCGGCCAGGTGGAGTTGCGCATGCTCGGCAACGGCAAGCCCGCGCTGTTCCAGGCGGCCGGCGTCGACGGGGAGCCGGGCTACTGGCATGTGGTCATGTCGGTGAGGCTGTCGTGATTGCGGCCAAGCTCCGGGATTGGTTGCGGTCGCGTGCCGGCCTGGTGGCGGAGGTGCGGGAGGCGCGGGAGCGGTGCGTCCAGTACGCGGCCTGGCTGGAGCAGGCCCGGCAGCAGACGGAGCGGGCCCGGCGGCAGCGGGATGAGGTGGCCCGGGAGCGGGGTGAGGCGGTGCGCAAGCTGGCGGTGGCCGAACGCCGGGTCGCCGGCCTGACCGACACGATCGAGGTGCTGGGCGAGCCGGACAGGTCGGTGCGGGGCCCGTCGCCGCGCACGCCCGCCCAGGAGTTGCTGCAGTGCCGGGCGCACGTGGAGGCCCTCGAACGGCGCCTGCACGAGCTCACCTCGAAGTCGATGGCGGCCGACCAGCGCTGACGTCTCCGTCGCGGGGTTCAGCACAACCATCCGTGTATCGTCTTGCCTCGTTTCGTCTCGTCTTGTATCGTCTTGTATGTCAGGGCGAGACGAAACGAGACATTAGGGAGTTCCGATGGTGTGGTTCATCAGCGCGGAGGCCGAGCTCGCGGCCGACATCGCCCGGCTCGACCGCATGACCCCCGCCGAACTCGCCCGCGAGACGGCCGCCTGTGAGGCGTTCATCGCCTACGGCCAGGAGCTGCCGGGCGACTTGAAGTACCGGGCGGAGCTGGAGAAGCGCGCCCACCTCGCCCACGCCTGACCACCCCGCGGGCGGCCCCCCGATCGGGGGCGGGGCCGCCCACCCATCCGCCCCGCCGGAGAGAGAAGATCATGACTTTCGTTTACGCCGACCCGGACGTGATCCGGCAGCGGCAGACCGCGGCCGCCACCGTGCTCGTCAAGCTGCTCGCCGAGCAGCTGCCGCAGGCGGCCTGGGGCATCACCGACGTCCTGGACCCCAGCAACCCGGGCGAGATCGACGGGCAGATCAGCGAGGACAGCGACGACGCGGCCGTGACCGCCGTCAAGGCGTGGGCCCGCCGCCTCGGTGCCGCCCCGGAGTGGAAGACCGACACCATCCTGGAGGTGGCCGCCCCCGTCGACGGCATCACCGTCATCGTATGGACGCTGATCTCCCAGAAGCCGAGCAGCCCCGCCCCTGTGGCGGTGTCCAGCTGATGTTCTCCCAGCCCGCCCCCTACACCGAGGCCCCGGCCACGCTGGGGTTCACGGTCCCCCAGCCGCCCGTCCACGCCGTCCCGGCCGTCGCGACCCCGGCCGCGCCCGTCTTCGAGCACAAGCCGACCGGCGAGCAGCAGGCGATCCTGGACGCGGCCGCCACCGGGCAGCCGCTCGTCGTCCAGGCCGGCGCCGGAACCGGCAAGACGTCGACGTTGAAGATGCTGGCCGCCGCCCAGAACCGGCAGCGGATGCTGTATCTCGCCTACAACAAGGCGATCGCTGATGAGGCCGCCGCCGCGTTCCCGGCCAACACGGACTGCCGCACCGCCCACAGCTTGGCGTTCCGCGCCGTCGGCCACCAGTTCAAGCACAGGTTGAACGGGCCGCGGCTCCCGGCGCGGGAGGTGGCGCGCTACCTCGCGATCCCGGCCGTGCTCGACCTCGGCCAGCACGCGCTCACGAGCGTGAAGGTGGCCAGGATCGTCATGGACACGATCCGGCTGTTCTGCCACTCCGACGACGACGAGGTGTACACCACGCACGTCCCGGACGTGCCCGGCCTGTCTCCTGAGGCGGCCAGCGCGCTGCGCTTCGATGTGGTGCCGCTCGCCCGCCGCGCATGGGAGGACCTCACCTCGATGGACGGGAAGCTGAAGTTCGAGCACGACCACTACCTGAAGATGTGGGCGCTCACCCGGCCGACCCTCCCGTACGGCGTCGTGCTGCTGGATGAGGCGCAGGACGCGAATCCGGTCATCGCGGCCGTGGTCGAGCAGCAGGCCGCCCAGCGGATCCTGGTCGGCGACCAGTCGCAGGCCATCTACGGCTGGCGCGGGGCGGTCGACGCCATGCAGGAGTTCGAGGGCACCCGCCTGTCGTTGACGCAGAGCTTCAGGTTCGGGCAGCGCATCGCCGATGAAGCCAACCGGTGGCTCGAACTCCTGGACGCGCCGCTCAGGCTCACCGGCAACCCGGGCAAGGACTCCCGGCTCGACATGGTGCCGCACCCGGGCGCCGTCCTGTGCCGGACCAACGCGGGCGCGGTCGGGCAGGCGATGGCGGCGATCGGCGCCGGCCTGCGTCCCGCGATGGTGGGCGGCGGCGACGACATCCGGCGGCTGGCGAAGGCCTGCCAGGACCTGCGCTGCGGGAAGGGCACCGAGCACCCCGAGCTGATGGCGTTCGCCTCGTGGGCGGAGGTGCGCGAGTACGCCGAGCACGACGCCGGCGGCCAGGACTTGAAGACCCTCGTCAAGCTGGTCGACAGTCACGGGCCGGAAGCCATCCTCAAGGTGGTCGACCAGCTGGTGGACGAGCACAACGCCGACATCACCATCAGTACCGCCCACCGGGCGAAAGGCCGCGAGTGGGACACCGTGCGCCTCGCGGCGGACTTCCAGGAGCCGTACGACCCGGAAGGGCGACTCGTCCCGGCCGAGGCGATGCTCACCTACGTCGCCGTCACCCGCGCGAAGGACGTGCTCGACTGCCGGAACCTGTACGGGCCTGTGGACGACGCTCCGGCCGTCCACAGAACCGCGCTCGACACCGCGCCGCCGGTCCCGGCCGCGGAAGAGTCCGCCGTCGTGGACACACTCACCCCCGACCCGCCCCGCGCCGACACGGATCTGCCGGCCGACCTTGTGGGCTGGCTCGACCTCGCCGCGAAGGCGGCCGAGCACGAGAAGGGCTGGAAGGAGGCGAAGGACGCCGCCATCCAGAAGCTGAAGGACTTCATGGCCGAGCGCAGCCTCGACGAAGCCACCGTTGCCGGGCGCCCCGCGGTCACGTGGCGGGAGTCGAAGGCGGCCCCGCACTTCGACTCCAAGGCCTTCGCCAAGGACCACCCCGACATCTACGAGCAGTACCTGGTCGCCAAGAAGGCGGCCAGGCCCTTCAAGCTGACAGGAGACTGGACATGATCACCCCCCTTCCGAGCAAGGGCGACGTGGTCGACGTCACCCTCAAGGGTGTGCGCGTCGACCACGTCGAACTGCCCTCTGGAGGCTTCCCCGCCGTCGTTTTCGTGGCGGTGCCGGGACCGGACGGCGGCGACAACGGGACGCTCCGGCTGCCCGCCCTCTCCCCCGCCATCACCACCGCCACCGTGGAGCGCGTGACGCCCGCCAACTGGCCGCCGCGGGTGGGTGATCTGTGGCGCGACGGCGACCTCGACCTGTGGTTCGCCACCACCGCGCACGTCTACCAGCACGGGCCCGGCGGGGATTTCCCGGCCGTGCCGGTGGTGGAGCTGGTGCCCGCCGGCGGCGGGCACGCCCGCGAGCCGCGCGACGTGAACCGGGAGTACGGGCCGATGCAGCTCGTCCACCGCGAGCAGGACGCCCCCGAGCCGGAGCCTGAGGGGTCGTGGCCGCCGAAGGTCGGCGAGGTGTGGACCGACCGGGACGGCGACGAGTGGACGGTCTCCGCCGAGCCGGGCGGGGTGTCGATGTACGACGACGGGGGCAACGGCATGTCTCCCGAATACGTGCGCACCCAGTGGGGGCCGCTCACCTTCACCCGCCGCGAGCAGCCCAAGGACGTCTCGTGACGGTCTCGTTCTCGCAGCCGGACGCGGGCTGGGCTTCCCCGGCCCTGTCCGGCCTGGCCGCCGCCATCGCCACCAACGTCGTCAGCGTCGTCAAGACCGCCGGCCAGAACGCGCCCCGCAGCCTGCAGCGGGTGATCGGCCCGTCCGAGATCGGCACCCCGTGCGTGCGCCGGTTGGCCTACAAGCTGTGCGACTGGCCCGAAACCAACACGGACTCGGACCCGTGGGCGTCCATCATCGGCACCGCCGTCCACTCGTGGATGGAGCAGACGTTCGCGGCCGAGAACCGCCGGCTCGGCCACGAGCGGTACGTGATCGAACGCCGCCTCCACATCCGCGGCAACATCCACGGGAACGCGGACCTTTTCGACCGGGCCACCGGGACGAACATGGACTGGAAGTGCGTCGGCCTTGACCGGCTCGACAAGTACCGCAAGAACGGGCCGGGCGACCAGTACCGGGTGCAGGCCCACCTGTACGGGCTCGGCCAGGAGAACGCCGGCGAAACCGTGAACGATGTCGCCGTCGTCTTCCTGCCCAGGGGCGGCCGCATCGACGGCCTGCACGTGTGGTGTGAGCCGTACGACCGGCAGGTCGCTCTGGCCGCGCTGGATCGGCTCGACGCGGTCATGACCATGCTCACCGTGCTGGACCCGCCCAACAACCCGCCCGCGTGGGCGTCGTTCCCGGCCGCCGACGCGTTTTGTACGTACTGTCCCTGGTTCCAGCCCGGCTCGACGGACGCGAGCAGGGGCTGTCCGGGGGCGTCATGAGCGACGCCCGGGACCGCCAGTGCGGGAACAAGCGCCGGCACGCCTCCCGCCGGGACGCCCTCGGCCACCTGTTCGGCCTGGTGCGCCGGGGCGCGTCCAAGACGATGCTGGGCGTCTACCGGTGCGGCGTGTGCGGGTCATGGCACGTCGGCCACCGCAAGATCCGCAAACGGTAACCGTCCGTACCGCAACCATCTCGCGTCTCGTATTGTATCGTCTCGTCTCGTTCTGTATCGTCTATCTCGCACACCTCAGCGCAACATCACGTCACATCGAAAGGCACATCATGTCCTTCTCCCAGCCCGCCCCGTCCTCCGACGTCAAGATCGCCGACTACGTCGGTCACCTGATCCTCTTCTACCCGCGCTCCATCCGCGCCGGCGTCCTCACCAGCAACGGCGTCGCCGACCCCATCGTCGCCGACGTCGTCATCCTCACCCACCCCGAAGGGCCGAAGGCCGAGGCCAACGTGCTCATCTTCCAGAAGGTGCTCATCGGCTCCCTCAAGAACAGCATCGGCCAGGACCCGGTCCTCGGCCGCCTCGCCAGGGGCGTCGCCAAGCCCGGCCAGTCCGCGCCGTACGTGCTGAACGAGTACGACCAGAACGACGCCGCCTACGCCACCCAGTACCTCAACTCCGTCGGCGGCAACCCGTTCCCGTCCTTCCAGCCCGCCGCCGCCCCCGTCGCGGCGCCTGCCCCGCAGGCCGCCCCGGCTCCCGTCCCGGTCGCGGTGCCCACCGCCGCCCCCGCGGCCGCGCCGGTGGCTCCGCTCCCGCAGGCCGTCCCCGCGGCTCCTGCGGTCGCGCCGGCGCCGATGCCGCAGGCTCCCGGCGTCCCCGCCGCCCAGGCGCCCGTCCCCGTGGCGGCTCCGGTCGGTGCCGGGAGCGCTGAGGCTCAGGCCGCGGCGGCGGCGCTCGGCATGCAGGTGCCGCCCCCCGCACCCGGCCAGTAACCCCATGACCGGCCCCGACAGGATGCGCGAGTCCTGTCGGGGCCGCACCCATCTCCACCCAGAACCACAATCGAGAGCGGGGCCCCCACGTTGAACCACCTCCTGCAGACGGCCAGGGAGCTCCACCAGGCGGGCCTGTGCGTCATCCCTGCCCGGCACGGTAAGGCCCCCGCAGTGAAGTGGCGGCACTACACGGCCGCCGAAGGCTCCCAGCCCCGCCCCACTGTGGATGAGCTCGACGGGTGGTTCGGCGACGGCCGATACGACGGCCTTGGCATCGTCTGCGGAGCCGCATCCGGCGGGCTGGAGCTGTTCGAGTTCGAGGGCCGCGCCGTCCGCGAGAACATCGCCGCCGACTACACCGACCTGGCCGCCGCGTCCGGGCTGAAAGACCTATGGCAGCGCGTCACCACCGGATACATGGAGGTCACCCCCAGCGGCGGCATCCACCTCCTGTACCGGGTCGCCGGCGGGGATGCCCGCAACGTCAAGCTGGCCGCCCGGCCCGCCCGCCTCGACGAGCTGAACGAGCGCGAACACGAGGTCCTGGCCGAGAAGCCGCACACGACGTTTCCGCGCGTCCTCATCGAAACCCGCGCCGAAGGCGGGTTCGTCGTCGTCGCCCCCTCCGGCGGGAGCGTTCACGACACGATCCCGGGCGGCGTGTGGCAGCTGGTCGCCGGCGGCCCCGGCTCGATCCCCACCATCACCGTGGAGGAGCGCGACCAGCTGCACCACCTGGCGGCCGTCTTCGACCAGATGCCGGCCCCGGGAGATGCCTCCGCGCCGCCCACATCCCCGCTGTTCTCGCAGCCTGGACGCGTCTGGGACGACGAGGACGGGGTGTCGCCGGGCGACGACTACAACGAGCGCACCACCTGGGACGAGCTCCTGCTCCCGCGCGGCTGGACCCGCGTCTACACCGACAGTGCGGGGATCACGTACTGGTGCCGCCCCGGCAAACGCATGGGCGTCAGCGCGACCACCGGCCGCAACCAGGCCGACAACCTCTACGTGTGGTCCACCTCGACCGAGTTCGAGGCTGAACGCCCGTACGACCGGTTCGGCGCCTACGCCCATCTTGAACACCGCGGCGACCACTCCGCGGCGGCGAGCGCCCTGTCTGCGGCCGGGTACGGGCAGCGCGTCGAGCGCACAGTCCCGGCACCAGCCCCGTCCCCGCCCCCGCTGCAAGGGAATCTCGCCCCTGTCGTCGAACTTCACCCGGCCGGCCCGCCGCCGGTGCTGCAGGTCGTGGAAGAGCGCACCTACGCGCAGAGCGATGACGGCAACGCCCTCCAGCTGGTCGACCGGTTCGGCGACGTCGTCCGGTACGTGCCCGAACGCGGCCGGTGGATCGCCTGGACCGGCGTCCTGTGGGAGTGGCAGCCGCAGGGCGGCGGCCTCGTCCGCGAGTACGGGAAGCGCATCGCCCGCGGCCTGCCCGACGGCGAGAAGCAGGCGGTGCGGCACAAGAAGCACGCCCTCTCCTCCGCTGGCACCACCAGCATGCTGGCCCAGGCCCAGACCGACACCCGCATCGTGGTCGGCGTCGACGAGCTCGACGCCCACCCGTGGGAGCTGAACACGCCGGGCGGCATCGTCGACCTCAGGAGCGGCCGGCTCATGCCGTCCGACGCGTCCAGGCTGCACACGAAGGTGACCGCGTGCTCGCCCGACCCGCAGGCGGACCCGGCGCGCTGGCAGGCATTCCTGGCCGACACGTTCGGCGCCGACCAGCAGCTCGTCGCCTACCTGCAACGCCTGATCGGCTACAGCGCGACCGGCAGCGTGTCCAAGCACGTCCTGCCGTTCTGTGTCGGCTCCGGAGGCAACGGGAAAGGCGTCTTTCTCGAATCCATTGTTGGGGTTCTCGGCGACTATGCGACCACCGCGCCCAGCGGTTTCTTGATGGCGAAAGCGAATATCCAGCATGAGACCGAGATCGCCCGCCTGTCCGGCATGAGAATGGTCGTCTGCTCCGAAGTCGCGGACGATGACCGTTTCGACGAAGTGAAAGTGAAGCAGCTCACGGGCGGCGACACTCTCACCGCCCGGTTTATGCGCCAGGATCATTTCACGTTTACGCCGACCCACCATTTGTGGCTGATGGGCAACAACCAGCCCAGCGTGCGGGCGGGCGGGCGCGCGTTCTGGCGAAGGTTGCGCCTGATCCCGTTCGAGCACGAGGTGCCGGTCGAGCAGATGGTGGACGACCTGCAAGGCATCCTGGCCGGCGAGCACGGCCCCGCCCTCCTGGCCTGGATCGTGCAGGGTGCGGCCCTGTTCCACCAGGGCGGCCTGGCCGAGCCGGACAGTGTGAAGGCCGCGACTGAGCATTACGCCGCCGACCAGGACACCGTCAGCAGGTTCGTGGCCGAGTGCTGCCGGGTCGGCGGCGGCGAGCACGTGCAGATCAAGAAGTCGAAGCTGCGCGAGGCGTACGAGCGGTTCTGCTTCGACGAGGGCGCCACCCCGGTCAGCGCGAAGGCGCTCACCATGCAGCTGCGCAAGCACGGGGTGGCGGACGCCCGCGATTCGACCGCCCGCTCGTACGCGAACGTGTGCCTCTTCACCCCCGACCAAGATCATGACAGATCTTCGGATCCGTCACCGGATCCGTCATCGCCGGGCTTCGCCGGGCCGGGCGACTCCGACAAGTACGGCGGGCCGGGATGGTGAAGTCACTTCACACGCCCAAGATCATGACGGATCCGCGGATCCGTCATCGAATCTGTCATCGCGCCCTGACCTGCAAGGATGCCCGGTACACGTGCAAGATCATGACGGATGACAGATTTTCCCGCATTCCCGCCCTTACGTGCGCGTGTATGCGCGCGCGCGTCACGCGGGCGCGCCAAAGCCGGGGAACGCGAAGAAACCTGTCATCCGTCATGATCTTGGCGGGGGGCCGGAAATGATCTCCAGCCCGGCCGTGCTCGACACCTGCCGCCGATGCGGCAACCTGATCTTGAAAGCGCACAGTGAAGGGCTCGCGGTGCGCGCCAACCCCCAGCCGCTCGACCCGCGCGCCGAGCTCGGCGCCATCCTGGCCGGACAAGCCACCTACGACCTGCAGCCGCTCGGCCTGCCCAGGAAGCCGTACCTGTGGCACCGCCACCACTTCCGCATCGCCGGGAAACGGGAGTGGAAAGTCGTGGCCGACCATCGGTGCCCGCCCGGCCCGCATTTCCCGCCACCGCCCGGCCCGCCCACGCCGGTGTTCATCCCGTTCGCGTACTCGTGCCCCGACCAGCCGCCATTCTGAGGAGACTGCCCATGCGCGAAATCGTGGCCGCCAACCTGGAATGGGCTATCGAGTATTGGCCGGACTTGGTGGAGGCGAGAATGCCGCTCACCACGAAACCGTTGCGGCAGACGCGAACCATTTCCTCGGAGGAAAAGGTTCTTCAGGACGCGGCGGCACACATGGAGCGGTATTTCCGCAACAACCTGTCCTGGGGCGAGTCGCCGGCCCCGTGCGACGTCGACGTCCTCCAGACCGTGCTCGACGTGGTCGTGCTGGCTGACGACCTGGCCGCCGAGCTCGGCCCGCCCGCGCACTGCCCGATCCTGGCCCCGCCCGGCCTCGGCCAGCTCGACGCCCGCCCCTGGCTGAGCTACAGCCTCGCCCGCCTCTGGGAGCTGCCGGAGGAGTGGTCGGATTGGGCGTGGCCGATCGTGCAACGCATCTACGAGCGGACCGCGCGCGCGCTCGGGATGATGTACCACGGCCAGACCGTCCGGGTCGTCTGCCCGTGGTGCCAGGGCCGCACCGACGAGCAGCCCGTCGGCGGCGGCTTCACGTGGCGGGTCGAGGTGCTTCCCGGCAACCAGATCGCCATCGTGTGCCACGGGACGAACTGCTCGCCGCCGGCCAACCTGGTGGGCACGTGGTTGTGGGGGAGACCGTGCTGGCCGATCACGGTGTGGGAGAAGCTTGCCCACCACGTGTGACCTGGCTTGACGAGTTATCCACAGCGGTGCGATCATTCGAGCGGAGAAGTGTGCCCCGCCACGTGCGGGGCATCGTCATGTTCGGGCCTCTACCCGCTGACCGACCAGGCCCTCCAACGCTCGTACGAGTCGGCGCCCACCAGCTCATTGCTGTCATAGCGCAACTTCAGAGTTCGGCCATTGATCTTGACCGTGCGACCCTCGCTTCCCTCACCCTCAACGGCTACGTCGATGAACTGCCCATCGAGGTCCTCGACCGCCTCGAAGCCGGGCCGATCGGGGATGGACAGGATGATGCGCTTCATTCCGTCACTCATTGACTCATTGTGACGCAGAAGGGGGTGAGCGTGTTGTGCCCCGACCGACCATCGGCGACGCCAAACGCACCGCGATCCTCGACGACATCCGCGCAGGCGAGAAGTCAGCACGCCAGATCGCACGCGATCACGGAGTAGCACAATCCACCGTCTCCAAGCTGGCCAAAGACGCCGGAATCACGAACGCGTTCGATCGATCGAAAACGAAGAACGCGACTGAGGCGGCCCGCGCGGACAACGCCGCGTTGCGGGCGTCGACGAGCCGGCGCTTCCTGGAGAAGGCCAACCAGCTGCTCGACCAGATGGATCAGCCCCACGTCGCGTTCAATTTCGGCGGCAAGGACAACACCTACAACGAGAAGCAGCTCGACCGGCCGCCCGTGAGCGACCTCCGGAATCTGATGACGGCCGCGGCCGTCGCCGTCGACAAGCACCTCGTGATCGAGAAGCACGACAACTCCGGCGAGTCTCACGCGGCCGTGGATCAGTGGCTTGAGGAGATGACCGGGCTGTGAAGGTCGCCCCGCTCGTCGGCAAGCAGCGCCAGAGCGTGCAGCTTGCGACCGCCCGGTTGAACGTGTGGGACGGCTCCGTCCGCTCGTCGAAGACGATCAGCTCGCTGATGCGCTGGCTCAAGTTCGTCCGCACCGCGCCCCCAGGCCCGCTCCTCATGGTGGGCAAGACGGAGCGCACGCTGAAGCGCAACATCATCGACCCCTTGGTGGAGATGCTGGGCGAGAAGCGCTGCAAGTACGTGGCCGGCCTCGGCGAACTCCACCTCCTGGGCAGGCTCGTGTACGTGGCCGGCGCCTACAACGAAGGCAGCGAGGACAAGATCAGGGGCCTGTCCCTGGTGGGCGCGTACGTGGACGAGGTTTCCACGATCCCCGAAAGCTTCTGGGTCATGCTGCTCACCCGGCTGTCCATCCCGGGCGCGCAGCTGTTCGGGACGACGAACCCTGACGGACCCCAGCACTGGCTCAAGGTGAACTACCTAGACAGGGCCCGCCTGTGGGTCGACATCAACGGCCAGCTCCACGAGGGCAGCCCAGACAGCCTCAACCTGCACCGGTTCAGCTTCCAGCTCGCCGACAACCCCAGCCTCACCCCCGAATACGTCGCCGACGTCTCCAGCGAGTTCACCGGCCTCTGGTATCGCCGGCTCATCTTGGGCGAGTGGTGTCTTGCTGAGGGCGTGGTCTACGAATCCTGGGATCCGGCCCGGCATGTGGTCGACCAGCTGCCCGCCATCCAGCAGTGGCTGTGCATCAGCTTGGACTACGGCACCACCAACCCGTTTCACGCCCTCGCCATCGGCCTGGGCGCCGACGGCAGGCTGTACGTCGGCCACGAGTGGCGCTGGGACTCGAAGAAGCAGCGCGGCAGCCTCACGGACGCCGAATACGCGGAGCGGGTGCGCGCCTGGGTGACCGGGCTCGGCATCACCCCGTCGTACTGGATCGTCGACCCGTCCGCGAAGTCGTACCGCGTCGAGATGCACCGCGGCGGCATCGCGTCCACCCTCGCTGACAACGAGGTGGTTGACGGCATCCGCGACGTCGCGAGCTTGTTCGCCACCGGCCGGCTCAAGGTGCACGCATCGTGCCGGGAGCTGATCCGGGAGATTCCCGGCTACGCCTGGGATCCGGACGCGTCCGAGAAGGGCGAGGACAAGCCGTTGAAGGTGAACGACCACGGCGTGGACGCGCTCAGGTACGGGATCCGGACGACGCGCAACATCTGGCACGGCCAGCTCGCACCGCCGTCCAAGGCCGCGTGAGCAACTCCCAGCGAGCTCCCAGCATCTCCAACAACTTGGAGATCGCCGCTCTACCGATTAGTAAGTTGCGGGAACTCTAGCTTCCCGCAGGCAACCATCCATGATCCAAAACCGAGCCTTTTGGAGATCAACATGGCAAAGAAGCCCTACATCGGGCAGATCGTTCACTACCAGTCGTACGGCACGCCCGGCGGCGAGTACCCGAGCGTCTGCCGTGCCGCCATCGTGACTGCCGTCGACGAGTACCAGCCTCCCGTGGACGACAAGTGGTTCGGCCACATCGACCTCGCGGTGCTCAACCCGGAGGGCATGTTCTTCAACCGGGGCGTCCACCAGGATCAGGACGAGTGCCGCGGCGGCACCTGGCACCTGGTGCACCCGTGATGACGCCGGAGGAGGCGGCCGAGAACGCCGCCAAGGTGCTCGACCTGGCCGTCGACGAAGCGGACTGCAACCCCAACTTCGTGAACGCGCTGATCGCGATAGCGGATGCGTGGACGCGCCTGCACACCGCCCTCGCCGCCACACAGCCCCGCATCCCCGCCCCTACCGTGACCTCGCACAGTGACGACATGCCGGTGCTCGGCGGCGACCTCGCCGCCCATGCGCTGCCTGAGCCTCCCGATCTGTCCCCGATTCGCGCCGCCCTCGTCCAACTCCCCGTGACGTGCCAACACCACGGCAACAACACCAAGCCGCGCGACGGCTTCCCCGGGCGTGAAGCGTGCTGCGACTCCGGCATCCCCGCCCGCCGGCGCAGGCTCGCCGCGGAGACGCTCCAGGCGCTGAGCGACTTCTTCCACATCTGAGAGGGGAGGCCCGTCGTGCCGCTCCCGGCCGGCGGCGGCACCTGGCCGCCCCAACACTTGCAGCCCATCTACAACCACTACTCGGTGCTGGACGCCTGGTACACCGGGGATCCCGAGCAGCTAGCCACCATCTACGGCGACCCCCACAACCACGGCGTCCCCGCCAACCGGCCCAGCCAGCACCGCGGCGGCCTCGTCGGCACCGTCGCCAGATGGTTCTGGGGCCACCCCACACCGCAAGGCCAGAAGCGGGCGAAGGTGCATCTGCCGATCGCCGCCGACCTCGCGACGATGGGCTCGGTGCTCCTGTTCTCCGAACCGCCGACGATCACCGTCCAGGATCCCGGCACGCAGGAGCGCATCGACGACATGCTCCCCAGCCTCCAGGCCACCCTCCTGGAAGGCTCCGAGGTCGGCGGCGCGCTCGGCTCCTACTACCTGCGCAGCGTGTGGGACACGTCCATCGCCGAGAAGCCCTGGATGGCCGCCGTCCACGCCGACAGCGCCGTCCCCGAATGGCGGCACAACCGGCTCTGGGCAGTCACCTTCTGGCGGATCATCGAACAAGAGGACACCACCTGCCTCTGGCACCTCGAACGCCACGAACCCGGCTGGATCCTCAACGGGCTGTACCGGGGCGGGCCCACCTCGCTCGGCGAGCAACTCCCGCTCACCGCCCACCACGAAACCGCCGGCATGCAGCCCGCCATCGAAACCAAGCTGGCCCGCTCCACCGCCGTCCACGTCCCGAACATGCGGCCGCAGCGCACGTGGCGGAACTACCCCGCCGGCGCCGCGCTCGGCCGCTCCGACTTCGACGGCCCGATCATGGGGCTGATGGACGCACTCGACGAAACCTGGACGTCGTGGATGCGCGACATCCGCATCGGGAAAGGCCGCGTCCACGTCCCGGCCGCCTACCTGCAGTCGCAGGGCCGCGGCCAGGGCGCCTACTTCGACCCGGACCGCGAGATCTACGAGGCCATGAACGTGCTCGGCGGCGACGAGCGGATGGAGATCTCGGCCACCCAGTTCGCGATCCGAGTGCAGGAGCACAAGGAAACCCAGGCTGAACTGCTCGAAGCCATCCTGAGGTCGGCCGGGTACAGCGCACAGTCGTTCGGGTTGCGCGGCGAGGTCGCCGTCACAGCCACCGAGGTGACCGCCAAGGAACGCCGCTCGCTGACGACGCGCGGCCAGAAAGCCCTGTACGCCATCCCAGAGTTGGCGGCCGGGATCGAGATGCAGCTCCAGCTGGAGGTGGCGCTCGGCTTCACGTCGGGCATCGTCCCGGAGAAGCCCACCGTCGTGCTCGCCGACTCCGTGTCGCCGGACATGATGCAGCTGGCCACCACCGCCGAGCTGATGCGCCGGGCCGAGGCCGCGAGCGACGAGACCCTCGTCAGGATGCTGCACCCGGACTGGGACGAGGACCAGGTGCAGGCCGAGGTCGCGGCGATCGGGGATGCCCGGCCGGAGCCGATGCCGGATCCGTTCGCGCTCCCGGCCGAGATGGTCGACCAGGGCGGGGACGGCCAGGAGGAAGAGCAGCCCGCGGAACCTTCAACCGAGGATTGATAGTTCGGGGAGGTCCTGCTCGTGGCCGTCGACCAGGACCTGCTCGACCGCATCGCCGGCACCATCGCCGACCTCTACCGCGAAGTAGAAACCGCGCTGGTGCGCACGGTCGCCCAGCGTCTGCGCAAAGACCTGCCGTCCCCCTTCCAGGAGGAGAAGCTCGACGCGGTCCGGCAGTTGCAGGAGACGGCCCGGCGGATCCTGGCCAAACTCCAGGCCGCCCGCGCCGGCCGGATCCGGGAAGCCATCGCCGCGGCGTACCGCACCGGCCAGGACGCCGCCACCGTCGACCTGCCCGCGTCGTGGGATCCCACGGTGGGCCCGGCCGCCCGCCAGGCGGTCGCCGTCATCCCGAACGCCCGCCTCATGGAGAACCTGGCTCAGGCCCTGCACCGCGATGTGGGCCGAGTCGACGCCAACATCCTGCGCGCCCCCGTCGACGCCTACCGTGCCGTCCAGGCCGGGGCCGCCGCCCGCATCGCGTCCGGGGCTTACACCAGGCGGGAAGCGTCGCAGGCCGCGTGGCAGGCGCTGATGGACAAGGGCATCAGCAGCTTCACCGACAGGGCGAACAGGCGTTGGCGGCTCTCCAGCTACGTGGAGATGATGGCGCGCACCAACATTCAGCGGGCCGCCACCCAAGGCCAAACCGACCGGCTGCAGGAGATCGGCATCGACCTCGTGTACGTGTCCGACAACGTGCAGGAGTGCAAACGCTGCCGCCCGTTCGAGTCGAAGGTGCTGCGCAGGGATGCGGGCCAGACCGGCAAGATCCAGGTAGAGCACGCCACCCGCGACGGCGAGATGATCGAAGTCGACGTGCTCGACACCCTGGCCGGGGCGATGGCCAAGGGCCTCATGCACCCGAATTGCAGACATTCCGTGTCCGCGTACCTGCCCGGCGTCACCAAACTCCGGACGGGCACCGCCGACCCCAACGGCGACAAGGCCCGCCAGAAGCAGCGTGCCCTCGAACGCCGCATCAGGGCCGCGAAAGAGGCCGAGGTGGGCGCGCTCACCCCGGAAGCCAAGAAGCAGGCCGCCGCCGACGTGCGCGCCGCCCAGGAGGCGCTCCGCGCACACCTCAAGCAGCACCCGTTCCTGAAGCGCTTGCCGTACCGGGAGCAGATCGGCGCCGGCAACATCCCCCGCGGCGGTGAAGCGCCGGGCGGTCCGATCACCGACCTGACCCCGCCGCCGACACCGCCCACCACGCCGACCCCGGCCGTGGTCCCGGCCCCGCAACCGCCCGCCCCCGAGCCTCTGCGCGAGCGCGCGGCGAAGCCGGAACCGAAGCCGAAGCCCGCCCCGAAACCGAAGGCGAAGCCCTCGCCGGAGCCGGAGCAGCCGCGGCAGGAGAAGACGCTCGCCGACCGCATCGCGTCCGGCGAACGCTCCCGCACCGAACTGTCGGGCGGCATGTACGGCGACACCAGCCTGGTCGTCCTCAACGACGGATCCAAGGTCGTCCACAAGGTCACGAAGAGGACGCACATCTCGGACGACGCCGTCAACCAGGCCGACGCCGAAGAGCTCGGCGGCAAGGTCGCACGCGCCCTCGGTGTCCCGGCCCCGCAAGTTCACCGGGTAGGCCCCACCGAGATGTATCAGGAGTTCATGGAGGGCAAGCTCGCCGAAAGCAGCCGCCGCCCCACCGGCTACGTCCGATCAGACGACGGCTGGCGGATGGGCTTCCTCGACGCGCTCGTCGACTACCCGGACCGGCACGGCGGCAACTGGCTCCACCAGCGCGGACGGCTCATCTCCATCGACCACGGCCTCGCCTTCCGCTACCGCGACAAGATGCTCAACCCGATCCGGGACGGCCGCCCGGTCCTGCACAAGGCGGGCACCTTCGAAACCCTGTTCATGCGGGAAATCCCGAACAACAAGGGCGTCGGCAAATGGATCGACAACGACCTCTCCCCAGCCGACATCGACACCGCCCGCCAACGCCTCACCCAGCTCCGGCCAGACTTCCAGCAGCTGGGCAGGCTGGACTGGTGGGAGGCGATGATGGCCCGGCTGGAGGCGATCGCACCCCACGCCAAAGGCGACAAGCGGAGAATCACCTGATGACCCTCCACTACGTCGACGCCGACGACCAGCTGCTCGACACCATCACCCTCGCCGACGGGCGGCTCGCCTACGACACCGGCGCGGCCCGGCCGGTGCTCGAATCCCTGCGAGCACGCACCCCCGACGGTTCGGACCGGGGCGTGTTCGCTGCTCTGGCCGAGGGCGGCTGGTCGAACGGGTACGCCACCATCCGCCCTGCCTGACATCTGAGTCTTCCCGCCAACCCTGGCGGGCGCCTCGCCCAGCGTGACGCTCGGCGGGCTTTTCGGCATGCCCGGCGTGACGCCGCGCATCCCCACCTGAAGGAGCAGCCGCATGGCTGACGACACCACCACCGACGACGCCACCGTCCAGGACGACACGACGGCGGGGGACGGGACGTCCACCGACACCGACGACCTGGCCAAGCTGAAGTCGGCGCTCGCCTCCGAACGCGAGCAGCGCAAAGCCTTCGAGAAGCAGGCCAAGGCCAACAGCAAGGCGGCCGAGGAACTGCAGCGGACGCGCGAGGCCGCGATGTCGGAGCAGGAGAAGGCCGTCGAACTGGCGCGCGCCGAGGGCCGCGCCGAGGCGGCACGCGAGCACGGCCGCGTCCTGGCCGAAGCCCGCTTCGAGGCCGCACTGGCGAAGAAGGGCATCGAGCTCGGCCCGGCCGCCGACCTGATCGACAAGACAAGGTTCGTGGCCGAAGACGGCAGCGTCGACGGCAAGGCCATCAGCGCCGCGGTCGACCAGCTGGCCAAGCTCACCCCCAAGGGGCCGCCCGGATCGTCGGGCGGCGACTTCGGCGGCGGCAACGGCAGCGGAACCCCCGCGAAGAACCTGCGCGAGCAGATCCGCGAGGCCGAGACCAAGGGCGACTGGAAACTCTCACGCCAGCTGAAGTCCCAGCTCGCCCTCGAACAGACCAAGCAGTAGACGACAGGGCCAGGCGCCGCGCCTGCCCGACCTCGACCAGAGAGGATGACACCCCATGGCGGGTATCACCGGGCAGGGCGACACCTTCGACCTGCCGAACTACGTCGGCGAACTCTTCGCCGTCACCCCCGAAGACACCCCCTTCCTCAGCGCCATCGGCGGCCTGACCGGCGGCACCCCGGCCGACGCCACCCTGTTCCAGTGGCAGAGCTACGACCTGCGTGACGCGTCCGCGACCAGGCAGCGCGTGGAAGGCGCGGACGCGCCCACAGCCGAGGCCCGCACCCGCAGCAACGTCACCAACGTGGTCGAGATCCACCAGGAAGCCCTGGAGCTCTCCTACACGAAGCTGGCCGCCACCGGCCAGTACAACAGCACCGGCTCCAGCCACGCCGGCTCCGTCGGCGTCAACGGGTCGAACCCGGTGCTGAACGAGCTCGACTGGCAGATCACCCAGCACCTGAAGCAGATCGCCCGCGACGTCGAGCGCAGCTTCATCGTCGGCACGTTCAACAACCCGAACACGAACGGCACCGCGAGGCGGACGCGCGGCATCCTCGAAGCGGCCAGCACCAACACGACCACGCACGGCACCACGGTCGGCACCGCCACCATCGAGTCCGACACCGAAGTGTGGACGATCACCTCCCACGGGCTTGCCGTCGGCGACCAGATCATCGTCCACACCCTCACCGGCGGCGCCGTCGGCGTGCTGGTCGAGGACACCATCTACTACGTGCGCACCGCCCCGGACGCCAACACCTTCACGGTGTCGACCCGGCCGGGCGGATCTGCGGTGGCGTTCAGCACCGACGGCGGCGCCGCCGTGGTCGAGCCCACCCCGCTCACCGACGCGGTCGTGTTCGACCTGCTGCAGACGGTGTGGGAGAACGGCGGCATCCAGGAGTCGGAGACCGCCACCGTGATGGCCGGCGCCTCGCTGAAGCGGGCCCTGACCAAGATTTTCATCAAGGACCGCAACTTCCAGGAGACCACCCGCACCGTCGGCGGCGTCAGCTTGATGACGTTCGAGTGCGACTTCGGGCGGCTCAACCTGATGCTGAACAGGCACATGCCCACCAGTACGCTCGCCGTCGTCTCCCTCGACGAATGCGCCCCGGTCTTCCTGCCCATCCCGGGCAAGGGCCACCTGTTCGTCGAAGAGCTTGCCCGCTCCGGCGCGGCGGAGAAGCGGCAGATCTACGGCGAGATCGGCCTCAAGTACGGCAACGAGCGGGCGCACGGCAAGCTGCTACGCGTCGGCGCCCCGAGCGGCGCGTAGACCGGTGCCGGTCTTCCGCTGCGGGCGCTTCCCCGACGGGGAAGTCCCGATCCGGACACGCCTCGGCCTGGTCACCTTCAAGGATGGCCGGGCCGAGGTCGAGGATCCCGAACAGGCTCAGGCGCTGCGCGAGCAGCCGCCGTCGTTCGAGATCACCGAGGACGTGGCGGGGGCCGGGAACCACGGGCCCGCCCCCACCACCCCCTCACCGAAACCCGCGCGCCGCAGGCGCTCCACCCAGTCCAAGGAGTAGGCGATGGCGCGTACCGCGGTCACCGTCACCACCCTGACCGAGGCCGGCATCGACCCGGCCGACGTCGACCAGGCGGCCGAACTCACCGACGGCAACTCGTTCCCATGGGCGCCGCACCGGCTCCTGTACGTCCTCAACGGCGACGACAGCGCGCTCACCATCACCGTGCCCACGCCGGCCACGGTCGGCCGCGGCCAGCTCGCCATCGCGGACACGACGATCGCCGTCCCGGCCGGCGAGTACAGGATCGCGGGCCCGTTCGGGCCGGAGCATCGGCAGGCGGACGGCTCCGTCCACGTCGACTACGCCGGCACCACCCCGTCCGGGGTGATGGTCGCCGTCCTGGACGCCTAGATCGTGCGGGCGGGCGAGGGGTTCTGGAGGGTGCGCGCGCCCGCCCGCGCACAACCATCGAGTGGAGGGGCAGGGATGGCGTACGCCACCAGCGAGGAGTACGAGGACGAGACCGGCACCACCGCGCCGGCGAACATCGGCCGCCTGCTCACCCTCGCCAGCAGGGACGTCGACGCAGCACTCATCTCGGCCGTCTACGACACCGAGGACGAAGACGTCGTCACCGCGCTGCGGGAGGCGACGATCGAGCAGGCCGCCTACTGGCTCGACACCGGGGACACGACCGGCACCGGCGGCATCGCCGCCTACAGCGCGGTGTCGATCGGGTCCGTGCAGCTGGCCCGCGCCCAGACCGGGGGGGCGGGCGGAGGCTCGGCCGCCCGCCCCCTCGCACCACAAGCCTTCTCCGTCCTGCAGTTGGCTGGCCTCACCGGGCACAGCCCGCGGACGTACCCGGTGTGCGAGGCAGCGGATGGGTGACATCCCGGCCTTCCTGCTACGCCACACCGTCCAGATCGAGCCGCACACGGGTGACGGCCCGTTCGGGCCGCAGTACGGCGAGCAGGCCAGCGTGCTGTGCTTCGTTGACGACAAGCGGCGGCTGGTAGTCGGTCCGACCGGCGATCAGGTGGTGTCCGAGTCCACCGTCTACATGCCGCTCGACACCGTCTGCCCCGTCCACTCCCGCGTCACCCTCCCCTCCGGCCGCACCACGGTGGTGCTGGCCGCGTCCCGGCGCGACGGCGGCGGCCTCCCCACACCCGACCATCTTGAAGTGAGCCTCATGTGAGTTGGCCGCGCCTACTCCTGACATAGTGCATGTTGCACATCCCCGTCGTCCTGTAGGGCCGATCACATCCGGGGAGTTCACACCTTCGACCGATTGCGCCAGCGGCTTCTGACTGGCGGCGCCTGTTCTCGGCCTGGGTCACGGCTTCGAGGTGGTCGGGCCGCACGCACGTAATGTTTCGACACAAGTGATCGATCTGGAAATCGTCAGGGATGGGTCCGACGAACCACTCGTAGGCCACCCGCGACGCCATCTTCCAGCGCCGGGCAACCGAGAAGAGCGGATAACCGCCGCGCGTCCTGGTTTTCGCTTGCCAGACCCAGCAGGTCTCGGTCTTGAGCACCTTGCTGAAGAACCGCTTCTCATCGTCGCCAACGATTCGTTGCATGATCGGTTCGGGGTTTCCGTGCAAGATCCAGCGGTTGTAGTGCATCGAGCACCAGCCGCGCATCTTCACCCACACAGGCCGCTCGCAATGTACTACTGAGCAGGTCAAATCCACCTAATCAGAGTATCGAATGTTTACGTGGTCGGTAAGGGGGCGGGGATGGCGCAGCGCGCGAGCTTGAAGGTGAACACGCAGCATCTGGCCGACCGCGAGCGGGAAGGCGCAGTGGCCGGGCTGAAGGTCGCTTTGGAGCATCTGCTGCAGGCGAGCCGCGAGATCGTCCCGCACGAGGAAGGCACCCTGGAGCGGTCGGGCACGACGAGCGTGGACGGGTTGAAGGGCGCCGTCTCCTACGACACCGTGTACGCCGCCCGCCAGCATGAGGAGTTGACGTGGCGGCATGACCCGCCCCGCTCCGCCAAGTATCTGGAAGGGCCGGCCGTCACCGAGTGGCCGCAGATGCAGGAGCTGATCGCCGCCCAGATCAGGCGGTCCCTGCGGTGACCCTCCTGGAAGAGCTCATCGCCTACGTGCAGCTGCTCGACCTCGACGTCGGCCCGCTGTACGCGACGAAGATGCCGGCCTCGCCGGATCGGGCGGTAGCGGTGGCCCGGTATGGCGGGCCGGAGTCCCGGCTCGCGGACAACTACGACGAGCCCAGGGTGCAGTTCCGTACGCGGGGCCCGTCGACCGATCACCGGGTGGCCGAACGCGACGCCGAACTGCTGTACGACGCGCTCAACGGGCTGCAGGACGTCGCCCTGCCGGGCGGCACCCGCCTATCGCTCATGGTCGGCCTCCAGGCGGGGCCGGTCTACATCGGCCAGGACCAGAACGGCCGCGCCGAGTTCACGGTCAACTTCCGCTGCGAGATCAGCCGGACGAGCACGAACAGGGAGAACTGATGACTTCCGTCAAGATCAAGGCCAGGGACTTGATCGTGGAGGTGGAGACCACCACCGACACGTGGCTGCGGGTCGAAAACCTCGCCAACATCACGATCAACCCGAGCGAGAACGTGGAGCGGGCCGACCGCACCGACTTCGACTCCCAGGGCGCCTACGAAGAGTGGATCATGCAGCGCGGCGCCAGCATGACCCTGTCCGGGCAGGACGAGAACGACTCGTCGACCGGAGCGGCGAAGCCGGGCCGCGCCCAGGTCGAAACCAACGCCGGCGAAGACAAGCTCGGCGAGGACTCCATCGCCCGCTACCGGTTCCGGCACCCCCGCCACACCTCGTGGAAGATCTGGGAGGCCACCACGGTGCTGGGCGAGAAGGGCGGCGACACCAACGCGATCAGCTCCTGGGCCGCCACCATCACCAAGTCCGGCCTGACCACCACCGAGGCGGTGGAATAGGCCGTGTCGACCACCGAGCCAGTCGACCACGACGAGCACGACGACGACGACGACGAAGAGTACGGCTCGTGGGACGCGTTCTGGGACGAAACCCTCCGCCAGGAGGCGGCCGAGCGCGGCCAGGAGCCGTCCACCACCATCCGCGGCATCCAGGTGCGCATCCCCGTAGACCTGCCGCTCGGCTTCGAAGAGAAGCTTCGCCGCGCCCGGGCCGCCTACGACGAAGCCACCTTCAAGCAGCTGCTGCAGGACCTGTTCGGCGTGGACGTGCTCGACGCCTGGTTCGCCGCCGGGATGGGCGAACGCGAATACCAGGTCGTGCTCACCTGGGGCATCTCCTGCGGGCGGGGCCGGCCCATCTCGTTCCGGGAAGCGTACGAGCGGTTCCAGGCCCGGCAGGCCCCGGGAAAAGCGGCGGCGGAGACGACCTCGACCCGGCCGAGCGACGAATCCGACGCTACTGGCGGCTCATCGAAGCCGACTTCCGCAGGGAATACCAGCTCACGCCGAAAGCGATAGCTGGCCTGACGTGGCGCGAGTTCTGGACGCTGCTGGACGGCCTCTCCGTCGACAGCGTCTACCGGCTCGTCGTCGCCAACGCGCCCCTCGAACTGTCCGGCGAGCGTGCCGCCGACTTCATCGACACCCTGTAACCAGGTGAGAGGCGGTGGTCTCTCATGCCTCTCACCGTCGGCGAGCTGGTCGCCTACGTCGAGATGGACGACCGCGACTTCCAGCGCGGCGCCCGCGACGTCGACCGCGGCCTGAAGTCGATGGAGTCCAGCGCCACCCGGTCGACGGCGCGCATGGAATCCACCACGTCGAAGGCCTTCCAGAGCATGGCCAGGTCCGCGGTGGACGCCCTGGCCGACGTCGAGCGGGCCGCCGACGACCTGATCCGGTATGGCCACATCGACATCGACGTCGACGTGGACACCGCCGCCGCCCTCGCGGCTCTGGCCGCCTTGGAAGTGGAGGCGGAGCGGGCCGGGGAGCGGACCGCAGACGGGTTCTGGCGCGGCGCCGACGGCCGCCTGCGCGACGCGAAGGGCCGGTTCGCCAGCGAGGACGTGTTCAGGCCGATCGTCGACCAGGCCGACAAGGCCGGGTCGGCGATCGGCTCCGCGATGAACGCCGCGCTCGGCGCGGTCGGCGAGATGGGGCCCGCGAAGGTCGGCATCCTGGCCGCCGCCATCCAAGCCTTGCCCGCCGTGGCCGGTGTCGCCGCATCCGGGATCGTGCTCGCGATCGGCGCAGGCCTGCTCACGGCCGGCATCATGGCCGTGAGCCAGTCGGAGAAGGTGCAGGCGACCTGGTCTCAGGCCGCTGATGTGATCAAGGCCGACATGGCGGACGCGGCTCAGCCGCTGGAAGCCAGCACGGTACGGGCCGCCGACGTCGCCATCTCGACCTTCGAGCGGATCAAGCCCGCCCTGTCCCGGATCTTCCGCGACCTGGTCCCGGATGTGGACGCCTTCGTTGACGGGGTCGGTGTCGGCGTCCAGCGGATCATGCCCCACCTGGAAAAGGTCGGCGATTCCTTCGGCGATCTGCTGGCGAATCTGGGCCGGGAAATGCCCGCGATCATGGACGCGCTCGGCGGCGCCTTCTCCACCTTCGCCGAGATCATGGACGAGAACCCGGCCATGCTCGCCAACCTGATCAAGGACGCGGTCGGGCTGCTGCAGGTCGGCGCCGACGTGTTGAGCTGGGCGGACGAGATCAAGGTCGCGTTCGACACGCTGACCGCCACCAACCCCACCACCCTGGTGGACCGGCTGATGGGCGGCAGCCCCGAAGAGCAGATGCGCGCCCTCGAAGAACTCCCCAACAGCATGGCGGCGATGGAGCTGTCCGTCCGCAAGGCGATCGCAGCCCAATACGATCTCGGCAAGGCCGGCGGCGACGCCGCGTCCAGCGTCCGCGACCTCAACGAGGCCCTGAAAGAGCATTACGATCCGGCCGCGAAGGCGCTCGAAGCCGAAATCGGGCTCAAGAGGGCGCTGGAGGAATCGGCCGAAGCGGGCAAGATCGCCAAAATGTCGGAGACTGACCGCCTGGCCAAGGTGCAGGAGCTGACTGGCGCGATCGCGAAACGGTCGATGGCCGAGATGGACTCGACCGGCAAGACGAAAGAGTCGACGGCTGCTTTCCTGTCCGCTCTGCCGCAGCTCACCGCGTACGCGGGCAGCAACGACACGGCGAAGGCGGCGATCGCCGCGCTCGGCGAAAGCCTCGGCATCACGACGCAGAAGACGAAGGGCGGCATACTCGCCGTCAACGAACTCGGCGAAGTGATCAAGATTCTTCCCAACGGGAAGAAGGTGGAGATCGACGCCAGCACCGCGGCCGGGAAGAAGCAGATCGCCGACTTCCTGCTGTACGTCGCCCGCCAAAAAGGCACCATCGACGTGCACGTCCGCACCATCTACGACAACCCGTCCGGCCGGGCGGCCATCGCCCAGAAGACCCGGGCGTCGGGCGGCATCTACTCCGGCGACGGCAACACCCGCTACATGGCCGCCGGAGGCATCACGTCCGGGTCGTCGAGCGGGCCGCCTCCGCCGATGATCGCCGACAAGGCCACCTTCCTGCCCCACAACAACACGATCTTCGGCGAGGCCGGGCGGGAAGCCTTCATCCCGATGAGCGGCAAGCACCGCTCACGCGCCCTCGGCATCCTGGCCGAGGTGGCCGACGCGCTCGGCGTCGAGGTGTTCAACAAGCAGGCCAGCAAGCGCATGCAGGACTCATCCGACGTCATCAACCAGGGCGCCGGCATCGTGTCCACCGGCCTAGAGTCCGCGATGGGCGTCGTCTCCGGGAGCCTCGGCGCGTCCGGCACGCTCACGTCGGCGATCATCGGCGTGGGCGAGACCGGCGGCCAGGTCGCCGACTCCTGGATCACCGGATCCGACCAGATCACCCGGAGCGTGGAGGACGCGGGAGATCGGATCGGCGACATCACGCACGGCGTCGCCGGCACCGTCTCCGCCGTGGTCGACGACATGACCGGCCGCATGGGTGCCAGTATCGGCGACCTGACCAGCAGCGTCGGCCAGCTCGCGCAGGCGATCGTGGCGGCGAAGGCAGCCGCCGCGAAAGCGCCGGCGCAGAAGGCGGGCAAGGGCGGCGACCCGGCCGACCGCGGGTCATCGGCAGGGTCGGTGATCCCGCCGGGGCCGGGCAGTCACCCTGCCGACCGCGGATCGTCGGCAGGGTCGGTGATCCCTCCGGGGCCGAAGTCGAAGTCGCCGGGTGGCCTGGTCGGCGGGCATTACGGCACCGCCGCCAGCGTGCCGCTCGTCGACATGAGCGGCTCGTCGTGGACGGTGCGCGAGGAGGCCGACATCGACAAGATCGGCAACACCATCGGCTTCAAGGTTCTGGCCCAAGGACTCACGTAGGAGGACCCGCATGGGCGTGCAGGGATACAGCGCCATGGACCTGCGGCGGCTCAAGTCCGTGCAGGTCCGGCCGCGCGGCTGGACCCACCAGGTCAAGCCGCACGTCACCGAGTACCGCGACGAGCTGACCGGCCACTGGATCAAGGTCATCCGCGACCAGCTCGGCAACCGGGTCCGCATGCGCTGGGAGGGGCAGGACGCGCGCATCGTCCTCCCCCACTTCAAGGTCAACCCGTGGACCGGGGTCACGATCAGCAAGGAGTACACCTGACATGGCGAAACGGATCGTCCGGCACGGCCAGCGCCAGCGCGCCGCTGTGCGAGCCCTGGAGGACGCGTGCACTCCTCTGGAGGAGGCGCTCTATCAGGCGAAGGAGGCGTACTGGGAGGCCGTCGACGGCGGCGACCGGGCCGCCATCCGCGCGGCCAAGCAAGCCAAGCAGGAGGCCGCCGCCAGGCTGGAGGAGACCCGCACCTGGCTGCGCAGAGAGGCCGAGATCGTGAAACTCCAGTCGCGGACCATCCCGCGGCTGGAGCAGATCCTGGCCGGGCCCATGTTGGTCAAGGACGGCAAGAACGACGCCCGCGAGGACCTGGTCGCACGAGCCGAGGTTGAGCAGGCGCTCACCGCGGCCCGGGCCGAGCTGGAGACGCTGACCGCGCTCGCCATTCCGCTGCGGCGGCAGCTGCAGGAGCTCGGCGGTGTGGTCGAAAGCGATCCGGTGCCGCCGGACCTGCCGCCCGGCAGCGCGGACGTCACCCTGCCCGCGGTCACAGTGAAGCCGAAGGCCCGCCGCGCCAACACGACCACGGACGGGGGGCGCTGACATGGCTTCTGGCGTGTATTTGCCGACGATGGAGGACATTCTCGACGCCACCGGGCTCGCACTCGCCTGGGACGCTGAGGACCACCAGGCCGCCCTCTACAACAGCACGAGGGCGTCCGCGGCCAACTACAACTCGGACACGTCGTACTCGACGACGAACGAGATCGTCGGCACGGGCTACACGGCCGGCGGCGTCGTCGTCACCGGCACCGCGTTCACCCGGCCGGGAGCCGGCCTGATGAAGTACAGCTCGAACGCATTCCAGTGGGAGGGCTCCACCCTGTCCGGGGTGGCGCACATCGACGTGTACGCGGCCGCGGTGAGCGGTGATCCGCTCATGTTCGGGGTCACCATCTCGCCCGTCAACACGAGCGACGGCACCCTGCTCGTCACCCCGCACAGCAACGGGCTCGTCACCTTCGACCTCACCCCATAACCCCCAGCACAGCCCGCTGATCCGCCGCCTCCCGGGGCGGCTTTCCCATGACCGGGGGAAGGGAGGGGCTGCATGGTCGCCGCATACCGCTCCCACACCACAGCCACCAACGACGCCAGCGGCACCTACACGATCAACCGCCCGCCAGGCACCACCGAGGGCGACATCCTCGTCCTCGCCCACGCCACCGACTCCGGCGCGGTCACCACGCTCACCGCCCCGTCCGGATTCTCGGTGGAACTGTCGCAGGCGTCCGCACAGACGTACACGCGCGGCCGCGTCTTCCTCAAAGCCGCCGGCGCGTCCGAGCCGGCCACGTACACGCTGACGAAGACGGCTTCGGACGCGGCAGCAGCGATCCTCATCTGCATCTCGGGGGCCGAGCTCCCCGCAGTGTCGGCGGCTTCGTCCTCCGGATCCGGCAGCAACGTCTCCACCCCTTCGGTCACCCCGTCCACGGCGAGCGGCATCGAGGTCCGGTTCGCTGCCGGAGACGGCAACGAAACCGGGCGCACGTTCACCGCCCCGGCCACCTACACGGAGCCGTCCGGCGCCGACATCAACATCGGCGGCTACACGCATCTGACCGCCGCCTACAAGGTGTTGTCGTCGGCGGCGGCCACGGGCGCGCTCAACTTCACCGCCTCCGGGACCATGGTGTCCTACGTAGGCTTCACGATCTTCCTGCCGTCCGCCGGCGAAGACGCTGAAGCCACCCCGGGCACGGTGGCGGCCGTCGCCGCCGTCCCCGATCCTGTGGTCGGCATCGGCGCCGAACCGATCCCTGCCACCGTGGCCGCCACCGCGGCACTACCCGGCCCGGACGTGTCGGCCGGGTCGACGGCTACCCCGGCCACCGTGGCGGTCGAGGCCGCCGTACCGGCCCCGTCCGTGACGACCCAGGACGTGGAGCTCGTCGTCCCCGCCACCATCGAGGCGGCGGCCGGCGTGCCCGATCCGGCGGTCGCTGCCAGCGCGGATGCCACCCTCAACACGATCGAAGCCGTCGCCGCCCTGTACGGGCCCGACGTGTCGTCCAGCGCGTCGGTCACCCTCGCCACCGTCGCGGTGGTGGCCGACGTGCCAGCGCCGTCGGTGACCGTGCCCGTCCTGCCGGGAGACCAGATCAGCCGGGCAGGCCAGATCGAGTGGAATGGTTTCCTGCTCGGCTCGCTCACCCCGTACAGCTGGCAGGAGCTGCAGGGCTGGACGGATTCGGCGCCGTTCATCTCCGGCAACGTCGACCGGCCCGACAGCAGCGGCTCCTACCCGGGGCAGCCGTATACCGCCGAGCGGACCATCAACTGGGGGATGTTGATCAAGGCGCCGCGCGCCACGATGGGCCAGGTCGTGCATGACCTGGTGATGGCCACCGGCCCAGCCCAGAGCGAGGACGAAGGCTGGTTGGTGATCTGGGACTTCGACGACCTGCAGCCGCGGCTCGTACGGGCGCACCTGGCCGACCGCCTGCCGGGCCCCATCAACCAGCAGGCCAGATTGGGCCTGATGCGCGGCGCCCTCCAATGGATCGCCTCCGACCCGCGCCGGTATGACCCGGTCCGGTCGTCGCTGACGATCGCCAAGGACGTCGAGACGTCGATCCTCAACAACGGCAACGATTCGACGCCGGGCGAGCTCCGCTTCCCGGGCCCGGCGACCGGCATCCAAGTCGAGAACCTGACCACGGACAGGGTGATCGCGTTCTCCACCACGGTCGCCGACGGCGAAACGCTGATCGTCGACGTCAAGGAGGGAACCGTCGCCATCGGCGACACCAACAAGCTCAACGACCTCGTCGAAGGCAGCAGCAGCGTCCAGGACTTCGTGTTCGATCCCGGGCCGAACACCCTGTTCTACACGGCCGACACGGGCGGCACGGCCGGCATGGAGACGTTCTGGCGGCACGCCGTCAGCTGACCGCAAGGGGGTGAGCGGCATGGCCGGAACCGCATCCCCCCGCTCCGTCAACGTGTACGCCGTCGACGACTTCGACCTCGTCGACGCCCCCGACGGCGTCCAGCCCGGAGACATCATCCTCGCCCTCGTGTCCTCCACCGGCGACGTCGACGACATCGACATCACCGGCGGCAGCCCGTGGACGGTGCTCGCCGAGAACACTGACCAGTACAAGACCCGCCTGTACGCGCAGGTGGCCGGCACCACCAACCCGACCCGCTACCGGGTCGAGCTGGGCGCCTTCGACTCCGGCCTGGTCGCACTCGCCCACCTGCGCGACGCCACCCTGTCCAACCTCATCATCGAATCCACGAGCGGCGGGTTCCGAGAGAGCGGCGTGCCGTGCCCGGCCGCGGCCCCAGGCGTCGCCGGCGGCGCCGAAATCCGGGTCGCCCTCGCCTACAACTCGGTCGACGACCTGAACTTTTCGGGCGGCGGGTACACGCACCAGGACCAGGCCGTCGAGAACGGCGACGCCATCTGGGCGGGCGCCCGCACCAGCCTGTCGTCGACGGATCTGCCGCAGCAGACCATCTCCACCCGGGGCGACTTCGTCATCGCCTGGCAGTCGTGGACGATCATCGTCTCCCCGGCCAACACGGTGCCACCGCCGCCGCCGGTGCCCGCCTTCGCCGTCAGCGGGCGCGCGCTCTACAGGTACACGGCGCACGACTTCAAGACCGGCGAGTACATCGACGACATCTACCCGCGCGACGTCGAATACTCGAAGAGGCTGCGCGAGCCCGGATCCTTCTCTGGGTCGCTGCCGATCCCCAACCAGCGGGTCGCGCGCGCCGTACGAAGGGTCATCCCCAAGGTCAAATCCGATATGACGACCGGCCCGGGCCGCGTCGAGATCCGCATCTGGCGCGACGGCCAGCTGTGGGGCCGGTACTGGCTGACCGGCTCCCGCCTCACCCGCGGCCGCGACGGCAAGATCAGCATCGAGCTGCGCGGTGCCACCCTGGACGCCTACTGGTACAGCCTCATCGTCCGCAACAACCTGTCCGCCTCCAGCGACCAGGTCGCCAACGCCAGGACTTTCCTGGCGTTCGCCTTGTCGGAGGCTGACGACATCGACCTCGGCATCACCTACCAGACCGGTAGCAGCGGCAAGACCAGGCCGTTCGCGGTGAAGCCCGAAGACAACACCTCGTACGGCCGCGCCATCGAGGAGTACTCCAAGTCGGCGGACGGCTTCGAGTACTTCCTGGCCGAGAGCGTCGGCGAGTCGGGCGTCGTCTCCACCTGGAAGTGGGCCTCACCGCGGTTCGATACGGGGATCGCCCACGTCGTCTCCACCAGCCCGCACGGCGGCGACATCCTCGAATACGGGGTCGACGTAGACCCGCTGCGCGGCGGCACGGACTGGCGGGCGCGCGGCGGCACCCTCCAACTGGATCCGGAGACAGATGGTTTCGCCGTCTTCTCCAACCCGGTCGAGACACCGCACCGGGACGCGGGCTGGCCACGCATCGACCACCACGTCGACCACCCCACCCAGAGCATCGACGGCGACGAGCTGGACGAGCTCGCCGAGTACTACGCCGAGATCGCCGGCGGCGCCCTCTGGGTCCGCACTGTCACCATCGTCCCGGCCAAGAAGACCACGATCACCATGAACTCGCTTGGTGACCGGCTGCGGATGCTGATCACCGACGTATGGCACGAGAGCGTCGACGGCGGCGCCGGCCTCGACATCTCGGAGCGCATCCTCGAGATCCGGGTGCGGCCGACCGGGCGCGGGCGGGGCCGCGAAGAAGTCACCCTCACCCTCGAATCCGTGGAGGTGCCATGACGGACCAGTACGGCGCCAACCTGGAACGCATCCTCAGGGACATCGAGAGGCGCCTGCAGAAGTTGGAGACGGCCGCCCGCACCGTGCGCGGCATCGACTTCCCGGATCCGCCACCGCCGCAGACCACACCTGACATCGGCGGATTGGACGGTCTGGAAACGCCGAACGCGTGGCCGGGCACGTACGACCCCACCTACGGGGAGCGGGTTCAGAACGATCTCGAACGGTTCCGGCTGTACATGCTCGCGATCCGGGCCGGCCTGGTCGACGCTGACATCTTCATCTGACCGCCCTCTACTTCTGGAGTTCATGTGACCGAGATCCTCGCCGTCTGCGGCGCCCTGGTCGTCCTGGCGGGCGGTGGCGTCGTCGTCGTGAAAGTCCTGCGAATTCTGAAACGCGTCGGGGACTTCGTGGACGACTGGCAGGGCGAGCCAGCGCGCCGCGGCGTCCCGGCCAGGCCGGGAGTGATGGAGCGTCTGGAAGCGATCGAGGCCCAGTTGAAGCCGAATGGCGGATCGTCGCTGCGTGACGTGGTCAACCGTGTTGAGCAGACCACGGCGCGCCTGGACGAGCACCTCACCCCTCAGGAGAACTGACCGTGGCCAGCATCGTCTCCCGCGCCGGTTGGGGCGCCCGCAAACCGCGCACCGCGCCCACCCGGCTCGCCCGCACCAAAGGCGTCAAAGTCCACTACACGGGCGGGCATGTCGACCCACGCATCGTCGACGATCACGCACGCTGCATCGAGCTGATGATGCAGATCCAGATCCACCACATGAACGGCAACGGCTGGTCGGATTTCGCCTACAACCTGGCCGCCTGCCCGCACGGCCGCCTTTTCGAGGGCCGCGGCTTCGAAGTGATGTCGGCCGCCAACGGGTCCGGCCTCAACACCGACCACTACGCCATCCTCGGCCTGGTCGGCAACAGCGGCTTCACCCAGCCCAACAGCGCGCTGCTGAACGCCCTACGCGACGGCATCGACCTGCTCCGCAAGCGCGGCGCCGGACCCGAAATCAAGGGCCACCGCGACGGCTACAGCACCGACTGCCCGGGCGGCCCCCTGTACGCGTGGGTACGCGCCGGCGCGCCCCGACCCGACCCCCTGGAGGATGACGTGTCCGCCGACGACCTGTGGCACAAGGCTCGGATCAAGCGCAAGAAGGGCACCCTCGAAGAGCGCGAAGTGTCGCCCGCCAGCTTCCTGCAGGAGCTGGAGATGGAGCAGGACGCGCAGAGCGTCCAGCTCGACCGCATCGAGAAGATGCTCGGCCAGCTGCTCGCCAAGTAGCAGCACCCCTAGTCGTCCCGGCCGCCGTGAATGCGCGCCGGGTCTTTCCCATGTCCCCGAGCCCAGGAGCATCCTGTGCGCACGAAGATTCTCGCCGCCGCCGCGGTGTCCACCCTCACCCTGCTCGCCGCCAGCGCCGCGTCGGCCACGGCCGCCAGCGCCGCGCTCGACATCGCCAGCCTGGACATCACGGCGATCAACTACAACTCCTACGGCGCGGACAGCGTCGACAACAACACGGAGTACGTCGAGGTTAAGGCGAGCGCAGACGTCAACGTCGCCGGCCTGCTCGTCCAGGACGCCTGGGCCAAGGGCCGCGACAAGACCCGCGGCTGCAACACCGCCCGCATCGCCCCTGGCACCCTCCCCGTCGCCGCGGACGCCACCCCTGACGTGCTCCCGGCCGGCGCGGTGCTGCGCGTCCACATGGGCAAGGGCACCCCGGGCATCGACCGGCAGGGTGTCCGGCACGTCTACCGCGCCATGCCCGCCGTCTGCGGCTACAAGAGCAACGTGTTCAACAACAGCGGCCCGGCGGGCAACCGGTACGCCGACTGGGACCGCGTCTGGGTGACGCTCGGCGACCAGGTCGAGTCCAAGGGCTACAACTTCTCGTTCGGCTACGTCGCCAAGTAGCCACCCCCGGCCCCGGCACCACCCGGGGCCAACCCTCTCCCCCATGCCTCCTGAGGAGGTCCGCATGTCCCTGTCTGACTGGCTCGTCTCCTGGCTGCGCACCAACGTCGCCGCCTGGATCCCCAGCGTCGCGGCCTGGCTCGCGAGCTACGGCATCGACCTCCCGGTCGAGCCCTCGTCCGTGGTGCTCGTCTCCCTGGCCGTCTCCGTCTACTACACGCTCGTCAGGCTCCTGGAGACGGCGTGGCCCGCGGCCGGGCTGCTGCTCGGCTACCGGGCGGCCCCCACCTACCAGGCGCTCTCTGGTGGCCATCCTGGCGTGCACGCCGGCCGGGACCTGCACGGCCTGTAGACCCGCACACGGGCGAACGCCCCCGCCCCGCCATCACGGTGGGGCGGGGGCGTTCTTCGTCGTGTCCACGGCCAGCCTGGCGCCGCGCGAGTACCCTCCGCAGCATGCGCACCCTCTTAGCCGCGGCGGCCATACTCACGGCCGCCGCATGCAGCACACCTCCCCCAGCCCCCACCGCGGCCGCCACACCGGCCCCCTCCTACGACCCGGCATGCACGTCGAGCGAGCTGGCCGACGTCCTGGCCGGGATCGACCGCGCCTTCCGCCGGGGGGCGTTCGACACGCCGCCGCGGGCCGACCTCGACCCGGACGACGTCTCCGATTGGCACTACCAGCTGCGCAGGCTGGAAGCTTCGGCTGGCGGCGAGTTGGCCGGCCAGTTGGCGGACACGCGGGAGGCGGCCGGGAAGTGGCTCAACAGCGACGGCGGCGAGCAGGACGTGCCGCGCAGGTTGATCGTGGTCAGCGCGGGGACGCTGGCGTTCGCCTGCCACCGGTACGAGCGGTACCTGTTCACCAACCAGGGATAGCCTGGGCGTGGGGGCCGGCCGTGGGGAAGCGACCGGCCCCCGCCCGCGCGCACGGCTGCGCGTAGCCTTCGAGCCCAAACCCGTTTTTGATCTTGCAGGAGTGTCGGCCGGGTGTCGCCCAGGGTGTCGGAGACTGTCGGCGACACCTGTCGCATCGCGCCGACCTGTAGATCCCTCGCGTCCACCCCGGGCCCCTGTCGGCGACACTCACACGCCGACAGTCTCCCCGGCGAGCACGTCGGGGCGGACGATCCGGTAGCAGCGCCGCTCGTCGTCCCGCTCGATCACGCCGTCGTCGGCCAGGAGCGCCAGCTGGTCGTTGAGCCAGCCGCGGGAGGGGCGGCCGGTGCGCTCCTTCACCTCCTTCAGGTCGCGCACCGCGAACTCCTCCCGGCCCTCCTTGGCCCACTCGGCGAGCTGGGCGAGCAGCACGCCGCGCGCCTCCCCCGGCTCCATCTTCGGGCCCGGCCGGGCCGGGAACTTGGCGTTGTCGCCGGGTTCGATCGGGTCGTCGATCCCCGCCTTCAGCTCCGGTGACGGGTTCTCCGTCTTCACCTTGCCCGCCACCGGCTCCTCCTCCTGGCCGTCATCATCGTCCTGGCCGTCGGCGACCCCAGCCGCGGCGGTCCCGAAGTTGGCGGCGATGATCGCGGTGAACTCGTCGACCTCCTTCGCCGCGGCCGGCCACGCGTCGGCATGCTGGCGCATCCGGGCGTTGGCCTCCTGGTCGTCGGCGCCCCAGTCGAAGGTGCGGTTGGCCATGGCGATCCGCTCGTCCGGGATCGACGGCGCGTCCAGGTAGGACATGCCGGGCACCTTGTTGGCCCACAGTTCGGGCCGGGCGCCGCCATCCCTCTGGGCCTCGCTGAGCGCGAACTTGCCGTCGGTGGCGCGTTCGAGGCCGAAGCACCACTTCGCCAGCTGCGACCGCGCGAGCGTCGGCATCTGGCTGTAGTCGGAGCGCTGCAGCGACATGACGATCGTGCCGCCCGCGCTGCGCAGCTCCTTCACCAGCTCCAGGAACTTCTCCTGCTCCTTCTCCGGCAGCGCGTCGAAGATCTTCGGGAACTCCTCCAGCCAGATGATCCAGTAGGTGAGGCCGCAGCCGGGCACCCACTTCTGGTAGCCGCGGGCCGCCAGCCAGTCGGTGCGCTTCGGCGCCTCTGCATGCAGCGTCCGCAGTAGGGCACGGACGGCGCCGATCTCGGTCTCGAACCGGTGCAGGCCCCGCCGGAGCGGGCCGAGCGTCTGCTCCTTCTTCGCCGTGTCCGCCGCGAAGATGGCCACGTCGAATCGGGTCATCGCCTCGGCCAGGAAGTTCCACGCCCCGCCGATGCTCTTGCCGGCCCCGGTCATGCCGTTCACCTGGAGGTGGTGGCCGGTGCACACGTATTCGAGCGGGTCCAGGTCCTGCCAGAGGGCGAGCCGCATCGGCTCGGCGATGCTGCCTCCCGGCCTGCTGGGACCGGGCCACGGGATCCGGTTCTTGAGCACGCGCGGATCCGAGATCGTCACCTTGGCCTTGGACGCGTCGTCCGGGTCGAGGCTGACAGTGATGCTGCCCGGGGGCAGGCCAGCCCCGGACTCGATGTACGGCACCTTCTTCTGCAGGTCCTCCGCGGTTCCCTTGCCGTGCTCCAGCTGCACCGAGGCCTCGGCCTTGTGCTCGCCCTGCTTCGTCGTGGTCGCCTGGGCGGTGATCCCGGCCCGCTCCGCGCCCGCACCGAACAGCGCCTTCAAGGGGTCGGCCACCAGCTGGTCGCCGTCCACCCCCTTACGCCTGAGCACGGCCCGGATGTTGAACGAGAAGATGACGGTCAGCCCGCCGATGAGGGCGAGCCGTCCCGGCCAGGTGGCCGCCGGGCTGTTGATGGTGGCGGCCACCATCCACATCCCGGCCAGCACCGTGGTGGCGGTCGTGTGCACCCGGCCCCAGACGCTTCGGGCGTGCGACTGGAACCAGGTGACGACGGCGAGGGCGATCACGCACACCGTCATCAGCACCATCGTCCACGCGATCACCTGCGCGTCATCCGAGCGGAGCGTGACGTGCAGCACCCAGCCGAGCCCGTACAGCAGCGGGCCGACGATCCACGGCGGCAGGTAGACCACCGCCTTCGAGACTTCGCGGGCGGCCACCTTCTCCAGCGAGGACTCGTGGACTTCGCCTTCGACGATCGTCTTGCGCCCCATCGTCACCACGTCCACTTTCGGACGCGCTTCTTCTCCGGCGCGACCAGCTCGGCGAACTGCTTCTTGTACTCCTGGTTGAGCAGCACGGACTCGACCGCGACCCAGGACGCCATCTCGGCCATCCGCTCCAGCCGCTTCGCGACCTTGCGTGCCCGCAGTTTGACGTCGATCCCGAACGCGAGCGGGTGGCCCTTGCCGAGCTCGCACAGGATCCCGTACAGGTCGTCGCCCGCCCCCTCGAATTCCTGGGAGAGCGCCCTGGTGTGGTCGCGCGCCTTCAACGCGTACGCCGCCACGGACTCAGACCCGTCGAATTCGATGCCGTCGAGGCCGGCCACGTCCTTCTTCTGAGCCACGTCTCACGCCTCCCAGGTTTCGTGCAGGGCGGCCCGCGCCCGCCTGGCGAGCACCGCCATCCGGGGGATGCCGAGCCGGGCGGTGACGACCGCGTCCACCGCGCCGGCCGCCTGGCCGAGCGCGTGCCCGGTCCAGGCGAGCGCGTACACGATCCGGGCCAGGATCAGGAGGAGGACGGCCCGTACGGTACGGGCCCGTACGCCGGGCGCGGTGGTGACCACGTACACGGTCCTCACGGAGCCACCCCCGTACCGGCCACAGGAGCCCCGTTCACCGACGGCACAAGCGCTGCCGGGGCGATCGCGAGCGAAGGTGGCGGCGCGGCCTGCTGGCCGTCCACCTCCTCCTGAATCTCGACCGCTTCCCGCTCGCTGATCCCCCACCGGTTCGCCAGCGCCCGCCGGCCCGCCTTCCGGCCGCCTGGCTGCAGGCTGTCCTCGTAGTCCCACGCGGCCGCCTCGAACCGGTCCTTCGGCAGCACCCGCACTTCGCGTACCACCTCGACCTGCACCTCACGATCCCGGTACACGATCTTCTCCACCGGCTCGACCGGTGCCGCCTCGGCGTGGTTCTGGCCGGACCGGATCAGCCACATGAGCAGCTCGTAGGCGCCGACGAAAGCGACCGGTGCGAGGGCGCTGAGCAGGCGCGATCCGGTGCCGCCGTCCCAGCCGTGAGCCACGTTGGCGGCGAGGGTGACCGCCCCGCCCAGGGCGAGCGCGGCCCAGGCGAGGAACGGTACGGGCAGGCCGCGCCGCGAGCAGTAGACCATGACGAGGGACGCCATGACGATGACGCCGTCGGACATGGCCGGGTACAGGATGGCCATGTCGTGCCGCTCGCCGAGCTGGAGGGCGAGCGCGTAGAAGTGGTGGTACGACACGTATGCGGCGGCGGCCGCGACGCCGAGCAGGACGATGACCGCGGAGCCGCGGATGAGCCGCCCTCCGCCGGGGTCGGCGACGGGCCGGGCAGGGATGGGGGCGGCCGGTACGCGGCGGGGCCGTGCGGGGCGGCGCTGGAGGCGGAAGCGGGGGGTGAGCGCCCGCGCGATGCGCCGCAGGCGTCCCGGTCCAGACATCTCGGGCAGGGGTAGCGCGTCCTGCGGTACGGCTTTAACGTCATGCATGGTTCAGGACTCCAAGGAAGGTTGGTGTCTTGGGCTAGAAGGACCCCGCCCCGGGTTGCCGCCCGGGTGCGGGGCTTCTTCATGTATGGAGCTGGTAGCCCGCCCTCCCGACGCTGGAGCATGGGAAGGCGCGGGAGAGCGGGCGGCTACTGGTCCGGGCGCGGCAGGTCCTTGAGGACCTCGGCCGCCAGCTCCGGATACTGGTTGATCAGCGCGATCAGCCGCTTGCGGTCGTCGGGGCTCTTGGACGGCGCCGGGGGTGCGGGAGGGGGCTCCTGCCCCGCGTCGCGCGGGTGAAGCTGCTCGTCGTACGCCTCCTGCCACCGCCGCATCGTCCACACCTCGCATAGCCGCTCTTCGCTGCCGTACTGCCGCACGAGGGCGGCGTACTGCTGCTCCAGCGACGACCGGTCGGCGCCGCGCGCTATCGCGTCCTCGCGCGCCTGCTTCAGGTCGGCGGGCGTGACTTTCCACCCCGCGTTGTCCACCCCGGACGGGGCGGTCCAGATGTCCTTCACGTCGGGTCCCCGGTGCGGAACATGATCTCGTCGCGGGCCAGGTCGGCGAGGACTCGCAGGCGTAGGCCGGCGATGCGGGCCTTCCGCGCGTCGGGGGCGTGCGCCGTGGTGCCGCTCTCGTGGACGACTTTGAAGCCGTCGGGCGTCTTCTCGACGTCGCATTCGGGGATGTCCGGGAGCTCCGGCTCCGGGTTACGCTGGGCCATACGTCGCACCTCCATCGTGCGATCAGGGCCCGCGCCGACGCGTCAGCAACGTCTGCCGGGCCCGAAGTCTGTCTAGCAGGGAAAACCTTGCTTCCACCATAGGACCTCTTAAGACCTCTGGGAAGGTAGTCATGCGTTCCCGCAGGTCACGCGACGTTTAGCGTCGGATCATGGCGTTGGACGACAGAAGCGGTCGGATCGACCACCATGGCGCGAAGCTTGTCTGGCAGCAGGTGGCCGACGACGTCGAAGCCGACATCTCGTCTGGCCGGCTCACGCCCGGGGCGAAGATGCCGTCGGAGCTCGACATGGCGGCCCAGTATGGGGTTGCCCGGGTGACGGTCCGGCGAGCTGTGAAGGATCTCGCGGAGCGCGGCCTGCTCGCCGTGGTGCACGGCCGCGGCACGTTCGTTGTCGACCGCCAGGCCGAGCCGGAGGGGGATGCCGGCCGGGGTGCGTGAGCGTGGCCGGTGCAGGTGACGCTGCACCGGCCACGACCCGCGCCCTACCCGGACTGGGTCACGCTTATGCACGCTGTAGCGCGCTTATATCCGCTGGAGGGTGCACATGCGTGCGTCCCTACGCTCACAACGTGGTCGAGTGGCGGGAAGACGTAGAGATTTGGCGGCAGATTTCCGCCGAAATACGGAAACGTATTCAGAGTGGCGAATACGGGCCGGGTAAAAGGCTTACTCAGAATACGCTTGCGCAAGAATTCGGGGTCGCGCCGAATACGGTCCGGAAAGCGCTCAAAGATTTGCGCGAGCGCGGCCTGATATATACACGGCTGCGGCTCGGCTCGTTCGTGGGCCCCGAGCCCGAGGAGGAGGGCAACTAGCCCCGATCCCGGCTACCGTGTGTCATAGCCGCAGGTCAGCGACGTGTGATGATCGGGGATTGCTGGTCTGATTCGGCCCGTACGCTGCATCCCGGAGTCCTGCTCAAACGGGTGGTCGTACGCTGCTTGACCGGTTATTATCCGTAGTCAGATGCTCTATCCATTGAGCTACGGCCGCTCGCTGCGTAAGCAAGCATAGCGGGTTCTGAGCGATGCCTCGAACCAGTTACGGCTTTCATGACCCCGCCGGTTCCTCCTTCTTGGGCCACAGCGTGTAGCTGACCGGCCAGATCAGGGCGATCAGCGGGACCTTGGCCGCCTGGCCGAGGAACATGTACAGCTCCCCCATGCTCCCCGGCTTCCCCACGAGCCAGCCCATGACCAGGACGACCGCCCAGGCGATCCCGTACGCGAGGACGATCCGCAGCCAGAAGATCCACTCGGAGCGGGTTCTGGCGGAGCCGGCCTCGGGTGGGCGGGGCGGTGGGGGGCCGCCGGCGTAGCGGTGGTGGAATTTGGCGTCGGCCCACTTGAGCGTGCTGTGGCCGAACACGATCGAATAGGCGAGGTACGCGGCGGCGAGGCCGTGTTTGAAGTCCGCCGGGGCGCCGCCGCGCATGTCGATGACCGCCGCCGCGAGCAGGATCACGTCCAGCAGGGGGACGCTGACCAGGAGCGCGGTGCTGAGGGCGCGGCGGTTCCACAGGTAGCGGCAGGCGAGGCCGAGACCGAGCAGGATCCAGAAGCCGATCTCGCAGGCGATGATGACGGCGACAATCACGATGTCCAGTCTTCCGGCTCGTACAGGGAAAACATCCTCTTGGGGGACGGCCTGTGGATACATCGAAGTGTGTATCCACAGGCCGTCCCGCGAAGGATCGAAACCGCCGCGCGACGTGGTGGGATGTGGGCATGAACCGCGTGGCGCTGGGTGCGGGCCTGGCCTTTCTCGTGGGCCTGGCGCTGATCGAGTCCGGGGCCCGCATCGACCGCGGCGTGCCCGATTGGGTGCTCGCCATCCCGCTGGCGATCACGTGTCTGGCCGTGCTGCTGCGTTACCGGTCGCCGCTGGGCTCGCTCGGGTTGGGCACGGTGGGAGTCGTCCTCGACCTGTTCGTGGGGCCGTCGCTGGGCACGGTGCTCGTCTACACCGACAATCTGTACGCGGCCGCGCTCTACGGGCCGGCCCGGTTCTCCCGCTGGCTGCTGGTGATCACGACGGTGGCGGCGGTGGGGACAGGGGCCGTGACGGGGTTTCTCTGGGCCGACTGGCGGGCGCTCGCGCTCACCGTGGTCCAGCTGGGGCTGATCCTGGTCACGCCGGTGACCACCGCCCACATCCTGCGCCAGCACCGCGACCAGGCGGCGGCCGAGCGGGCCAGGGCCGAGCAGGTGGCGCGGCTGGCGGAGCTCGACCGGCAGGCGGCCATCACGTCCGAGCGGACGCGGATGGCGCGCGAGCTGCACGACATGATCGCTAACCATTTCAGCGCCATCGCCATCCAGTCCACCGCGGTGCTGTCGCGCAAGGACCTCGATGCGGCCACCGTGCGGACGATCATGGAGTCCGTACGGGAGAACAGTGTTCAGGGCCTGGCCGAGATGCGTTCCATGATCGGGCTGCTGCGGCAGGAGGGCGACGAGGGCGAGGCCCTGAGACCTCGGCTGCGCGACGCCGAGGGCCTGGTGGAGCGGTCGCGCCAGTCCGGGCTGGCCACCGAGCTGAGCGTCGACGGCCCGCCCCGCGATCTGCCCGCGCCCATCGACCTGGCGGCCTACCGGATCCTCCAGGAGGCGCTGACCAACGCGCTCAAACACGGCGACTCGCCGGCCAGGGTTCATCTGGTGTACGAGCCGGACCAGGTGTCGATCACCGTCGACAACGCGGTGAGCAGCCGGGACGACCGGCTGCCAGGGGCCGGTGCGGGCCTCGTGGGGATGAAGGAGCGGGCCGGTCTCGTGGGCGGGACGTTCGAGGCCGGGCCGCACGCGGACGGCTGGCGTGTCTCGGCGACGCTTCCGGCGCCGGGCCGGGAGGCGACGTGAAGTCCTCCAGGGCGGATGAAGGGCACTGTCGCCGGACGCACGGTGGCAGCGCGGCATACGTCGATGGGACCGGTGGGGGAGATTGCAGCGTGGCATACGCCGGTGGGTGAGCTGGTGAAAGGCGAGGTGGGCCGAGTGGGCATCAAGGTGCTGGTGGCTGACGATCATGCCGCCGTGCGGGCCGGGATCGTATTGATCCTGGATGGCGACGAGGACATCGAGGTGGTCGGGGAGGCGGCCGACGGCGTGGAGGCGGTCGCCATGGCCAAGGAGCTGCGGCCCGACGTGGTGCTGATGGACATCCGCATGCCCAGGATGGACGGCATCTCGGCCACGGCGGAGCTGGCGGGCATCACCGATGTGCTGATCCTGACGACGTTCGACGTGGACGAGTACGTGTTCGGCGCGTTGCGGGCGGGGGCCGCAGGATTCCTGTTGAAGAACACGGACGCGGACGCGCTGGTCGACGCGGTGCGCTTGGTGGCCGGGGGTGACGGGTTGATCTCGCCGGGGGTGACGCGCAGGCTGATCAAGGCGTTCGGGGAGCAGGCGCCGGCGCGGCGGGAGCCGGTGGATCCGAAGACGCTGACGCCTCGGGAGCGGGAGGTGCTGGCGTGCATCGGGCGGGGGCTGTCCAACGCGGAGATCGCCGAAGAGCTCGCCATGGCCGAGGCGACGACGAAGACGCACGTCAGCCGGGTGCTCCACAAGCTGGGCCTGAAGAGCAGGGTGCAGGCGGCCATCTACTACTCAGAAGGGGAGATAGGGCCGTAATGTGGGCGTCGTGTCCATGCCGCCGCCTCAGCAGCCACAGCAGCCCCGGTCCACCGGCGTGGTCGTGGGGCTCGCGGTGGTCGGGCTCTTCGCCTACATCGTGGTCAACGTCTTCGTGGGGGTCGTCGCCGTGTCGATGGCCACGAACGTGGTGCTGGCACTGGCGGCCGGTTTCCTGGCCGTCGGCGCGCTCGGGGGCGGGGTGGTGTTGCTGTCGCTGCGCAGGCCGTGGTCCAAAGGGCTGGGCCTGGGGTTGATGATCGGCTGGGGGTTGGTGTCGATCGTGTCGGCCGGCTGGTGCACGGGGCTCAATCCGGGGTTGTACGCCTGAAAGCGGACGTCAACCGGCGGGTTCCATCCTGTTCGTCGGTCAAGAGGGAGAGGGATGACGACACCACCGCCGGACGATCCCGGCAAGCACGATCCGGGCCAGGAGGGGCCGACCCGAAACTTCCGTGACGGGCTTCCGGGACAGGTTCCGCCGCCACCGCCACAGGGAGCGCCGTGGCAAGCGCCTCCCCCGGAGGGTCCTCCCTGGCAGGGCCCGCCGCAAGGCCACGCGCAAGAGCCGCCGCCAGGGCCTCACTGGCAGGGCCCGCCGCACGGTCCACCCCATGGCCCACCGCCCGGGCCCCCGTACGGTCCCGGGATGGGCGGTTGGGCGCCGCCCCCTCCCTCGCCGTCCACCGGCGACAAGGTCGGGATCACCATCGGGATGGCGTTCGTCGGCTTGACCGTCTACAGCGTCATCAACGCGATCCTCGGCTTCTTCGTCTTCCTCGGCGCCATCAGCACTCCCGAACACAGCCGGCCCATGCTCATCGCCGGCACCGCGACGCTGGTGGGCCTCGGGCTGGTCGCGGGCCTCGTCCTGGTGCTGATCCGCAGACCCTGGACGCGCGGGATCGGGATGGGGTTGATGATCGGCTGGGCGCTCTGGTCGATCTGCACGGCAGGGCTGTGCACGGGGCTGAACCCGGCACTGTACGGCGCGTGACATGCCGCTGCACGAGATCTTCGTCGGCCTCGGCGTCGCGGTCGCCTCGGTGGTGTTCTTCTACGAGGCCCGCAGCAGGGGCGCGCTCAACGAGCAGTCGCTGGTGGCCGTCACCGGCGCGCTGGTCGGCGGCGCCATCGGCATGCGCCTGGCCGGCTGGCTGGAGACGCTGGACCTGCAGCAGCTGTGGCTGTACGGCTCGCGCAGCGTCCTCGGCGGGCTGGCGGGCGCGTACGTCGGGGTCCTGGTCGCCAAGCGGATCATCGGCTACAAGGAGCGCACCGGTGACCTGTTCGCGCCGGCGGTGGCGCTGGGCATGGCGGTCGGCCGGATCGGCTGCCACCTGACCGAGGCCCCGGGCCGGCCGACCGGCCTGCCGTGGGGGGTCCGCGCCCCCGCGAGCACGCCCGACTGCCCGGGCTGCCTGGCGGGGCAGGCGATGCATCCGTCGTTCCTGTACGAGATCGTCTTCCACGTGGCCGCGTTCGCCGCCCTGTTGTGGGCGCGCAAGCGGCTGACCCGGCCCGGTGAGCTGTTCACGTTGTATGTCGCGGCGTACGCGTTCTTCCGGTTCTGTGTGGAGTTCACCCGGGCCAACGACATCCTGTGGCTGGAGCTGACGGGCCCGCAGTGGTTCCTCCTGCCGGGGATGCTGCTGCTCGGGCTGAGGCTCGCGTACGGGTGGCGACGCGGCTACTACGCTGCCCTCTTCAAGCGAAAGGTCATGACATGAGCACGGGGATGGGTCTCCGAGGCGACCGCGTCGTCCGCTACGTGAACGCGTTCTGCCCCCACTGCCACGGCCGCGACCTCGACCGGATCGAGCGGCTGAGCGGCTACCTGGCGGTGCGCGACGGCAAGGTGTGGCTGGAGCGGGGCTGCCGGGAGCACGGGCTGGTGCGCACGCTCTACGACGAGGACCCGGAGATCCTCGCCTACCTGGAGGAGTGGACCGCTCCAACCAAGCAGCACGTGCCGGATCTCGCGGGCAACTTCGATCCGGTGCCGGCGGCGTACCTCAAGGGGCTGCCCGAGCTGCAGACGCAGCACACCTGCATCCTGCTGGAGGACATCGCGGAGGCGTGCAACCTGCGCTGCCCCACGTGCTTCGCCGACAGCTCGCCCGAGCTCAACGGCGTGGTGCCGGTCGCCGAGGTGCTGGCGAACGTCGACCAGCGGCTGGCCAGGGAGAACGGCAAGCTCGACGTGCTCATGCTGAGCGGCGGCGAGCCGACCCTGCACCCCGAGTTGAAGACGCTGCTGCACGAGCTGGCCGCACGCCCGATCACCCGCATCTTGATCAACACCAACGGCGTGCTGATCGCCCGCGACGACGCCCTGCTCGACCTGCTCACCGAGCACCGCGAGCGGGTGGAGGTCTACCTGCAGTACGACGGCTCCTCGGCGGAGGCGTCGAGACACCACCGCGGCGGCGACCTGCGCAGGCTGAAGCGGCAGGCCGTGGCGCGGCTCTCGGAGCGGGAGATCTTCACCACGCTGGTGATGACGGCGGCGCTCGGCGTGAACGACGGCGAGATCGGCGACGTCGTCAAGGTGGCGCTCGACACCCCGTTCGTGGGCGGCGTGTCGCTGCAGCCGCAGTTCGGCTCGGGCAGGTCGGGGACGATCGACCCGATGGACCGGCTGACCCACACAGGCGTGCTCAAGCGGCTCGGCCCGCAGACCGGCGGGCTGGTGACGTGGCGTGACCTGACCGCGCTGCCGTGCTCCCACCCGCACTGCTGCTCGGTCGGCTACCTCATCCGCGACGACTCGCAGCGGTGGCGCTCGCTGGTGGCGCTGATCGGCCACGACCGGCTCAAGGAGAACCTGGGCCTGGTCGCCAACCGCATCGCCGACGCCGAGATCCCCCGCGAGCTGCGCCTGGCGGTGCAGGAGTCGCTGCTCGACCTGCTGTCGGAGCAGTCGTCGCTGTCGCATCCGCAGATCGGCGAGCTGTGGCGCAACATCTGCGAGAACTGCGACCTCGGCGTCTCCACGCTGCTCACGCTGGCCTCGTCGGCGCTGCCGGGCCGGCGCAAGAAGCTGCGCCGGATGATGGGCGAGCGGGTGGTCCGGATCACGATCAAGCCGTTCATGGACATCTCGACCATGATCGAGGAACGGCTCACGCAGTGCTGCGTGCACGTCGGCACCCGGTCGGCCCGGGACCAGTGCGCGCCGTTCTGCGCCGTGCAGGCGTGGCCGCAGCTGTCGGCGCAGCGGCTGTCGGCGGTGGCGTCCGAACCGCGGCTGCGGCTCCCGCTGGAGGTGCTCCCGTGACGACTCCACAGAGCACGCCGTACGATCCGCTCCGGTTGTGCGTGTACGCGACGATCGCGCTCCTGGCTTGGGTGTTCGGGCCGTGGGCGCTGCTGGCCTTCGCCGGGCTGGGGTTCGCGGGTTACTGGAAGGCGCGGCGGGCCGGGCTGACCCGGAGCAAGTGCCTGCTCCGGGACACCCGGCTGGTCCTCGCCTACCTGGGCGTGCTCGCGCTGGCGGCGGTGACGGCGATCGTGCTGTCCTTCACCTGACGGCGAGCAGGTTCACCACGGTCAGGTTCGAGCCTTCCCTCCAGGAGAAGACCGTGGGGACGCCGCCGCCGAACTCGGCCTCGTCAAGGCCCACGACCTCTTCGGTGGTGAGGTCGTACAACGCCTGGATGACCGGCCCGGAGGACAGCCGGCCGAGCACGAACCGGTCGGCGGGCAGGCCTTCGAACACCAGAGGGCGCAGGTCGGCGGGGATCGGCCGGCGGTCCGATCCGTCGGGCCGCTGGCGGAAGGGGCCGCCGTCGAGCACGCCCGCGCACCACTGGATACCGCAGATCAGACCGCGGGCTCCGCTCGGCACCGAGACGTCGGCCGACCGGCCGGTTTCCAGGTTGACCGTGCGGTTCTGGTTCCGCTCGTGCGACTCGCCCGCGGTGTAGCCGGCGGCCAGCGGCCATGACCTGAGATGGAGGCCGTCGGTGCCCTTGATCTTCTCCGGCTTGCCACCGGTCAGCGGGAGCCGGTAGACGCCGCCCCGCTCGACGGAGAACACGATGTGGTCGCCGGTGATGTCGACGGCGTCCACCTGGGCCAGCTCTCCGGTCAGCTTGGCGACGTGCCCGGACTCGCCGCCGGCTCGCGGCACGTACCAGAAGTCGGCCCATGCGCCTTCGCCGGCGTGAGGCGTCTCGCCCCACCAGACGATGTGATTGTCCCTCGCCTTGACGTCGCGGAAGCGGTAGCCCGGCACGTTGGGCTTCGGCATGCTGGTGACCGTCCGGAACTGCCTGATTCCGGTGTCGAACACCTCCAGGCGATCCGGCTTCACGCCGGGTGCCACGGCGCTCACCAGCACCTCGGCCGGGCTGATCGCGGCCATCGGCTGGTATTCCCGGCCGTCGACGGCCGTGCCCGGCACCGTGAACATCGCCTCGGGCCAGACCTCGGCGGCCTGCTCGACACCCCGGGTGGGCTCGGCCGCCGGTCGCGCCCGTCCCCCGCCGTCGGACAGGACCGCCGTCGTGCCTCCCGCCACCAGCACCACCGCGGCGGCGGCCAGCGCCACCCGCGCCCACCCTCCACGCCGGCGCGACCGGCGGCGGGCGGCCACCGAGGCCGCCAGCGTGGGCTCCGGCTCGGCGTGCCCGGCGGCGGTGCGCAGGGTGCGGATCAGGTCCTCTTCGCTTCTCATCGCGCCTCCTCCAGCGCATGCGTGATCCGGAGCTTGCCCAGGGCGCGCGCGGCCTGGCTGCGCACGGTGCCGCGGGAGACGCCGAGGATCTCCGCGATCTCGTCGTCGGGGAGATCCTCGTAGTAGCGCAGCACGAGCACGGCACGCATCCGGCGGGGCAGCCTGCCCAGCTCGGCCCAGAGGTCGGCGTCGTCGTACCGGTCGAAGTCGCCGCGCTCGGGCACGGCCGCGACGAGGTCCTCGCGATGGCGGCGCCGCCAGGCGTTGATGTGCAGCCGCACCATGGTGGTGCGCACGTAGCCTTCAGGGCTGTCCTTCTTGCGCACCCGCGACCACGCGTTGCCCAGCCTGGCCAGCGCCTCCTGGACGAGGTCGGCCGCGTCCTCGGTGTTTCCGGTCAGTACGTAGCCGTACCGGAGGAGAGCGTCACCCCTGGCTCGGACGAACTCGTCGAACGATTGGTCCACGGATCCAAGGACCGTGAGAGGGGCGCTTCTGTTGCATCACTCGGCGGGCACGTACAGGGAGAGGGTCTCGGCGACGCAGGCGGGGCGGCGCTCGCCCTCGACCTCGATGGTCATCTTGAGCGCCGACAGGTAGCCCGCCGGGGTGCCCTTGACGCTGGTCAGCTCGGCGACGGCGCGCACGCGCGAGCCGACCGGGACGGGGCGGGGGAAGCGGACCTTGTTCAGGCCGAAGTTGACGCCCATCTGGATGCCCTCGACGCGGATCAGCTCGAACATGAACGACGGCAGCAGCGACAGGCTCAGGTAGCCGTGGGCGATCGTGCCGCCGAACGGGCCCTCCTTGGCCCGCTCGGCGTCGACGTGGATCCACTGGTGGTCGTCGGTGGCGTCGGCGAACAGGTTGACCCTGTCCTGGGTGATCGTGCGCCACTCGGTGGGGCCGAACGTCTCGCCGACGCCGTCCTTGAGCTCCTGGATGTTCGCGAAGGTCCGCATGAGGCCGAACGCTATTGGGCAGGTGGGACGGCTGCCAAGTTGAGCACCCGGAACTCGTCCGGCTTGTCCCCCTTGGTCGCTCCCCAGTAGAGGATCGTGCTGGGCTCGGACGAGGTGCCGGTGCCGTACCAGTCGGTCGGCTCGTCGAGGCGGCCCAGCTTGTCCGTGGCGAGGTCGTACACGTCGCTGTCGACGAGGAAGCGCTCCAGCGCGGGATAGGCGTGCATCCTGACGCTGTGGACCTGACGCGACCGCGGCGTGCCGGTGCCGTCGGCGCGCTGGATCAGCAGGCCGTCATCCCTCTGGCCGTGGCACCAGACGGGGCCGCACCTCCAGCCGGTCACGCCCGGCGGCGCGGCCGTGGTCCGGGTCGTGCCGTCGGCGAGGTTCACCAGCCGGGTCTGGTTGTGCTCGAAGCCCTCGGGGCCCTTGGCGACGTCGGCGGCCCAGGGCCACGCGATCAGGTGGAGGCCGTCGCCGCCGGGGACGCGCTCCGGGTCGCCGCCCGCGAGCGGGACGCGCCACAGGCCGCCGTCGGTCTCGGACCAGACCACGTGGCCGCCGCCGATGGAGATCCCGTCGAGGTCGGCGTCCTCGCCGGTGCGGGTGGCGAGGAGCCTCGCCTCGCCGCCGGCCAGGGGGGCGGTCCAGATCTCGCGTACGGGGGTGCCGTCAGCCCGTTCGCCGGATCCGGACCAGGCGATGTCGGCGGGGCCCACGGTCGCGGACTGGGGGAAGTACCTCTTCAGGCCCCTGCCTCTCGGCACCTGGGTGACCACCCTGGCCGTCCCGGTCCCGGTGTCGTAGATCTCGAACGTGCCGGCCTTCTCGAACGAGGACTCGGCGGCGAGCAGCACCTGAGTGGCGCTGAGCGCGGTGACCGGGCGGTAGCGCCAGCCGTCGGCGTTGGTCGCCGGCATCGTGAACAGCGCCTGCGGCCACAGCTCCGTCACCGTCGCCGCGACGGGGGCCACGGTGACCATCGCGGTGGCCGCCGGCCGGGAACCCTCTCCTTCCCCCGGGCCGAGGCCCCTGACCACCGCCGTGCCCGTACCCGCCACCGCGATCACCGCCGCCGCGGCGAGCACCTGGACCCGCCGCATGGTGCGCCTTCGGCGGAGCCGTGCGACGCCTGCCAGCAGATCCGTGTCGGGCGCGCCCGCCGCGCCTTCGCGCAGGGCCCTGACCAGCTCTTCCTCGGTCCTCACGAATGCCTCCCCTCGAAGACGGCCGGCCGTACCCGGAGCGTGTTGAGCGCACGGAAGGCCAGGCTCCGAACCGTTCCGCGTGAGATGCCGAGGATGTCGGCGATCTCCTGGTCCGACAGGTCCTCGTAGTAGCGCAGCACCAGCACGACACGCTGCCTGCCCGGCAGCGTGGCCAGTTCCCTCCACAACTCACCGGTGGAGTGGGCGTCGGTGTACGAGCCATCGGGGACGTCGTCCGTGATCCGCTCGCGCCGCCGCCTGCGCCACCAGCTCACGTGCTGCCTGGCCATGGTGATGCGCACGTACGCCTCGGGGTTGTCCTTGTTGCGCACCCGCCGCCAGGAGTCGCCCAGCTTGAGCAGCGCTTCCTGTACGAGGTCGGCGGCGTCGTCGGGGTTGCCCGTGAGCACATACCCGTAGCGCAGCAGGGCCGGCCCGCGGGCGCGGACGAAATCCTCGAACTCCACACTTCCATGACGCACGGGGGCGCGGAGCTGTTGCGAAGATCTTTACCTGAAATCATCGCGCACCTGTTCGAGTCCGCGCTACAGTCGTACCAGCGCGAATCGAACAGAGGTTCGGCCTGGTGAGAGGGGGTGTGTCCGGTGACGGTGCTCGCGATGCCCCCTGCTCGGACACGCCATCACACTTTCTTCCCGAATCTAAGACGCCCGCTATATGGCGCAATAAAGTCGGAGAGCGTGGACCCCGTGCGCAATCCTTATGCCCCCGGAGCCGGGCAGCGTCCGCCGGAGCTCGCCGGGCGCGACCGTGAGCTTCAGCAGTTCGAGGTCGTGCTGGAGCGGGTGGCCCGCGGGCGGCCCGAGCGCAGCATGGTCATCACCGGCCTGCGCGGCGTCGGCAAGACCGTGCTGCTCAACACGTTCCGCTCGATGGCCATCCAGCGGCTGTGGGGCACCGGCAAGATCGAGGCCAGGCCCGACCAGTCGATCCGCAGGCCCGTCGCCGCCGCCCTCCACATGGCGATCCGCGAGCTGGCGCCGCGCCACCGCGCGCCGGAGCGCATCGAGGAGTTCCTCGGCGTGCTGAAGGCGTTCGCGATGCGCGACCCGTCCGCCGCCAAGGGCACCTCCCACTGGTCGCCCGGCATCGACGTGCCGGCCACGCGTGGCCGCGCCGACTCCGGCGACCTGGAGATCGACCTCACCGAGCTGTTCGTCGACGCCGCGGGCGTCGCGACCGACCTGGGCGTGGGCATCGCGCTGTTCATCGACGAGATGCAGGACGTCCAGTCCGCCGACATCTCGGCCCTGTGCGCCGCCTGCCACGAGCTGTCGCAGACCGGCGGCCCGCTGATCGTGGTCGGCGCCGGGCTGCCGCACCTGCCGAGCGTGCTGTCGGCCAGCAAGAGCTACTCCGAGCGGCTCTTCCGCTACGCCCGCATCGACAAGCTCGACCGCGAGGCCGCCGACCTGGCGCTCATGCTGCCCGCGCGCGAGGAAGACGTCGAGTTCACCCAGGAGGCGCTCGACGCCCTCTACGACGCGGCCGACGGCTACCCCTACTTCGTGCAGGCCTACGGCAAGGTCGCCTGGGATCTCGCGCCGCGCAGCCCGATCACGCTCGACGACGTCCGGGTGTCGGCGCCGGAGGCCGAGGAGGAGCTGGCCGTGGGCTTCTTCGGCAGCCGCTACGAACGCGCGACCCCGGCCGAGCGCGACTACATGCGGGCCATGGCCGAGATCGGCGACGAGCCGGTGGCGACCGCCGACGTGGCGGAGTCCCTGGGCCGCAAGCCGTCGAGCCTGTCCCCCGCCCGCGACAGCCTGATCAAGAAGGGTCTGATCTACAGTGCCGAGCGCGGGCTGATCGCGTTCACCGTGCCGCATTTCGGGAGGTTCCTGCGTGCCCAACCGATCTAGACGGCACCCCTAGACCTCTATTGGGTTGTCTAGAGGGGAAGCTAGATAGCCCAATAGAGTTAAATCGCCATGCCCGTCGAGGGAAATCTAGCCCTCTCTAGCGTCAGGCCGATACTGGCGTATACGAGGGCAGAGACTCGCTGTCCGCCTCGACCACCGCCACCCTGACGGCCGGTCGGCGGCCGGCCATGAAGACGGCGAACACCACGTCGTCCTGCTGGTGGTTCTTGAACGCGAAGAACCGCCAGCACAGCTCGCGCCAGCTGTCGTAGGGCTCGGCCGTGGTCAGCTCCGCCCGGTGGGCCCGCCACGTGCCGCTCGACCGCAGCCGCGCCAGCATGATCCCCTCGGCGGGCCCGCGGCGCTGCTCACACGGCGCCCGGTGGCGGGCCCGCTCGATCAGCTCGTCGATCTCGGGCGAGAGCACGGCCAGCACCACCAGCCCGGCCAGCGCGAACTCCCACGACGGCTGGGCGAACGCCACCCAGCCGGGCACCGGCGCCCACACCGTCACCACGGCCATGCCGGTCAACGCCATGGTCCTGGCGATCGACCGTACCCCGACCGGAGCCGAGCTGACCTCGCCGAAGCACCCGCAGCCCGCGTCGGGCCGGCGCCTGCGCAGCTCCAGGAGCACGTACGTGGACATGGCGAAGAACGCGACCGTCGCGAAACGGAAGATCGGGTGCGTGGTGAGCAGCAGCCCGGCGGCCAGCACCAGCTCCGCCGCCCCGCACGCCAGCAGAGCCGGGGCCCGGAAGCGGCCGGGCACCAGCACGGCGGGGCCGAGCCTGGCCAGCGCGTTCGGCTCCCTGCCGGACCGTATGACGGCCACCTTCGCCGCCGTGCCGAGGCACAGCAGGACGATCAGGACCGGCAGCTGCGATGCCAGCATGTACCTCACCCCAAGCCGATCTGCGCGTTGAAACACCCTTTGACCAGGTCGCCGCCGAGTTCGACGTACGAGAGGGGCGACAGCTCGGCGATCCGCCCGCGCGGCGAGGTGTCGCACTCGACGCAGCGGTCGCAGAAGCGCCCGGCCAGGCAGCCGCACGCGACGATCGGCACGTTCACCGAGCGGCCGTCGCACACATTGTGCACCTGCAGCAGCGAGCCGATCGCGAGGTAGGGCAGCCCGGCGCAGGACACGCCGGCGTCCGGGCAGCCCGCGTCGGAGCGCTCCACCATGGGGTAGGCCGCGCCCCGCTCGTCCTCGTCGAAGGCGTCCGCCCAGGTGACGGTGCCGGAGATGCGGGAGGTCATGCCGCCGTAGGCGGGCGGCGGCGCCGGCACCGACCGCGCCGGGTAGGCGGGCTGGGAGGTGGCGGGCAGCATGGCCAGCGCCGTGCCGTCCTTCCTGATGCCGATCGCGTCGAACAGGTAGCCCGGCTCGAACTGGGGATGGCGCACCCGCAGCCTGCCGGTCGCGCGGTACGGGATGAGAATGGTCCGGCGGCCCCGGTGCGGCCCGCAGTCGAGCTCGACCGTGACGTCCTTGCGGCCTTCGACGGACATGATCGTGCCGGTGATGCGGATCGTGTCGGCCCAGATGCGCTCGACCACGCGGCCCTCGCGCGTACGCATGACGACCCTGGCCCCGACGGGCAGGTCTGCGGGCGTGACGTCGGCGCCGTGCCAGGCCTTGGCCCACGGCGCGATGACCAGCCGCTCGCTCCCGCCCTCGGGGGTCTCGACGAGGATGAGGTGCGGGCTGACGTCGCGGATCTGCCCGGTGACCGCGCGTAGCGGCTCCCCCTCCGCGCCCGGGCCCGGAACTCCCGGCTCGCGGCCCAGCACCGCGGCGGCCAGCACCCGCCTGCGGTCAACGCTCGGATACGCCATGCGTTCTAGGGTCACACGGCCGGAAGAGAGGTCGCGCCGTACGCCGCAGACAAGAGCAAAATACGCATCCCTCAGTGAAGGAGATGACATCCGGCGTCGAACAATCTGCCACCGACCTTGACGGACCTTTGTCGTCGGCGGGCCGAATCCTGGATTGCGGGTCAGCCTGATCAGGGCTCTGGGCTGCGATTCTGGCCACGATGCAGACGGCCAGGGTGGAAGAAGAGTTCCGCGAGTACGTACGAGCGCGCGGTCCGGCGCTGCTGCGTGCCGCGAACCAGCTCACCGGGCACCCGCTGGACGCCGAGGATCTGCTGCAGAACGCGCTCACCAAGACCTATCTGGCCTGGGACCGCATCCAGGACAGGGCCGCGCTCGACGGGTACGTGCGGCGGGCCATGGTCAACATCAACATCTCGCAGTGGCGGCGCCGGAAGCTGGAGGAGTACCCCTCGGACGAGCTGCCCGAGACGGTCATCGTCACGGACAGTGCCGGCGGCGAGGTGCACGAGCGGCTGGAGCAGGCGCTGCAGGGGCTGCCCGCGCGCATGCGGGCGGCGGTCGTGCTGCGGTACTACGAGGACATGACCGAACCGGAGATCGCCAGGAGACTCGGCATCAGCGTGGGCACGGTGAAGAGCACCGTGTCGCGGGCGATGGCCAAGCTCAGGACTGAGCTGTCACCTCTACAGCCCCCGCCGTAGCGCAGGGCCGCACGACGCTCCGGATCTTGCGGAGCGCGGCCAGGAACCCGTCCAGCTCCTCCCCGCTGAGCAAGCCCGTGAGGAGCTCGTCGACGTCGGCCAGGTGCTGGGGCAGCACCTCCTCCAGCTTCTCCCGGCCGGCCGGGGTGAGCGTGGCGTACGAGGCGCGGCGGTCGGTGGCGCACGCCTCGCGGATGACCAGGCCGTCACGTTCCAAACGATCGACCACGCGGGTCACCCCACTCGTGGACAGGCCGGTCTGCGCCGCCAGGTCGGTCATGCGCAGCGCCTGCCGGGGCGAGCGGCCGAGCCTGATCAGCGTCTCGAAGTCGATCTCCGACAGGCCCGCGGCGTTGAACACCGGCTGCAATCTGGCCGTCAGCCCTGCGTAAACCTCCGTCAGCAGCCCGATGGCTGTCAGCCGAGGGTCGTTCATGTTGGTCACATCCATACTGTAGACGACGTTAGTTGACGGAGGGAATATTCCTCGTGTAGATGTTTGTTGTCACAACTGTCCGCACAACAAGCACACTCCTGAAGGACTTCTTCTCATGACCACTCGCACCTGGAACGGCCTGACCATCCCCGTCGCGGGCACCTACGCTCTCGACGTCGCCCACACCAGCATCGGCTTCGTCGTCAAGCACATGATGGTCAGCAAGGTCCGCGGCAACTTCTCCGAGTTCTCCGGCAGCATCACGATCGCCGAGGACCTCCTCCAGTCGACCGCCGAGCTCACGATCAAGACCGAGAGCATCAGCACGGGCGTCGGCGACCGCGACGGCCACCTGCGCAGCGACGACTTCCTCTCCGTCGAGAAGTTCCCCGAGATCACCTTCCGGAGCAAGCGCGTCGTCGCCGACGGCGGCGACGAGTTCAAGGTCGTCGGCGACCTCACGATCCGCGACGTCACCAAGGAAGTCGAGCTCGACGTCGAGTACGGCGGCGTCGGCACCAACCCGTGGGGCCAGCCGGTATGGGGTTTCTCGATCAGCACCGAGGTGGACCGCGAGGAGTTCGGCCTGACCTGGAACCAGGCCCTGGAGACCGGCGGCGTCCTGGTCGGCAAGAAGGTCAAGATCGAGATCGAGGGCGAGGCCAACCCGGCCGCCTGAGTCCTGGGTTATCCACAGGCTTGAGCCCGCCCTCGACCAGGGGCGGGCTCTTTTCCACAACCCGTTACCCACAGGCTGTGGATGACTCGCCCCCACGGTGGACGGGTTACCGCTTTGCTGCCTGGGCCGAAGGCCGGTACTCTAACTCTGGCCACACGGCTCCCGAGGAGGATTCGCCTAGTCAGGTCTATGGCGCCGCACTGCTAATGCGGTTTGGTGGCAACACCATCCGGGGTTCAAATCCCCGATCCTCCGCTCTTCGAAGGCCCTCTTCCCCTGAACGGGGAGAGGGCCTTTTCGATCTCTGTTGCGGACATCGAAAAGCTGGCCAGCCTCGATTCCCGGCAATCGGTCATACCCACGCCCTGATGGACGGCGGCCACCAGCACGCAGCCATCGGCGCGGTCCGCAGCGCAGCCGAACACCTCGCCGAGCCCACCCCCAATGACCTGTAGATCTACGGATCTCTGCTGCTCCGCGGAGCCACACCTCCCGCGCCTTCCTCATGTCGAACCGGCACGACAAGGCCCTGCGCATCCTGCGCGCCGCACCCCACAGGAAATCGCCCGCCGCCCGCGGCCCTCCGGCTGGTACGTGACATCCTGGCAACAGCCCCGATCAGCGTCCGCCGCGAAGCCCGCGACTACGCGGCAACCCTGGGAGTCATCGCGTGACCCGACCCGGCCAAGTCCTGTACATCATCGTCTGCGCCGCAGGACCAGCCCCAGACGTCGGGCGCCTCGTCACCCTCGCCCAAGCCGCCGGCTGGACCGTCCAGATCATCGCCACCCCGTCGGCACTCGACTTCATCGACGTTGCCGAACTGGAGAAGCAGACCGGCCGCCCCGTCCGGAGCCAGTACCGCAAGCCGCACGAGCCCAAGTCACCGCGCGCCGACGCCATCATCGTCGCGCCCGCCACCTACAACACGATCAACAAGTTCGCCCAGGGCATCGCCGACACCTACGCACTCGGTGTCCTGTCCGAAGCCCCAGGGCTTGGCATCCCCGTCGTCATCCTGCCCTTCGTCAACACCGCCCTGGCCGCACGCGTCCCCTTCCAGCGCAGCGTCGACCAGCTCCGCGCCGAAGGCATACGCGTACTGCTCGGCCCCGGCCAGTTCGAGCCGCACCCGCCAAGCTCCGGAGCAGAACGTATCGAGGACTATCCGTGGTCGCTGACCTTGGAGAACTTGCCGAATTGATCTCTTATGGATCAAGGGCAGCGCTCAGCGCCGCCACGCGGCCCCATGCTGCGCGTGCGGCCTGAGGGCCGTTCTCGCGCGCGCCCGCGCTCGGGCCGCGTCTGCGCAGCATTCCGACTGATCCGCTTCACGGCTAGCCTCGCAGGGTGGATGCGATCCAGCTGTGGAGTGACGCCGAGCTCGCTGTCGGAGCCGGCTTCGCTGTTCTGTTGATCCTCTTACCCACCATCATCTGGCTCGCCAGGGTGATGCTGCGCCGCCCCAGATAGTGCCTCCGGTGGGGCGCTCCGGCTCCGGGATGATCAGGCGGGAGCGCGTGGCTCGGGCGGGAATTCACTGCTCAGCAAGCCGTGGAAGATCGAGACTGGACTGTATTTTGATCGTTCCTCTGCGCCAAGACATAGGCGGTTCGCGATGACGCGCCCCGAGAAATCATCGCCGCTCACGGTGAATGTCACGCCCGAGGCTCCCCTACCCTCGTCGACAGCAACCATGAGCCCGTTCATCCTGGCCGGAAGGTTGATCAGGTGAACGGACTGGAAGAGCAGTTCGACATGGGGCGTGTCAGGCTCGAACTCCGTCCGCACGACGAGGCCGCTATGTGTGGGCACGTAGCTCCAGAGGCGGAAGCGGCGGTTCGGGAAGGCAAGAGGAAGCGCGAGCTCGCCGGGGTACCAAACTTTACTCACGGCAGTGAGCCCAGCACGGCCGGACCCGCATAGCAAGTGATCTGTACATGATCGTCGTGTAATTGGACACAGGTGACGAGCGGTCAGTCACGGTCACTCACAGACACGCGTTTTCCCAGTTCGCGGCCATACGGCGCAAGGTCGGTGTCCATCCCCTGAAAGCGTGGAGACTCGGTTATGCGGCGATGGTCTCCTGAGACTTCGCCTTGGTGGCTGTTCGCGCGGTCATGATCTGCTGCT